>NZ_JBXAHS010000005.1:215212-325756 GCF_058795355.1 Bacillus sp. GW823-FHT06A11 | reverse complement strand
CGGTGCTTTTTAGGTAGTTCTAATACAACCTTCCACACATCATTCATTTCTTCTTGCTTAAAAAATTCTTGTTCTGCCGAAGAAGACTGCTTGTCGTCACTAAAAAATCCCACTAAAGATATCCTTTTAAAATAGGATGATTTTAAATAGTTTATGGCTGTATTTCTTGTGATTTTTAATATCCACGTTTTAATGGATGAATCCTTTCGAAACGAATGCCAATGTTTAAAAACCTTTATAAAGACATCTTGTGTGATATCATCTGATAAGTGTGGATCTTTTGTAATAATAAATGAATAATTCCATACATCTTGCCAATAGTCTTTAATAACATAGTCGAGCTCGTCATGATTACATTTTCCAGTAAACTTCTGTTCCATTTCCACACCTCAAACTTATTTGAATAAACATAAAACTGCCCTCACTTTTAATATGGTTTCAATATATAGACATGATACAAGTTTCATTTGTTCCATAGCGCTTTTTTCTATATAGCTACGCTTTCTGTATTTGAATATATTGTCGTTCTTCTGTCTCTTTCTTTATTTTCTCTTGACGGTTACGTAGCTCTTCTTGCTCCCTTTGTATTTTGGTTCTGATGCAAAAACAAAGTAAAAGAGAATAAAACATATATATTCCTAACGGAATCGTATTCTATGTTACAAGTCCATCTTCTATATGATTCAAGTAATTTTGTTGTCTAAGTTGCTTACTATCAGGTATGCCTTTTTCTTTTTTCAACTACCCAATTGCTATAGAATAAGCCGGATTCTTATCGACTGTTATTACACGTGGCTTTGAAACATGAAAAGGCCGCAGCGCTTTCCTAAAAAAGCGCTTTGCAGCCTTTTCA
This sequence comes from Bacillus sp. GW823-FHT06A11, assembly GCF_058795355.1. NCBI lineage: Bacteria > Bacillati > Bacillota > Bacilli > Caryophanales > Bacillaceae > Bacillus > Bacillus sp. GW823-FHT06A11. Next base: position 324,903 of record NZ_JBXAHS010000005.1, on the reverse strand, counting down.
TCTCTTGTTTTGTTTAGACAAAAATCGATTGTGTTTCCTTTCGAATCAACAGTACGTTACAGGTACATCCATTGCCCTTTAACTTTAATTAAATTCCGGATTCAAACTTTCTATTTTGAGTACGTTTAATTTATAGAAAACAGATAACAACATAATTTTCTCAATAAGTAATATTCTTATTTCAATACAAAATTCTTACAATTGATGCTATACCTGTATTAAGGGGAGCGTTTTAGTTAATTAGGGAGAAAAATTGTAAAAATGATATGGGAGGAACAAAAAATGTCATTGAAAAAGAAATTAGGTGTTGGAGTGGTTTCAGCCGCTCTTGGTATGTCTTTAATCGGTGGGGGAACATATGCATATTTTAGCGATCAAGTTGTGACAAATAATACATTTGCTGCAGGTACATTGGATTTAGCTATGCAACCAACTACTTCACTTAACTTAGAAAATTTAAAACCTGGGGACAAAATATTAAAAAAATTCAATTTAAAAAATAGTGGTTCCTTAGATATTAAAGATATCATGATGAAAATAGACTATACTGTAAACGACTTAAAACAAAATAATACTACAGAAGATTTCGGTAAACATATTAAAGTACAATTTCTTTGGGATTGGGATCCTGCAAAAAGCCCTGCATACGAGACAACCCTTGCAGAACTAAAATCACAAAGTTCAGAGATTGTCTCCAAAAAAGTATTTCATTCTAAGTGGACTGAAACAGGGGGGTTAAAACCTGGGAAAATGGATTGGTTTTGGATAAAGTTTGTATTTGAAGACAACGGTACAGATCAGAACGTGTTCCAAGGGGATAGTATTGCGTTAAAAATGGAGTTCCAAGCCAATCAAACAGAGGGAAAAGAAAGATAATTTTACAAAAATATCGTTGGGAAAATGTAAAACTGAGCTTGTAATTTTTTATAATTTGTCAAATTGACCATCAAATTTCCATATAAAAAACCAGTGATACTAGTACATGTGTAGGATATCACTGGTTTTTTGAGTTTAAAATTTTGTATGTTTTGTAAAACTATTTTTCTTTCGGAAGTACAATTCTTTTATACAATTGAACTGTAATCAAGTAGTAAATCGAGTAAATTACTACGAAAATAATAATTGGTAGCCAAATACGAAAGTACGGATCAGCCAAAAGAACGCTGAACATGTTTATACCAACTAATACGTGAACAATACCCACAATTTCTGGGACTAAAAATACGAAGAATAACTCTTTATAAATCGATTGTATTAATAACTCCCTGCGAACACCAATTTTACGAAGCATTTGATAACGTGTACTATCTTTGGATGCACCGGATAGAATTTTAAACATTAAGCAGCTTGCCATCATTGCTAAAAATGCAACTCCAACGAAAAAACCCATAAATATTAGTCCGCTGGCAAAATTATGACTCACAATATACGCTTGATACTTACTATCCAATTCTTCCGCTCTCACATTTTTATATTTTGCCATCTGTAATTCATCAAGTTTTTTCCATTCTTTTATGTATGATCCAAAATCATCTGTTCTCCCCATAAACACAGTACTTTCTTTACCCTTCATACCATCGTATATGTTTTGATCTACAATTTTCATTTCATAATCAGGATACATATAATCTGGCTGGATCGTTCTGAAAGCCTGGATCCATTGTTTTGTGTTCGTCTCTCCTTGAACCCGTTTTATTGAAAATGCACCAATGGGTATTTCCTCTGAAACTTTCTCTATTTTCATACCTTGCAAGAAAGGACGATTTTTTTCTACATCTTCTTTAAGATAATAAACATACCTATCATCAACTTTGTAATGATATTCATGTTTTTCTTGAAATAAGATACCACCCAAAATTTTCTTTTCTTCCGCTGTTGGATTATGAATGACTGAATCGTAAATTCGCATTTGATCTGTCGTTTTTAGGATGTTGTTTTTAAATGCCATACCACAAGCAATTCCACCAGCACCAAGAGCCACTAAGATTGCTACTGTTGCAAGCACATTTGTTAGACCATTAATGCGGAAATTTAATTGTGCAAAAGTAAAAGCATTTAAGCCTTTTTCACTATGTTTTTTATTACTCTTTAGCTTGTTAATCATAACTGGGAGAAGTGATCCAAATATAAGGTAAGTACCAACGGTTGCTGTGATTAATCCAACGGCCATTAATCCCAAAGCAATTAGCGGATTTACATATGACATATAAATCAATGATGCATAACCAATACCCAATAAAAGAATACCAAGGAATGCAACTACAACGGTCATTTTTCCTTTTACGGCGACACGTTCAGTTTGTGCATCTGCATGTACAAGTTGCAGTACAGAAATACGCGATAATTTAATACTATTCATAATTGCTGATAATATAAATAGTACAAAGAAGTAGACGCAAGTAATAGTTATTGATGGTAGATAAAATGCTTTATAACCTTCACCAGCAAACTCGAGTTGTTTCATTAATAGTTGACCGATACCTTCTGCAAGTCCTACACCAATTGTAATTCCAATCGCAAGAGACACAGCGCCTAATACGATTGTTTCGATAAACATAAGTAATGTAACTTTATGCTTTTTTGCTCCTAACATCATATACATACCAAATTCTTTTTGACGAAGAGCTGATAAGAAAGAGTTTGCATATAAAATATAGAAAAATGTGATAACCGCTAACAAAAAGGAACCAATTTTAAAGACAGCCACAATATCCCTAATAGAAGAATTAGATTCAAGGAACGTTTTATTGGATGCTAGCGTTTGAAACATATAAAAAGTTGAAATAGAGACAATAAGACCAACAAGTAAAACAATGTAATCTTGCAACTTACTTTTTAGGCCTGACATAGAAAGTTTAAATAACATGATTGAACTTCCTTCCTTACGCTTTTTGTGTGCCTAAGTTTGCAAGCACGTCTAAAATTTCTTTATAGAATTCTTCACGGGTACCACCGCGATGAATTTCTTTATATAACTCACCATCTTGAATGAATAAAATACGCTGACAGTAACTTGCGCTGTAAGGATCATGCGTCACCATCATAATGGATACACCTTGTTCTTTATTTAAGTTTGTCATCGCATCCAGTAAACTTGTTGCATTTTTAGAATCAAGCGCTCCTGTTGGCTCGTCCCCTAAAATAATTGCTGGCTCATGCACTAACGCACGTGCTGCTGCTGAACGCTGTTTTTGTCCACCAGATACTTCAGATGGATACTTTTGAAGGATTGCTGAAATTCCTAACATATCAGCTACCTTTTCTACTTTCTGTCCAATATTTCGTGATGGGACACCCTGAAGTGAAAGTGGAAGTGCAATATTTTCGTAAATAGATAAATTTTCTAATAAGTTAAAGTCTTGGAAAATGAATCCTAATTTTTGCGAACGGAAATCAGAAAGCTCACCTTGCTTCATTTTCGTAATATCCGTACCCGCAATTTCAACAACACCGCCTGTCGCTTTATCTAACGTTGAAATTACATTTAATAATGTTGTTTTACCAGAACCAGATGGCCCCATAATTCCGACAAACTCCCCCTCATGAATTGAGAATGAAACACCTTTTAACGCGTGTGATTGGTTCTCACCTTTTTTACCGTAAACTTTTTGGACGTTTTTCACGTCTACAACTGGTTTCGTCATATATATCCTCCTACGTTTGTTTTTTCATTTCTTTAAAATAAGTTGCTATTCATATTTGCTACTAACAAAATAGTCATGTTGCATCTACCTTTTCCATAAGGCTGTCACGATGTATCCACTTGGAAGCTGTAAAGAAAATTTTATTTTAATTTCTCCACTCACCTCATCGCTTTGAATACATACATGATAAACTATAAAAATTAGGAAACACCCTGAAAAAACCTTAAGAATTCTTAAGGTTTATAAAAAAAAGCTTATGGAACCTGTAATTCCATAAGCCAATCTATTCGATTGGATGTTCAACAATAAAGGATATCCAACCTTCTTTATATTCTGCATGTATATTACCATGATGAAGTTCAACAATTCTTTTTGAGATAGCAAGCCCCAGTCCATTTCCTTGATCACTTTTTCTTGCCTTATCACCCTTGAAAAATCTTTCAAACAATTTATTAGGATCGCTAACAGGTGGTTTCTCGACTTTATTCGACACTTTCAAAATTGCTTTATTACCTATTCGTTCAAGACATACGAATAATGCCGATGGTTTCATGCTGTACTTTATCGCATTCATAAACAGATTTTCATAAACACGTACCATTTTTTCTACATCTATGAAGATAGGTATTGTTTCTTCCGTGATTGATTTTTGAACGATTAAACTTTCCTTTTCAAATATAGGAATGTATTCTCCAACTATTTGTTCCAACAAACCAGATAAATCGACTTCATTAAGATTTAACTTAGCATCTATGCCTGATAAACGAGTATATTCAAACAGCTCATCAATTAAATATCTCAGTCTCTGTGACTTTGAATACGTGGTTTCAAGGTATTCCTGTAATTGTGTGTTATTGTTGTATTGCCCTCGTTTTAATAAATCTATATAGCCAATAATAGATGTTAACGGTGTGCGTAAATCATGAGATACGTTCGTTATAAGTTCATTTTTTGTACGTTCTAATCGTCTTTCTTGTTCAAATGTATTTTCCAATTCCTTAGACATATAGTTGATATTTTGAGCAAGTTGGGTCAATTCGTCCTTCCCCTTAATCCCAATTGTCAAACCCAGTTTTCCATTGGCAATATCATTTACATTATCCGAAATGAGCTTCAAATATACTATTTTCTTTCGAACCAATATCAAAAAAAGTATGATAAAGTTAAAGATTGCGAACGCGAATAAGAAAAACAGTGCCAAATTGGCTTCAAAGATACCAAATTCTTCGTGTTTTACAAATAATGGATCTACGACGTATACCAAAATGAGGATTGTTAAACCAAATGAAATAAAAAAACTAACTGCAACAGCACCAAGAAGTTTTATAATGATCTTATTTCTAAAACTAACATTCTTCATATTTTATATCCAATTCCCCACACAGTTTTAATATAAATGGGATGTTTAGAATCCTCTTCTATTTTGTCTCTTATTTTTGTAATATGCACCATGACAGTATTGTCTGATTTATAAAAAACCTCTTCCCAAACTGCTTCATATATTTTTGCTACACTCAGGACAATCCCTTTGTTGCGGGCAAGTAGTTCGAGAATAGCAAACTCTTTTGGAGTGAGCCTTGTTTCCTTTTCCCTTACCCATACTTGACGAGTATCTGTATTCACGGTTAAGTCACCAATTTCTAGAATGCTTTTATTATGTTCTATGGACGTATTGTATTTTTTAAACCTTCTTAATTGCGATTTTACCCTAGCAATTAATTCTAATGGGTTAAACGGTTTTGATAAATAATCGTCTGCACCAGAGGCTAGACCCTGAATTTTGTCTATATCCTCAGATTTTGCAGATAGCATAATGATAGGCATATTGCGATTCTCCCTAATCTTCATGCAAGCTTCAATACCATCCATATTCGGCATCATAATATCTAAAATAATAAGATCAAATTCATTTTCTTCTAACAATTGTAAAGCTTCCATAGCATCTTCAGCTTTTTGAGTTTTCAGACCTTCATTTTCCAAATAAACAGAGATAAGATTTCTAATCTCTTTATCATCATCAACAATAAGAATTTTTAACTCCATATGATTCCTCCACATTTTTTCTCGTATTGAACAACTAAAGACATAAACAGTTGAAACATTTCTATCTTATTTTCTTCAAATTAATTCCTTAAATTATTTTGACTCCAATAAACCTTGAAATTGAAAGGGCTACACCAACTGATTTCTAGTTCATTATATACAAAAATAAGAAAATGAATTATTTTCATACTTAATCCACCCACAGGTTTGAATTCATAATTATACACTAGCGTCCAAATCTTAAAAAAAAGGGGGAAAAGTTCTTAAGAATTCTTAAGCTTTCTACAGCATTTTGTCATAAGGATATATAGCCACTCTTGAAGTGTTCACTATTAGGCCTCACCATACATGCCCATCAATCTAAAATTTTATAGTACCTCAGAACGAAATTTTGTACTAACTTGTAACAAAATACTCATTTTTTGTTTTGAGGTATTTGCATTTTTTAGCTTGATGGGCATGGGGTATCGCCACATGCCCATCAAGCTAATCAAATAAATTACTAGATACGAAATGATTCTTGTTTTAAAACTAGCAAGTGATAAAAAAGTAGGCATGCTAAAGAAGCCTATTAAAACGCGATTTTTTCGCTAGGCAGCTTGTCTATCCTTCACTGTCGTTTTATACACAATCCCTAGAATATCAAAGACGGTCATCTTCTTATACCGATGACATTTACGGCCGTTCTTTTTGAGCAGTTGATAAAGGCGATGCAGAATTTTTAAAAGTTCTTCTGTGCCAACGGATATCGCTTGAAACAGTAATGGAAAGTAATCTTTAATCATATAAATCGCTTTATATTCACTCAGCTCCTGCTTTTTCTTTTCAAACAAAAACTGACGCATTTGAAACATCGTAGAAGAACAGAGGAGAATGCCAATGAGTTGTCCATATAAATGGCACTCTAGGCGTTCTCTTTTTATATTTTGACATTCATCAATTTCAAAGAATGATTTCCACGTTTTAAACAAAATTTCAATCTGCCAACGAAGTGAATATAGTGAATGCACGTAGTTCGTCGGTACTTCTTCTAGTGACGTATTCGTAATATATACATTCATGCCCATTAAACGTTTACTTTTATCCTTCATGACAATGCCTTTCTTCTTTTCACGTATCGCTTGGTTTTTCAGACGTGTTTGTGTTTGATCATCGGTTAAACGATGGATAATGACACGTGCTGGAAGTTTCTGATTTTGGCCAATGTATGCCTCGGGGATTTCCATCGTTTCACCAGGGATTAGACCAGACAGCATTTGTGTCATATCAAGCTGGATGTATTCTGTTTGCTTTTTTAACGTACCATTGTTGAAGTATTCTGGTTCAGGGTTCTTGATATAAATGCGTGTATTCAACTTCAACCGCGAGATATAGTAAGCCTCTTTATCATGAATGGCTTGTAAGTCTCCTAAATCGAAGTAACCAAGATCACGTAAACACAAATCGCCTGCTTTTACGGTTCTAAGACAGATGGTACCATATGTTTTATCATTATTTTTTCCTGGTCCAAGCTGCACGTTAAGGAATTGACCATTAAGTAAATCGTATTCCAATTGGATTTTCACGCCTGCCTTATTACTACTCCCACCTGAACCTTGATAGTCAGTGGCGAATTGATCAGGCAGTTGAAACACTGTTGCATCTAGAATACGGATACGATTGAAAGTAGAGATTATATGTGCAGAAAGTGAGTGATTTGAACAGAGTTTTTGTGTGAGAAGAGAAGTAAAAACTTCTCGAAGAAATGCGACAGCTGCTGGATTAAAGCGTTGATTCAGTCCTTCTGGACTTATGAGTGTAGCTGTATTTGCATAAAGCTGACTACATAATTGAGTGAGAGAATCACTTGCTACATGTTGACTAATCCAAATACATAAAGCAGCCAAATCGCGTGCGCCATACTTACTTTTACGTTTTACAAACCCTGTTTCCTGTGCGAGTTGTTGAAGAACATATGGAGATAGATATCGCTGTAGTTCTTCGGCGAACAAATGAAACCCATTTTGAATCGATAGATTCATAAAAAAACGCCATCCTTTCTGTATATTTCTACAAAAAGAATAACGTTTTCTGTGAATTATGGATATAAATTTATCTTAGATTGATAGTGATATATAGTGACCCCAACTACTTTAAAAATATTACTGTACATCTAAATTTAGCACAAAGATTTATTCTCTAATCCCCAGCTAAACCAGCGTGCATGACCGTCCGTTTCTCCGACCGTTTCATTGTATTCTTTACCATTAATAAAATAATCAAGATGAAGATCTCTATCCCACATGTTATTGTAAAGGTGGAAAACATCTCGTTTCGCACCAATTTCTTTAATCTGCTTTACTAGTTTATGCTTTTCACTCTCTGGTATTTGATTCGCTACATGTGTATGGAAAACACAAATCACTGAATCCTCTGGAATTTGTTCTTCAATTTCAGAAAGAAGAGATACCCCATCGCCTTCTATAAGTTTCACTGATTGTTCTTTTAAATAAGTTGCTGCATGATCGAACATTTCAAGCCTTTCTTTATGCTCCGGCCAAATGAGCGAGCGTAACCATAAATAATCTTCCTCATCATTCAAATCATTTATATGTAAATCTAGTCCAATTCTTTCTGTGACAGGAGGGCTTTGTTGTAAAAGAAATGGTTGATTTTCACCTTTTATTTCCGATTTTAATTGAGCCTTAGAATTTATGTTACCATACACTTTCTCTGTCCCATACGAATAACAATATTGATCCCAAAATAATTGTAAACCAGCGCTTGTTCCGATTTCAATTAATGCTAAAGGTTTATTAACTTTATTAAACATATAGCAAAAACTCGGATATAAATATGTACATCTTCTTACTTCGTTTGTCTGTACTAACTTCGTTTTTAAAATAGCAATAATTTCTTCTCTATGAAGCTGGCAAAAATCTTTAAAATGGTGAAATGCCTGGTCTAAATCTTTTTCTGGAGTTGAAACGAGGCTACCGTAGTATTGTTTTAATACATGACTGTTGCCTTTCAATAATAAATAGTGAACGGCACCAAATAATAAATTTGGAATAGGCTGACCAATTTGTGCATGTGACACTAATGCAAGAATTTCCTCATCTTCTGCAATTCTTAATGATAAATTTTCATATAAATCGCTCGACCCTTTACATTCTTTTTCTGAAAAGTTTCTAAATAAGTTGGAGATTTGTTCTGGTGTAAGCATTTATAATCCTCCTGACAATAATATTAATATTCAGAATAATTTTAACATAAAACAATTCAAATATGGTATAAATATCCTTTTTGATTCTATATAACACTACAAATGAATTTTATAAAACTATCTCTACTTCAGTAGGTTCTTTCAAAACTTTTTTGTTTGAAGTAGTAAAGAAAGACCTGTTTCAATGTCGTTTTATCACAAGGAATACTCTCAATACTATGTCTAACTACATTTTATGAATGTAAGGGGAGCGATTCACATAGGTACACACATAAAACCTATAGTATTTATCGCCACATCACCATTAACTCCATCAACTTAAGAAACGGATACTTCCCAAAACAAAAAAATAAGCAGTTTTTTGTCAAAAATGTACGAAAATTTCGTCCTGGGGGTATTCGCTTTTGTTAACTTGATGGGCATGGGGTATCGCCAGCATTTTGGAAAAACCCCACGCTAAGAGTATGCAAGATTTTATACAGTTTTTTGGCTAATGCAGTAACAAACAAGAGCCCTGAACACACGCCAGGACAGGAATGTATAAAAAGATGAATAGGGTTATAGAAAAAGAAAAAGACGAAACCCTACTTTCAAAGGGAATTCGCTTTTTTCTTGCTACCGATAATTTTATGTTATGTTAACTCCCTTTGAATAAATATTCGTAGAAGTTTTTTATAAAATTCACTATAGGTTATCAAACAAGCATTTTTTCTATTAAAACATAGAATAATATAACTCTTGTTTGAGAGGAGGTATAAAAATGAGTTGGAGTAATGACTGTTGGAAACATAGTAGTCATTCTAGTAAATGCGAGGATCATAACGACTGGTGGAAACATAGTAGTCGTTCTAGTAAATGTGAGGATCATAACGACTGGTGGAAACACAAACATGATAATGATTCTTGTAGATGTAGACATCATAGAAAATGTAAATGTTTTATTATTTGTTGTCATAGTAATCGCAAACATTGGTAAGATTATTTATCATTTTTGATGAAGAATTTTAAAAAGACTTGTCCTTTATAAAAAAAGACAAGTCTTTTTATTTGCTATTAATAATAGGACGTTATGTTAACCGAGCATGAATACAATATACATATTGCATTTTATCTATATTAGATAAGAGTAACTGTATATAATAAAGATATCATTGTGAATAATATGGGGGATAGAAATGAAAAAATTTATAGTTAGTTACTTAGTATGTCTTATATTTTTTTCTATATTTACATCTAATTTGGAATTTATAAATAACTCTGAAGGTATGAAAGCATCATTTGGTTCCCCCTGGTCGATGACTCTTCTTTACATTATGTATGGGAGCATACCTGTACTTATAGGCTGTTTACTAGGAGAATTTTCTTATAGAAAAATAAAAATAAGTTATAAATTAAGTATTGGGATTCCCCTGTTTATATTATTAGGTGTTTCCTATACATATTTAATATACATTGGATTATCTGGAGCATATGTATCTTATTCTATAATGGATTTTATTAAATTTAGTCTTCCTATTACTTTGTCCTCCTTAGTTTTCTATTTTATAAGACGAATAAACTGATGTTGATCAACTTCTGATAACGATAATTATGTAAATAAGCTGTCCATATGGACAGCTTATTGTATTTTTGGCTTAGCGTGGTTTTTTTCCGAAATGCTGGCGGTACGCCAGAAAGATAAACCCATTTAAAAACATTGTAGAATTTATGACAATTAACAGTAGATTTCTTAATTTCTATATATCTTTTTATCTTAAATATGACATTAACAAAAAAAATTAACATATTTCTAGATGCATATATGTAATAAAACCTAAAAAACTAGTTAATTTTATCCGATAGTGACAGATTAAACGGAATATTGAGTATTTTCCGTCAATTAGATATATTAATAGCATAATGCTAAATCTATTAAGAGAGGTAGAATATTGATGAAATCATATAAAAAAATGGCTGTAATGATGCCATTCGCATGTATGTTAAGTATAGGAGTAGTAAGTATGCCTACTACTTCTTTTGCAGATGCTACAAAAAGTACAATATTAAATGTTAATACAAAGAGTGATAATGTTTATAATGAAGATAAGTTTATACAAGATATAAAAGATAGAATGACTCCAGAAGGTACTGCAGCTAATCCAAATACTGCAACTAAATATGTATCTAAGCCCGAATATCATACTGATGTTAATAACTTAGATATAACAGCACATTTTGATAGTTGGGGACCTACACAACAAATAGAACTACTATCATACAAAAATGATGGATTAGTAGACCAAACATGGTATTCTCCTGAAAAAAGTATCAAAACAACAGAGTCTTTTACCTATTCAAACCAAGAAGGGGTTAAATTAGGAGTATCTTCAAAATCAACGTTAGCAGTTAAAATTCCTTTTGTTGCTGAAGGCGGTCAAGAGATTACACTTTCATCTGAATTTAATTATACTCATACAAGTTCTAACACATCTACTCATGAAGAACAAATTATATTTAAATCACAGCCTGTAATTTGTAAGGCTGGTTATACCACAACATATTTTGGTATAGTGAAAGCCGCTAATTTCTCAGGAACATTTAAAACAAAATCAACAGTTCATGTTCCGAAACTATCCTACTATGATCAAAATGGATATGGATGGACGTGGCAGGAATCACGTCCTAATTTTTACAATTCAAAAGTGTATTATTTACTTACGAATGGTTCAAAACCAACACCATCATATTTGAACTTTGAATCTTATCTACAACCAGATAATAAAAATATACAAATACCAGTAGTAGATATTCAATCTGAGTTTAGCGGTGAAGGTGGTCATTATTCTGAGATATATGTTAAAGCAACTCCAATAGATGCACCAAATAAATCTGTTACACTGCCCCTTAAAGAATATCAAAATAGAGTAGCCAAAGGATTACCATTATAATAAGAACTAAATTTATATATGCTACAATCGTTTATATTTTGTTATTTCCTGTTGCAGAATCCTTGTTATAAGGATTCTTTTTTTGTATCAAAAATCTACAAAGAAAAAAGATAAGATCGGGAACACAATCTTATCTTTAGCACAAGGAGTAAACAAAGGGAATAACCATCATATTTTTATTATAATTTATTTTTGTTAATTTTGAATATTATAACTATAATTAGCAATTATATCTATATTGAGAAATTTTTTGCAAAATTAGTTATAAAATGATTCAAAACTCCAAAGTAAACTTTTACCCAAAAGTTTACTTTCATTTTAAGAAGAATAAATGCCACCAAAACAAAAAAAGCCCCAAATTTTTCTTGAAAATAAGTTGGGGTTTTTGAACCAGAAAAGTATATTTTTAACTATGAAAAAACGATAAATTTTTCCTTTTTTCCTACTTGCTAAATTCAGCAAGTAAAATTTTTTTAAAAGGATTAGGACTGTCAGTTCTACCCAAACTATTCCAATTGACAACCAACGTATGCTTGCCTCCAAGTTTACCCCCAGCAAAGGTAGTAAACCCTAGAATGCCACCTGTGTGTCCCCATATCGAGACACCGCTTGGAAGCTTAGTTTCATAGATTCCAAGACCATATCCATCCATTCCTTCTTTTCCTGTAGGCACAGTAGTAAGCATTTGTTTTAGTTGCTGTTCCTTCAGTAATTTGCCACCGAGCAAGTAAGAGAAGAATTTGTTTAAGTCGTCAGCAATAGAAATCATATCTCCAGCAGAGCTACCTGCACTTGGGTTATAATAAGTAACGTCTTTTAGCTCACTTGCTCCGTCTGGTTGGACATATCCACGGGCATGGTTAGTGCCTGGAATAACACTTGAATTGCCTGGTAGGAATGTATTCGACAATTCAAGTGGTTCAATAATCCGATTTTCAATCTCTTCCGCATAGCTGTTTCTGGTTACTTTTTCAATAAGAATGCCCAGTAATACGTATCCTGTGTTTGAATAAGACCAGCCCTCTCCTGGGGCAAAGTCTGGAGGGAGAGAAACCCCCATCTTCACTAACTCTTCAGCCGTATACGATTTTTTTATATCCGTAAAATCACCGTCTTTTGACCTTGAGTATTCAGCGATACCACTTGTATGGTTCAATATATGCCGAATAGTAATCTTGTTACCATCATATCCATTTCCTTGAATGACACCAGGCAACCAGTCTTCGATGTAGTCGTCTAGCTTCAGGCGATTCTCTCCAACTAATTGAAGTACAACTGTTGCGGTGAACGTCTTCGTCACACTCCCAATGCGAAAGCGAAAATCTGTTTTCATTGGTTTCTTGGTTCTCAGATCCGCTATTCCAGCGGCATATCCCCACGTTTTTCCACCCTCAGAAGTTTTAGCAAGTATCCCCGGGTATCCAAGTTGCAATGTATCCCGCATTGCTTGCTTGACGGAAGTACGATCTCGTTGAGTATTTGTTTGTAACGAAATAGATACATTTTGAGTAGGCTCTGCCTTTACAATTGAGGTTGATGTTGTATATAACAGGGAACTTCCAGCTATTAAAAGGGCCAGACTTGCACATGTAATTTGACTACGTATTTTCATAAGGCATTCCTCTCCTCTATTCATATTGTATAAGTGTTTGCTTACCGATCCTTACTTCCTGAAAAGACTTAGGGAAAGGCCCTCACGCATATAGATTAAAGCCCCAGTACAAAGGTATCTATCAATACCAACAATTTGAGCCATTTAAATCTCCATCCCTTCTATAACAAAATTATTCAATGGTATGAAAGCATATTATGTACCCTTAGTTATTGTTAGGATTAACACAACATGAGACATAGACCCAACCCATATTTCACTTTATTTATCCATGATATGTATTGAGAAAGAATGTAAATTCGAATCCTTTCCGTACCCCAACTATTGATCGTTTTTTTCACCTATTATAATTAGTTATTTAGAATTTCATTATAAAAAACTGTAAAAAAATAACGAGTTCCTTAACGAATAGGAAGTGGTTGAAAATATGTCTAAACGCACAATTATCTTTTTTGATATGGTGACCCCATCGCCATCAAGCTAAGGTTTTGAAGTACGCACTAAATGAAATTTTTCTTTCTCTACAGTTAGTTATTTTGAGAAGTCAGCTCATTTTTTGTTTTTGGGGTGTTTACTTTTCTTAAGTTGATGGATGGTGCTTCCCCTATAAGCTCAATAGGTCATAGTTGGAAAAAAAGTAAGGCTATGGCCTATTTTTACACGTATCTCGGCTGTATCCCTTTAACCGATGAATATTGCAAGTAAGAACGGCCCATTCAATATTTTCTATTCAAATATGATAGAATGAAGATATATCCAAAACGGAGGGAAAACAAATGAACTCAAACACAAAACAGTTTATTTATGATATCCAGCAAAGAAAGAACAATTATATAGAAAATGTATTAATAGCAATACAACACCCTCAAAAAGAGCAATCTGAACAAGTCATTCAAAATATAGTAGAGAAGATGGATATGATGATTAGTTTAGTTACTACTTACATGGCTATTGAATCCGAATCTACAAAAGAATTAAAAGAGCTTCAGGAAGAACTTATTCATGCTCAAGCATATATTCAAAAACGGAAATTTGAAGAAACACAGAGATAAAACCCTGTGTTTTTACTTGGTGGACTATGACATTAATTTTTTATAAATTTGATTATTGCTTTGGCATAATCCATACAATTTGTTGAATGCGTACAATATATGGCGCCGTATCTTCAATGAGCAAATGATCTGGTTTCACATCCTTTAATTTACCTCTTATATTGCCTCTTACAGTTTCAATAACCACATGTTTACCAATTACTGATTGTAATGTCTGATATACATAGGGATTAGGCACACTTACCATATGTTGTTCACTCAAGTCATTTCCTTTCGAATAACTCATTCTATAAGACTCCTTTCTAACTTGCATTCTTTCTACTAATATATGATATAAATCTTATAAATATACTAGAAGGATAATTCATTATAGAAACGAAAATACCATTTTAATAGAGTGCGGTTTCTATTTCTACGTTGCTAAAAAAATGATTTATATAAAGTTACTTTTACTAGTTAATAGGAGATGATAAAGGGATATTTTGAATATACATCTAGGTTGTTCCTTTCTGGATATATATCATTTTAAATACGCCCTTTATTAGAATAGTGCTCATACTTTTTTTGAGATTCCTTCGTAATACGTGCATTAAGTAAAATTGCTAACAATAAAAACACTCCATATTTTCCTCCTGTAGCTCCTATGATAATTACACTACTACAAACAAGTATAATTAATAGGATAAACGAAACTGAATAAATACGGTCATAATTCTTTGACATCTTTTCGTATTTTATGCGTTCTTTCCTTGCATCCATCTAAATTCCTCCTTTAAATTATCCATTTCACTATCAAATACATTTCGTCCTAAAAAAGGAAACAATATATCGTTATATAAATTAGTTTGTTTTTTTATCAACTAATTTATATAACGTAAAAAGAAACCCTACCAATATTAAGCTTTCTACCATGATAATCCAAACCCTCTCCTTCCTTTTAAACCCAACACCTTAAATAAAAGTAGCAGCAAACAAAAAGGATCCTCCCTTCTCTTAAAGGCTGATCCTTTTCTTCTTGCATGAAACTATTTTTAGCTATTCTTGATTAATTAGAATTACAGCTGGTCCATCTACACGAATTCCACCAACTTCGATTTTTTCATAAGGCTCAACTGTAATAGAGATGATCCCTTCTCGCTTCTTTAATTCATTACTTAATTCTTTTGTTAACATTTTTTTCATGTGTGAACTCCTTCTTATTACTTAATTTACTATTTGTATGTAAATAAAATTTAAAATGGTTTCCTGCTCTGGAAACCATTTTTTTGTAGTTGACCATATAGCGTTACCAGTTCGTTTATCAATTTTACGTAAAAAAGATAAACAATTACTAAACACTGTCTCATTAGATGTAAGAAACTCTTAAAGATAGCGGTTAAATTAATTGTTTTTTCTTCTAGAAATAATGACTTAGATAGTATATTACCTAAAACAATGAAAGCCCTACCTCTCTTTCATCCTTACGGCTCCTTGTCCGTGCCAGTGTGAATCAGGATTGCAAAAATCAAGTGACTATTTAATTGAGTTATTTGATGAAATTTCGAACGTTTGTAAAAAAAATTTGAAAATAAAAATGGATTAGATTGAAGTAATAACAAAAGAGGTTCCTACTCTAAAAGTGAGTTGAAGAAATTGAATGTCTTTGAAATGATTCGCTTTTAATACTCATCATATTCCCGAAAGATTTAGAATGTTTTCAGAGGATATAATACATTATTTATAATGAACCTTAACAGAAACTTTTTATTTGATTTTCAGTGATTCCTTTAATTAATTCTAGTTCACTGACCAAAAATCTATATGCATCATCCAACAATTTTTTTTCGCTTGTATTGAGTGCTTTTTCTTTCTTCATACGCATTAAATCCCGTACAACTTCAGCACCTTTTTGTATTTCACCTGTTTTTATTTTGTCCGTGTTCACTTTATGCCTTTGTTTCCACGGCAGTAATTTACAGGATTCTTCATGCTGAAAAATGTGTATAATGTGTTTTAATGCAAGTATATCAGTAACTGGGCGTATATTCGAATTCAATATTTTACCCGTAGGAATCATGACTTGCATATTACTGATTGACATTTTTATGACATAATACTGTTGTTTTTTTCCTGAGAATTCTTTTTCTACTATGGCTTCAATTATACCTGCTCCGTGCATTGGATAAACAATGTTATCGCCAATTTGAAACATATAATCCACCTCCATATGTGGTAACCTTCTCAAGCTTAACACATATGTTGTTTTTTATCAAAAATTTTATAATATCATAAAATTATTTTTGTTGTCAATTTATTTTTTCTTTTAAAATCAAATTAAATAAAACCAGCACAAAAACCATAAGGAATGTGTTAGATTTCCAATAAAGGGAAGGGGAATTTCCCCTCGCATATTCTGAAACCTCTACTCATTAACGTAGATCTGTTTTCCCTTGAAAACGACCAAATCGATCCCTTATTTTTTTCAATCTTGTGTGGTACTCCAAAATCTCAATTCTTGCTTTTTCTGCAAGGGGGGCAATTGGTCGTAAGTCTTTTAACCCCCAATACTCAACCACTACATCAAGTACTTGATCAAAATATTGTAGTGGTCCATAGTTTGCTTCTTTTGCAATCACAGCCATTCTATTTTCAAAATCAGGCATGACTGCACCTGGCATTTTAAAATTCCTAATTACATTGGCAATATGGTAGCAATAATTTGGTTCCAATTCTAAATGAATTCGAATAACGTCTCGATAAAACGCATAATGAAGTGTTTCATCTTTTGCAAGACGGCGTAATAATGTAGCAAGATCTGAATCATGCTTACTTGCAACCTTAGCAACATTATTGTAAAACACCATCGTTGCAAGTTCTTGTAGCGTCGTATACGTCATGGCTTCTATTGGTGTATGAAAATCAGGCTCAAATCCACCCTCAACGACTGACTTTCTTAATTCATGGATTCGCTTAGGATTCACACTTCGAGTGAGTAGTAAATATGTCTCCAATAAATTCGAATGTTGATCCTCTTCTGAGGTCCAAGTATGAATGAAGTCTGTAATAACAGAAAGGGATCCTTTAAAAGTCGCAGATAAATACGTTGTAAACCATGGCAAATTCACTTCTGTTAATAAAGCTGTTTCAATGGCCGTAATTACACCAGAAGGAAGATTAACTTGACTTTCATCCCAAGGAACTCTTTTAAAGTCCATTCCCTTATCCCATGGCAAAAACTCATGATAACCCCAGTCTATCTTCTGCGCTCTTATTTTATGTTGTTCATACATTTCTTTTAAACGTGGTTCTAATCGAAAATCTAAATCATTCGTTAGCATACGAGTGCCCCCTTTTCTTACCATGGATATTCATCCTATTTTTATCCTTAAAAATTTTCTACAAATAAATATTACTTTCCTTTTTTTAAGTTAAACATAAAAAATTTGTAACAAAATTTTTTATGAACGCTATGTTTTCATATGATTTCTTCATATAAAAAGGGATACGGAGGGTAACATTCATGGATGATGATACTCGTCATGTTGTAAATCTTGTTGAGTGTAAAAAGATGCATGACTATAAAGAATCGTTTTATAATAAGTATTGATAGTATTTTATACAAACAATCAACCTATTTAGATGTAAAATACAGTTGATGAGATAGCCTTAAACTACAATTCCCAACAAGATCAATGTACATTGGCTATGATGAGTTAGACCAAATTTTGTGAAATAGCATACAACACAAAAGGAAGAGGCGATAAACATGCAGTCAACGGAAGCGCATATGAGGGAAAAACAACGTAGAGAAAAAATAGAAATTATATTTAGTCACAGGGTAAAAGGAGAGAGTTATTTTCATGGCTCTTCCTATCAATGGAAAAACATTGTATATCAAAATTATAATAGAATACAACAAAAAGAGTTGGAAGTTGAACAACTCATTTCGAAAATGGAAAAAGCAGGGGTTCGTTTTACGCAGCACCGTTCATTCATACACTATCCCGTCATTGATTTTGTAAAATATATAGCTAAGATTTATAATGAACCTCTCGAAATA
Organism: Bacillus sp. GW823-FHT06A11; assembly: GCF_058795355.1. Classification (NCBI taxonomy): domain Bacteria; kingdom Bacillati; phylum Bacillota; class Bacilli; order Caryophanales; family Bacillaceae; genus Bacillus; species Bacillus sp. GW823-FHT06A11. Next base: position 306,381 of record NZ_JBXAHS010000005.1, on the reverse strand, counting down.
CAATAATTATATTTAAAGGAAACCCTTTAAAACGTTTATTTTCGGGGCTTTTTTAACTAAAACCTTAAAAAATCATTACAACATTCTTTTTATTCTCAATACTCTTCGGTTTTGTTATAATATCAATCATAACGTATTATATTCGTTTGTATATTTTCATATTTTGGGGATTTTATTACACCAAAAGACAACTCTTAATTGGAGTTGTCTTTTATTTTTTTCGATATACACAATACTATTCTGATACAAAAACATCAAGATTCTTATAAATAAAGAAAAGTAGGATTTCTAATAAGAGAGATCCTACTTTATTTCCTCATATTCCTTCATTATTTTATAAAACGTGTTTTTCTTTAGCTCTAACATTTACATAAACATAGTAGCTGTTATTTCTCCACTTTTCCATTAAGAATAAGTTTCTTCTATCATATGCATTTGTTGTTTGCTTAGGGTTGAAAGGTTCACCTGAGGACGTCCTAAATGTTTCCCTTGAGATTTAGCTACAGCAATCCCTTCTGCTCGTCGCTGATGGATTTTTTTACGCTCTTGATCTGCAACATAGGAAAGCAAAGATAAAAATTGATCTTCCATCAACCGACCCATGTCACACATTTCACGAAATTTACGGCTATCGAACAAAGTTTCATTTTCTAACAAGGGTATGTATAGTAATGGAACAGGATAAAGCAACAAGCATTAGTGGGCATAAAATAGCTATTTTATGTCCACTAATATAAGAAATAACCCTTAAAATGAATGTCCACTAGTGTTTGTTGCGTGATTTTGTTCCACTGCTACACATACCCCATATACGTCAATGATTATCATAAAGAAATAGTGAGCTTAATGTCTTTTCTTCACCTTTACATTTATTACAAAAAATGTTATTATTAAAATTAATTATTTTTGTTCGGTGTAAAGGATTTGTAACTTTTCACCTTTATGATCACTGAGAGCAAGGATAGTATTACATTGTGTGTGTTTACACACTAGGAGGCAATACAAATGGAAAAAGGTAATGTAAAATGGTTTAATGGCGAAAAAGGCTTCGGATTCATCGAACGTGAAGGTGGAGACGATGTATTCGTTCATTTCTCAGCGATTCAAGGCGAAGGTTACAAAACTTTAGAAGAAGGTCAAGCAGTGACTTTTGATTTGGAGCAAGGTCAACGTGGACCTCAAGCTTCAAACGTACGTAAAGCTTCTTAATTTTACAAAGCAGGGAAGGCAGGCTCTTTTATGGGAGTCTGCTTTTCTTTTTTCTGTGAAACTATTTTGAGAAGTCAGATCATTTTTTGTTTTTGGATATTTGCTTTTCTTAGCTAGATGGGCATCGGGCATTTCTTTTTCTTAGCTTGATAGCGATGTAGCGGGCCCCCTATTATTAGTTCTTTAAATAAAAACAATTTGTCGAATTATATATAACTACAGCCAACATGATATACTATAAATAAAATAGCCAGAAAGGTGATGAGTTTATGTACCAACAACAAAATAATAGGGATCGAGACCAAGAAATGATGTTTTCTATACAAGGAGTCCCTACAAATAAAGTTAACATGAATCAATTACCAAAATGGATTCGAATTTTTGGTTATAGTGCTTTTACCTTTATGGCATTAAGCGGTTTAGCGATGCTTATTTTAAGTATTTTTAGAAGTTAAAAAATATCTCAATTATAAATACAACTAGCATATAAACACAAAATATGAGTTTATATTTCATAAATAGACAATAAATACAAAATAAAGAAGAATCCATAATTTGTTGGATTCTTCCTTATTTATTTTTTACTTGCTAATCCATTTGGAGATAATAGGATAATGAAAATCTTTCCCTTGTAATACACTTAATATTCCTTTAAGTGGCCCGAAAAATAACAAAATAGTTAGGATTATATAAATTGGGGCTGTCCACAATATCATGGACATATTACTCACATTGATATCGGAATGGAACATAGAAAGCATTAAAGTCCTCATTACAAAAGTATTCCATATCCATACAATAATCCAAGTGAATAGCTGATAAACAGCCGTTTCAATAGCAATTATACGAAGTTTTTTTGATTTGAATATGAAATAAAAAATTAAGGGTATATAAAAAATTGTAATGCTAAAAAAAGTGAGAATGATGAAAGATAATAAAGTAATAATATGCATCATAAGTTCTAGGTTTTTTTCCTGAGATAAATTCATTTAGACTCCTCACATATGTAGATTTGATTCTCTTAAAGTTAACGATAACTCATTATAACACGCCATCTAATGTAACAAAAAATAATTTTTTGTTGGATTTTGTTACATCTTGTATTTGGAAATATGAACTACCCTAACTGTTAAATTTGCTGTATCAAAATACTGTATCAAAAATAATCCGCAACATTATTATTACAATCGCTTTTTGTTACAGGATAATCGGATAATGGAGATAAAATACAAACTATGGCTCAAAATTACATATATCTCGGATGAACCCCGTATAGAGAGTTTATCAAACTAATAAGGTGAATGAAAAAGAGTTCAAAAAACATGTTGAAGACGGTGTAATAACAAATTTCCTAAATTAAGATCTTTAGTTTCTTTTAAAGATCTATTGTAGGTTATTTAAAATGAAAAACAAAAAGAACTTGTAGGAATCCCTACAAGGGGTCACCATACATGCCCATCAACTTAAGATTTTTATAATACCCCAAAACAAAAAAATTGCCCATTTTCGCCTGAAGATGTCAATTTTCTCGTTTTGGGGTATTTGTTTGTCTTAGCTTGATGGTGATGTGGCGAGACCCCTTAATGAGAAAATATGATATTTCGTTACCTCCCTATATGTAATATTGAATATAAAAATGTATCGTTAAAAATGGAAGCGCTCACTACAATAAAAGCATAAAGATAAATCATTAGCATCAACAACAGAGGAGGAAATAATATGGAAATCACAATGACAGTTTTAAAATTTGTAGGTTCCGTCACATCAACATCAAGTTAAAACCACTTTTAAAACATTAATAAGTACTTTTTATTTATTATAAATATGAAAGAGGCAATAAAAAACAGTAGTGCATAAAATCACTACTGTTTTTATTGTTTTTTGTAAGTGAATAATTTAAATTCCTATCTATATAATTTAAACGAATAAATAGCTCCAACGAAGAATACAAAGGCTTCAAATCAAATTTTATTTTTTAATATGATGTTACATAATACCAATTCTTTTCTACCTTTATGATTTCTTTAAAATCACTATTAAAATCCGACTTAATTGGTTTTATATCATTAAACGAATATATAAAACCTGAAAAATTATCTAATATACCACGATAAGTATAAAAGAAAATTAAAGTACTATTTTCTTTTTCTTGAACCAATACATCCCCACCATTTTTGGAAGTTGATACAAATTGTTTAGGTAAATGAATCATCTTACTATTATACTCAACATTTGGAATTAACTTTTTTTGTTCTATAAGTTCTATTACTTGTTTACGATCTTCTTTATAAATTATAAAATCTAGTTTCATATATATTTTTACAAAAGGCACATATATACAAATAATAATTATGATTAATTGTATAACTAAAGGTTTCCAGTTTTTACATTTTATAAAGTTTATAATTCCTATAATAAATATTATAAAAAATGACCCATAAATTGCAATACTAACAAACGGCATGAAAAATGGTGTAACTAATTGAACTAAATACCATTTAGTTAAATTATAAATTATTATAATAATACCGCTTATCATTGTAATTTTAGTTAATTTTTTTTTCATATTTTATACGCCCTTCCAATTTTAAATCATATTTCTAAATCATTCTATATATTTAATTAAAATGATATCATCAAAAATCGAAAAAAGAGTTCTATATTTCTAGGGGTAGTATCACACATCCATCAACTTAAGAAATTGGTAGTTCCCCAAAACGAAGAAAATTTTCGTTTTGAGGACACTTCAAAATATTAGCTTGAGGGCATAGGACTGAACCCCTAATACTTTATTTTAATAATAATTCTTTTCATAAAATAAAACCCGATTATCAGTCTAAACCATTTTTTAGATCTAACAATAACAAGTGGACATTTTTACATTTCAGATAGTCTCTTTTATTCTAATTTCTTCATTTCTTTCAGTCGTTCTATATCCTTTTCTGAAGCCTTTTCTATTTTATACAATTCATAGCTACCCTTTGTCTCATTTATCACTACAAATTCAATTTCATTCCGAATATAGCTTTTAGTTTTTCCTTTTTTATAACCAATAACATTATCTAATATAGTTTCCCCACTATCTTTTTTATATAAATTATAGCTTACAGGTGGACGACCAATTACATACTTATTATCTGAAAACCCGACTATATCATCTCTTCCTAATCCTGTCGAAACACTCCAGACAAAAATAATCTGAAATATAGAAAAAACAACAATACCGCATAAGAAAACAAATAGGATTGATTTAAAAAATAACTTTAAAAATATCCTGCCCAAAAACATTCCCTCCCATTTCATCTCGGGATAGCAAGAACTAAACGTGAGTTTTGTACGTTAAGAAACCGAATTTTTATATTGTTGAACTCAACCCCCGTCAATGCCATAAGAAAAAGGGTTACCGCAGTAACCCTTTTTCTTATAATACACGTCATTTAGGTAAGCTATGGATGAATAAAGTCAATCTATGAAATTTCCCACAATTTTTTAACTTCCACCAATTCCTGCCCATTGAATTCCATTCTATATATATCTGGTTTTGATGTCTGTAGTAAAAAATTCAAATCATACTTACTGTCATAATACCCCATCATCAAAGTCATTACAGCCCCATGAGTGCCTAATACTACTTTCTGTCCTCGATAGGTGTTTAATAATTCTTTTAAAACTTTTATAGCACGTTTCTGACATTCGACATTCGACTCTCCTCCCTTTAAAGCAAAGTCGGGATCTATGAATGACTTTTCTATCAAAGGGAATAATTCTTTATCCGACATTCGTTCCTCTTCAGCAATAAAAATTCTCTCTTTTAAGTCCTCAAATACTATAACTTCTTGTCCTATTTGCTTCGCTAACTGCTGAACAGTTAGAATTGAGCGATTGTATGGACTCGAGATAACAACGTCGATTTCCTCACCTTGTAATGCATCTGTTATTCGTTGAACATCTGATTTTCCTTTTTCAGTTAATCCTCTTGTCTCTTCTTTTCCAAATTTCGGTGAATCCCCGTGTCTCACCATATATATGAAAGTTTTCATAATTGCCTCCATTTTCCTGATTTTCTTTACAATTCCTCCCTGATATTAGCATATATATCCAAATTTGTCTCTTTCAATTAACAGAAAAACGCGCGAATTTGAAATAAATTCACGATATTTGTAAGAAAAACTCGAAGTTTTCACTATCCTCAGGTATAAAAAAACGTTATTCTTTCTAAATAAGCTAGATTAGAAAAAATAACGTTTTTTATGAATCACATGATTCAAGATAAATTACAAACATTTGACAAAGAATTATAACGAGATATTACACCTGCATTTTCAAAAAACTCGAATTCTACAAGTGTTTTTGAAATATATGCAACAAAACTCTTTTTTATAAGTCAGCTTCATTTCTTCCTATGCTATATACGATTATCATGCCAAAAGTTTAACGAAAAATGCTCAGCTTCATGATATGCTTCAAATTCATAACCTTTTGCTTTTAATCCTTCTATTATTGCTGGTATTGCTGCAACAGATTGTGGATGAATATCATGCATTAAGATAATCTCTTTGGACTTTGTTGCACCTGTAATTACACTTTCAGCAATTTTTGCCGCAGCAGCATCCACTGGCATGTTACCATATCTCCAGTCTGAAGTATCTATCGTCCAATCCCAAACTCTTAAACCACTTTCTACAACCTTATTACGAAGTGCTTCATTTAATCCAGGCGAAGAACCATATGGAGGGCGTGTTAGTTTTGGCGATTCACCAATAATATTTGCTATTAACCCCTGGTCTTCTTTCATTTCATTGACATACTCGCCATTTGTATATAACTTCTTGGAATTGTGTGTCATACTATGCATACCTACATAGTGCCCTTCTGCTTTTTCACGTTTTACTAAATCCGGATACTGCTTTACATTTGCACCAATTAAGAAAAAAGTTGCTTTCGTATCATTTTGTTTTAATATATTTAACAATTCAGCTGTATATTTTCCTGGACCATCATCAAATGTAAGATAAGCAATTTTCCTCACTTGACCATTAAATTGATTTGGTGCAGCCTTATTCATCTTCACCTTCGACTGTTCACCTGCAAGATGTACTGCATTTACTTGGCTGGCTACTGCTCTAGCCGGTGAAGTAATTGATTGAAACATAAAATACCCAATTGCGATTGCAATAATAGCCACTATTGTGACTATTATTCTTTTTACATTTAATACATTTCCCATTCTATGAAATTCCTTTCTTTAATAGCATTTCTCTATAATACTTCTATTCATATTTAAATATATTAAATTTTTTCGCTTCTACAAGTACATATTAAGAAAACTTCTACACTTGTAAGACTAACACTCTTTATTTCCACACACATCCCTATTTTTAATACCCTCTCTCCTTTCGAAATAATCCGCAATTTCATATTTTTCAGGATTACACTTAATAGACAATCTACGTAATACATTTGTTCCACATTTACAAAAAAATCAAACCAGTGTGCACCGTATATTATGGTACTCTATTAAAGAAAAGGTATATAAAATTTATCAAATCCATATGAGAATAGTTTCTTAGTTTCCATAAAACGCTGAGAATCATTACTATTTCCCATTACAACAGAAAACATCCTTTTACCATCTTATTTTGCTGTTCCTGCAAAACAGTAACCTACTGTATCTTTAAATCCAGTTTTTAATCCATCAACCCCTTGAAAATATAATATTCTATTGGGGGTCACCATACATGCCCATCAAGCTAAAATTTTGAAGTGCCCCCAAGACGAAAATTTTATTGTTTTACCGTTATTTATGAGAATTCAACTCATTTTCTTCGTTTTGGGGAGCTACCAATTTCTTAAGTTAATGGATGTGGGGCGGTATCCCTACTATTTTAATATTTACCTATCCGATTAGAACGAGGTAATTATCGAGCGAACTTATTTTTTTGAAGGGAAATGGAAATTTTATGTTAAAATAAATATACAGATTGTGGAATGTTGTACTTGAACTGATGAAGAAGTTTAGTAGAACAAGATTTTTAATAAATTCAATCGACGGAAAATTTTAAACATATCAAATTCTAGGAGGGACAAATGGAAACAAAATTAGGTGTAAAAAGTGAAAACAAAATTAGTGATATAAAACCAATTACATTGTATCTTTTCGTATTTTACCTCGCTTGGACTTTTAAAGAATTATGGTTAGCAAAATATATTCATTTATTTGGCGATACTACTGCAGCTTTTTTGACTGCGTTAATTAAGATTTCCATTTGGATTGTTCCAACTTGGTTATACATAAAATATTATTTAAAGACTAATCCAATTGGCTACTTAAAAATAAATATCAATGTGAAAAAAGGATTATTTTTTGGGGTAGTTCTTTCATTGCTACTTGGTTTATATTTTGCCTTTGAAACCTATATGCTTAATAATCAAACATTTGACTTCACATTATCTTTCAACAACTATCTTAATGCTATTCTTTTAGTAGGAATTACAGAAGAGATTGTATTTAGAGGATTAATTCTGCAAGAGATTGGTAAAAGATTACCTTTTTGGAACGCCAATCTTATCACAGCTTTCTTATTTTTAGCAATACACTATCCAATCTGGATTTATAACGGGGATTTTTTAAATTTATGGAGTCAAATATATGTTTTTCTTCTTGGATTAATTTTTGGGTTTGTGTTTAAAAAGACAGGTTCGTTATGGTCGGTTGTTATATTGCATTCATTTCATAATTTTTTTGTTAGTATCACTTAAAACAAAAAATACATAATTTACTTTCCACAACTTAAGTGTGCATCTTGTTTAAAAATAAAATTAAACACACCGAAAACGCTTGGAGATTTCTCCAAGCGTTTTGATAGCATAGTTAAACCATTTATGTGGTTCAGCTCATCAAGAAAAAACGAATTTGTATCCATAAAACGAAAAAAACGCTATTCTTTTTGTAGAAATATACAGAAAGGATGGCGTTTTTTGTATGAATCTATCGATTCAAGATGAGTTTCATTTGTTTGCTGAAGAACTAGAGCGATATCTATCTCCACATATTCTTCAACAACTCGCACAAGAGGTAGGTTTTGTAAAACGTAAAAGTAAGTATGGTGCACGAGATTTGGCTGCCTTATGTATCTGGATTAGTCAACAGGTAGCAAGCGATTCTCTTACTCGATTATGTAGTCAGCTTTATGCAAATACAGCTACACTTATAAGTCCAGAAGGACTTAATCAACGTTTTAACCGATGTGCTGTTTTATTTCTACAACGTGTATTTTCCCTTTTAATCAAAAGCAAATTAAACGATTCGTCTCAAATCTCAAATCAATACACCTCTTATTTTCAACGTATACGTATTTTAGATGCTACTATTTTTCAAGTACCCAATCATTTAGCTTCTATTTATCCTGGTTCAGGAGGATGTGCACAGACAGCTGGTATTAAGATTCAACCAGAGTATGATTTACATAGTGGGAAATTCCTCAATTTTCAAATGGAACCAGGTAAAAATAATGATAAAACCTTTGGTACAGAATGTTTGGATACCTTACGACCAGGAGATTTATGTATCCGAGATTTAGGATACTTTTCTCTAAAAGATTTAGATCAGATGGATCAACGAGGGGTATTCTATGTTTCACGGTTGAAATTAAATAATAGAGTATATGTGAAAAATGAATCTCCAGAATTCTTTCGGGATGGGACAGTAAAAAAGCAATCTTTATATGCTTTACTTGACCTTGAACATGTCATGCATCAGATAAAACCAGGAGATACTTATGAAATTCAGAATGCCTATGTTGGACAACAAAAATTACCCTCACGGGTTGTAATATATAGACTCACATCAACTCAAGTTCATAAACGTAGGAAACAGCAAACTTATGTTGAAAAGAAAAAAGGGGTTACATACTCTGAAAAAAGTAAACGTTTAACAGAAATCAATGTTTATATTACCAACATCCCATGGGAAATTGTTCCGATGGAACATGTTCACGAGATTTACTCTCTACGTTGGCAAATAGAGATTGTATTTAAAACATGGAAATCTCTTTTTGGTATCAATCATTGTCACAATATTAAGCGAGAGCGTCTAGAATGTCATCTTTATGGACAGTTAATCGCTATTTTTCTTTGTTCTTCCACTATGTTCAAAATGCGACAGCTGTTACTACAGAAAAAACAAAAAGAATTAAGTGAATATAAAGCAATTTATATGATTCAAGATCATCTGTACTTAGTATATGAAGCTATACAACAAGACACTCAAGAAGTATCAAAAATTTTTCTTCGTCTGTTTGACCTCTTACAGAAAAACGGACGGAAATCCCATCGATATGAGAAAAAGACAGTTTTTGATATTTTAGGCGTTGTTTATCAGTGCACTATATCCAATATAAATAAAAAAATTGCATAACTTTTAAAAATAAACCTTATTAAGGTTTATTTGGAATGCGTATTTTTAAAAACAAATAAACAAAATATCAAGCATGTAGGCAACAAGAACGGAAGTTCATGGAATACCCAACCTTAGCTTGATGAGCATGGGGGCACCATATCATTGCGAGAAAATTGTAGGTTTAGACACAAAACAAGTGTATAAATTTAGATGGTAGTATAATTTCAAAAGTGGATCAGATTTTTTATTATGACTAAAAAATCTGATCCACTTATTTGTGTCCCTAAAAATAATCATATTTGAAAAAATTAATAACTGAACTTTCATTCATCGTTTAATAGACTTTTACTTTTTCTGTTCTATATGAATATATTTTCTTATTTTTCTGTAATATTCACAAAACTAACGGCTCCCTTGTTCTTAGTTCCTAAAACCATATTCAATTTATCTATTTCCTTACTTAATTCTGGTGCTTTTCCTTGATTGACTAAATTAAGATTCCCAAAAGATTTATTAAAAGATAGAATCTGTCTAGTTTTTTCTTTCCCATTTATTTCTTTAAATAATGTATCATCTACAATTAATAGGATTTCATTGGATTCACCACGATATGGAGATAGCCATACATCTCCTTTGTATTGAACATTCATTTTTTTGTTATCGAATGTTAATTCTTTTAAGTCTTTATATTCTTTATTTGCAAATATGATAGTTTCATTTTCCCCTATTTTTGGTAACGAATCGAGAGGGTCTGAAGATAGGAGCCCCTCGTTATTATCCCTTTCACGTATAAGTCCCTTTTTATTCATTTTTTCAGCAGTTGTTCTACTAATAAATAGTAAATTACTAGTAGCAGTATCCATAGAACCCCCAAAATTAGTCGGTAGCTTTATGTCGAGCTTGTTATTATCTATCGTCCCTTCTTTTAATTGATATAGGTCTTGTGAGCTTGTTATATCTTTGTATGAGTCAATTATAGAGCTTCTTGTTTGTTCGTTTATCGCTCCTACTTCTATTGAAATTCCATTTGCTGGAGAGTCTTTTGTACCAAATAATGAACATGCTCCTAACATGGTAATCGAAATACCAGCTACTATTAATAATCCAATTCTTTTTTTCAACCTATATTCTCCTTCATTTAATTATATTTAAATTAAAAAATCGTTTTATACATTTTTTTCAAATATTGAGCACGAACAAAGTAAAAATATATAATTTGTAAAACTAAGAAACAAACCAATACTATAACGGAACTACCCAAGACTGAAAAATTAGCTAACTTTTGCAAGGCCATAAAAGCTACGGCACTATGGGTAATTGCTATTACAATGGGTAAAAAGAATAGTAATGCAAGTTGACGTGTCACAATTTTCTTTAATTCAGGTTTACTTAAACCAACTTTTGCTATCATTTTATATTGCTGCTGATTTCGTTCTAAGTCTGTGTATAATCGGAAATATAAAAAGCTTGCAGCAAACGTAAAGAAAACAATACCTATTAATACACTCATGATAGATGCCAGTCCAAACCCTTGCTTCATAGCTATCCATGTAAAAATTAAAGTCGAAAATTGATATGATTCGTTGTATACCCTAGGATCATTTATATCTTTATTCCCTTTCTGTAAGGAAGCCAAGATTTTTTCAGCAACTTTTTTTGTTTTCTCCCAATCTTTCACAACAAAACCATTGATAGTGAATTGACCGTATTGATTCTCTGGATCCACAATCATTTGATTATATACAGAATCCGGAATAATAATTGTCGTTATGTTTGTATCTTGTAGTTCTTTTGGCGTTAGTATTTTATTTACATGCATAGCTTTTTTTATATTTCCATGCAACAATTGGAAGTTATTTTGTTTAGATTTTGTATTAGTGACTTTTCTTGATGGTATGACAAAACTTTCATTTTCATCTTTTAAGCTTTCTTTTTCAAAATCAAATGCCTCAGCTAACTTATTATAATCACTTATTTTTATAACACTTAATAAAACATTACTGTTATAAATGGTATCCGAAATTTGTTTGATTGAATAAGTCACTCGTTTGAAATTAAACCCGCCATCATTGAGTTCACTTTCAATCCTTTTTATATGTTCTTTTTCTAAATTGTTATTATTATAAGACCGATAAGAAAATGCAAAAGGGCTATCCGATTCAGCCATGGATGAATTTCCTAATCCCATACAAGTCCCCACTGCAGTGAAGGCAACAGCAGAAATAATAGTTACCATAAAAAACATTTTTGCATTATCTTTTAATTGATACACTAAATCTGAGATGGTGAGTATGTTTGTTTTCTTAAAGAAAATATTTTCCCTTTTCTTTAATACACGTAACACATACACACTGAGTTGTGTAAATAAGAAGTACGTTCCAAGTACAACAAAGCTCACCCCTGTCGCCAACATGGATAATACATATTTCACATCCTTGTAATGAATTGCGTTAACACTATGGAAAACAGCTGTATATCCTAATCCAATACAAATTAGTGCGAACAAAGATAGCCAAAGGGATGCTTTTGGTTCAGGCTTTGGCTTTTCTTCTGCTTTTATTAATTCTACTAATTGCTCTACATTTATTAGTCGAGAAGTAAAAAGTGAAATGAATAAAAATAGTAATAAGAATGCTCCAAATGTTATCCCAATTGCTTTAAATGGCATGTAAAATGGAAGTCCTTTATCAATCATTAACAGATTGTTGCTCATAATTAAGATAAACTTAGAGAACGCCATTCCAATTGTAATTCCTGTTAAAATAGAAGCGGTACCAATTATTATATTTTCAATAAATACTAATTTATTCAACTGTAAACGCGACATCCCATGTAGCATTAGAATTCCAAAATCTTTTTTTCTTGTTTTTAAAAATGCACTTACAGAATATAAGATAAAGAAGAATGAGAAGAAAAATATTAACCCCTGCGATATCTGTAATCCTGACTTTGCAAATGTATTGATTGTTATACTGGCAGCAAGATCCCCTTGTAAATTAGGATGAAATGCAAGTAATGCATAAGTAAAGAAAATCATAATAGCAAACGTACTACTTAAAAAATGAGCCAAATATGTTCGTTTACTTCGAATGACGTTATTAAATGCGAACTGTCGAAAAGTCATTTGCATTTCCTCCTAATAATGCTAAAACCTCTAGAATTTTTTGATAAAATACTTTGCGATTATCTCCACAATAAATCTCATTGTATAACTGTCCATCTTTGATAAACACAATTCGATCACAATAACTTGCAGCCATTGCATCATGTGTCACTAACATCATCGTTGTGCTATTTTCTTTATTAAGCTTTGTCAATAATTCCATCACATCACTAGCAGATTTTGAATCCAGATTTCCTGTAGGCTCATCCGCAAGTAATAATTTCGGATTATGAATTGTAGCTCGTGCGATAGCTGTTCTTTGTGCTTGCCCACCAGAGATTTCATACGTACGTTTATCTAATATTTCAGTTATCCCTAGTTTTTCAGCAATAGCTTCCACTTTACCTTCCATTTCTCTAGGGCTTACACCATCAAGCGTAAGTGAAAGAACAATATTTTCTTTCACTGTTAATGTATTAAGGAGATTAAATGATTGAAAAACAAACCCTAATTCACGTCTTCGAAATAAAGACAACTGATCTGGAGATAACAGATATGGATTTTCTCCATGAATTAATACTTCTCCTGATGTTGGAGCATCTATAGTAGAAACCATATTTAATAGCGTTGTTTTACCACTCCCAGATGGTCCCATAATTCCTACAAATTCACCTTTGTTTATTTTTAAATCAATATGGGATAATGCTGTATAAGAAATTTTCCCAGAATAAACTTTCCCTAAATCTGAAACATGTAGTATCTCCACAAGTATTTCACCTTCCATTTCTCTTTTCGATACATGAAGTGTAACTTATATATAGTATGTCTCATATCGATTTCCCTAACATTTATCTAACAAGTTTGTAAGATTCAAAAGAAAAACCGATGAAAGGTATACCTTCCATCGGTTAACGAGATGCATACGGGAATATGATTCTAATTTTTGTTCCCTTACCTACCTCAGATTCTAGCTCAATCTTATGATTTAATTTTTCACATACTTCTTTAACAAGATATAATCCCATTCCCGTAGACTCTTTAAATTTCCTACCATTTTCTCCAGTATAAAATGGATTGAAAACACGTGGTAAATCAGCAGAAGGAATACCAACCCCATAATCTTTTACTTCCAAAATAATTGCTCGTCCCTTTGAAAACGCCGATACTATTACTTTTTCTTTCTTACTTGACGAATATTTAATTGCATTTGACAGTACTTGATTGAGTATAAATCGAAACCATTTCTTATCTGTTTCTACAATAAGATTTGGATCTACTTTTACTTCTGGATACACATAACTACGTATAAATAGACGTTTATTTTCATGAATAGCAGAATCAATCATTCCCAATAACTGCAATCTGTTCACTTGAAAATCTTGTTCAAATGTTTCTAAGCGAGCAACATATAAGACCATTTCTAGTCCTTTTTTGATTCTTTCCGTTTCTTCATTAATACTGTCAAATCGTGAGTCTTCTGCATCTTGTGTAATTAACTCAATAACAGAAATAGGTGTTTTCATTTGATGAACCCATTGATTCATAAAAGTCATTTGCTCTTGTTGTTTTCGTTCCCATTTTTTTAATTGGTTTTGATAATATTGATATTGAGATTGTAGTAATGTTTCTAAGGCCATTGATAATGGAGTCAAATCACTATCTTTTATTGACTCATTTAAAGTTTCCATTGGTGTTGATAGACGCTTATAGAATGAACGATGACTATAATAACGATAGATTAAATAACCCATCAATAAAAAAACACCCAAAAATACTGAATATAATGCTGTCAAAATATGTGGATAGCCATCAAACCAATATATAAAAAGAATGATAAGCAATTGGGCAAATGTATAAAAAATAAGTGGAATATGTTCTTGTAAAAATAATTTCATTATTCCTTTCCTTCCTTTTTCCAAGTAGCATGCAAACGATATCCAGCACCACGAACCGTCTCCAATGCGTTTTCGATACCTAAATCTTGCAGTTTCTTTCTAATTCTACCTATATTTACACTCAATGTATTTTCGTCTATATATGAACTATCCCATAATTGTTCTAAAATCACTTCACGTTTTACAAGGAGCGGAGACTTTGTTATCAATATCTCTAATAAAGTTGTTTCTTTTCTAGTAAGTAAAATTGTCTTATCATTTAATTGAAGTTCCATTCTTTCTGGGAACAGGAATAATCCCGATTGCTCAACTATTCGTTCTTTTACTTTAGGAGCATATTCACCGTATGCTCTTCTGAGTTGACTACGAATTTTAGACATTACAACCTCATAATAAAAAGGTTTCGTAATGTAATCATCACCACCATTTTCTAAAGCCATAACTTGATCCATCTCTCCACTCCTTGCAGATAGAAATACAATTGGACAAGTAGAAATAGCTCGTATTTTACGACACCAATAATAACCGTCAAAATTAGGTAAATTCACATCTAATAGCACTATATCTGGTTTTATCTCTTGAAATATATCTAAGACATTTTCGAAGTCCTCTATAATAACACTTTGATATCCATATTTTTTAATATGAGTTCCCAGTAATTCAGCAATTTTTATATCATCTTCTACAATCATGATTGTATTCATAACGTACTCTCCTTTAATTTAGGCGCAATTTCTAAAGTTCATTTGTTATTTAATATTTTACTTATGTAAAAAAGATGATATCTTACCTCCCCCCTTTAATGCAATAAGTATCCAATAAAGCGTATATTTGTTGTTATTTAATTAATAATTTCAATAGGGATTGTTTCTATCTTTTTTCTTTGCTTAAGTAGATTCTTTTTAATATACACAAAAAGACCGTCACAGTATTGTGACGGATACACGAGAAAATATTAATAACTAATTACTATTATTATTTATTTGTCACTTTTAAAGCTTCTAACACTATCTTTGTTACTTCTGCAATAAACTTATCATCGTATTTAGCATCCTCTTTATCATGTTTAGAAAGTATCGAAATTATTTGGTGATCGAATAATTTCGATATCATTTCGGATTCCATAAGATTCCAAGTCAGTCTTATCAGCTACTTCCCATCCTCCTGGAACTCCAGCACGAATTAAGTTGTCTCCTGTAGTATTCCTTTGCATCCAATCTATTAATAAATCCCGTTTCTCAGTTGAAAGTACATCTCCTATCGTAAAATTCTGAAGACTAGTTGCTAATGCTTTTGGGGTACTAGTATCATGGGCGTCTCCTGGATGCACTACGTTTAACTCTGATTTAAAACGTTCAGTATTTGTAACGGCATCTCTTATTTCTCTCATTGAGTTTTGGAATTCTCTAGGTCGACCTAATTGTTTAAGAATAAGATTCTGTGCATTATTATCACTATATTGGAGGGAAGCATCTGCAAGCTCTTTCAGAATCATACCTGTATCAAAATTCTTCAATAAAATAAACCCGGTTTATTTCGTATGCAAACCTTTAAATTCCCTACATGTAGCCTAAAAAAGAAATAACTTCTACTATAAATTGATGTTGTATTTTCTTAGCTTGATAGCGATGTGGTACTACCCCACATCCATCAACTTAAGGTATATTTTTATACAAAATGCGGTCTTTCCATATAGCTTTTTATTATCTTTTATAGATTTTATAAAAGTGGGCATATCAAATAAATCCTGACGGGCTTCAATTTTTTACTATGCTACATGATGAGTAGAAGTGGTATACTCATACACAACACCCAAAATATCAAAGACTGTCTTTTTCTCATATCGATGAGATTTTCGTCCGTTGTGCTGTAGGAGGTTAAACAGACGAAGGAGAACCTTTGATAATTCTTGGGTGTTTTTGTGTAATGCTTGGTAAAAAAGTGAAAAATAATCCTTAATTATGTAAATCGCTTTATATTCACTTAGCTCTTTCTGTTTCTTCCGTAACAGGAGTTCTCGCATTTTAAACATGGTAGAAGAACATAATAGAATACTAATGAGTTGCCCATAAAGGTGACATTCTAATCGTTCTTGTTTAATAGATTTACAACGATGAATTTGAAACCAAGATTTCCATATTTTAAATAACAGTTCAATTTGCCAACGTAGTGAATATAAATCATAGATTTTCTCTTTTGGTACCCATTCCGTAGGAATGTTTGTCATATATACCGTAATACCTTGTAAAAGCTTCGTACGCTCTGTATAAGTAATTCCTTTTTTCTTTTCGCGAATAGCTCGGTCACGTAGGCGTTTCTGTTTTTGCTCCTCGGTACATCTATAAACCACAATGCGAGTAGGTAGTTTGTCTTTACTCCCTACATAAACATCATGTAATTCATACACTTGGCCAGGTTGTAATTGTGTCATGATGTCTTCCAAATGAATTTGTATATATACCGGTCTCAATTGAGTGGGCTTTGTTTTAAATACAACTGTTTCGAACTCTTTTCTGTATATTTTAGTTGGTAACTTAAGACGTGATAAATAATATCCTTGCTTGTCTTGAATAGACTTAAAGTCTTGTAAACGAAAATATCCTAAGTCACGAATATATAGTTCATTCTTTTGTGCCATGCCTGTTCGAGTCGCACTATATGCCTGATCACTTCGTTTTCCTGGTTCAATTTCCACATCAGAAAATTCCCCACTCAACAAGTCATACTCTAGTTGAATTTTCACACCAGCTTTATGACTGCATCCTCCGGCACCAGGATAAGTAGCTGCGAATCGATCTGGAACTTGGAAGGTTGTAGAATCAAGGATGCGAATGCACTCAAAGTAAGCTGAAAGAGAATGAGAAATCTTAGATAAACCTCAAATTTTAGGTTGTAGAAGTGTAGTAAATACAGTTCGAAAGAAAGCTACAGAAGCTGAGTTAAAGCGTCGATTAAGTCCCTCCGGACTTAATAAAATTCCTGTTGAGGTTTCTAACTGACTACAAAGTTGAGTAAGAGAGGTAATAGCGACTTGTTGATTTAACCATACACACAAAGATAAGAAATGGTGCCCATGGCACTTACGTTTTCGTTTCATCCCGCCTGCTTCTATAGCTAATTGATTAAGTGTAGCAGGAGACATATATCGATATAACTCTTCGGCAAATAAAGATAACTCTTGTTTTTGATGGATATTCATAAAAAGTACGTCACCCTTTCTCATTAATATAAGAGAATAGTAACGTGCTTTTAACTCCAAAAATAGTCTATATACGGATTTGGAATAAAGTCACGAAGTTTAAAAAAGACGTGTTGTTTTAATAAGGTGCAACGCTTTTGCTCGAGATTACTTATCTAGAGCTTGTTTTATTGAACTAACAGGGCAGGTTACTTCAATAAAAAGAGGGGTTTTAGTGACAAAAGCTAATTCTTATTGCTATAAACAATTATATAGGGAAGTGTTTACATTGATAAATTTTTTTAAATATAACTGGCAAGTAAGAGACGAATGGTTTGAATGGTGTAATCAACTATCAAATGAAGAGTTGATAAAAGAGCGAACTGGAGGAGTAGGAAGTATTTTATATACCCTTTTTCACATTATTGATGTTGAATATAGTTGGGTTCGTGGTATTCAAGGTAAAGAAGACATAGTAGTTGAATTTGCTGATTATGATACACTTGAGAGGGTTAAATCTCTTTCAGATAGATTCCGGAATGAAATAGCTGAATTTCTCAAAAAAAATTTAGATGAATTAAAAGAGAAAGCTGTATGTGTTGCTTGGGATGAAGATAAATATACTGTTGAGGAAATATTACACCATATAATTGCTCATGAGATTCACCACATTGGTCAACTCTCTGTTTGGTCAAGAGAAATAGAACTCAACCCCGTACCTGCTAACTTTATTGGAAGAAAGTTTAAATCCATTCATTCTTATTAAACTAAATGGAGCGTTAATGGTATAAGGAAAATTAAATTAATCAGACTTTTTTATAAAAAACAGTTCTGGAAAATAAAAGAGAGCCATCGTTTTGTTCAATTACTGTTTAAAACAATGGCTTTTTATATGCATTGAAATTATGGGTTTAGAATGATTTTTTAACCAAACTTTATTTTAGACCTGCACCAAATCCTTAAGTTGATGGATGTGTGGTACTACCCCATGCCCATCAAGCTGAGATTTTAAGACATCCCCAGAATTAAAACTTCATTATTTTGCAGTTAAAAGACAAACAAAAAAGGTCCTTAACAATTTGTTAAGGACTACGGAATAAAGCCGCAATTTGGGTTGAAACCCAATCAGTTTGTAGAAAATAAATTGCAACTATAATAGCAATTGTATTCCCAAAAGCAATGTTTCAAATGGATTTTAGCATACCTGTAACTGTAATGGTATCAATAAAATATGGATTGGATTACAAATACTGGCTTCAAAGACTAAAAAAAACCTGCATGTCTAAACCATGCAGGTTTTTTTTAATCTTTGTTTTTCATAATGTAAGAAACCAGACGAAGGATTTCAAGGTATAACCATACTAATGTCATCATAAGTCCTACTGCACTGTACCATTCCATATACTTCGGTGCTCCACTTTGAGCACCATTTTCAATTGAATCAAAATCTAGTAATAGATCTAGTGCAGCAACAATAATTACAATCGTACTAATGATAATACTAATTGTCCCACCTTGGTGAATATATGGAACAGTTAACCCTAAGATGCCCAGTAAGAAAACAATAAAATACATAATAAGAATTCCAAGTGTTGCAACCGTTACAACCGCACGAAACTTTTTAGTTACTTTTACTACTCGAGTTGCATATAACACTAACATGGCAAATAAAATTGAAATTGTCAGTAATACGGCAGTTAAAGCGATAGAATCTCCAAATCGCATTGTATAAAATGCTGAAATACTTCCTAATAAAATCCCTTGTAATACTGCGTAAATTGGTGCACAAATTGGTGATATACGAGGAATGAATATAACTACAAATGCGACAATTATAGTAACTACCACAATTCCAATTAATACAGGTATCTTCATTGTCCCTTGTGTCATCTGTACGTATGAATAGACAGACGCTGCAAGAAGTAAGGTAAGTAAAATAAATGTTTTTGCTATCGTTCCACCAATAGTCATCGTAGAAGCATTTGTCTTCTCTTTATGAAATTTTTCTTTTTTTAATATTGGATTAGTTGTTCTCATTTTTTCCTCCTAAATACACTCTACCTTTAAAGTGGATCTTTATATTTCTAATTTTTTATCAATGATACGCCCTGTAATAGCTGCTAGGACTATTATGAATATGCAAGTAAAACATACATCTAAAATAGTAAACCCTTCACTAGGATACAGTGATGTGTCAATAAAACCATTGTTATCTATGAATCCCGTACTCTTTATGGTGATTACATATTTCTCTAATTTACTTAAAACGTCCAGTATAAATGTTTGGATTATTAAAAATAAAGCAAAGAGAGTTATTGATAAAAATCCTTTACTCACTGATGACTTTATAGGAATAAGTTTTATAATTACCATGATGAAATAACAGGAAATTAATATACTCATGAAATCGATTCCCCATAACAAAACGGAAAGTATGTGATGTAGAATTCCATATGCATATAACTTATGAAATTCTTGTTGGTAGCCTTCGGTTACTTTTGCTCCAAGGTTACTTTGAGAAAAATAGTATAGAAAAATTAAGCCTATTACTAATAAAAGAATAAACATTAATGTGAAGAAAAATAAATTTGCATATATATACTTTTTTCCTGAGATGGCTGTATAACGAATCATCGTATTTTTTAGCATTTTATTGAAAGAAGGCAAAGCTATTAAAAGTAGTAAAAATGCAGCGCCACCTATGATGAATATAAATATACCTAATGTTATATCCTTTGTAAGTTGATTTGTTACCTTTGATAACCCCACCATCTTAAATAAAAGAAGTAATGAAATAGTAATAAATCCAAGGTAAAATACAACAATTCTTTTTCTATTGCAATTAAATAAATAGCGGAAAAGTGGGTTCATTTCTCAAAAACCTCCTTAAATAACTCATGTACTGCTTTACCATGATGAAAACGAATTTCTTCTACATTTTCATGTAATACAATCCCGCCGTCTTTTAAAAAGATTACCTCATCAAATATATTTTCGATTTCCTCTATTAAATGTGTTGAAATAAGAATGGTACTATCTTCACGATAAAATTTAAGAATTAAATCTAATACATGCTTTCTAGAAACAAGATCAATTCCACCTAATGGTTCGTCTAATACATATAACTTTGCTTTCCTTGAAAAAGTTAATATAAGCTGTAATATTCCTGTTGTTCCTTTTGATAAGATACTTATGTTCTCTTCTAGAGGTATTTTAAACTCGATTATCAAATCTATTGCATGCTGTAAATTAAAATCAGCATACATATCTCGATAGAACAACAAGGCATCTTTTACAGTCATCCATGTTTCAAAAACGGGATTATCGGGCATAAATGAAACGATTTCTTTGGTTGATAATCCCACCTTGTTATTTTCAATTCTAATACTTCCTTTAGAAGGAAATCGTAAACCCGAAATCATTTTTAATAATGTCGTTTTTCCACTACTATTTGGACCAACAAGACCGATAATTTTTCCTTCTGCTATTGTTAAGCTTACATCTTGAATCACTGTTTTCAAATTATAATTTTTCCATAAATTTTCAATTTCGAGTAATTCTTTCATTCATTTCCCTCCTTTTTCTTTTCTAAAGAAGAACAAAGTATGGATATAATTTCTTCTTCTGTAAATCCTAAGTTATTCATTCCATTTATAAAATTATCAAGCAACTCTTTTGCCATTTCTTTGCGTAGCTCTGTAATTTTTTCTTCATTCATGGTTACAAATCTTCCTGTTCCTCTACGTGTCTCAGCAATACCTTCCCTTTCTAGCTCTTGAAACGTACGTTGAATCGTATTTGGATTGACTTGTAATTCACCCGCTAATTCACGTACAGCAGGAATTTTTTTACCTGGCGCCAAATGTCCTGTTACAATTTCTTTTTTGATGTATTCCATTACCTGAACATAAATAGGGATATTAGGAGAAAACTCAGTTTTCATTTCTTTCCTCCTCTGTATTAGTGTACTAGACAAATAGTACACTAATGTAAATTATATGTAAATAGTTATTTTGAAAACCGTAACAAATGGAAGGTGATATATTTAGTGAATGCATGTAAACACCCAAGCACCAAAAACGACCGTTTATGGTATTTTACTTATTTCTATCCAGATTGAGAAAAATACTATTCAAATTTAGTTTCAAAACTTATACCCAAAATAAATGATCCTAACATATTAGTCATATACAATATGTTAGGATCGTGATATTTTAAGTATTTTTTGGATTTAGGTCTTGATAAACTTGCCAGTGGTCGTTGTGATAATTGCGGCAACACCGCATTTAAAAGTTCCGTTAAAGATTTCATCTTCTTAAGAGAATGCCGTCAATGTGGTATGAAGAAAATCATATAGCCCTATCCTAAGGGCTTTATTCATTCTTTTATATTTTTAAGGAGTATTAGTCTTTACTATAACTCTTAGTATTAATCCTTAAATCAACTCATATAACTTCAAAAAATATATTATAGTTTCTTCTATTTGATTATTTGTCTCACTATAAGGAATATCTACAACTGGTAGTCCAATCCCCCAACAAAAATTTCGTTTTATTTTATCTCGTAGCATTCGCTTTCTTGAGCCCTTAAATCCCCCAAAGTATTCAGATTTCATATATTTATAATGTTGTATACCATTATATTCTATAGCAAATAGAGGATATTTACCTTGGCAAACAACAAAATCCATTCGATAATCATATTCAAATCCAAGTTTTTTAAGGGATAGTTCTTTAATAAAAACTATATCGTTTTTAATTAGAAAATATGTAATAAATTCCGCTCCATAAGACTCTTTATAACTTCTGTTGCAGCTAGGACAATTTTCGCCATCCTTTTTGATCTTAATGGGTGCTACTTTCCACTCATGCCCACGAAAGCATACATGTACCCCCTTAAGTCCTCATTGATTTATAGGGCCCAATAAAAGTAATATCAGACCTATTATTTGCTAAATAGTCTATATATTTTTGATGATTAGGTGATATATTCTCATCTATCTCTTTTCTTATTAAATGTAAACACCATACATATTTACTATCCTTATTCTCTTTATTGATTACATAAGACTGTATTAATTGAATATCTTTTTTCTTTTCAAGATTTTGAAGGTACTCTACGTATTGTGTTAATTCAGCAGGTCCTCTAGATTTTTTTTTATAAAAATGTATACAACCATAACTGTCTTTTACTAAAAGAATTATTATTCCTCTAAACACCATAAAGTTCATCCTTTTATTATAAGTCGTATTAATTTAATAAAATCTCATCATAATTCTGCATCAAAACGATCCGTATTAAGCCGTATCCCAATCTATGTATTACCCTATTTACTTCAAATTGCAACACGTTTGCGGTATCCTTGCCCTATTTACTTCGACTTGCAACACGTTTGCGGTATCCTTGCCCTAATCAAGATAAATATGATAGAACCAGCAGCTTAAGTCATTAAATATAATATTTAAAAATGGATATGCTTAATTGCATATCCATTATCAAGATAGTATACATTTTCCTTGCACATACTTTCTTCCTACTTATATACTTACCTTCGCTTCTCCAATATCCTGATTTTTAATTAAATTTAAGTAAAAATGTGAGACAGTTGTATTGTAATAAGGAGAAATGAAAATAAATGATAGATTAAACGTAAACATTCCTATAAATGCAGCTAATAAAAACCAACCAATAAATGATAGCCAAAGAACAAATAATTTTAACTTTTGTCCTTTCATTATTCTTTTACTTTCTCTCAGTGCTTCACTTGCTGTATAATCAGGATTCTCAACTAATATGTAATACGACATGGAATAAGAAAAATATTTAATAATACCTGGAACAATAAATAATAGGCTCCATAAAAAAATAAAAATAGCTTGCATTAAACCTAACTTCATTGATTTAAACAAATTCTTCTTTTTAAATCCTGAAAATACATCGTCTACCTTAACTTCTTCTTGTTTCCCTAAGTGTAAAGTAAAAACAGAATATCCATAATTAAAGATACCTTGAATGACACTGTAAATTAGGAAACATCCCCCCCATAAACCAATATAACTTAGAATAAGTACAGCAAATGCTACCGGATCTACTTGTGGTTGCCCACCTATTGAATAAATAATGCATCAGGACCAATTATCCCGATAAACAGTACAAATATTAAATACATAAAAAAGGCGATTGCTGATGCACTTAAGGTTGGTACAAAATAGAATAAAGCTGATACTCCTATACCTCCCCCCATTTCCCATCTAACGAATTCAATGCTGCTTTCTTTAAGTTTCCGATCATACTTGTATCCCCTTCTTTTTTCTTATTTTCCTTTACTGAAAAAATAAAAGAACTTGTAGCAAGGCCCCGCTACAAGTTCTTTTAGCCAAATACTTTAGCTCATCGAAAAATTATTTATTCTACACAATCGGGGGTAATGCCTAAAATATGGTTTGTTAACATCATTATATAACATAATTATGAATTTTCGTTAAAAATTCTATATATTTAGACAAAAAACCTCCACTTTTTCACCTATTTTTTTCATATAGTTTTATCTATTAAAGATACGTAAAAATCAACTGTACTAATTGAATCCAAAGTTTATTTAATGAATATGAAAAGACCACCTACAAAATTTCATAGGTGATCTTTTTGTGATTTTGCACTTGTGCACTACTTTAAAAGTATGACACAAATTTATCTTTTTTGTTAAAGACTTATTTCTACAAAACAATTCTGGGAGCATAAATTAATTCTTTCAGCATATGAATACTTCGAGTATTATATCATCACTTATTCTTAAATAAAGGTGCTATTTTATCGATCCGATTTGTCCAAATTCCACCTGTATAATCTTCAGGAATACGTTTTATATCTTCGAATGAGTCAAATCCACTTGAAAATCCAAATCCATTTCCACCTACAATGATAACGCGAGTATCTGCTTTATCCATTCTATTAAGAAAACGATTCGGCCATCCCCAAAGCCAAGGAGCTACTTTGTCTGGAATATGTAACTCTCCATGCTTCAGACTCGATGGCATGTAACCAGTCCACCCTAACGCAATATAAGTAAGAAGATCCTTTTTCATAGTTGCTTTTGACATTGTTCGTAAACTAGGGATACGCTCCTCAATCGCAGCAATTGGTTTATCACCACCATATACAGTTAGTTGCTCAAGGCGTTTTGCTGGTAGTTTCTTAAGATAAGCAGCCAATTGTATTCCTTCATTTTCATCATCACTTTTGATATGAATAAGAAAAGAACGATCTGGAAAATGGTTAAGTACTTCATCGAGTGTTGGCATAAGATTAATCCCTTTACCACGGAACGGGAATGTTTTCCCCCCATCAGCTGTATAACCGTATCCAATATCAAGTGCTTGTAATTCTTTTGTTGTAAAATCTCTTGTAACGCCTTTACCATTAGTACGGCAATCAAGCGTCCAGTCATGAAAAATAACAAAATTATTATCTTTAGTTGGTTGAACATCAAACTCTACTAGATCAGCTCCAGCTTTAAATGCAGCTTCCATAGATGGAATTGTATTTTCTAAATAAGAGTGTTCAGGTTTATTTATACGTTCTGCTGTACATGTATCACCCTCAATCCCATCCATGCTGAATGTTTGTGAAAGTCCTCGGTGAGCAAGAAGAATAGGAGCCCCCTCGTCCCTTTTAGCAAAAAAAGAACTGTTATTTACATAAACAAATACAAATAGGATAAGAATTATCCAAGTCGTTTTACGTTTCAGTAACCTTTTTATTTTATTCATTATATTCCCCTCTTAACTACTCATTGAAGTCATTTAAACAATGTTAGACTTTTTAAATACTGATAAATGTTACATCCTATCTTACTACATTGCAATGGATTACATTGGAAATTATAGGTTAGTACTTTGATATGAAGTGGAAGAAATTGAGTTTAACATATTATGATACTTTTTCTATTAGGTAATTGTATGTCTTATGCATGGATTTGAAAAAAATTATAGTGTTTTCTTCTCCTTCGATTAATGAAATTCAATTGATTTTTAATAAAACTATTTAAATTACGTTTTTTTATTTGCTCTAACAGGGGTCTCGCCACATACCCATCAAGCTAAGAAAAATAAATACCCCAAAATGATAATTTTAAAGACTTATTTGCGGAATACCGCTCGGATTTTCATTTTTGGGAGTATAGGTGGTTGGAATATAGCAGAATCCAATGACAATAAAGTTAATCAAATATCCCTATTTCAATCAACCAGCAGGTTGGTTGAAATAATAGTACGAGAAAAAGTGATAAAGCGAGTGCGATTAATTTTTTCATTTTCATTGCGGTAGTCATTCTATGTATGGCGTAAAATAGACATTTACGTTTGTCATGCTCCTATTATGGAAAAGCAATTTGTATTTTCCCTGTAGTCAACCTGTAGTTTGTCTGTAGCGGAGAAAATCAAAAAAGACCGGCAGGAATAACCCTGTCGATCAAAGTGATAAAGCTAGGTTGCTAACATCAGGGGTGCAGGCGCCTCATAACAAAATGGCTGAGATAAAACAAATAGGCGAAATATAATACTACGAATACAGTTACTACCAAGGCAAGTATATTTACAACCTTAACAGTCCTATTTTTGAAAATCTTGAACAATAAAGCATAAATACCAATGCCGATTACCCCTCCAAGCGTATTGTCAAGTACATCAGTAATATCGCTTCTTCCTATTGCGAAAATAAATTGTATAGCTTCAAACGCCAATGTCAAAGCAACAATTGGAAGAACTTTCTTCATAAAAGGCCATTTACTTTTTAGTATACAAATATATATACCTAAAGGGATAAAAATAAGTATATTATCTCTTATTTCTCTAAAATCAATAGTTCCGCTGTCATCAAAAGACCCCTGAAATGGAATCAGATTGATTACTCGTATCCCGTCTGGTATTTCAGAAGAAAAAAACGGTAATTTGAAGAGAATGACGCCTGTCAACAGCAGCATATATATTACAAACAATGCAATTGTAAGTTTATTTCGGTTTTCTGATTTCATTATTTTTCTCCTTGTGTTATTTATGCCTTTGGCAAATCCATCCAAAATAGAACGCCATCCGGAACGTTTTCCAAAGCATATTCAATGTTCATTACTTCCAACGTTTTCCGCACGATGGTCAAGCCTAAACCGTTGCGCCCACTTTTCCGCCCCCTCACTTTATCCATACGGTAGAATGGGTCAAATAACTTAGGCAGAACTGTAGCGTCTATCCTTGCATCTGTGTTTAGTATACAAAGGCGATATTGTTTAGCCGCAGGCTCGCTCCATATCCTAATTTCACCGCCTATAGGCGTATTCTGTACTGCGTTCAAAATGATATTGGAAAGTGCTTTTTGAAGCATTTTAGAATCGACAAGGCAGTTTTGTCCGTCAGGAATGTCCATAACAATGCACTGACCGTTTGCTTCAGCTAATATCTGAAAGTCAGGCAGTATGTCAGCCACTAATTGCCTAACTTTCAGTTTTTCAGGATCTTGAGAGATTTTCCCATCGCTCAAGTTGACAATCTCCAGTATCTCGGAAATCACATCGTCCTGCGCCTCCATCATCTTCACGCATTCGCGCAGGTATTTGGGATGATCTTTGTAATCACCTACATTTTCGAGCATACCCTCCAGCAAGATACTTGTTGCCGCGATAGGCGTTTTTAGCTCATGTGAAGCCGCCGAAAAGAAATATCGCTGTGCTTCCTCCATTTCCCTTACCCGCAGGATTTCATTTTCTAACCGGGAAATGGTATCTTTCAACTTATCGTACATAGAGTGAATGTCACGCGACAAATCGCCTAATTCATCCCGGCGTATAGGCAGGCTTTGCGATACGTCTTCAAGCCTTGTCATTTTCCCGGCGTCATCCGCCAGTCGCTTGATTGGGTTGGTTATCTGCCATGCAAAAACATACGCGCACACAAGGCAGAGGGCGAGTATAATGGCAAACGCGACCAATGCCTGCACAATTATTTCATTGTAAAAGGCAGTTAATCCCGGTCTGGTCTGGGCGACGACAGAATAACCGAGGGCTTTATCATTATGCACCACATAGTAAAAGTCACCATTGAAATTATCCGTGGTATCAGCACCCGGCGTAGCGTAAATCACGCCGCGATTATCATCTATAATGCAAAACTCAAATGATTGGTTGTTGTCACGAAACCTTTGCGCTGCTGCGGGGATATCGTTATAATCACTATTTTTTACTCTATTGACCAAAGGCTGATAGGACACTACTATTTGTTCCTTTTCAACTGCTCTGTACAGTGTTAAGAATTGACTTGAAAACAATGCGGCAGTTACGAAAACAATCAACAGCATAGCAACTATCGTATAGGCAAAAGTCTTAACAAATATCCCATTCTTTTTCATGAAGTTTCCTCCAATCGGTAGCCCACTCCGCGTACTGTTTTGATGATATTATCCGGTAGCTTCGCCCGTAGGTTTTTAATGTGAGTATGCACAGTGCTGCCATCACCGTCAAAATCGTAGCCCCACACGCGGGACAAAATAACTTCATGAGATAGTGTTTTTCCGTTTTTTTGCACCAGTAGCATTAAGATTTCAAACTCTTTAAGGGTCAAAAGTAATTCTTCGTCGCCATAAAAAACCTTGAAATCTTCCGGCAAAAGAGTCAGCTTGCCATAGTGAATTTCCTTTGCCGCCGCACCGCTGCGACGTAGCAGCGCCTCCACACGTTTCAGCAATAGCTGAATCTTGAACGGCTTAGTCACATAATCGTCCGCTTCCGCATCAAACGCTCTGATTTGATTCTCATCATCAGAAAGAGCAGTCATCATCAGAACCGGCGTATTATTCAGCTTACGGAACTCCCTTAAAAGCTCATGACCGTTCATTCCCGGCAGCAAGATGTCAAGAATGACAAGCTGATAGGTGTTATCATAAAACTTGGTATGCGCTTCATCCCCGTTAAAACAGGCATCCACCTTATATCCCGCTCCAGATAAAAAGACTTTTACTGCATTGCAAATATGCTCATCGTCCTCGACAAGCAGTATTCGTATATCCATAAATGTATACCTCCGAAAAAAGGATAACACAGCAATCTGTATTTTCCCTGTAGTTTTAAGATTTATTTCATTCGTCCATCAACAAGTTTTACGGTATTCTCTGGAATAGCCCATGTCCAGCCGAGCGATATTCACCTATAATCCTGCCTACTTACATAAAAGCTGTATCCGACGATCTGAAATGCCCCATTTCTCACTGGCTTCTTTCGCTGTCACCAAAACTCATTACCAAAAACAAAGTGCCGAAATATTGGGGTTACGCCTTCAAATAATTCTTCAATTTCTTTTTCGTTTATTAGAACTTTCCTCCTATTTATTCAAATCTAAGAATTCATTTTACATCACTTTTAACTTTATTTTTTCACGTGGTAAAAATTAACAAAATAAAACCAAGAGATTTACTTTTGTTTTTAAATGACTTTATTATCAATATACAACACCCACCATTAAAATAAGGGTCAAAACCTTTGCCTATAAGGAGTACTGCCACATGGCTATTCACTTAAGAAAAGTCAACACTTCAAAAATAAAAAAAGAACTAATTCCTTAAAATTAACAACTATAGAGAAATTAATTTTTCGTTTAGAGGGTAATTAAAAACCTTAGCTTGATCGCGCGAGACCCCTATTAGCTGAATAGCAATGTGGAGTTACCCCTAACATATGGATAGAAGTGTTTTCAAACAACATTATTTTAAAGCAGTCATTTATTTGCAACAAAACAAAATATTTTATGTATTATGTGAAGAACAATAAATTTCAATTAAAAATAGGGAGAAATAAGAATGAAAAAATTAAAAATGAGTATGATGGCATTTGTAACGACGTTGTTAGTAATGTTGGTCCCTTCTTCTACGTTTGCAAACACAATAGAGCCTTTTAGTTCTGGATGGGATTACTTAGGAGAAGAAACGTTATATTCAAATGGTGCTGAAAGTTATGTATATGCCTCGACTGGTGGAGATTACAAGATTTGCCGAGCAGCTGAAGTAGGTTCAACTAGTAAGTTAAAAGTTGAATTATGGGAGTACGATCCTGATAGCTACAATGATTATGTAGGCGTACGATATTTAGGACCCGGTGAATGTGGAGTTTTCAGAAATATTGGTGGCTTTGTGGATGGAGGAAATGAAGCGGAATTTTTTGCGAAATCAAGATCTAGCAGTAAGATGCATTTAATCTTTTTTGATTAATTCATTAACAAAATGTTCCGCTCTCTGTTTACTAACTATATTGTCTTCTGTTAACTTAAATCGTTAAACAACTTTATCTTTTAACTCTGTTCTTAATTTTAAGATAGTAATCACATCACTTTTCAAACGAAATAAATTAGTGTTTTACACTTTCTCAATATTACAGTATGAAATTTCTTATATAATTAAATTATTCTGTTTATTTATTTTATGTATCTGTTCCCTTTGAACCCTACTATTATAGGGTTCCTTTTTTTATAATCATATATTTATTAATTAATTTATCAATTTCCTGACTTAAATGGAGGACTTTCGTATGACTAAAGCCATGTTTATTTACCAGTTCTACTAATTCTAATTTTTTATTTTCTATTAGATCATTTAACTTCGCTACTAACATAAACTTCTTTCTTTCACACTCCCCTGAACAAAATAAAAAGAGCTGCTCCCAGCTCTTGTATAATAAAAATCTTTATTATTGCAGTGTAAAATTTACCATATTCTATTATAAGTGAATATACATAAAGCCAACAACAATAATTTTAGTGTATTTAGAAATAAAAAAGCAGCAATAATTCATTACTGCTACAACTTCTTTATAAATTCGTTATTAATAAA
Organism: Bacillus sp. GW823-FHT06A11; assembly: GCF_058795355.1. NCBI lineage: Bacteria > Bacillati > Bacillota > Bacilli > Caryophanales > Bacillaceae > Bacillus > Bacillus sp. GW823-FHT06A11. Next base: position 275,734 of record NZ_JBXAHS010000005.1, on the reverse strand, counting down.
AAAATATTCTTCTGGTTCATCAGCTTCACCATACCAAGCCTCCAGCTTTATAATATGTTCTGCTACTTCTTTTAATATCAAATTCATAAATAATGAGATAGGTGTCACATTATATTCTTTATCTCTGTAATTCTTTAAATTAGCTATAAATGACCATTCATTACCTTTTAATTTTGTATAATAGTCATTCTCTTCTTCCCAGTTTCCTACGTGCCACCTCATATATAGAAAATAATCTTCTGCAAATGCTTCATTTATCTGTTTCTTTGTAAATGGAATATTTTTACTATGATTAACTTTTATGTATTCTTTAACGAATGGAAACATTAAAGCAGCTTCTTCCCAATTTCCTGTATTTGTTAATTCCACCAATCCTTTATATTCATCTTTTATAATTACTTTATCTCGAAAGGCTGTATACATTTCAAAAGAAAATTTTTTCCCCTCTTAAATTCATTATGAATTTGATTAACATATATACTTAACTACACAATAGAAGGTTTTAGAAATCGTATTACGTTTCCCTTTTCACTAAATTCACTCTCATTGTTACAATTCTTTGAGGCAAGATCCACTATATAACTCTCTGAAATTTTAAACGTTCTTTCCTCATTAAACATTGTCAAAGGAACTGATACTCCAACATTATTATCTAAATGACTTAGTACCATTACAGGGATAGTTTCTCCTTTTAATAAATCAACATATGAGGTCTTAACTTTATAATAATGCCCTTCTAAAAAATGCATTTTTCCGTTTATTAAATCCACTGCAACTCCATTATTACAATACGCTAAGTTTTGATTTAAAAAATGAATATCGTCTGATACTTTAATAAATTTCATCGTTTTATTATCAAATATATAGTAACCATCTCTTACTACAAAAAGATTATGTGGATTGATAAACTCTAGCAGATAATGTGTAATTTCAAAACTAGTATCTCCCTCAATCATTTCTCTGTATTCTACATAAAGTTTTTCTAACTTTTTAAATGTACTTAGTTTGATCCCCTGATTTGGTCTTGATGCAAGTGTTAAGTCATCTAATACCCATTTAGCTACATATGTTGACGTTGGAATCATTTACAATTTACCCCCTTGAAAATTCTATATATGAACATATAAACTATTTAAATTTAATAAGTTGGGCTCTACTTAAAGTATAGGCAGAATCTATTTAATAACTAAGATAATTCTCTAACTTTTTCATATTTACTTCTTATAAATTATAATTATCAAACTCCTACTATGAAATTTTTAATAATCAAAAAATTAATACAATTTGATGTAGCTATTTGGCTGTATAAAAATAAATCAACTATCAATTAACTGGATTTACACTTTAAAAAATGTACAAATCGTTCCTATTATTTCGAGACAATTCAAATATTTGAAAAGAAAACCCTACACAGAAAATCATATATGGATATTATGATTATATTTTATGTAATTACATGTGAGATTCTAAACGATATTTACGTCCTTTCAGAGACAGTATGCCCTTGATTATTTGGTGTATAAAAATATATTAAACATATAGTACGTGAAATTTTTAAAGAACACTTTAGGAGGTTTTAAGTACATGGAAAATGTTGTTCTAATTATACGGAATTCAGATTTATTAAAATCTATGGATAAGATATTAGCTAATTCTAAATCTGCAGAAAAATTACATGAATTACTAAATACGTCAAAAACTAGAATTTATTGTTTTGTCTAATTCAATAAGCACGAATATCATCACATTCAGTATCTATATAGTTTAACTCTACAAATTGCACATCTTTTTGGCGATTTAACAATTCTATTTTATTCATATTGTTCCAATCAAATACTTCTGCATGAGAAACTAAGCATTTTGCTTTCACAGTAGTTGTAATTCTCAGAAGTTGTTCTCTATTCTGCCATGTTGATATAAGACATGGCATCTCTAGCTCAATTAAAACTTTTTCTCCTACGGTAAAAAAATTCATTACACTGGGTGCATCTGATTCAAAAATTTCACATTCTGTTGTTTTTGAAATGACTTCTGCCCAACCATTTAAATAGTCAATACCTTTTAGCATAATGGGCAGCTGCTCTATCATTTCAACTTTTTGTGTTATAACCTCCAATAATAAGGTTTCAGCTAAAATATCAATCTTTTCTTGTTCCAATATTAAATTCCCTCCTTAATCGACGAAACAAAGAAATATTTTCTATATTATATTATGAATTGATCTATAAAAGAAAAATAAATGAATGCTCTATACAATTCTATTTAACATAACGCATTATAATCGATAGCAAGAAAAAAACGGATCCCTCCTCTAAAAAGGAATCCACCCTTTCATCATGTACTTCTATACTTAATTTATTTTCTTTGCTCTTGCAACCTTCCACAAAGCCACAATTAGTATAAGGAGTGGTATTCCCTGAATGAAGAGAAATCCTCCCGAAAAATAAAGCACACGACTCACTAGAGGAGGCGCTGTTGCCGACTCACCCGCAAAATAAGCCCCATAATTAGCCGCCACACCTGCATAATCAGCTATCCCACCTATAAGAAAAGCCGCTGGACTTGTGATTAGATTTATCCCTAAACAGACCATTATCGATGATAGGTTTTTAGTCTTAATTTTTGGTGAAACAGACAAGAAAAATAAGAATAACGCAGTGCCGTTTATAAGAAGTAGTGGTATTACATAATAAATCCCCATAATTCCCCTCCATGGCTTTAATTGTACCATCAGCAAGGATTGATTTGAACAAATAGGGTATTTATGTAAGTCAGATATAGTGTCTCATTATCAGTAACAAGAAAAAAAGCCCTGATCAGGGCTTTTTTTAAGATTACTATCATGAAATTTTTAATTGAAGAAAGACATGATTAGATTGATGCATCTTTTTTTGATGTCTGTTTTGTGAAATCATACAAAGCGATTGCACCTAAAAGAACAAGTATACCTCGAGGAGCATCTATCAAAATAGTTTCCCACATTTCTGGCATTGTCCATTTAATATCTGCTGTTGATGCAAGATATGATTGAAAATAACCGATTGAAAAATCAATTATACATAAAAATACAAATATTGTTAGACCAATTCGAATTAATTTCTTATTTGTAAACATATAACACCTCTCAAAACCCATTGGATATTTTTGATTTAAGGTTTTTATATATAAAAATCTTTATATATAATTTTAACATACAAAAAACCCAAATAAATACAATATGCATATTTGCATATTGTAAACAGTATTCCATGATGGTTAAGAAATTCCTACAAGTAAAAAAAGAGCCCACTAGGACTCCTTTTTATTTTAAATTTTAATAGTTAATTATAGCTTGTCCAGCCGGATACCAGGTTCCGTTATTTGCTAGGGCGAAACCATAGACAGTCTGACCAGAGCCTATTTTTTGTTTAACATTATTTAATGATTCATATCCATATGCCTGATAACCATTCCCGCTTTGTGGATATGCTACTGCTAATGTATTATAATTATTTGGATTCGAATAGCTATTTGTCCAAGCTATTTTTTGATAATACGTTGAAGTGAATGGATTTTCTAAGCCTTTTACAGCAAACTCAACAGTGCTCCCATAGACATTAACAGTAGTATATGCCGTACTTAAAGTATTTAAGTCTGCAACCTTTTCCTTACTTAAAGTTGGTGTGTTTTCTGCCGCCATCACACCGCCAGCTCCAGATAACATGACCCCAGTCGCTAATGCTCCAATTGCTAGTTTCTTTAACATAAAAAATCCCCCTTTAATAGTTTTATAGCTTGCACCTTCATCATACTTTTGATTTTCATTTATGTAAATATATTACAATTTTAGAAACATAAAACTATTTATTGCGAATGTTGAGTTAAGATATGTTGTCTGATAATAACGATAGATGGTTATTATCATATGAAAAAGTCCTACATTAAGTAGGACTAAATAGCCTTAGCAATCTCATAAATAACGGAATCATTTGCACCACTTTATAACCGATACCTGCCCTTGAAATTAGACTGAATCCTCGCTCCTGACTACCAACCATAATGAACAAACTACCACATAACGCTACAACGGATGCTATTGGGTATGACACCACTTTAATTAAGAATATAACCGGTTCAAACGCATTTACAATACGATTGTATAATTGGCCCTCTATATAATTCTTTATCTTTCCGTCATTTGATTGGACATCTTTAAATACCTCATTCACATCCGGATTTTAACCATCAGCAAATACATGAGGAATATCTATAATATTGCTGAATATAATTACACTGCCAATCATAATTCTCATTCGCGCCGCCACGGGTGCGTATTTTTTGCATCCTTTTTGAACAAGCTCCACTTTTTCTTCGTGCCATAGTTACCATATGGATCATCTCCTTATTTTTAAATGTCCATTTTGTTCAATAAAAAAAGAACACTATAAAGTGCCCTAAGCTTCTGAGTATAAAATATACGACAATGCCTTGCCCGTTCTAATGGCGCAACCTAAAAGAGCTTTATAGCGGAATATATATAGCTCTCGGAAAAGGAATAAGTTGGTTGGCATTGACTCGATATTGTATGTTTGGGAATTCCTTATGTGCAATAAAAAAGCTCTATACCTATTTATAGAGCTCTTTAAGTGAGTAACGGTGTATTTATATTGACCTGATATTATATGATAAAAGCCTCCTTATGTACAAACGAAAGACAGCACTCCCCCAATAAGTGCTCTCCCTTGAAAAAATATAGGGGAACATGTTGGAAACCGTTCAGTGTCATTATATGATATTCGCCTAAGTCATGTATTAAAGGGGGTTAATGTGTAATTTCTATACAACAAAGAAAAAAGCACCCGAATGGATGCTTAAATTAAACTTATTCATTATCAATATCTCTACTTTCATCATTAACTGATTTAGGGTCTAACATGATTCCTATATCCGGCGGCAAAATTAACTCTATACCAGCTACTGGTTGATTGTCCTCATTAAAATAATACTTCTTTATCTTATTCAATTCTTCATTTTTCTTATTTTCACTCATATTATCCCGCCTTTTATGTATGATATTAAAAACTTTTCTTAATATGTACATTGAGAAAGATAATATACTATTTTTCAACTCTCACACAACTTATAAAATTTTCACATAATAAAAGAACACCCATAATTGATAGGTGCTCTGATATATAAAGTGGTTTCCATCCACACATTCCAATATATGCTCGTCCATCTCGAAAGATGCAAACAAAAAAGCACCTAAATAGGTGCCTTTTCGAAACGTATAACGCGAGTAGCCCCCACCACTCTGTATGGTTCCGTTATCCATTAGACCTTTAATAATTTGTGTTTCTTATTAGCCATCTTCTCTTTTGCTGCTTCAATGCTATTTACTAATTTCTTATGGTCCTGATCAAATTGAATCATTCCATCAAACATAGCTGGTGCTACTGCTTCTTCAACATAAGGAAGAAACAAATTGCTCCCATCTTCTCCGCTTTCTCCAGGTAATCCAATTGATGCTGTGCAATGTTCTTCAAATCAAAACGTGTACCTTTCTCTGTAGACTTCGCTTCAAATGCGATAGCTCGCTTATACACACCGTCATAGTCTACTGTACTTTTAGCTTCATAAAATTCATTTAGTACACGGCCACCTTTATTTAATACCTTCACAGGAGCCGGGCGCTTGCTTATAAGCACCACTCCCCCTCTTTGATACATTTTTTTCATTCGCTAGATTGATAAGCATTCCAAATGCAATCCCACGGTTTCCTAGTCCCGTTGTTACTCCTCACTTTCTATTAAAAGGAGTATTTTGTTCAGTTGTCTCCATTACATACAATAAACGTGCTTCATGATATAATATTTTCATTTACATAAATTTACTATTTCATAAAAGGAGGTAACTATTATGAAAAAATGGATTATTGCTATCATATATTGTTCTCTTTTAACAACATTTTCTTATTTATCTATTAAAACTGTACTTTTATCCGCTACTACCTCTACTTCATTCCCAAATCTTCATTTCTTTGTTGGAATGTTCGGATTAACCTTTGGCATTTGGCTATTCGTATTTGGAATACGAAAATATATTTTGTTTGCCACGGAGGATGAAAAAGAACGCCGAAAACTTAAAACCATGTTTTCTATTATTTCAGTTTTATCTTGCTACGTTGCAACTCTGTTATTTTTTATTTAATTCAGCCTACAGTTTGTACATATACTATTTCTGCCCCTGAATAAAACTCAATATTCCGTCAATACTGTAAACAACCCATTTCGAACCATATTCCATTACCTGAGCAGTTAGCTTTTGCTAGCTGCTCTTTATTTGTACAAGGTACTCAATTGACTGGCGCACATATAATATTCTGAGTTCCTTTCTTTATAAAATAGTCGTTATAAAATGAGACTCGTCACGAGAGCACTTTACTAAGTGCTCTTTTTATATTCCAACTTAATACAAAATAAAATTTTTATTCTAATCTTCTCTAACATCTTCCTTAATGAAAAACGACTCACAGTTTGTATAAGCCAAGCATATATTTACTTAGACAAGACATAGTTTTTTACTGTACATGTACAATTTTTGTGCATGTTTTTTTGTTCAATACAATAACTATTTTATTAAAAATCCTTAATGAGCTACTCCTTAAAGTTTTGTAATATTAATGTCACTAAAATCAATTTTTCCACTATAAACTCTTTACTATAATTTTCTATATACACAAACAAGGAGAGTGTTATATGAAAAAATCATTAGTTATATCTGTATTACTCGCACTATTTTCTAGTTTTGCTATTGGATGCGAAAGATCACCTACTATAAATAGAATGGGAACCGAACAATATTATGTACAGATAACAAACAACGGTGAGATAAAAGGGAACCAACGATTCTATACTTTATCTACTTATAATAAGGATGGGATAGAAAAAACAGTTACATTTGGAAGTGTAAAACCTGGAAATAAACCTCTTAAAGAAAATGCCTTCATCCGCCTTTATGTCAACCAAAAATATGACAACAATACTGAGATAATCATAGAGAGTTGAACTACCCCCACTTTCACTTTGTTTAGAAGTGAGGGATTCCTAAGTAAAGAGTTCTATCGAACTCTAATTGATTAGGCTAACCCCGCAGTCCTTGCGGTTAGAAGCCTTATCGCTTCATTCTTTATATTGATACTTGCGTTAATATCCCTATCATGGTGTGTACGACAAGAAGGACAGTCCCATTCACGTAGGTTTAGATTTTTAACGTCTTTATTTTGATATCCACAACAAGAACATAATTGGCTGGAAGGAAATGTTTTCGATACGACAATGACTTGTTTTCCATACCATTTTGCTTTATATTCCAACATTGTTCGAAATTGTGACCATGATACCTCACTAATTGCTTTTGCTAACTTATGATTCTTTAACATATTCGATACTTGCAAATCCTCTATACCGATAACATCGTGATTTTTGATGATTTCAGTTGAGATTTTGTGCAAGTAATCTTTCCTAGCATTTGATATGTATTCATGAATTCTAGCTACCTTTACTCGTTGTTTATTCCAGCGAGAAGATCCTTTCATTCTTCTAGAAAGAACACGCTGCGCTTTCGCCACCTTATCTTCTAATAATCGAAAAAACTTCGGATTTTTATAGGGTTTACCATCTGACAAAATAGCGAAATCTTTTAGTCCTACATCTATTCCAATGTAAGAATGTGTTTTCGGAAGTTCTTGTACTTCTGTTTCAACTAATAGTGACACGAAGTATCTGCCAGAAGGGTTTCGTCTAACAGTCGCATTTACAATACGTCCCTTTACTTCGCGGCTTTTGGCAAATCGAACAAGGCCTAGTTTCGGCAACTTTATTTTGTTCCCTACAACGGCAATGTTTTCATTTGTTTGTTTTGTGGTGTAAGATTGTACGTTATTCTTCTTGGATTTGAAACGCGGGGCACTATTTTGTTTTTTGAAAAATCGTGTATATGCATCCGCAAGGTTGCGAACAGACGACTGAATCGCAATACTATCCACTTCTTTGAGCCAAACAAACTCTTTCTTCATGGCAGGAAGTTTGGCAGAGCATGTACCATATGTTAAACCTTTTCCAGTCTCTTTGTATACGTGATCCCATAGGGATAGGAAATGATTGAATACAAAGCGAGAACAACCTATCGTTTTGTTAATTAGAATTGCTTGTGCTTGATTTGGATAGATACGAAACTTAAAGGCTTTATTAATTATCATTTAATTCACCTCCATTTCAGTATATGACTATTATATACCAAACGTACATTCGATAGGTAGTGGAGTAAAACTTTCTGTAAGTCGAACAATTAAGATGGCTTCCTGCCATCCCTTGTTCGAAGCCAATTCATCTCCCACCTACTCACTCGGCTGTGACCCTTCACGCTCCTTGAGGAAGGAGTCTTCTTGGCTAAAATGATAAAAACATAATAAAAAAGAGTGCGATTAAGATATGCACTCCTTCAAAAGAATTTACCACTCTCGATGGTCACCGTGATCATGATTACGATCGCGTTCATGATCACGTCTACGACGACACTCATCACAATCGCAGTCACGTCTACAATGACAGTTGTTAAAATCGTTTCTTCTGCGTCTACGACCGCATCCACAAAATACTAAATCATCCCAAAATCTATTACAATCTCGAGAATGTCCAAAATTATTATTCCATCCCATAGATATGATTCCCTCCTCTAAAAATTGAATTCATCATATTCTATGATTAAAAGTTAGAAATGGTTTGTTTACTAGTCTATGTTTCAGACTAATAATATTTCAATTTGCAAATCTATCTGATCCCTAATCTTTCCTTAACAACAAACAAGACGCCACCCAGATTACGGCAAGCGCCTACGATAATTGCTATAAACTTAATCAAACTTATTTATCCTGACTTTATTTATTCCTTTGTTTCCATACCCCATTCTCTTTACGATAAGTATTCTTGCCATCCATGAAGTCAGCTGTATTACCCGGAATGCTATATTTCTTATTTTTTTCTTAGCCTTCTTCTTCAGTCTCTTCTCTTTTTGAATAACTTGCAAATCTGCCTTCCATTGTTTCAACAAATCCTTTTCACGTCGCATCGAATTTGTACCCCTTGGATTAAAATGTGAACTAAATAATTAGATTCTACCTATTTATATAGAATCCTTTAATCCAAATGTCCATTTTATTCTACCCCTCGTTTAATATGTACCAATTTATGTTTTTCCTTCTATATAGGCCAACGATATATTATAATCCTTTATATCCCCAAGGAGGTTTACCATGCTTTATTTCCATAAAATATTTTCCGTCTTAGGATTCTTTTGGTTTTTATACGGTTTTATTGGTCTCATATTTTTATTACTATTCCTTAGCGTATCGTAACAATGCGTATACATGTATGCTTAATGTGTAATTTCTATATAACAAAGAAAAAAGCACCCGTTATGGATGCTTTTGATTACTTATGCGCTTAATTTTCCAGTAATCTCTTCTGCTGTTAAATCGTATTGTTATTCCTCACTGTCTATAAAAATAATTAGTTCGTTAAGTTTCAATATGTAATATTGTATACTCTTTACTTTCAATTTCCATATATGCAATAATTTATTTATAAAAATACAAAATATTAGTAAGGATGATTTATATGAACAAATTCCGGAAGAAGATAATTAAATCCTTACAAACTTCTTGGGGATGCTTAGCATTTGGTGTATTAATATTTGCTATCTTCTTAATTATAGATCTAACAGATACACCTTTAAATACATTAAGTTGGAGAGATTGGCTAGGTTCTTCAGTAGGTGCAGCCATTGTATCTGTAGGAATGTTTACTTTAAGTAACTTGGATTTAAAATAATTTTTCCGTCAATACTATATGTAGGCTGTATGTCAAAACTCATTTGAAGTAATTTTCTTTGTATCTCCTTGTATGGAGCAGTTAACTTTTACTAACTGCTCTTTTAGTCGTGAGCATTATTGACAAGCTATCATATAATGTAGTCATGCCTTTCTAAAAATTAAGTTCGTCACTTGAATTATAAAAATGGGATTAAACCCTATAATCTTTTCAAGAATCAGCCATATTTTATTCCTGAAAAAGTGCTTTATTTTACTGAAAGGTGGTTCCGGAAACAACTGCCTTTTTGTTTATGACAAAAGGATTATTTTTTTCAAATGTTTACTACTAATGATCAATAAATATCTTATAATTATTATATACGAAATAATTTGTTTAGGAGCAGATAAAATGCCAGTTACACTAGAACTTATTCTTTTTATTCTTATAGCAATTAGTGCTGTTGGCTATTTGATAAAAGAATCTCAAAAAACTAAGAAAAGAACACTTGGAATTTCACTAGAACTTTTAGTTCTTTTCTGGTCAATATGGAGAATATCGACTATTATAATCCAAATTTCGGAATATAATCTCTCGTGAATAAAACCCAATATTCCGTCAATACTTTATATGACATTAGATTTTCTCCTTGTTCCCCCTTGGAGAACCGAGCAGTTAGCTTTTGCTGGCTGCTCTTTGTCTGTAAAAATACACTCAATTAACAAGAAACGCATATAATATTCTGTGTTCCTTTCTTTATAAAATAAAGTAGTCTTCACAAAATGGATCTCGTCACGAGAGCACTTAATAAAGTGCTCTTTTTTGGCTTTAAAATAAACAAAATGAAATTTTTATTTATTTTTCTTTCATATATAATATTTTAATATTTGTTTATGATATAGTTGTAACTTTTGTACAACATATAGCTGTATCCAGTGAAACTTCTAAAATTGTACAACCGAGCAATTAGCTACTTTAGCTAGCTGCCTTGTTATGTAAAATAAGGCATTTATAAAAAGCTTTCTCAACACCCAACCGATGGAATTCAATTACCTTTTATGGTAATCTATTGGTAATATCATAAAAATCTATCGTTCCATTAACAGGACCCGTCCCCCTAATCGGGTCCTGTTAAATGTTCTCTATTAAAATGGTGTTTTGGTTCGACTATCGTCTTTACTTCCCCACGTCCTACAATTCAATATGCAATATTACATATTTGGTATATCAAATTTATAAACATGTAATAATTGCTTTATACAATGTTTATAATTATTATCGAAAGGAGAATACTACATGTCTTTCTTTTCGTGGTCTCCTCTTATTTTCTTAACAGTTGTTGCAATCATCATTTCTATTAAAAAGACTAAGAAACAATAGCTTTAAATAGTTACAATAAGTTATTTTTAGGAGGTGTAGTTATGTCATTTGCAGCATGGAGTGCAATTTTTATGACTTTAATCGGAGCAATGTCAGGAGTAATATTTGGTACAATTTCTTCTAAAAGAAGTAAAAATATCAACTAAAAACCTACTAATAAAAATAAATTTTTATTTTAGTGACAGCTGATACAATCTTAATATTCTAGCTGTCATTTTCTATTCAAATAACTATTTTTTCACTTTTTTGATACATTTATGAAACATTTATATGTTATCTTCAGTAGGTTCTTTTCATAAATTGTGTGAATTATACCTACACAAGAAGCTCTAGATCCCTAAATCTAGGGCTCCTTCGTTTAAATAAATATTTTTTCAATTCGATGTATAGACAACTATATATTTAAATGTTAAAATATTATTGTGATTCCTGCATGGTTTCACATACGACTTTTTTTCTTCGGTTATGGGGTTCTTACGTAATAGTAAGAGCCATTTTTTTATTCCAATAATTTTTTTGTTAAAAATTTACACACACGTACTTTTCGATATATAATTAAATTATCAATATATTAGGAGTGTTAAGTATGTCAGGAACAATAATGATTTTGTTATATATTTGTTTCGGAATGAGTGTCGTTTTTAGCTTAATAAGGGAATTTCGAAAACCACAGAAAAACCAGTTCTTAATTTTAGTTGATTCTTTAATTTTGCTAGGAGCTCTATTCCTAGTTAGCAGTATCTTCATCTAAATCAATAACCACGTAACTCGGTACTATTAAGATTTCTTTACCGCATACATTACATTTAGGATTTCCATGTGCAGAAATCCCTTTAATAATTTCAATTTCTAATAAATCTATTTCTGTGTTATCAAATATTTCAATCACATGTAAAAGTTACGTAAAGATTACTATGATTTAATTCTTCCACCCCAGAAACGTTATATAATGAAATTGCAAACATTAGGTTTTTACCTTTCTGTACGACATAATTCTTTGCTAGGAGCAAATCCTAGCCTTTTTTATTTCACCCTCCGTTGATTCGAAGTCCAGATTCCCTCTTTCAATTACATTAGCCTGCATGCTAGTCTCTTTAGGGAATTCAATGTAATCAACAAGTACACTAACCTTCCCTCTAAAACCACTATCCTCAGTTCCAAGAATCACGCGTCATACCACTACGCGGACGTACCTGCAATTCATATCCTGGTGGAATCTCCAAAGCTAATCCCATTTGTACAACCTTTGTTTGGCCCGGTCATATAATCGTGTCCTCTGCTGCTACAAAATCAAAACCAGCACCACCAGACTTTGCATATCTTGGTAACTCCACATCTTTTATAGATTTTCCGAACGGGAAACCCCACTACGGTGCGATAGCACCCACTTTAGGAATGGGATGAGAGTGAGGTCAAATGCGATGTACAAATAAAACACCGAAGGTACGTTCTCTACATCAAGAATTTGAATTGGGATCATTTTCATAATAGGAAAATAAAAGTCTCTAAAACAATCTTGTTCTCTGAAAACAGAATACATAGGAGGTTGAAGTAACAAATTCTTCTACTCCGTAAAATGTATTGAGTCGTCAAGCACAAGACGCTAAAACACATTTGAGAACTCACAATCTGACTCGTTTGGTAATAGAGAATGAGTGCCGTATCTGCTATATGCACTGGATACGGAGTGTTGATGGCACACCGCAATCTTGCACGTCAGCGATACTAGAAATAGACTTCGCCTTTGGTAGTAAGAATCCCACTGACATTAGTCAGCTTGTGGCTTTAGCCGTGGGAGTGTCAATTACCTCCCTTTGCTTTGATTAATAATTGAGTCACTTCGTAAACATCATGTTGTATTTCCATCATTCTTGATACACTCCTTTAATTAGATTCCACAACTCTTGTTCAGTCATCTCATAAAGTTGTCGACCAGTCTTTTCCTCTTTATAAATTCCTTTTTGTAGTAAAACATCGATATAGATTTGTTTCCTGTCCATGTTGCCTCCTAGCTACTTTTCTTCTTAGGTCTCCTTATAGGTGTAGTTGCTGCCCTTTGTGGACTCCATCCTCCTTTTAATACTCTTTTACTAAATGTGCTATATGAAATACCGTTCTCTTCAGCTAAATTGACCATATCTTCCATTGTTGCTCTTAATTTCTTTACAGGCTTTTTTGCTGCTTCCTCTGGTGACATCCCTTTATAAACACGAGTTAAAAATGTTTTCTTTTTAACCCCATTTTCTAATGCTATTCTTAACCACTTTTGTTCCCTAAATTGATATTTCCGAGGCGGTGTATTAATTGCCTTACCAACATCCCATCCCATTTGATACACCCTACGATATAACATGTTATAGCCAATGCCGTTCTTCTCGGCTGCTTGATAATCTTCCTTTTCTAGCCATCTATTTATCATCATGGCGCTATGCCTCCTAATCCAAATTCATAATCTCCTCTAAAGTTCTATCTGAAATATGGGTGGTAATGATTTGTATGTTCCCGTATTTCTTTTTAGCCATTTCTAAAGCTGCGCCCCCGGACTTCGCGTCAAACCAACGGAGCTTCCATTTCTCGTCTTTATCATAAAACTCTACTGAATACGTCATAATGCTATTACGTTTCAAAAACTTATCCGCTGTACTTGTTGCAGTATAATCAAAACTTCCGACTACATCCTCTAGTGTTAGTTGTTTCATGCTCCTAACCCCATTGGGCGCGATTTGATTTTGTTCTTATCTGCCTGATCCATGATTAATGCGGCGATTTCTAGTTGATGCCTTCCTAGCTCTTTTGCTATTTCGAGAATACCTTTATCCTCATCCCACATTTTTCTTAATTGAATCACTTCACTTTCATCAAACACTAAGTCTAATTCTTCTAAAGCGATATATAAGTTACGACGCGATTTCTTCATGTACCTTTCCTGTTGCAACGCCATTATGTAATTCTCCTTTTCCAAATCCGTTCCAAGTCGTGGCATCCCATTTCCCCTCCAGTTGTAATTGATGAATTTCCCTTAGCTCCGCCATAACAGCATGACGTCTTCTATCCACTTCTTCAGGACTGCGATTCCCTGCTTCGCAAATACAAGGTACAAATTGAAAGCAGCCATTACCCATATCGTTCTTAATTATTCCCGTTCCGTTACATGCACACATTTTAATTCCCCCTTTAAAACTGATAATGTCTTTCTTCTGTAATACTTTGTTTCTTTGAAAGTAATCGTTCTGAAGTTATTGAGAATCCGCGATACAATCCGTTCATCATAAGCCCCCTCTAAACACACTCCTGTAAGGTTTGTTGTAAATATAGTAGATTGAACCTTACTATTTTATTTGATCTATTTTTAACTTGTTGTAATTCCTTTTTATAAGTAACCCTTGCTTCTCAAGTTTGTTTATTATCCTTCGTAATGTAGCAGAAGACCATAAAGGAAATTGCTTAAGTCATTCATCGTAACTGTTATAGCCTTCATTGAAATTCTTTAATTTATTTACCAATAATGAACTTGTTGTAAAATATCGCTTCATTTAATACAATCGTTTTATTAATCCCAATAAAACGATTAACGGTTGTTAATGTATAAGTAATTTGCTCATTTAGTTCACTTTCTTCATCCAACACTCATAACTCACATTGTCCTCCATGCCAGTAAACCGAACCTTTTCTCTCCCTCTGAACTTACCTTCATGATAAAAGGTTCTTTCTGCCCTATATATTCGTTTAATTGGCGTTACATAGTCATAACCTCGTTTTTCTAAATCACGAACTGCTATTAACATCTCCTTCATAGACCCACGCCTTACAGGTATCTTAAACATCACGCATTCGCCCTTTCGCATACCGCTATGTTGCCTTTAACCCACTTTGTTGATTTCTTAAGTACTTCTTCTGCTTGTTTTAATGTCAATTCGACAATTTCTTTAATACTTAATTGTCCTTTAATCCTGTCTTCATCTACTTTTCGACGAGTAGCTAATTTTTTATGTTTAATTTAATTGCACTAACTTGTTGAGCATTAATTATTTCCTCTTGGATTTCTAGTAAATCTTCACCCGCATAAATTTATAAACCTAATCCGTGAATTGCAATTGCTTTTACTAAGCACCGCTGGATACTCGTGTTAATGTCAAAGCTGTTACGCTCTGCAATTGGCTTGTTTTGATTGTTTAGTAGTGGGTGACTTTGACTTAGTGATTTTCTTGTACAGTTAATTCCCCCCCTACAAAGTAACCACAATCTGTTTTGAGGTAAGGCCCTCCATTAAATCGTTTTACTTCCCATATTGCTGTTGGATCTACTTTTTAACTGCCCATGATAAGTAGTTAAAACGCCCTTTCTTTTCAACATGTTCCGTGCAATCTATTTAAGCTAATTTAGAAAAGTAGTTTTCAGTTGTCATATGAATTTCCCCTTTTTAAAATGGTGCTATTTCCGTTTGTTTACTAGCTTCATAGACTTGCATAAGTGCTTGTAATCCATATTCGTAAGCTACAACCATTGATGCGGCGTTAGGCTCTTTGCTTTGCTTATATCGTTCAACCAAATTCATTAAAATTTGAATTTCAGCTTCAATTTTGGTTTGTAGTCCCACCTTATTCACCTGCCACTTTCTCTGTAGAATGAGACATTACATATTGCGTAATGCACTCTGTTTCTGCGTGTAAGTAATCACCACCAAAATCTAAGTAACTTTCACCGAAGTATATTTCTCCATTGCAACCTTCACATTCTTCAATAAAGTCTCTTGCTGATGAGTCATGATAATTACCGTAAGTAATTGGATTTTCAATCATATTTCATTCCTCCTTATTTACTGAGAGAAAACGTATGTTATAATACATGTAGCTAATTTTAGGGAATATTTTCTCTACAACGCTCGTTGCCATCGAGCGTTTTTTCATTTTTAATAGATAACTACCTAACAATCTGTTAAAATTTAGTTACCGATATGTGTAACAACTGGCCTGTGCTTCTGTACGGGCTTTTTTAATGCTTTCAGGCATCATAATACTCAGGAACCAGTCTATTAGGTAGGGCACCCTATTAGATTACCGAATATTACGAAAAGCAAGAGCTTGTCGTATTCACTCTATAAAAACGCTATTACAAACATAATCCCTTTTGGCTCCTATGGATTATCAACTTTTTTCATAATTTTTATCTTTGTTTTTTTATATTCATAATTTCGTAACATCTTTATATAATGTTTTAATAGATTTTATGTTAAACTTATAACATTCCAAGAAGTCCTTTACTTTTAGAATCGACAATTCTTCAATACCCTTAGTCTTGCCCTACATCCCCTGTAGGGCTTTTATCATTAGCTAGGGTGGTTATACCTCAACCTTATCTGTTCTGTTATGCACAACTCTAGTTCTTAAATTCCTTATGATCCACAAGATTTTCTTTTGTTCATATTCATCACGCTGCTGCTTATTCGTCATCTTGTTACCATCCCATTTTTTGTCCCAGACATCTATTCATTCGGTGTACCAGGTATTCCAATAAACATATTACTGACAATACTATTACCAGTGATAATGTGCTTTCCTCCATCATTTACATCGCTGCCCTATCGATTTCTGGAATAATTCCGCGTTTCGTTAGTATTTCATGAATAAATCTGTACTCATTGTAAACACTCCTCATAATTTTTTTAATAACAAAGCAAATCAACCATCTTCTCTGTTTTCTTAGAAATTTTTTTATAATAAAGAAAAGCTGATGGATAAAACCTCCATCAGCTTTTCTATTTCTTGCTATTCAATTAGAAGCTAACTGTCGCTGCTTCCTCTCCTGAATTAATCATTCGTTGTTCAATCTTTCCTAGCAGTTCCTTTATCTTACTTGAATAAAGTTTAACTGCTTTCGTAGATTGAGCATTCTTAAGCTCTTCTGTCCATTCTGCTAAATCTTCCTTTTCTTGATCATCTAGATAATCAAAAACTTCCTTTCGAGACATGGGGCTCACCTCAACTTAACTCTTTGTATTTGGCCGTTACATAACCAAATCTCCTCATCTCTCTATTTCTATTTATAACAGATTACTCCTCTTTTATTCCTTATTCTTTTTTTCGAGTTCGGTCAATTTCTTTGAAATAGACTGAAGCTCGTCAGTTTTTACTTGTTCCGTCGCCAAACGATTGTGCAGCAGGAAAGCTTGCCCTGAAATCCCAGCAAGAATACTCACCTTTAGAATATCCATCATTGTTTCAGGGTTAAACATTGCAACACCAACGAGTGAAGCAATACTTCCTACAAACATCTCTCCCAAGAAACCCGGGTGAAATGCAAGCTTTTTCTTACGAGGCAACAAAAACTTTTTGTTTGTGATGTAATGACTAGCCAATCCTGAGACCATACCAGCGACAACTGACACAATTACTGTAACCAACATAATATGCACCCCTTTTCGAAAAACTTTTGACATTGCAGCAGCAGTTTCTATTTAATAATTAGTTGCTATGACACAGCATCACCCCTTTCAGGCAAAAACAAATAACCTTCCAGGAAAATGAATTGTTTACACAATGAAATAAAGTAACATAAAGTTCCTTTTTGTGTAATTTCATTAACCCGAAAGGCTATAAGTAGTTAGTGATATAAAAAAGAAAAATAAAAAAATGCAACTAAATTATATCACAATGAAGTTCGTTTCATCTTTAAATTCAGAAAATTTATTCTGTTATTTAACTTTCTCAAGTTAACAAATCAAATTCTTTGATACCTTTACACTAATAATTCGAAAGCCTGATTATTATTTATTTTTTCAATCTGCCATCAATTATGCTATAGATTACAATACAATTTTGATGAATATAGAATTCCAGTATCTCAAATGCTACCTTTTTATCCTCTACATTTTCAAAGTTACATAAATTTATTATTCTAGTTCCTGTGATTTCGCCTAAATTAGTATGATTTTCAAACAATTCAGGTCTCATATAATCCTCAGCTGCGACTATTGATTCAAGTTGAAAGTTCTGATTCAATAATTCTTTAACTGAGAATGACTCTTTACGTATAAACTTTAGAACTTCCGCTAAATCAATAGGTACCATTATAACGGCCACTTTTTTATAATTTTCATAGCCGATATATCCACCCTTCATAGAAAATAAAAAAGACAAGGAATTAATCCTCGTCTTTTTCATAACCGCAGTCATTTTTTTCTTCATATTCTATTACCATAACCAAAAGCGATTGGCCTTGTTCACGTTCCATGAACCCGTTTGGTGTTATTTTTTTAACCATTTTCTCGTAATTTGCACAATACTTCAAAAAGCTATTCACTTCTTCATCAATTCTTAATGCATCAGCAATAACAGTTCTAATTTGCAACATAATAAATCCCTCCAAGTAATTTTTTATTTTAAATATGCAATCTCAGAAATTCGAAATCCGTCTATTTCTGGTACATATTTAAATTCCAGAATTAAGTTGTTTTGTTTTACCAAAAACAATCCTTTTTTTACTTTTGTAACAGTTCTTGGTTTTTTATAATTAAATAGACTTGGTTTACTTATATAAGTAACTTTGTAATTCTTATTTGTACTAAAGTAGTCTGATATAAATTCATCAGCTAATTCTACAGTAGTTACATGATTTCCTAAAAACATTTCTAGTTCTTTTTTGTTTTGATAAATGGTTAGGTGGCCATTCTTATCAATATCATCAAATATTAATTTGAATTGCCCTCCTAAGTCATTAATCACATTTTGTGATAATTCATCTTCAAACAAATAATCGTATTGAATTTTTTGTTTCAAATCTTCTACTTTGATTGGAGTTAAAGCATCTGTTTGAGGTTCATCCTTTATAAAGGTGTTATAAAAAACAAACATCATAGCTAAAACGCCTAACACTAAGAACAATCTCTTAATCTTCATAAATTCTTCATCCTTTCACAATGTGATGTTCTCCAAAAAACGCAAAAAAGCCCTTTTCGGAGTAATATTTAAAAAGAAAGTAAAAGTAAAAAACTTAAACTATCTTTGAAAATCGAAACCCCGAAAGGGCTATAGTGGTTATAGATATAAAAAGTTGAAATTTAAAAAAGGTATACTTAATTTTAACAAATTACACCTTTAAAAACAACAATATTCAGAATATTTAATCCGTTAAATTTATGTTATGATGAATATTATAAACCCTCAGAATGGAGTTTGATTTACAATTGAAAAAACGTCTAATTTCTGTTTTTCCAATATTAATATTTATAATTGGCGTTACCTTACTTTTACTAAGACAGTTCGTTTTTTTTCCATATAAGGTTTCTGGAGTCTCTATGGAAAATACCTTATTTAATAATGACAAGGTTTTAATTAATCATCTCACCCATTCAATAGACGATCTGCAAAGATTTGATATAGTTGTTGTTAATTCCCCCCTAGAAAACACTTCTAATAAAAAAACAATTATAAAAAGAGTAGTTGGTTTACCTGGAGATAGAATAGAATATAAATCACAGATGCTTTATATAAATGGACTTCAGGTAAAAGATGCATACTCAAAAGATAAAACAGCTGATTTTTCATTGAAAAATATTTATGGTTTCGAAAGGGTTCCAAATAATACAATTTTTGTATTAGGGGATAATCGTGAAGAAAGCTTAGACAGTAGATTTAAAGAAATAGGATTTATATCTTTGAATGATATTGAAGGTAAGGTAATTTTACGCTATAAACCATTAAATAAATTTATGAAATTTTAATACAATTAATTAAACATATAAAAAAGGTCCAACTGTAGGAAAGTCGGACCTTTTTAAAATATGATTTTGATTAGTTAAGTTCGACTGATAAAAAACTTATAGATGAACCTTCTAAAATCTTCGCTATTATAGATTTCTGCTAAAATCTTATTTAGCTACACCATTAAAATTTGATGCAAGTAATCCATTATCCTGCTCTTTAGAAGTTGTTCCTGCAGTTTTCTGTTCTGGTTTTTGTTCGGGTTTCTGCTCTGGCTTTTCTTTCTCAAGAACTATAACATTTACTGTTTCAGTTGAGCTATTTCCTACCTTATCGGTTGCCGTTACTTGAACTGATATTGTGCCTGGCTTACTTGTATCATACGCTCCTACTGTTATTACTGGATTTGGATCTTTATTATCTTTTACACTCACTAAACTTTCTGGACTTAATTTATCTCCCACATGTACGGTTACACCTTGTTTCGCTGTTATTACTGGTGCTTCCGTATCCTTCTCCTCTTCCTTTTCTACTACTTTTACTGTTACCGTTACAGTTGAGCTGTTACCCGTATTATCAGTTGCCGTTACTTGAACTGATATTGTACCCGGTTTACTTGTATCGTACACTCCCACTGTTACTACTGGGTTTGGATCTTTATTATCTTTTACACTCACTAAACTTTCTGGACTTAATTTATCTCCTACATGTACGGTTACACCTTGTTTCACTGTTATTACTGGTGCTTCTGTATCCTTTTCC
Source organism: Bacillus sp. GW823-FHT06A11 (assembly GCF_058795355.1). NCBI lineage: Bacteria > Bacillati > Bacillota > Bacilli > Caryophanales > Bacillaceae > Bacillus > Bacillus sp. GW823-FHT06A11. The sequence goes on along the minus strand of NZ_JBXAHS010000005.1, from coordinate 255,045 downwards.
TCTTCTTTTTCTACTACTTTAACGATTAGTGTTGTACTCGAGCTATTTCCTGATGCATCTGTTGCCGTTACTGTTACTTGAATTTCTCCTGCCTTACTTGTATCGTACGCTCCTACTATTACTACTGGGTTTAGATCTTTATTATCTCTTACGTCTACTAAATCGCCTGCATTTAAGCTATCTCCTACATAAACAGTTACACCTTGTTTCGCTGTAATTACTGGTGCTTCTGTATCCTTTTCTTCTTCTTTTTCGACTACGTTGACAGTTACTGTTGTACTTGAGCTATTTCCTGATGCATCTGTTGCCGTTACTGTTACTTGAATTTCCCCTACCTTACCTGTATCGTACGCTCCCACTATTACCACTGGGTTTGGATCTTTATTATCTTTTACTTTTACTAAATCGCCTGCACTTAAACTATCTCCTACATGTATAGTTACACCTTGCTTTGCTGTAATTACTGGTGCCACTGTATCTTTTTCAGGTTTCTCCGGTTTTGTTGTACCACCATCATTACCATCTCCGCCTGTTGGTGGTTTTGTACCGCCTCCACCATCATTACCATCTCCACCTGTTGGTGGTTTTGTATTTCCTCCACCATTATTACCTTCACCACCTGTTGGTGGTTTTATATCTCCCCCTCCACTATTACTTTCACCACCTGTTAGTGGTTTTGCATCTCCTACGTTACTAGAATCTCCAGAAGCTGGCGGTTTTTTATCATGATTAACTGGAGGCATTGAATTATCTGCAATAGCAACCCCATCATTGATATTTAAATCGCCACCAAATACAAAGTTCTTACTATCCTTATTATCCGAAACAGAAGGATTGTTTGTTGCTGATGCTATTGAAGTATTTAAATCTGAAAAACGATTATTTGATTTATCACCGTCAATAACTGATGCTAGATTTCTATCTGAATTTATAGCCGCGGTAGCAATTGAATCAGTTAAATCATCAAATTTCTTTTTAGTTTTGTTATTTTCAATGATTCCGGCTAAATTTTGATCAGAGCTACGTTTTGCATTATCAATGATTTCATCAAAATCGTTAGTATTTAAATTTTCATTCGTTTCATTCTTACTTTCATCTTTTTTCTCATCTTTCTTCTTTTCTTTTTCAGTATCTTTTTTCTTTTTAGATACTGATGCTGTTTTGGTGCTCTTTTTTTCCGAAGAAAACAGCGAGCAGCCTGAAACTACCCCAACACTTAAGGTAGTAGCAGTAGTTGCAAGTAAAACTTTCTTGAAGATTTTTGAATAATCTAAAGGCACAATCAATTCCTCCCCATTACTTAACCTGCACTTATAGTTGCAACAGATGTAGCAGAACTATTAGGTGTAGAATTACTAATTTTTTCGAGTAAATCTTTATTTCCAACCTTTTGAGCAAACTTTTTAGCTTCCTCAGATTTATTTAATTTCAAATAACTATTAACAATAATTCCTTCTCTTCTACCATCTAGTGGCACTTGATCTATTAATTTGATAACTTCTTCATGTTTGTTATCTAACGCAGCAATTTCAAAATTAATTAGTGAATTTTTAGTTTTAAGTTCTTTTACCTTTTTCAAGTTATCAACAGCTATATAATATGAAACTACTGATTCTGCAAAATCTTGCTCTAAGTCAATAGCCTTTTGTGCTTTACCGCTTAAAAGATAAGTAAATAAAACTGCCTTTTTATCTTCTTTTCCTAATTTTTTATAATCCACTTTATCAAATTCCAAGGCAGCATCTTGATATTTTTGAACTGCAGATAGCCTTAATCCATTTATTAAATTCGCATTAACTTCTAAACTATTTACATTATTTGCAGATGCAGCCTGTGAATTCTTCAAATTACTAAAGGCAAAACCTGCTACTACTAATAAAACAATTGATGTGACTCCTATAATAGCGTACTTATATTTTTTCATATTATTTAAGATTCCTTTTTTATCGATTACAACTTTCTCTTTTTGTTCAAATTTAGTTTCATTTGGTAGATCTCTTTCCTTATTTAAATTAATCTCATCACTTTCTGGTTCACTTTTAGCTACAACTATTTTTTGTCTCTGTTGTGCTTCTTTTATTTTCTTTTCTTCCTCTAATCTTCTTTTTCTTACTTCTTCAAGTTTTCTCTCTTCTTCCTTCCGTCGAGCTTCTACCTCTTTTCTTGCTTCTTCTTCGGCCCTTCTATGCGCTTCTGCTTCTGCTCGTTTTCTTGCTTCTTCCTCTGCTTTTCTACGCGCTTCCGCTTCTGCCTGGTTTCTTGCTTCTTCTTCGGCTCTTCTACGCGCTTCTGCTTCTGCTCGTTTTCTTGCTTCTTCCTCTGCTTTTCTACGCGCTTCCGCTTCTGCCTGGTTTCTCGCTTCTTCCTCTGCTTTTCTACGCGCTTCCGCTTCTGCCTGGTTTCTTGCTTCTTCCTCTGCTTTTCTACGCGCTTCCGCTTCTGCCTGGTTTCTTGCTTCTTCTGCCCTTCTACGCGCTTCCGCTTCTTCACGTTTCCTTGCTTCTGCTTCTGCCTTTCTACGTGCTTCCGCTTCTGCTCGTTTTCTTGCTTCTTCTTCTGCCTTTCTACGTGCTTCTACTTCTTCACGTTCCCTTGCTTCTTCTATTTTTAAATCATTTTCAGAAGTGCCTGCCTGTTTTTGAATTGTAGTGATCCAATCAAGAGCTGGGTTACTATTTGAAGATTCATTTTTAGGTGAATTTACATTTACACTTTCTTCACGTTGGTTCCGCGGTTGTTCTGAATGCTCTTGTGGTATTTGCTCACTTATTGTATCTTTATAGACATCCTCATATTGTTCTTCTTCCTCTGCTAGTAATCGCTCACGTCGTTCTTTTTCTTGTCTAATCCTTTCTTTAATTACGTTTCTTTTTCTATTATTATGCATATAACAACAATGGCCTCCTTTCTATTGGTACCTCATAAATGAGAGTAATTAAATTATTTATCCTTCATAATTAATCATGAGATATTTCTATAGAAAAACTAAGGAAAAATAAAGATAATATTATTTTTTTAAGCATGATAAATAAAAAAGGATAAACAGGTAGCACCCATTTATCCTTCTTTTTATTTTACATCTATTGAGTTTTTAGTACATGTTATCCCCTTAACACACCCCTTTTCTAAAATTTTCAGACAGAAAAAGGATACAACACGCTCGTTATACTGTATATTCTGATGAATACAAAAATATATTTTCACACCATATTAAGTTCATCCATTACTTTCAACTTTTCATGTAATAGATTAAAAATTTCTTCTTTATAGTCACATTTCTTCAATTTTTTAATTGCTTCATCCTTTATTTGTGACACTCTTTCAGTTGTTATCATAAGTGCTTTTGCAATTTCTTTATGCAAATATACTTTACCATCTAGAAGACCAAAACATAGATTTAGTACCATCTTTTGCTTTGGGTTTAATACTTCATCAAATATTAACCATATCTCGTAATTTAAGTCTTCAATTACCATCTCATTTGTTGACGGAATTGCTGAACTATCATCATAGAATGGATTTAATATACCTATATCTTCATTTATTGTATCTACATCCAAAGTAATAGTAGTAGCTCGCTTATAATATACGTTGTGCTTAATGACTGTTTCGCTAGTTACATTTAACTCTTTTGCTACTTCTTCCACTGAAGGGGTTCTGTTGTACATTTGTAGATATTTATCTTCTAACTCGACATATCTTAAATTAAATTGATTCACATAATTAGGGATTTTAAAAGATCCGGACTTTTTTTTACATATAATTCCTAACATACTTTTTTGTATCCACCAAAAAGCGTACGTGGAAAAGCAATACCCTAATGCCGGATTAAAATCTTCCATTGCCCGTAACATTCCCTCATTACCTTCTTGGACCAGATCATCAAACTCTATATCAGGGTGCTTGTTTTTGTACTTTCTTGCAATAGATAATACTAGTCCTACATTCACATGAAACAAATAATCACGTAGATCCTTTTCACCATGTTTGTACCGCTGAAATAATTTTAAACTTTCTTGTTTTGATAGTACCTTATAATTCCCAATTTCCTTAATTTCAAAAGTGTTTTCTTCTAGATTTGCCATTGGCTTAATACTTCTTGCAGTAGAACTTTGTGTTATAGTTTTATCTAATGATTCATCGCGATTCAAGCTACTATATGAATGATTCATACTTATTCCTCCCTTCTCATTTTTAACGAATTGTTTCTAAAAACATCTTTGTCTCCTTTTGTACGTTACTAATCAACTTACAATTCCTTGCACATGTATTGGCAACTTCTTTATGTGCTTTCGTTTTTCTCAATTCTATATAAATATCGCATCCTTTGCAGATGCTACTAATACCTTCCATTATTTCTAATTGTCTTCTTCTCTCATATAAAAACTGCTCTTTTGTTTTCTTCTCGCTTACTCGTCTCCCCATTTGTTTCACCTCGTATACATGAATAGTATTATTTAGTAATTAAAAACTACTATCGGTATTACATAGATACGAAACTTCGCCTTCAAAACTCTTCCAAATTTCTCCTGTATGTATATGATATAGGATTATAACAAAATGTAAAATAAATTATTCTAAAATTTCCAAAAAATTACCGATATATTAAAATATCCATCATTTCCTTATGATTAAACTAATTATATTTATATAAATCTTGATAATCATCAAAGTTTATATATACAATTTAAACCCTTATGACTATCAAGAACACGTATAAAACAATGGATGTATTGTATTCTTCTATACAATACATCCTTCGATTTTATAAAAACCACTCATTCTAGTTATGGTATAGAAAAGTACTTAATCATTTCTAGCCCTTATTAATATATCTCTTAATTTATTTCAAGTGAACTACCCGCCACTTAACGTCCTAACGGACTGTTTGAAGTCGGGGCTTCTCGGTTAGTCGTTACTTTTGGTAGCTAACGAATTCGTCCTAAGACAGCCGAGCTAACTCCCTTGTTCCAAGGGTTATTTTATTGCTATCTATGCTAACGCTAATAGGCGTATTGCTTCATTTTTGATATTGATAGCTGCGTTATAATCTCTATCGAGATTTACACCGCATATACAAGAGTAGACTCGCTCAGACAATGACATACTTTTCACATTTCCACAACTGCTACATGTTTTTGTGGAAGGAAACCATTTGTCTATTTTCACAAGCTGTTTGCCTTGTTCATTTAGTTTATAAGCTAAGAAAGAAGTGAACATACCCCAAGCATTATCAGCAACGCTTTTTCCAAAATGAAGTGCTTGCGATATTCCCTTCATATTTAGACCTTCAATAGCGACAACATCAAAATGAGTAGCTAACTCTTTAGACTTATGATGAAGGAAGTTCTTACGTTGGTTTGCTACTTTTTCATGCAGCTTAGCTACACAGATACGTTGTTTATTCCAACGCCCTGAACCTTTTGTACGTCTTGATAATACTCGTTGAGCATTTGCTAATCGGTCTAACATTTCACGATAGAACTTAGGATAATTGGCTCTCTCATCCTCAGAACTGACGTATAATCCATCCATCGCAAAGTCTAATCCAACAACTGTTTCTACTTCTTTTTGTACGATCTCTTTTTCGTATTCAGTCAAAATGGACACATAGTATTTACCAGTAGGTGTCATAGAAATCGTACATGATTTGATTATATGGCCTTGTGGTATTTCTCTATGCTGTTTGATACGTACCATTTTCAGTTTTGGCAATTTGATATGACCGTTAAGCAACATAATATTTCCGTTCACTACATTCGTTGTATAAGACTTTCTGTCTTTTTTGCTTTTGAATGTTGGGAAGTCATTTTGACCACGAAAGAAATTTTTATAGGCAGTTTGCAAGTTTAGTTGAGCATTTGCCAAAGCTAATGAATCAATTTCTTTTAACCACTCAAATTTTGCTTTGTATTTCGCAGGAGTGGGAAGCTTTTGTTTCTTTAGTTGATCCTTATCATCTTTATGTTTTTCATACGCTTCTTTCCGTTCAGCTAACATTCTGTTATACACGAAACGTACACAACCGAAGGTTTTACGCATAAGATGTGCTTGGTCTTCTGTTGGATACAAACGGAATTTATATGCTTTATTCTGCTTTGTCATATCATTTCACCTCACTTTTCACTTTGATTTTCAATATATGTTTTTACTACGTCTATTGGCGAACCACCAGTAGTTAGCAAGCAAAAGCTTCTTGACCAAAACATCTCTTTCCAAAGTTTCTTTTTCACTTGTGGAAAGTCTCTTTTAATAAGTCGAGAACTTGCACTTTTATAAGCATTAATGAATTTTGTCATTTCTGTATTAGGGTGTGCCTTGAACAAAATATGAACATGGTCTACATCATGATTCCATTCAACTAATGTGATGTTATAGTTTTCAGATAGTCGAACAAACATATCTTTTGCATAGTCTGACATATCATCATCAAACACATTTCTTCTGTATTTCACGACCAACACAAGGTGATAATACAACAAGAATACTGAATGGTTATTACTATCTAATTTCATTTATATACCAGCCTTTATAATTTATAAGACTGCTTATATCAGAGGCAAAATAAAAAGGAAAACCTTTGGGCTACGCCAAACCGAAATTCATCTCCCACCTACCGTTGGGCTACGCCCTTCACACGCTTGAGGAAGGAGAATTCTTTCGGGAAATTCGTTAAAATAGCGTTTATCTCACTTTCTCTATTGCTGGAATATAATCGTTTAACAGTAAATCATCTAGCCCCTTTCCAAGATTAATATCCCAACTTGCATAATTAATACTTATCCCTTCTTGATAAAGCGCTTGCGCACATTCTAATAACGACCGTTGAACATCTGAATTTGTAATCATATCCATATCTAAAGCGAACGTCGCCTGTTTAACTCCCATTTTTTTTAATGGTTCAATTAATATTCTCCATACTTTAACCCCTGGTATTGATACAACTGTGGTACCATACATTACTTTTTCCTCATTTGTTAGAAGCTCCTCTAAGTTTTCAGCAGAAATATCAGATTTTAGACTCCCTTCTGAAATCCATACATTATCCTTTTTTATTAGTTCTCCACGTTCCAAACTTTTCAACTCTCGACTAGGTACTGCTACATGTATTGGCAATGGGTTCCCAGCTGCTGTTCCATGGAATTTCCCACCTGAGCTGATCCAAATATATTTACTTTCTAACTTTAATTGTACTTCACCTAATTTTTCACCTTCATAATTAATCTCATACCATTCTGTAACATCGATTTTACCTTTAAATATAGACTCTATCTTCCCATTGATTTTATAGGTCACCTCTATAGTATTGGGCTGCTCAATAACTTCTGCCTTAAAGCTTGGTTTATGATTTTTTACAACTGTCATATATTCAGGATTATCAATTCTACATTGAAAACCGCATATCTGATTATATATATTTCTCTGCGGTATTAATAAAGAATCTCTCCTTCCTGCAAACGTAAAATATCTTCCATCCTTTGTTTCTTTTGCATAAAATCCTGGAATTCCAACAATATAGCTTGTTTTCCCCCCTACTTTTTTTATTAGCTCTTTCGTAGTATCCCAAGGTTTAATAGGAAAACTTTTGTAATTCCTAACATTTATTACTTCTCTTGTAATCCTACGTTTTGATCCCATTAACATTTTAATATGTTCATCTCGCACGTCTAAAAATTCTAGGAATAAAGTGTAAATAATATCAAGGTTGTAATCATTTTTCTTCTTATGTTCCTTAATCATCTGATTTTGAGAAAAGTCATATCCCCTTTTTTGATCTTCAGCTATTATATGTAAATAGCCTGCTTCCCCGAATACTGTTTCAGATGAAATTCGTCCACATATTATTTTAGTTTCAGAATCATTAACCATGCACCATCCTTGCTTACCACATATAGGGCACGTTGTTCTATAATATTCAAACCATCTCTCATTACTCCCCTTATTCATGCTTCTTACTGGCCTTAATATTCTACTTGCTGCTAACTTTTCAATTGACATCACATATCTCCTTTCCTCTTGAGCAAATAAAAAAGCCCTTTGGAATACGGAGGTTAAATACCACACAAACGTGTAATTTAATCCGTAACCCGAAGGGCTTCATGTAATCACTAGAAATTTTAAAAATTAACAAGTTATAATAAGAATATACTAAAAATTCTTTATTTAATCTAGAGGTTAATTATAATATTATTAAACTCCACACTATAATTATACATAGGCATCTCACTGCTTAACCCCCTTTGGACCTTTTGAAGCGAGAACTTCTTCGGAATTAGATACTATTTTAGCAATCTATATTTACTAAACTATAAGGGACCTCCTTATTAACCGTTCACTAATGGTTTTCTGCATACTTTTTTGGGTACAGTATAATCTCTACTAACCAATTAATTGCGCTATTAAGCACAATCTTGTTAACCATAATCAGTTTCTTGTAAATAATCATCATAACATTATATTTTGTTTGAAATTAATTAATTCTACCCAAAACCACTTTAGAATAAGGACTATAAAACAGTCATATAATTATCAATCTCATGTTGATACCAACAGAAAATCAATACATCTCACCTATATTTGACATTGATATATCAACTAAGATTAACATATCAAATGAAGCGCACCAACTTTATCACTAGTATTCACCGGTTAACATCAACATAACATTAACAAGCGATTACTTATCAAAAACGTTTGCACCTATCTAAACTTCAAGATCTATATTAGTTGAACATTAGTCCATTGCAACAGATTGCGCGGAAATAAGTTAATTAATAAACTACCTATAAAAATGTTTCAATGCTAGTAAGACATAAAAAAGAAACACCCTGAAACTATCAATCTCATGTTAATACCGAAGGAAAGATAACTGGTTTTTAACCTTTTCATTTGTTATTAACATATCAACTGAAATTAACATGTTAACTGACTGTTTTCTTTTGTTATCGATATCGTTTCGAATAAGATTGACATAACATTAACAATAAGGTGTCAAAAAAGAAGAATCATTTATAGCTTTCAAGATTTCAAAATCTATATCGGTTGAAATTTTTCTGCTGCGGCAGTTTTCTCGAAGTGAATCTAGTGACGATCTATCCTAGAAAATGACTCGACACCATCAAAACATAGTTAAAAATTTAATCGGGATAATAAATAATGACAGCATTTTACCCTTTATTTATCATTAACATATAGTCTAAAAACAACACATAGAAAGGAATGCTATCTATATTGTCAATGTCATATTAATGTTAAATGAAAATTATTGATATGACATTGACAATTAAGTAGTTCAAATACGCATTAATACAGATCTTGGGTCTTGGCGATCTGTATTAATTATAAATTTATTTACTACAACAGGTTTCTAATGAAAAATCAAAAATACTCTAATAGAACTATAATTGCACATAGAAACTAACAAGAACTCCATACAATTGATAGTTTCTTATTAGTGACACCGAAAAATTAACAGTTTTTCCTTTGTCTATCATTGACATATAACCTGAAATTAACATGTTAAGCGATTGTTTTCTTTTGTTATCGATATTATTCTGATTGATATTGATATAACATTAACAATAAGGTGTCAAAAAGGAGAAGTGTTTATAACTTTCAAGATTTCAAAAACTATATTGGTGATTTTTTTCTTCTGTGGCGGTTTGCTCGAAGCGAATCTAGTGATGATCTATCCTAGAAGTTGTTTTCACACTATCAAAAAATAGTTAAAATTTAATTACAATAACAAATGACGACGGTAATTCAATGCTTTTCAGCCTTTGTTTATCATTGATATATGGTCTAAAGGCGATACGTAGTTAGAAATACTGTCTATATTGTTAATGTTATATCAACAATTTTCGTTAAACATTGATATAACATTAACAATTATGTAGTTGTAATACGCATAGATGCAGATCTTGGATCTTCGAAATTTGCATTAGTTAAAAATTTATCTACCACAACAGGTTTCTATTGAAAAATTAAAAAAGAAAACATCCTAAAAGAAGAAATCATCTGTAATTGATATGTAACCTGAGATTAACATGTTAATAGAGCTAGTTATCTATTAATGGTAGTGTCATATCGACTATCACTCATACGTATTGACATGACATTAACAATCATTGATTCTAAAGTTGAAAATATACATACAAATAGAGTTTTAGATTCTACATCTATTAAAAGGCTTTTTTCTATAGCAAAATTCACTGGATAAATCGGAGAAGATATCATTCTCGAAAGTATTTTGATAGTAACCAAAAACAATAAATCACTTTTTATTAATTCCGATTTAAAAGTGGCAATTGTATGAATCAATTTTGATTATATAGAGATCACTTGTAAGGGGTGATACCCCCCTAGAAAAAGTGAGTTTATATTAAACCGCATAAAAGTACTTCAACAACCTATAATAGCCTTCACGTGCATTCTAAAGACCTACTGAAACCAATTAACTATACCGTTCATGGTTTTCTAATATCGAGTATCATAAATTACAATAAATATAGGCCTTTATTTACTATTAGTATGGGCTTTTCGCTTTAGATTTATACATACTTTTTAGTTTTTAAGTCTTTAAGTTTAATGCTATATCCTTATAATTTATTTACAAATCACTAATATTTTCTTATCATTAATATATTGTAGACTAATTTGTTAATTTCATAGCAACAATAATCATTAATAACTAACGGATTATTAACTGGACATTAGCAATAGTTAATCCCAAACCCTTATTTATCAACTTTATGTTAACAAGTGGTACTTTATATATCAATGACACATTTCATGTGAATGTCAATCGATAAAGGTATTGAGGTTTATATCGTCGAAAGACACTTAACATGTCCATCTCACTTTATATGTTAATTCCATTTTGCTATGGCCATTATATTTCAAGGAGGTACAACGATGATTGAACAAGATAACAAAAATACAACTGAACATATGGAGTCAAATAATACAAACTCTAGTCATGAAGATGCTTTTGAAAAAGCTTGGCGAATAACAGAGTTTTCAAAACTAGTAGGCCGACATCATAACACTGTATACAATTGGTTCAATATCCTAGAGGAAAAGGGGTTACACGGAACATTAAGAACCAATAATACAAATGAAAAGCTATATAACACACTGGATTTAGACATAGCTTTATTTATCAAGCTAAAAAGGGATGAAAAGTGGTCGCTAGATGCAATTATTGAGCTTTTACCACATCAATTTGAACTAAGACCAGTTTCTCCAGAAAATCAAACCAGTGAAGTCTCAACCCAATTAAACATGCAGGAAGCTGCAGCGACTATTGAAAAAATAGTAGAGCAAAAGATTCAAATGCATTTACAAAACATTGAATTAGAGTATCAAGGTAAGTTTGAAGATGCTATACGTGCAGTGCTCCCTGAACCAGAAGACCCTGGAATGTTAAAAGAGCGCCAAAGACAAGAAAGACTAGATAATATGATAATTCAACATAGAGCGCGTACAGAATTAAGAAAACAAGCTGAAAGAGAGTGGAGTTCACAACCAGAAGAAACTCGTATTAAAAAAGTTGGTTGGTTTAAAAAAGAGGAAGATCTTGCGAGAAAACAACTTTTCATAGAAAACTATATTGATGAGAACATGATTGAATACATGAAAAATGTAATGAAAACAGAAAAATAAGCCTGGAAAACTCCAGGCTTATTTTTTATTTTGTTCCGAACATCTTATCGGGATCCATAAATGCAGCTAATTCTTCATCATTTTGCGTTTGTGGTTCTTCATCTTTAACTGGTTCTAATTCAAAGTAATCACCAAAGTTAATATTGAAGTCATCGTCCGAGTCCTGCGCTTCAATAGTATTAATTTGTGACTTTGTATATTGAATTTGACTCTGTTTTTCCTTAAATTCGTTATATTCTTCAACTAATCCTTTAGATAAACGTGATGGTAGTGCATCTGTCTTATAGAAAGTATACACGCTGCCCATAAAGTCATTTTTACTCACTAAATAACCATTAAAAACAGTTCCATTGATTGGTAGTTTATTTGTCACTTCTACTTTTGCATCATCCATAAATGAATCATCAATGTTCTTCTGTTCATCTAAAATTGCTAACATACCAAAATGATGTACCTTCGATGCCTCTAAATCTCCATTTTCATTTGTCTTCATCAGGTCAATAGGGTGATGGAATGAGCTTCCTTTCAATGATTCTGAGAACATATCTACAATTTCTTCACTGTTTTCAATTTGATTCATATTACGTGAAATCTTATTAATTACTAAACAGCCTGTTCTTTCTAGTAAAATTCGTTTAAAGTCCTGAGAATCTAGAATTACTGATGTTCCTGAACCATTTGCAGCTGTATTTAACTCATGAATAATATCTCCAATGCGTTGATTTGCATAGTCGCGTGAGTTTCCAATGCCTTTTTTCTCATTTTCGTTTAATCCCTTAAACTCATCATAGAAGTGTTGGTTATCTGCAAATACAACAAATGCAACGCCTTTCGCTGGATCATTAGCTAACTTCCAAATTTCTTGTGAAAATTTATTCACCTGTCTTAGTACATCAGGCCCATCCGCCCTAACTGGAAGTGTAACTACAATACCCATTTTAATGAAATCTTTACGCTCAATAGCATTATTGAAAGCAATTCTTGCATACTTTTGTTGATTTTTTATTAATTCTTCTCTAGGAATTTTCATTGCCATACTTTTAAGTTCTTCAGCAATTACAGGTTTATTATGAAAAGCGGAGAATTCTTCAATTGCTTGAATAATTGTAGATGTGCCTGTACCACCGCCTAAACCTGCAAAAAATAGTACTAATTCATCAGTTGGTCTAACACGTTCCGTTATAAATTCTTTTAATTTATCTTTAGCTTCTTCATTAGATTCTAAAACCTTTACAGCACGCTCAGGATTCTTACCCAAACCACCTAATTTTAGTGAAACTTGGTTACTTTTCGGCACATTTTTCAGTTCAGCTAAATCCCCATCATTACTATTCAAGGCTAGGCAATTATAAACTGCTGTACCGTCTGTATGCTTATACTCAGCAAACTTATCTACCATTCTAGTTCCAGCTTGACCAAAACCAACCATAGTCATTTTCACAGCTACTTCGTTTTTCAGAAAGTTTTTTGCCATTATTTTATCTCTCCCTTATTCTCATTACTATTTTTACGTTTCCCTAATTCAACTAATACTTGTTGTCCCCTAATAGTTGAAATTAAAAACTTATACGGATGCATAATTTTTTCTGTTATTAATGACATTGAAGCTAAAGTAGCAACACTACCTTCTGCCGATCTTCTTGAAATGTTAGTTCTTTCAAGTTCTAATGAATAGGATTTACCCTTAGGTTTCTTTACTCTCCTATCAATAACAACACTTTCTACTATTTCATTTATTGAGATTCCTCTCATATACTTTGTCTCTTGGTATTGTTTGTTTACTTGAGATCCTATGTAATGAAATACATTGTAGAGTATTTCGTCTCCTTCAATAATGTCTGCAAACATTTCCACAACTTCTTCAGTGAATTTGTTTTGTTTATATTTTTCACTTAATACCTCGTTCAAGTTGTCCCCCCCTTAAAACGTTGGTTAATTATTCCTAAAAATATATTACATCATTGTAAGACGTATATCAAGTCATTATATATAAGCCTTATATTAAGTTGTTATATATAAGACTTATATAATATTTACAAAATGTAAAATTGAAACAATGTCCTATATATCAACGTCAAATATATAAGACGTATATGAAAGTCGTTCATATAAGCAGTAAATAAAACATGTTAATATCAGGTTTCATATAACTAACAATAACCATTAAATAATAAATATGAGTGCAGTATTTATGTATATTTTAATCTAGAATTATAATTCCAATATATAATACTCCTAAAATAACGTACTATTATCATGGTCATTTGATTTATACACCTTATATATACGAACTACATATAAGACGTATGTATAAACACTTATTATTAAAGCTTTTATATGATTTTATATTAATTTCATATCAATAGAATATTACCACGGATTATTACACGACTCATTTAAAGGTCTTATATGAAAGACTTATAAATAAAACGTGTATATAACCCTATAAAAAAAGAGTAATACTTTTTAAGTATTACTCTTTTAACTATATAGTTTTATATAAAACACTTAGTTTATTGAAAAGAACTTCATAATCTTGCTTCTTATTTACCAACTCATTTCTCCCTTTGTTGTCAACAGAAAGGAAAGGGGATGTTAATGTCATATTATATTTAGTTATTTCTTTTATTAATTCTGTAGTAATTTCAGAGATTTGCAGGAATAATACATAAAATTGTGATTCATTTTCATTCAATTGGCTAGTTTTATAGTTAAGTTCTACAAACTTGTCAGTATAACTTGTCAATTTCATATCAATATAATCTCTATAACTAACATGTGAAGTCATAATGCTGTTAAACTCAGCTAAATTAAATAATTTCTTTGTTAGACATAGGTTTACTAAATAAATCCTGTATAAAGCTTTAAATGAAATAACATATTTAGCTCTTTTTTTTATTAATTGGATGTATTCACCGTATTTGTTAATTAAATATCTTAACTGATTTGATTTTATCCTCAAAATTCTACTAACCTGTGAGGTATTATACGTTTTATAAGGATCTAGTGCTGCAAACTGTAATGGAATTATCTCATACTCATTATTTAATGTGTTGATTACTTTAGTATAAAGAAAGTCTGTTTCAAATTCACTTTGTATTATCCTTGTTATTAACCCATATTCTGTCTTCCAATTCCGCATTTTTTCACCCCTTAAATCAGATTGTAACATGCAAAATATGAAATATACACAATTTTCATTTACTTTATTATTTTCATTTACTTTATTATGTTTATTTACTTATTTCTTTTATGATGTAATTTTTCCTTCTGACAAACGGATACCTCTACAGAATTAAATACAATTCTGTTTAATACTTAATTTTATCCATGCAAAAGTATATTCACTGTACATTTTAACTATTTTTGATACTCTACACCTACATGACGAAGTACATATGACGAATCCTTTTTTTATCATTAGAGTTCGTCATATGTTCTCTTATCTATGTCGAAGTACATATGACGAACTCTAATAGAAATTTTCTACTTGATATCATTAGATTTAATTACCCACACCTGACGAAATAATATATGTTTTTAAACCGAGAGTTCACAGGGGATAATGGGTTACTTTTTTGTAAATTTCAGTTAAAATATACTTTAATCATTTTTATGTACTGAACTGCTTAATTTATCCAACATTAATTACTTTCATTTGTTGACAATTGCACTCAATTTTATGCAAGTTTCCGTATGCTATTTTCATATCAAGGGAGTGTTTAAAATTGAAAAAATCATTTGATTATACCGTTAAATATATCGTCGGGGAAAATGATCGTGGAGTTTATTTTAATCGTTCTGACATTTTTACAGTTTTATTTTTATATGAACAACGAACAGTATCTCAAATTCAATTACGCAAATTTTATGAATTGATAAGTGGAGAACCTATAAGTCGAACTACATTTTCATCAAAGCTAACCAAATGGGCTAAAATGAAATTAATAAAAAAAGAAAACATAAGTGTGAGAAAAAAGCGCGGATTTACATTGGATTTTGTTTCTATCTCTTCAAAAGGGGTTGAAATATTATACCGATTGAAATTAATTTCTGATTGTAGTACCTCATTTGTTACCAAAAGGCAGTATGAACACAATATAGCTATTACACAATTTGTATTAAATTTACTTGAAGCAGAATCCCAAAATGAACATACTGGTGCAATTGTAGGTGGTAAGGGAGATTATCTTTTTCCGCTAAACTCGATTGTGAAGCAAAACTTACATTTACCAAACCTAATGTACTCCAATTCAAATAATGCTTACTTTTTATACGAAGATGAAGAGTATCGCGAAATGTTTCAACCAGAACTTCAACCCGTTTCTTTCCTACCAGATTTACCTCAACTTGTATATTCATTTCGTCCATCTAAAGAATTTTATCCTGACTCAAAGGGAAACCCATTAATCATTCCTGATTGGGTTATTACTTGTAACAATTCTATTATCAACATTGAAGTTGATACAGGATCGGAAAACATTCCGTTTTTAGAAAATAAGTTAAAAAAATATCTCGATATCGCTGCCGCTAGCCCATCTAAGCAGTATTACGTGTTATTTTCTGTTATCGATGACTCCTACCATACCATTTCTACTTACAAAAAACGGACCACACGTGTAACAAATTTGAAAAAAGCCTTTAGCACTATACCACGTTTATGTGTAGTGGATAACCTCAATGTTTACGTATGCAATATGGGTGGGGCGGCACTTGTAGTAAATAATATTCTTCAAGAAATTCGCAAAACTAATAGTGTAAGTAAAAATCACCTACTCAAAAAAATCACTGAACGTTTAAACATAAATTCTTCTTTCCCTTATTCGGTAGAGTGGATATCTAATAAAAATGAAATGCAAACGAAAGGAATGCAGCATTCTAAACTACTTGAGCTAACAGATGACATTTTGGTATTACGAAAAAAATCATCTGATGAAGAAAAAAATTCTTTAGATTACTTAGAAATATTATGTATATCAACAATACTTAGGGTAGGGGAGGTTAACGCACACTTTAAATTACAACAATTATCAGGATTGTTGGCCATGCAAAATCAACACCGAACACTAAACCCAATTAAGATTTTGGGGATATATGAAGCGGATGAATTAGAGCGTGGGCAGCAAGCCATTTTTACTGATTTGTTTCACAATTCCATAGCACCAGAGAATATATTATTGGCTACTTCTGCTGAATTGCTTAATTTCACCGCTGCTTTTTATTCGTTAAAAGAGAGGGTGAAACAAGAATTTGGAGAATGCAGTTCAAAAGAATACTGAACTCAATAATGCACCAGGTAATGGGGAGGACCCAAAAGCCGGAAAGAGCAAAAAAATTCCTATACAGTTACAATCGATATTTCGAAAAGCTGGAAATGTCGTTTAGCAGCCCGCTCATCTTACTATGTTGTGACATTACTACTTCTGCTAGCTTGGTATTTTGCTTTTAGAGGAATTTATAAATACGCTTCTTTCTGGTCGATACAAATGGGGGCTTCATTACCTACTTTAAGTATCTTCGGTAATCCATTTGAAACTAATTATTACATTGAAACCTTTTTTAGCTTTTGGATTTTAATTTATACTTGGCAACTATCAACCAAGGTTAAGACCTACCAGGAGATAAAGCGTAGATGGTTTATATTCTCGATGATGTTAATTGGTATAGTTGCCCAGTACTTATGGGCGTTTAGTGTTCCATTAGCTAAGATATTTATTCCATTCTTAAACTCGAAAGCTGGAGAGGTTTCACTAAATGACAAAGGATTAGAAGATACTATCCTTTCAAATTTCAGTAATATCATGCACCTTGTATTTGCTATACCTGTAATTATTATTATTCTCGTACTCTTATGGCTCTTTAAGATTTTTTTTGAACATAAAAAAGAGCTTTTAGATGCATTCGGAAAATGGGAATACGTATTTAAAATACCTGGTTGGATGCTTTCCTTTTTGAATGATGATCGACAACGAAAACTTGCTACTTCATTACACAAATTTTTCACTGAAAAAAATCCATCAAAATTGCCAGAACCCGATATCTTTCTTGGTCCTAACAGTGCTACACGGGAAATGGCAGTTATACAAGGCAAGTCTCTAACGCTTAATATAATGATCATCGGTAACATTGGTACAGGGAAATCCGCTGCACTAGGTTTGCCAATTGCCAATCAAATTCTTGACTATATGGCTTCCATGATTAATAACTTTAAAACTTTATATGCAAGAAAAGATTATCATTCAGAGGATGTAAAAGGAACGCAGGTTAATGGTCTTACTGTTATCGAGCCATCAAATGACTTCTGCGAAAAAGTATATAAATTGGTATTAGCACACAAAATTCCCGAAAGTGTTATTTTCTATTTAGACCCAACAAATCCTGATACCCCTTCAATAAATTTTGTACGTGGTCCAGTCGATAAGGTTGCTGAGATGTTATGTTCAGTATTAACGGGGCTCTCTGATAATGGCGCGGGAAATCCTTTCTTTGTTCAATCTGAGCGTTCGCATCTTAAACAACATATTTACTTGTTAAAACTCCATGATTCAAAATTTGAAGCTAGATTTGAACATTTAATTGATTTGTATAATGATGCTAATCTCGTTTTTGAGATGCATCTCAAGTTAAAAGAGCGACTTCCTAATGATATTGAATCTATACCTGATAGAGATGAACGAAATCATTGGCGCATAATGAAGCAAGTTGATGAATGGTTTGATTTAAATTATGTACCTGAAATTTCTGGCGGTCGTGGGGGAGGGGAAGTTGTTTATCATACTGAAGGGAAATACTATGGGCAGCCAAAGATTATTGATAAACAAGAAACCTTCGTTCGTGGTTTACGAAACACATTAAATGATATTTCAGCTCAACCTCTGCTCCGTCGTGTATTATGTGGTCCATCAGATTTTGACTTTGAAAAGCATTTGGAATTTGGAGGTATCCTTTTAATCAATACAGCGAAAGGGGAACTTTCTGACCTATCTGATGTATTCGGCAAATTATGTTTATATGCAGTGCAAAATGCAATTTTCCGTCGTAAACCTAACGTATCTCCATACCATCCCGTTTTAGTTGATGAGTTTGCTGATTACATTTATAAAGCATTTAAAAGTTTTCCTGCTCAATCACGTAAATATAAAGCTCCTTTAATTGTTATTGCACAAACAATTAGTCAATTAGCAATTGAACATGGCCCAAGATTCATGGATATCCTGTTAGGTACATTTCGTAATAAACTTGTTTATGGTGATGTTACTAATGAAGATGCTAAATTGTTTAGTAAGCTTATGGGTACGAAAACAATTTATGAAGCACGTGAAGGTGATCAAGAAATTGATATGGTAACAGCTGAAACGAAAACTCAAAGTACACGTAGAACATCCTACTCTTATTCGAAAACAGAGGTACCCATTCTTTCTGAAAATGATATATTGATTCAAAAAGCATTCCAGTGTGCTGCTAAAATTGTAAAAGATAATGCTCCTCAAGGAGGAATACAAGTAAATGCAAACTTTGTTCCTGCCACTGAGTTTAAAACAGCTAAGATTCAAGTTGATGCAGAAGCAGCTGTTTATTGGCTAAAAATTCGTGAAGAATCATTGAATGCAGAAATTAAATATGATGATTATGTCACAGATACAGATGTTGATAGCGAAGAAACTGTAATTGAGGAATTGAGTATGCCTAAAACAGCGCCTACTGCAATAGAAGGTTGGTTACAAACGTTAAACCCTGATACTTACGATTTTTATAATAATGACGATTATACTGACAGTGAAGGTGAGTTAACAAATAATCAGTCTGTGCAAGATTACTCAAGAAATTCTGCTCCTAAGCTAAAAAAGGGGGACGCTACAGCATCAATTCCTACTTCTAATACAACGGAACACGCAAAAATTAATGAAGTGATTAATTTGCAAAAAGAGAATGTACCAGATACCAGTAAACATAGAGAACCTATTGAACTTATCAAGAAAGCACCAGTTATTACTGAAACTCCAATAGAAGTGCCAAGAGCGAAGCATACACCACAATATAGAGAGCCTGCTTACACATCGACTGTTACCCATAATCAGCAGGAACAGGAAATTCAACGAACTGCAGAAATCAATGGTAAAAATACAACATCTAACTTAACAATGCAATGGTTACAGCAACAAATGGCTGCTACTGTTTCTCAAGATGATAAAAACACATTACCTATAGATGAAATGCAAGGGGGCTCTCGACTTCACAATCGGAAAGTGGCAGAAGTAACTCCAGAAAGTGCCGCAATTAAGGCTAAACTCAATCAATATATCGAAGGTGACATTGATCATGAGTGATAAGCTATGCATATAACGAATTTTTCTACCAGTAAGAAGGTGTGGGCTGTAAGCTCATACCTTCTTACTTTTTAAGATGATATTTCCGAAAAAAGACTTTTTATGAAACAAAACCAGACTTATGGCCTTATAGCAAAACTTGATTAGAATCCTGTGTTAATGTGCAGGATTTTTTCCTATTAAGCAATCGGGCCAGATTACGGAATAACTCATTACTGAATAAGATTTTAAAGAAGAAAATTAAAACTCAGTAAGGAGGGGTTTCTTAATCTCGCATTGCCCCAGCTTCCCGGGAAGTCATTGCTCCTTGTCCTGCTCTCACATCATTTTGAATTTCTTGTTTTACTTTTTGCGCATCAGTTTCTGCAAAATTTGGTTTTATAATAGAACCAGACTTCTCTATAGCTTTTTTATAATTTTGCATACAAACCCTCCTCAATTTAACGTTTAACAATCTTATTTTGTACAAAAGTACACTCGGTATACCCCGGGTAGTTGAACGAATTTCACGTAAAGTAAAGGAGAGGAGAGGAAATTAAATACGTGGTTTCTGTTTTTAGGAATAGCAAATAGAAATTATTCCAATGTCAAGTGCGATTATGGAGCCATACATATAGAAAATGAAAAGACTAAAAAGAAGCAGGTACCTCTGTAAAGGTATCTGCTTCTTTTTACATAGATTCTATAATCATTTGTCTTTCATACCACTTGTTAAGTTTTTCATTAACACTTTTTGAAATGCGTTTCATTTTTTTATTACAAAATCTTGAGAGTGTAGCAGGGGATAGACCTATTTCATCTGCTATCTCACGCATTGTTTTATTTTGATGCATATGCTGATGCATAATTTTCTCTCGAACCATATCCTCTGATCCTACAGTAGGTTGTTTTACTGTATCTACAATATAACGCTCCTCTTGCTTCTCTTGCGTATCTATTGATTTTTTCTTCACCATGCTATCTATATTATTCATCAATTCTTTTGGAGGTAAAATAATGATTCCCAACTTTTCAAAGTAATTCTTAAACCAATTGCGTTCTCCTATCTTTGTTTCATCCAATTCTTCTGCATATGCCCAATGTGAAATGACATTTTCTTTTTCTAAATCATTTAAAACATTTTCTAGTTGTTCACGAATTCGAGTTGGGCGCCCCTTTGTAGTTGTAATACCCATTACAGACAGTAAACCTTTTTCTCCACCAATGGAGTATGGTCTTTTTAAAGTACTGTATTGTTGACGGATTCGCCACTGCCAGGATAAATAACGTATTAAACGTTTATGAAACTTGTGTCTATAGCTATTATACTCTAATGCTTTTTTCGATAATAAAGCAGTTGTGCTATTAGATCCATACAAATAGCCCGATAAAAAACTACCTGGTTTAATCTTACAGGATTCTATCCCCATATATTCATTAGTATTCTTATCTCTCCATAACACTACAGAGTCCAGTACGAATAGCCTTTTGATTACTTCACGTTTTACTTCAAATTTTTCCCCTGTTTCAGCTTGATCGTTCAATACTACAACTTCATTATCATCATTCAAATAAATAAAGATGCTCGCTAACGCTGCAATACGTTGCGCTACTTTTATCTTATCTTCTGCACGATAATACTCTACACCGTTTGCTGATGCTTTTGGCATATTACATAATTCCAACACATTTTCATAGCTAAAATCTATGAATTCATCTGGAGATTTAGCTTGATTTAACCATTGTATTGTAATGGTATCCAAACAGTCTGCTGTAAGATCATCCATATTACTAATTACTCCATCAACCAATATAGACCATCTTTCTGCTTCGTTTGTATTCACTAATCTCAAATCCTCATCCTTATGTGATGATAGTTGTGCAACTCCGCTTGAATTTTTTGTTTCTAATGGCAGTACCGGTTTTGCTACTGCTTCATCTTCCTCAAAATGATTTTTTGCTATTCCATCACGTAATTGATAGTACATTGCGTCATTGGTTACAGGATAGTAATCATCCGATATATCTTCTATATGTTCTGTTACCTGACTATCTTCAAAAATTGAAATTTGAGTTGGTTCAACTGCTTCAACTTTTTCTCCGAATTCTTGTTCAATGATCTTATCTAGTACATTTTGAATCTCAACTTTATATTTATTCAGATTGGCATAAATGTTTAACAACGATATTCCTTGCTCTTGTTTCTGACCTAACCAAGAAACAAGTGTCGAAAAGGAAGGGGACATATTAGCTGATGTTACTAATTTATCATGATTCTCTTGTACTTCTTTATAATATTTATTCCATTTGGCCCATAACTGCTTGTTTTCTTCATAAATTGGAGCAGCAAGTAGGAGGGCATCACTAAACAATGCTAACACTTTCTCCATAATTAAATACCTCCTAACAATGTTAATTACAAATATAATTTGAATCTTAAAAATGTGAAACGTCATAGCTATATGATGGCTATATAACCTTTAAGTTGAAACATTATCAGAATAATCCGCACGATTGTTGATTTTTACTCGTTCTATTGTGGATCATTTAAATTCTCTTTACTTGTCTTTAATTATATAAAACTGCTTCTATTTGTAAAATCATTACTTTACAATACAATTTCAATTTTTAAAAGTTTTTAATGCTCAAATTCAGTTACTGTTACATTTTTACATCTATATTTTTGACTCAAAAAGTTGTAAACCTGAGTGGTAAATATGTTGATGTAAATCCTTGAATATCATATTCTTCAGTTTTCCATTCCCTAAATCTTCTTCATCAACAATAATAGTTTTTGGGGCGACTCGATTTGTTAGCTTGATAATTATGGGGCTTTCCTCTAAAAGAACCAAAGCAAACAATAAAAGCGCTTGCATAATTAAAAATCCGAGTTATAATACTTGTATACAAGTATACTTGATTAACATGAGGTGAATTTATGGCGAAATCAATGGAATTTCTTTATCCTGAAAAATGGCTTTCAAAAGCTTCTACAGGGGATCGTGTTGCGAGCGAACTGAGAATGCGCATTATTGCAGGGGAAGTTGAAAGCGGTACCATCCTGTCGGAAAATAAATTAGCTGCCGATTTTTCTGTAAGTCGGTCACCCGTTCGTGAAGCATTAAAAGTACTAGCTTCTGAAAATATTATTCGCTTAGAAAGAATGGGCGCAGTTGTCATTGGTTTAACCGAGAAAGAAATCGAAGAAATATATGATGTTCGTTTACTTATAGAAAAGTTTATCTTTGAGCGACTTGTAAAGATGGACACAAATGATTTAGTAAGAGAACTAAATAAAATAATGGAAATGATGAAAATCGCCATTAAATATCATGATTCTGATGAGTTTTCTTATCAAGATCTTTTATTCCATGAAACGATTATTCGAACCATTGAGCATTCCTACATCCTGATGATTTGGAATAATTTAAAGCCTGTTATGGAAAGCTTAATCCTTTTATCAATGCGTAATCGTTTCAAGGAAAAGTACGAAGACTTTGAACGGGTTATTAAAAATCATGAGCTTTATATAAAAGCAATCGAATCAAAAGATCGAGCCCTCATGATTGAGGCCTTACATCTAAACTTTGATGATGTTCAAGGGAAAGTTGAAGATTTCTGGATGTCACAACAAATGTTATCTAAAGGAGTAGAGCAAGGACATGAGTAGCTATATGTTAGGTATAGATATCGGTACAACAAGTACGAAAGCAGTTTTATTTACTGAAAAAGGCGAAGTCATCCAAACCGAGAATATTGGTTATCCACTTCGCACACCGGATATATCCACAGCGGAACAAGATCCAGAAGAGATTTTCCAAGCTGTTTTACAAGCAATATCAAATATAACGAAACAGCATTCAGATAAAAAACCATCGTTTATCTCATTTAGCAGTGCTATGCATAGTGTCATTGCCATGGATGAAAATGATCAGCCGCTGACACCTTGTATCACTTGGGCAGATAATCGCAGTGAGGCATGGGCACATAAAATCAAAGATGAACTGAATGGCCATGAAGTTTATAGACGAACAGGAACACCTATTCACCCCATGTCACCATTAAGTAAAATTACATGGATTGTGAATGATCATCCGGAAATTGCTATTAGAACGAAGAAATATATTGGAATCAAAGAATATATCTTCAAACAATTCTTTGATCAATATGTTGTTGATCATTCCATCGCCTCGTGCATGGGGATGATCAACTTAAAAAAACTAGATTGGGATGAGGAATCTTTAAAAATTGCTGGTATAACACCAAGTCAATTATCTGAACTCGTACCGACCACCCAAACATTTAGCAACTGCAATCCAGATTTAGCCCAAAAGATTGGCATCGATTCCCAAACACCGTTTGTCATTGGTGCCAGTGATGGGGTGCTTTCTAATCTAGGTGTGAATGCAATTCGGAAAGGGGAGATTGCTGTCACAATTGGAACCAGTGGTGCTATTCGGACCATCATTGATAAACCACAAACAGATAAAAAAGGAAGAATATTTTGTTATGCCTT
The DNA here is from genome assembly GCF_058795355.1 of Bacillus sp. GW823-FHT06A11. Classification (NCBI taxonomy): domain Bacteria; kingdom Bacillati; phylum Bacillota; class Bacilli; order Caryophanales; family Bacillaceae; genus Bacillus; species Bacillus sp. GW823-FHT06A11. Next base: position 230,559 of record NZ_JBXAHS010000005.1, on the reverse strand, counting down.
AACCGAAAAGCATTGGGTAATTGGTGGACCGGTAAACAATGGAGGAATGGTCCTTCGTTGGATTCGTGATGAACTTGCTTCATCAGAGGTAGAAACTGCGAAAAGACTAGGAATTGATCCATACGATGTATTAACTAAAATAGCTGAACGTGTGAGACCTGGTGCAGACGGATTATTATTCCATCCATACCTCGCAGGTGAACGTGCACCATTATGGAATCCAGATGTACGTGGCTCCTTCTTCGGTTTAACGATGTCACATAAGAAGGAACATATGATTCGTGCAGCTTTAGAAGGCGTTATATATAATTTATACACTGTATTCTTAGCGTTAACCGAATGCATGGATGGTCCTGTAACCCGTATTCAAGCAACAGGCGGCTTCGCAAGGTCTGACGTTTGGCGACAGATGATGTCCGATATTTTCGCATCTGAAGTCGTTGTTCCAAAGAGCTACGAAAGCTCTTGTCTAGGTGCATGTATATTAGGTCTCTATGCCACAGGAAAAATTGATTCTTTTGAAATCGTTTCCGAAATGGTTGGCAGTACCTACAAACATACACCGAAAGAAGAAGCAACAAAAGAATACAGACAATTACTGCCTATATTTATTAACCTATCAAGGGCGCTAGAAGACGATTATACACGAATTGCAAATTATCAAAGAAATTTAATAAAGTAAAACTTTCATGAGTAATCCCCCACGCCTCGCTTCTATCTAAATCTCGAGGTGGGGGGCCTTACTGCCCACGAATAGTGGGATAAATATAAATACAAATACAGCTAAGATTAGGGGGGAACTACGATGCCATTAGTCATTGTAGCAATTGGGATTTTAGCATTACTTTTACTGATTATGCGCTTTAAATTAAATACCTTCATTTCATTAATCATTGTATCGGTCGGGGTTGCTTTAGCACTTGGAATGCCGCCTCAAAAAATTTTTAAAACCATTGAAGCGGGATTAGGGGGAACACTTGGTCATTTAGCACTCGTTTTTGGACTTGGTGCGATGTTAGGTAAGTTGCTTTCAGATTCTGGGAGTGCACAACGCATTGCCATGACCCTTGTGAAAAAATTTGGTGAAAAGAACATTCAATGGGCTGTTGTGACTGCCTCATTTATTATCGGGATTGCATTATTTTTTGAAGTAGGTTTAGTATTATTAATTCCGATTGTATTTGCAATTTCAAGAGAATTAAAAGTTTCTATCTTATATCTCGGTATTTCGATGGCAGCTGCTTTATCTGTAACACACGGATTTTTACCACCACACCCAGGACCAACTGCTATCGCTGGTGAATTGCATGCAAACATCGGTGAAGTATTACTTTACGGTTTTATGATAGCGGTTCCAACGGTTGTGTTAGCTGGACCTGTATTTACTAAACTTGCAAAAAAGCTAGTACCTGATGCGTTCACAAAAACCGGTAATATCAAATCTTTAGGTGAGCAGAAAGTATTTAAACTTGAAGAAACTCCTGGCTTTGGAATCAGTGTTTTTACCGCTTTACTGCCTGTTCTTTTAATGGCAGTCGCTACAATTATTACTTTGCTGCAAAAAACAATGGGATTCAAAGATAATAGTTTACTAGCAACGATCGAGTTTATTGGGAATGCGGATACTGCCATGTTGATATCCTTACTAGTTGCGATCTATACAATGGGATTGGCAAGAAATATTCCAATCAAAAACGTGATGGAATCTTGTACAACAGCGATCTCGAATATTGGGATGATGCTCTTAATTATTGGTGGAGGCGGCGCTTTCAAACAAGTATTAATTGATGGCGGCGTTGGTAACTATGTAGCCGAATTATTCAAAGGTACTTCATTATCACCGATCTTGCTCGCATGGATTATCGCTGCCATTTTACGTATTTCATTGGGGTCTGCTACGGTTGCTGCATTAACAACTGTCGGTTTAGTGATTCCGATGTTAGGTCAATCTGATGTTAACCTTGCTTTAGTTGTCCTTGCAACAGGGGCTGGTAGTTTAATTGCTTCACATGTGAACGATGCTGGTTTCTGGATGTTCAAAGAGTACTTTGGTTTAAGCATGAAAGAAACATTTGCAACATGGACTTTACTTGAGACTATCGTTTCTGTAGCCGGATTAGGGTTTACTTTATTATTAAGTTTATTTGTATAGATCTTTCTAAACAGTAAAAGGGATACGGAAGCTGTTTAATGTGATTTTTCATAATTAACCGGTTATTTTTCATGATTGATTAATAAGGATGCAAATTTCTCTTTATTTTTTAACTTGATAATGATGTGCCGTGTCCCTATAACCTTTTGCACGAATACTGGCAGAGCCTATTGAAATGAAAAAGATTGATTATTTGATTAAAGTGTTATTTTAGGTATATATACTATAATACAGAGTAACATACATGGAAAGGAACGATGGAATATGGAAAAGTTACAAATTGGAGTTGTTGGTGTGGGCGTTATGGGAAAAAGCCTCGCACTTAACTTTGAGAGTAAAGGGTATTCTGTTGCCCTATATGATATTTCAAAGGAAAAAGTTGATGAAATCATTGAGGAAAACCGTGGTAAAAACTTAGTTGGTACTCATATAGTTGAAGAGTTTGTTAACTCACTTGAATCACCTAGAAAGATTTTATTAATGGTTAATGCAGGGGAAATTACAGATAAGGCGATTGATTCTCTAGTCCCTCACCTTGATAAAGGTGATATTTTAATTGATGGTGGTAATACATACTTTGTCGATACAATTCGCCGAAACAAACGTCTTGCCGAAGAAGGAATCAATTTCATCGGGGCAGGTGTGTCAGGCGGCGAAGAGGGTGCATTGAAAGGACCATCTATTATGCCAGGCGGACAGAAGGATGCATACGAAAAAGTAAAGGATATGCTTGAAAACATCTCTGCAAAAGTGAATAACGAGCCTTGCTGTTCTTATATCGGACCTAATGGGGCAGGACACTATGTAAAGATGGTTCACAACGGTATTGAGTATGGAGATATGCAATTAATTTGTGAAGCATATTTCTTCTTGAAACAAACACTTGATTTGACTGCAGAAGAGTTCCATGAAATATTTGCTGAATGGAATAAAGGTGAACTGAACAGCTATCTAATTGAGATTACAGCCGATATCTTCAAGAAGAAAGATGAAGAAACTGGTAAGCCATTAGTTGATGTTATTCTTGATACTGCAGGACAAAAGGGTACAGGGAAATGGACAAGTCAAAGCGCACTTGATTTAGGCATCTCTCTTCCTATTATCACGGAATCTGTATTTGCCCGTTGCATTTCTGCTTTAAAAGAAGAGCGCGTGAACGCAAGCAAAGTTTTATCTGGCCCTAAAGATAAAACAGCGATTGGAGTTGAAAAAGCTGAATTAATTGAAGCAGTGCGCCAAGCTTTATATATGAGTAAAATTTGTTCTTATGCACAAGGATTCACGCAATTGAAGGCAGCTTCTGAGGAATATGATTGGAACCTTGATTTTGGCAGCATTTCTATGCTTTGGAGAGGCGGATGCATTATCCGTGCTGCCTTTTTACAGAACATTAAAGAGGCTTATGAGACAAACACTGACCTACCGAACCTTTTACTTGATCCATACTTTAAAGAAATTGTAGAGTCATATCAAGGCGGATTACGCCAAATTATCTCAATGGCGGTACAACAGGGTATTCCGATACCTGCATTTTCAGCAGCAATTTCTTATTATGACAGCTATCGTACTGCCAAACTACCTGCAAACTTGTTACAAGCGCAGCGCGATTATTTTGGAGCGCATACGTATAAACGAGTAGATAAAGAAGGTACATTCCACACAAAATGGATATAAAATAAGAAATGGACTAAGATTAAATTCTTAGTCCATTTTTCATCCCACAATTCGCAGGCTATAAGACTCCCACTGATGGAATTTCACTTTAAACGAATGACTGAGTCAAAATGCGTTTATTTTTCCCATTTAGATGAAAAACTACATAACCTTTAAGGTGAAATGTTATCTGAATAATCCGCACAATTGTTGATTTTTACTCCTTTTATTTTGGATCATTTAAATCCTCTTTATTTGCCTTTAATTATATAAAACTGCTTCTTATTTAAAACTACATAGCCTTATCTTGGCTATAAACTCTTATTTGAAACTATATAGCCTTATCGCGGCTATTACTTCTTACTTGAAACTATATAGCCTTATCGCGGCTATTACTTCTTACTTGAAACTATATAGCCTTATCGGGGCTATAAGCTCTTATTTGAAACTATATAGCTTTATCGCGGCTATAAGCTCTTATTTGAAACTATATAGCTTTATCGGGGCTATAAACTCTTATTTGAAACTATATAGCCTTATCGCGGCTATTACTTCTTACTTGAAACTATATAGCCTTATCGCGCGGCTATTACTTCTTACTTGAAACTATATAGCCTTATCACGGCTATTACTTCTTACTTGAAACTATGTAGCCTTATCGCGGCTATTACTTCTTACTTGAAACTACATAGCCTTATCTTGGCTATAAACTCTTATTTGAAACTATATAGCTTTATCGGGGCTATTACTTCTTATTTGAAACTACATAGCCTTATCATGGCTATAAACTCTTATTTGAAACTATATAGCCTTATCACGGCTATAAGCTCTTACTTGAAACTATGTAGTCTTATCATGGCTATAAACTCTTATTTGAAACTGCATAGCTTTATCTTGGCTATTACTTCTTATTTAAAACTACATAGCCTTATCTTGGCTATAAACTCTTATTTGAAACTATATAGCCTTATAACAGCTATTACTTCTTACTTGAAACTACATAGCCTTATCTTGGCTATAAACTCTTATTTGAAACTATATAGCCTTATCACGGCTATTACTTCTTACTTGAAACTATGTAGCCTTATCATGGCTATAAGCTCTTATTTGAAACTATATAGCCTTATCTTGGCTATTACTTCTTACTTATAATAATGAATAGCTATATTGTGGTTATAATTTCGTAATTTATGAAACGTTATAGCTATATGATGGCTACAACTTTAAAAAAATGAAACGAGAATATCCTGAAAATCATTCGACTAAAAAAATTTTTATTCTATGTAATTTACTAATAAACGTTGATATAAAGCCATTTCATTAAATATGAAAGAAAAAACAATAAAATCATTATAGCTATATGATGGCTACAACTTTCACTTTAAAACTTCAAAAAACCTATATATACCAAGGGTTACAGCAGCTTTCAATAAAATATAACTTGTTTTAAAAACATGAAACGTTATAGCTATATGACGGCAGGAAACATGAAACGAAATGAAACGTTTATAGCGGTATGATGGCCACAACTTTTCATTTAAAAACAGTTATAACTCCCTATATATCAGTGTTTATACGAAATCTATAGAAATTTCTTAGTCAATCCAAAACATGAAACGTTATAGCTATATGATGGCCACAACTTTAAAACGAAATTAGCGTAAAACCCTATAAAATCAATGGTTTAGTAAGATTTCCCCCACAACATACTACGTTTCATATTCAAAAAACTTCATAGCCCTATGGTGGCAACAAACTTTTTTTTATGAAACGTCAAATCCCTTGTCCCCCAAGGGATTTGGGCACGTTTCATTTTTTTATTTTTCCTCTTAAAGGGACAGATTTCACCAGCATTCGATTTGATATAATCAAAAATGAAATTCTATATCTAATTGTGGGGAAAACTGCAACTTAACATAAAAGGAGGTGAAAAAGATGGCAAAACCTTTCGTTATAAAGAACAAACGTAGTTTAAATGGTGAAACAACAACACCGGTAATAGTAACAATTAAATCATGGCAAAAGTTAGTAGAAGCTTTGGAAGGTAAGTATTACAGTTTTAAAGATACCTATCTAGAAGACATTGTGAATTCAATGTCCTATGAAGAACGAATTGCAGATGAAGAGGGATTTGTTGCTAAAGCAAAGCCATCTTTTTCACTGAAAATGAAAAAGATTGTAGATAAAGTAAGTGAATTTGATAAAAACGAAGGCAGAAAACATAAGCTATATGGTATTACAAATGCTGATTTAGAAGTATTTCTATTTCTTCATAAAAAATGTAATACATATGGTGAACTTTCGCATGTATCGATCCACATGCTTTGGGAAGATTATAAAAATTATAAAGAAGCATTTTCACATATTCACCACTCACAATTTTATGTGGCTTTGAAGAAGTTAAGTTTCCATAACATCATTACAATCGAAAATGAGTACAGTGGTAAATATAAAATCACCTTAACTGATTTCATGAATAAAGAAACGAATAAAGCAAATGCATATACATTTATTAGCCCGATAGTATTTACCAAAGAATTCTTTGAGTTATCCATTGCAGCTAAGAAACTATTCATGGATGTAGCAATGCAGCAGAAACGCGAAACTACCCTGAAACGTTCTTTATTCAAAGTTGATGAACAAGGAAACTCAACACACTTTGGTGGTATGTATCGTTACTTACATAAGAAATACCCACATCAGATTCGTGCTGTACTTGAGGAATTAGAAACAAAACTTTCTGCTACTGGATCTCCTTTATTTAAAATCTGCAAGTTAGAAAAAGGGAAGAAGAATAAAAAGCAATATACAACATTGCATTTATCTGTACATCCTGATTTCTTATGCGCGAAAGAAGAAGGAGCAGAATACCGTGACCCATTTACACCACGAGATACATATAAGCGTAAAGCTAAATTCATAGAAAACTTGTTAGTTGAAATGAACATTGCTGAATTTGCAAAGGATATGAACCAATTCATTAATGTTTTAAAACACTCCTGTCATCGTCAAATTCGCCAAGTAGTTCGTGGCTTACGGGAAATGATTGATCGACAAGAAGGATATCCGAAAAAGCTTGTTTATACACTAAGTAAATTATTAAAGCAATCTTCTCAATATCGTGTATTAGACACAGCTGCTAAAACTGGAATTTATCCTTTAATTACACATAATGTACCTAAACATGATCAAGAAGAGGCCATTTTTAAATTTGGTACTCATTTTGCTATATACTCTTTACGCAATGTTCAAAAGCTATTCCGTAAAGCGCATGACCTGCTTCATGCGAAATATGCTGTACCTGTAACTATAGATGCATATCATCGTAATTACATGCAGTATCAAGAGGAATCACTATTTAGAAAATATGCTTATGAGCAAGGAGTAAATATTAACGCATATACAGCATTAGAAATTGAAATTCGTGAACTATTAAAGTCTAGCGGGCATCAAGGAACTAACATGCCTAGTGATATTCGTGAACTGTTCATTGAAAAAGTTGATAAATTGCCGAAGGAAAAGATTCGTGTAATTGAGGTCCCTGAAGACTTTGATTTAATTCAGTTTCTACAGTCCTTAGAAGCATACTACCGTTCAAAAAGTGAAACACCACATTCGGTTGATCAGCTGCTTCCTGCAATGTAAAGATACAGCTCTCTATTTTTGAAAAAAACAAAAGTGGAGGGCTATTCGTGTTGAAGATCCCCTGTGAAATGCATTACTTCTAACAAAACAGAGAGAAAGTTTTCAATGTTAATGATTACGCCTCTCTATTTTTTATGCAATTACATACATTGAACATAAATCAAAATGAGATATTCACAATTTCCGAACTGTTAAATCTGAATTTTCAGTCTTTTTGTGTCATTTCATCTACAAAAAATCAGAAATATTTTTTATAATTCTGTTGATATCTTAATAATTTTGACCTGATGTGTATAACATAAAGCCTTAAGCGCTGTTCTTATCATCTTCTATCTCTAAATCTACTTAAAATCAGCAAAACTTCTGTTAGTTATGTTTAAAAAGTGGATTCTGTTCCTAACTTTGACCAATTTGTTAATAAATTGTGTGTAGTTTTTAAGAAATGTGGAAAGTTTGTTCATAAATCAGCAAAATTTGTATTTATTATTTATGCATTCACTCGCATCAAATTAACGATGATAAAATGTAGTTTTTAAATACCTAATTTACGATATTTTGTAGTTTTTAATCATCATCCAGCTCATTAAGTACATTCCCAGTATTTACTTTTTATGATTTTTTACGGCTAGAGTAATAATGAACCCTTAGCATAGCAATGTTAGAACACGATTTTTCCTCTGTATAAAAGTTTTATCTTTTTTCTTTATATATATTAAAGATATATATTATATTAGGTTTTAATATTGTGTAGTACTTACTATAGTGAATAGTTCCTGTGTATAGCCAATTTCATTTTTTAATGGAATTGGTTTTTTTATGGACTTTAATAAATATAATGTTTATTTTTAATTACTCTCAAAAACTTTGATATAAAAACATAAATTTTTTTATTTCTCTTAGATTTCCGAAAAAAATAAATCATACTTAAAGTAGATAGTTGATTAGTGGAAATTACAATGAACTTTGTAATCTCCTAACCATTTAAAAAGAGAGGTGAAGACATGGTAAAAAAGAAATCTCAGAAAAACGCCGAAAAAAAGAAATTTACATTCTTTAAAAAAGCAAAGAATAAAACAACTGAAATATTAGATATGCAACTAGAAAATTCAGAAGCACTTAAAGAAAAGAAGAAACGTAAAACAAGGGAGAAAGTTCCGGCGATAACAGGAAGAAAAGTAGGTAAGGTTACATTTTGGTGTGTGATGGGATTCGTGTTTGCAGGAAGCTCTCTTTCATTTATCCAACTTGCCGGTCCTCCTAGAGCAGTAGCTGTTCAAGAAAAGAAGGAGGAACCCGTAGAAATTAAAATGTCAGAAGCAGAATTAATTGCATATGCGAATAGTTTTGCCGCAAATTATTTTAACTGGAAAGTTGATATGAATGTAGCTGAAGAGCGAAAAAAGCGATTAGAGAAATTTCTAGTTGAAGGATCCGATGCGCAAGGTGGATTAAATAGAGACACTTTAAAAAACGCCTCTAGTACTTTAGTTAAGTCGGAAGCTGTAGAGGTTCGGCAAAAAGGAAATGAAGCAGAAGTAACATTGAAAATCATTCAGAAACTAGAACCTGTAAATAATCCTGCTCCAGGAATGACTCAAGCCCCAGATACACCAAAAGAGCCTAAAGAAGTTACAAGGTACTTCTCTATTCCAATTTTAATGGAGAAAGGAAAAATGGTCGTTCCTAACAATCCTACAATCGTTCATGGAGAGAGAGAAAAGGCATCTTATAAAGTGGCTACCTTCAAATTAGAAGGACGAGAAATTAATACAGATGCAGAAGTGAAAAAAGTAGAACAATTTTTACAATCAGTATTTAAAGTTTATACAGAAGGAACACCAGAAGAAATTGCTTACTACTTTGAAAAAAGCAATATAACAAATGGACTAAAAGGCATTATGACATTTAGCAAATTAGAAAACCTACGAATTTATGAAGATAAGGATAAAGGATACAGAGTCTTAGTTGATGCCAAGTTAAAAGACAATGATAGCAGCTTAGAGTACACATACACATATGATTTAAGTCTAGTAAATAAAGATAACAAGTTTTCAATTAGCTCTATGAAGAAATTTGAAAACACATTAGAGAAAGTGGAGGGTAAATAATTATGGAGCTTTTGGGATTAGATATGGTTGCTCAGCAATTACCTGCTATTACAGATGCAGCGGTTCTAGGTAACATTAATTTTGGGGTGAATATTAAAAACTGGTTAGTAGCTCAGTTAGGTCCAATCTTTTTAGTTTGTACAATCATCGGTGTAATAGTGCTACTTGTAAAACGACAAATGGCAGGTTTAATTGGTTGGCTGGTACTTTGTGCAATTGTTTCAGTATTTGTATTCTCACCAGACGTATTTAAAGACCTTGGAACAAAATTATATAACTTAGTTTTCAAATGATAACTAGTAAAACTCATAAATTTTTAAGGAGTTGGTATAAGTGACTCAGAAACCGACTCGCAAGGAAGTAAGGACTTACAACTCTATTTGGGATATTCCAAAGAGTTTATATGGGATAAGGGACATAACACTCCCTTTCCCAGTCCCTTACAGACAACTGGGAATCTTTGTTGGGACACTTTTAGTAATTATATTTCTAGATCAGTTTTTACCCTTAGGAGAGAATGTCTTTTTCAAATATTTAATATTACCTGGTGGTATAGCGTACTTCTTTGGAAATGTTGAATTAGATGGAAAGAGCCCACACAAATTTATATATCGATTCTTTGCATTCATATTTGAAAGAAAGAAGTTGAGTCGTTATAAGGATATAACTGGTAATATTGGAAGCTATCAATATAAGACGGTAGTCCGGTTTAAGGATGATTCAATTAAGAAAAAGTAATTAATTAGTCTATACAGAAGAATTATTTTAGTCTCATATTCTTCTCTAAGGAGGCACAAATGAATCAGGTTGAATTTCCAGTCAAATATTTTCATGAGAATTTGATTTTTAACCAAGATGGTTCTTGCTGGGCGTATTATGAGGCATACGGGATTCCTTACGAATTTAAAGGAGACGATGATAAAAATACGTTGTTTATGCGACAACTCGGTTTATTTTGGAATTATGAAGAAGAGAAACATCTACTAATGATTCCTGTTTATCAGAATTTCAAAGAAAAAGCCGATGAGTTTAAAGAAACAGTAAGTGGTGAACTAAAAGAGCTGGCAATAGATCATACTGATGACGTTGTCCATGAGTTAGAAAGAAAATTTGGTAAAAACGCTGTAGAATATCGTTATTTTATAGGTGTGAAATTAAAAGTAAGACACATACAAGAAGGACTTAAGGAAATGCTTTATACAGCATTTCATACCTTTAAAAATACTGCAGAACAGTTTGGATTACTTGGTGATACCAAAATATTAAAAACTGATTTAGAGATGTTTAAACGGGAATCTAGCGCTTTTAAAAACAAAATAAGAAAACATTTAGCAGTAAGAAGTCTAGAAACAAATGAAACTCAATGGATTGTGTTACGAAACTTCTATCGTACATTAGAGGCACCTGTTACAGCAGGATGGACGCCCCCAGTAGTTGATGACGATTCTGCAATCTTTCCAAACCAAGAGAGTTTATTGCGCTTAACAGAATCAGAAATAGACGTTAAAGGAAGACATATAGAAATGTCCCAAATTGGTTCTGATGGTTTAGAGTATCCAGCATATATGAGCTTTTTATCAGCATCGAAGATTCCATATACAATGGAATTTCCAGACCAAGAGTGGATGTATATGATCCAAAATATAGATTTCCCAATTGAACTGAGTGTTCGCACTGAAAATATTAACCATCGTAAAGCCCTATCCAAACTAAATAAAAAGAAAAAAGATTTAGAAGACCAAGAAGCACATGCAAGAGAAAATGCACAAACTGTTGGGCTAAACGTGTATGAAGGCGTTCAAGAAGCTACTGAATTACAAGCACTTATACAAAAGACACGTATGCCACTAGTTAAGACATCAGTATCTTTCTGTATATGTGTTGAAGATTTAGATACAATGCGTCGAAATACCAATTCACTCATTTCTATTTATAGAGAGATGATGATTGAACTAGTAAGGCCGTATGGAGATCAGTTCCTACTGTTTAATGAATTTATCCCTGGTTCAAGAAGGTATGTAAATGATTATATACACTTTATGGAGCCTGGAGTGCTTGCAGCCGGTATGTTTGGTGCAACACAAGATTTAGGTGATAATATCGGATTTTATATAGGTACAACTGGTATTTTAAACAAAGCAGTTTATATGACACCTTCTCTCGCAGCGACAAATACCGTTGCAAATCAAAAAACGAGCGCACTTTCAGTTGCAGTAACAGGAAGTACTGGTTCTGGTAAATCATTTGGAACAAACTTAATTGTTTACCTAGCGGTACTAGGAGGAGCCCAAACACTGATTGTCGATCCCAAAGGTGAGAGGGGGAACTGGACAGAAGATTTACATGGCTTAGAAGGTAAGGTAAATGTAATTACACTAGGGACTGATAGACGAGATGAAGGGAAACTAGACCCATTTATCATTCATAAACATAGCCGAAAAGATGCAATTGAGTTGGCAATGACAATTCTTACTTTCATTACAGGTATTAAACCAGATAACTCGGAAAAATTCCCGCGCTTAGCTTCAGCTGTAGAATTCGTAGCAGGAATGGAAGAACCGTGCTTAACAGCTGTATCTCAATACCTTGAAGATAGTGAGGATAAAGTGGATCAACAATTAGCCGCTCATATTCAAGCTTTTGAGAATTTATCCTTTGCACACTTAATCTTTGGTGATGGAACAAATAGAGATATTGAACTTGATACGGCAGTAAATATCATACAAATTCAGCATCTTGACATGCCAGACATTCAAAAAGATCCGAAAGATTATACCCTACAAGAAAACTTATCGGTTAGTATGTTGATGTCTCTATCTTCTTTTGCAAGAAAATTCTTTCAAAAGGATCCTACTAAATTCAAAATTGTTCTATTAGATGAAGCATGGGCAATCATGGGGACTTCTCAAGGGCGAGAGTTAGCTCGTAAGCTGTCGTGCCTTAAACTCTGCAGTATACTTTGCTACTCAAAGTGCAAGTGACCTTGGAGATGAGACATTTAAGAATAATATCGGTATGAAGTTCTCATTCCGTAATACCGACAGTAAAGAGATTTCTTCAATCTTAGATTTCTTTGGATTACCTGATAATGAAGAAAATCATGCGATTATTACTAATCTAGAAACAGGACAATGTTTATTCCAAGATATCCAAGGAAGAACAGGTGTTGTCACAATGGATGTAGTGTTTAAGGATTTATACGATGCATTCGATACAAGACCAAATGCAAGAAAGAATTATAGACAGTCAAATGATGAAGAAAAGCAGGAAGTTAATGCAACCCTTGTCGAAGAAGGGGGAGAAAAAATAAATGTAGGAGTGAGTTAACATGGTAAAAACTAAACTAAAAAAATTAATGCTATCTAGCCTATGTGCTGGCGCTCTAATTCTGAGCGCGGCATGTGGAAATAGCGAAACAAATGTAGGAGAAGAAAAAGATAAACAGGGGCACACTCCAAGGGAAATGATGTTGGATTTTGTAAAGGCCGACTTACAACATGATTATAAAACAATACGTAAATTAGTTGTCGATGGGGAGAAAAATAAAATATTGGACCCTAATAAAGGACCTCAAAATAATTTATCATACAAAGATTACACTGTAAAAGAATATGTGGTAGATAAGGACACAATTATGTATAACTTTATTTCAAAGAAGCCCCCTAAGAATATCGATAAAGCAGTGAAATGGGTAAGAGTAGTCCGTACAGAAGACGGGTTCAAAGTTCGAAGCTATACCGGACCTGAACGAAATGAAATTGATGAAGTAGCAAATGCTAAACCGACAAATGAGTTTAGTTCCAAAGATTAATGGTTTTCCCATAAAAGGGGGAGTAACATGTAATGAAAAAGTTTATTACCCTATTGTTATTAATTTGTACTTTGCTTTTAGCATTTAATTTACTTTTTAAAGCTGCTCCAGTATATGCAGAGGAAGAACCCAGACCTTCTCTTATAGACGATATCATTCCAAAGAATAAGGAAAAATTAAAATATGAAGAATATCCACCAAGTAGTTATGGAATCGATGTTTATACTCCAGAAGGTGGATTTGGAGAATCTCTTAAATTTTGGAAATGGAAAGATAATATTAAAGAACAAATTGTAGCAACTATTTTTATATTAATTAGTATTGGGTGGTCAGTAAACCTTGCAATTAGTAGTTTTGTGACTAGTATGGTAGGCCAATCAATGAGTTTAAATATAGTAGCTGATGTTGGAGATAAGTTAGGTGATGTAATCTCTAAAGCGGCAGGCTTCAATGGTTCTTGGGGTAATGGAATATATAGTGAATTAATTGGACTCATGTTAGCTTTATTAGCTTGCTGGGTTATCTGGGTAGGCTTTGTACAACGACGCCAGTCAGAGATGCTAGGAGGATTGTTAAAAGCATTAGGTATCTTAGTTTTCACTTTAGGTTTTTTTGCGAATTCAAGTTATATCATCAAAGGACTTAATACTTTCTCCGAACAAGTAAATAAAACTGTTCTTGACTCAACTCAAAGTATTAGTGGAGCAAGTGAAGGATATTCAAGTGGTGTCGATTCTATCACTGATTTAACGCATACTCTATTAATCAAACAACCTTATACGTTATTACAGTTTGGTACAACAGATATGAAGAAAATTGGTGATGAGAGAATTAAGAAAATGTTAACAACGACAGATCCTGATGAAAGAAAAGCTCTTTTAAAGGATGAAGTTGAGGTTCAGAAAAACCAAACACTCTCGTTAGATGCTACTTTCGAAAGAGGGGCACTTGTATTATTACTGGGAGCAATTAATCTACCTTTATGGATAGTTCTTGGATTATGCAGTATGGCGATGTTATTCTATCAATTAATGTTTATAATTGTAGCTTTAATGTCACCTGTAATGTTATTAATGGCATTAGTTCCAGCCTGGACTGGAACAGCTAAAAGGTTCTTAGCTGAATTGTTTAGAACACTTTTAATGAAAGTAGCAATAGGCTTTCTGGTAACTTTAATGTTTTGGGTTTCTTCAATCTTATTTAGCGCAACAGATAAGTATGGTTATTTAGTAGTTGCCGCATTACAAGTACTTTCATTCTTAGGTGTTTGGTTATATCGTAAAACTATTTTCGATGCTATTACTACGGTACCAGCAAGTGCAGGAGCTGCACGCGCATCAGATGCTATGAGTAATATTAGGCAGAAATATCGTGATGTTAGACGTGGAACTAAGACAGTTGGAAGAGGTGTAGCAGTAGCTGGAGCCGCGGGTGTTGCAAGTGCGGCAATGGCCGGAAAAGTGGGTAAATCAGGCTATAGTAAGTTTAAACAGTTGAAAGAAAACTATGCTGATAGAAAAGAAAAGGTAGCAGATGGTAAACGCAAGGAAAAAGAACAAATGCAAGCAGAAAAAGAAAAAAATATTAGTCAAATGAAAAAAGAAGAAAATTTAGGTGTTCGTGTTAGAAAAGGACATCAGGAGCAAGAAATGGTTCAGGAAGAAGTAGCCGCAACTAAAGAAAATCCAGAATTAGCAGTACGAGAGAAATCTCAAGATAATAATATTGAAGTACAACAAGCAGAATTAAAAGATAAAGAAGAAGATGTAAAGGCGAATGTTAAACCAGTAGCACCATTAAATGAGGAACTTGGTAATAAAGAAGAAGATGTAAAAGCGGAAGTAAAACCATTAGCGGCAATTAAAACACCAACAGGTCAAACAAAGCCAGTTACAACACCACAGTCAGGAACGACACCATTACAATCGAATCCGATGGAAAGCAAACCAATCACAATACCACAGTCAGGAACGACACA
>NZ_JBXAHS010000005.1:0-215118 GCF_058795355.1 Bacillus sp. GW823-FHT06A11 | reverse complement strand
ATACCACAGTCAGGAACGACACCATTACAATCGAATCCGATGGAAAGCAAACCAATCACAATACCACAGTCAGGAACAACATCGATACCAGCGAATCCGATGGAAAGCAAACCAATCACAATACCACATTCAGGAACGACACCATTACAATCGAATCCGATGGAAAGTAAGCCAATCACAACACCACAGTCGGGAACAACGCCATTACAATCGAATCCGATGGAAAGTAAGCCAATCACAACACCACAGTCAGGAACAACACCATTACAATCGAATCCGATGGAAAGTAAGCCAATCACAACACCACAGTCAGGAACAACACCATTACAATCGAATCCGATTGAGAGTAAACCAATTACAGCACCACAGTCAGGAACAACATCGATACCAGCGAATCCGATGGAAAGCAAACCAATCACAACACCACAGTCGGGGACGACACCATCACAACCGAACCCGATAGAGAGTAAGTCAGTCACTACTTCCCAGGTGAGTACACCACAAAAACAAGTAGAGGTAAAACAAATTAATCAACAACAAACTAAAAGTGTTCCTAAAGTAAATAATCAGCAACAGGTAAAAGAAGGGGCAGCAATTAAAAAAGTTGAAACGAAAGCACAAACGCAACAAGAAGCCTTAAAAAATGTAAAAGCAAAAGAGACCATAAAACCAAAATAATTCAGCTCGTGAGGGAGGGTTTATACATTGAGTGCGGAACCAAATCGCGACTTTGAAAATGAACATCATCCTGAAGCTGAGCTAGGGAATGCTAAGCCTGCCTTGAAAAAGGCAGGCCATTCTTTAGGGAAGACGGCTGGTAAAGGAACAAAAGTAGCGGGTAAAGCAGTTGCACAAGTAGGGAAGAAAGTAGCAGTTAAAGTAGCTCAAAAGGCAGCTACAGTTGCTGTTGCAAAGCCATTATTAATAATAGCCGGTGTTATTCTGGCTGTTGTTGCAGGTTTAGGTATAGTCATATTTTTATTAACTGCTAGTATGAGTGAAGATGAAGTCAGTCCTGGAGGAATTGGTGGTCCTTTTGCCCCAGGTACAGCAAGTGTTAGTCCTGAAGTAATGAGATGGGAGCCATTGGTAAGGAAATATGCGGCACAGCATGGTATTGAAGCAATGACTCCTTTAATTCTTGCTCTTATCCAACAAGAAAGTTCTGGAACACAATTAGATGTAATGCAAAGCTCAGAATCACAAGGGTATCCTCCAGGGTATTTTACTGATCCAGAGGAAAGTATAAAATATGGTTTAATGCATTTTGCTGATTGTCATAAAAAATCCAATGGGGATCAAAATATTACATTACAATGTTATAACTATAGAACTGGCTACGCTAACTATGCAGTTTCGAAAGGTGGATATACTCACGAGAATGCAAGGGCATTTTCTGCAGAGCAATCAGCTAAAAATGGTTATAAATGTGGTTCGTGGCGAAGTGCAGAGGCTGTAGCTAATAATTGGTGCTATGGTGATCCCGATTATGTCCCACATATTATGAGATACTATCAACCTGGACAAACTCCTGGTGGTTCTGGTGGAATTGCTGGTGGTAGTGTTTTAGGTGATGATGTATTCCAAGCAATTATGGCAGAAGCACTAAAGTATCAAGGATGGCCATATGTTTTTGGAGGGCGAACGCCAAATACATCATTTGACTGTAGTGGAATTATTGAGTATACGTATTCAAGGGTTGGTATTAATTTATTTGGTACTGCACAAACCCAATGGGATAAAACCCAACGTGTAACAGATCCTAAGCCAGGAGATTTAGTATTTTTCCATAGCACTTATGCTACAAGTAACTACATTACGCATGTTGGCATTTATGTAGGAAATAATACAATGTATCATGCTGGCGATCCAATTGGCTATGCTGATTTAAGTAAACCATATTTTCAACAGCATTTTGCGGGATATGGTCGTGTAGTTAGATAATAATGCATGTAACATCTAGCAACTTATGAAACTGCGAAAAGGAGGTAAATCATGAAGAAAATCACCATTATAATAGCAATTTTATTAATAGCTAGTGTAGGGTTTTTAATAAAATATCAATCTGATAACGAAAAACTTAAAACTGATAATATAAAATTAACGAAAAAAGTGGAAAAGGTGGAGGCACAATACAACGATACGAAAAAAGAATTGTCAGCTCTAAAGAGTAATAATCAACAACAAGTAAAGGAAGCTGCAGAACGATTTCTTAAAGCTTTCCGTACTTATGATACAGGTAAAGGCGAATCTTACCTTGCTAATATCGATGCATATATAACACCAAATGCAAAGAAAGAATTAACACCACCAGGTGGACCAACGCAATCTGCTCCTGGAACTGGAGATGAGAAAGAAAAGAAGAAAGTTTCATTTCAATCTGAATACACAGGTGGCGAGTTGTATTATGCATTTTTGGATACTACAAAAGCAAATGTATTGGCAAAAGTGAAAAGTAAAATTACAGTTAATGGTGTTTCATCTGATAATATGTCATTAATGCAAATAAATCTTATCTATGATGGAAATAAGAAATTATGGCTTGTCGACAAGCTTATACCTTTAGCAGATTTAAAAGATCGTATGCCTTAGGATTTGTACACACTTAACATGTAGATTAATAAAAAAATTCCCCTCTTTTTATTTTTTACAAGAGGGAATTTTCGGGATTTTGTAAACTTAAAATAGGGACGTGAAGTAATTACTAATGTAGGGGTGTTTTATCTCTTCAATTATGTAGATAACAACTGATTTTAAGGGGGGATAAGTTGAAGAAAGGCACCTTAGGGTTTCTTTTTTTATTTACCTTCGACATAATATGACAACATGCGAATAAATAGTTTGCTATTATCATATAGAAATCTTACATTTATCTACATAATATTATTATATTTTAAAGTTTTTAAATGTGAAAATTTCCGATGTAAATACATACCATTTAGGGAGATGGGGAAAATCATGAAAAAATTATTAGTTTCAGCAACAGCGGTAACACTATTAACAGTGGGGTACAGTTCTGCTGCATTTGCAGAAAAAAATCCAAACGACAAGGATTGCGGTCACTTTAAAAACAAACAAGAGGTTATGGAATTCTGGCACAGCAATGGATACAGTGCAACTAACGATCCTCATGACTTAGATCGTGACAATGATGGCTTACCTTGTGAAGTGAAAAAAGGGGACTACGATCAATTTGTAGCTAGCAAACAAACTACTAAAAAGGATGAAACAAAACCACAAGAACCAGTTAAACAGGAAGATACTAAAAAAGAACCTGTAAAACAAGAAAATACACAACAAAACAACCAAGCAACTAACAATAAACAAGAGCAAACTAAACAAACAGCTGTAAAGAATGGAACAAAAAAACAAGGTGAAAAATTACCTAATACAGCATCAAACGGTGTTACGATGATGCTAGCAAGCGCTGCTCTAGTATTAGCAGGTTCAGTTCTTGTATTCCGTCGTAAAAAAACGAATGCCTAAACTAATATCTAAAAACGGCAGGAATATTCCTGTCGTTTTTAATGTGGAGTGATAAGTTTGAACAAACTTGTTTGGTTAGGAGTTTTATTAATTACTATCGGCTCTTTTACTTTTGTTTATTACTTTATAGATTGGTATGATGCAAGAAAAACTGTTGAAGCCTTAACAAGTACTGAAATTCAACAATATAAAAATATACAACCTGTTACTAATGATAAAAAAGATGTCAAAAATGAATCAAACAAAGAACAATCCCAACATAGTCTACCAAATCAAGAACCTAATTTTACAAATACTAGTGAACCATTACCAGAATCACCAAAACAGATTCCAGCTTCTCAAGTTCAACATCAAAAGGGAGAACAAATTGCCTACATGGTGATACCGAAAACTAAACAGAAATATCAAGTTTACTGGGGTGCTGATGCTAAAACTTTAAAAAAAGGGGTAGGAATGTTTGTTAGTGACATTACAACCACTCCTTCTGGAAATGGACATACTGTTTTAAGTGGACATCGTGATACGGTATTTACTAATTTAGGAGATTTAGAAGAAAATGACTATATTTTAGTTGAGTATGATAAAAAAATATATATCTATCAAATTCAAAAACACTGGATTACAGATGCGAATGATCGTACCGTAATTATCGCAAGAGATACACCAACATTAACACTAACTACATGTTATCCATTTAACTATATTGGGGATGCACCTGAGCGATACATCATTGAAGCATCTTTGGTTGCTATTAATTGAGAGTGAGAGCTATTGCTCTCTTTTTTTATTTTCTTCGACATGATACAACAAAACAGTTATTACTGGATTTGTTATGCTTGGAGGAGAAATTCTACATTCCCTATAATCGGAGGAAACGAATTATGCAAAACTCATTTTATACAAAGTGGTGGTTTTGGTTTATCATTGCCATTGTCGTAATTGTTGTTGTTGGCGGAAAAAACACCAAAGAAGAAGCTACAACAACTCCAACCGAACCAAAAAAAGAAATAAAACAAAAACAACCCAAACAAGATGTTCAAGTTCAACCAGAAAAGAAGGAACAGCCTAAACAAGATATTCAAGCTCAACCAGAAAAGAAAGAACAACCTAAACAAGATGTTCAACAATCTGCATCGGGATTTACAAATCCTATAAAAAATATCGATAAAACAGCTGCTATGAATGCCGTCAAAGAAAAAGCAAAGAAAGACTTCCCAGATGATTACATGACACAGAATTATGTAGCAGATGAACAATCTAAGGCGTTTGATTATCTAAATGGTATTGACCTCAAATCTCAGGAAGAACTAAACGTTATGAAGAAAGTGATCAACGACTTCCCTAATGACTTCATGACTACTAAATATGTTTATGAAGAACAGATAAAGGCTATGAACAAACAGTAATAAGATACTATACTGTTCTTTTTTTCTAATTGAAGATATGGATAAATACGGTGAAATAATATTCGGCTGGGGATCCAATACATATTATTAAAATTAAGATGGTTCAAGTCGGAGGAAGGCACCTTAGGGTGTCTTTTTTTCTACCTATAAATGCTTAATTGATATATAATAATATTATTGTATTTTAGGAGGAACATAAATGAATAAAAAACTAATCATTGGAATTATCGCTGTACTAGTAGCTATCATTGCTTCCGTAGCTATTTTTAAAGATTCCAAATCAGAAGATATGAAACCTAAGTATTCACAAAAAGATATGGATAAACTTATCGATCAACACTTTAATGAACAGCAAGAATTAAAAACACAAATCAAAGAGTTGAAATCTAAAGTAGACTCCTATGAAAAAGAGCAAACTAGGTCACTTCAAAAAACTACACAGCCGAGTCAAGAAACACCTAAACCGCAAGAACAAGAACAGCCTAAAAAAGAAGACGTAAAGCCGGAGTCTCAACCGGAAAAGAAAGAAGTACCTAAACCAGAACAAACTACTGGAACATTAGCGAACCCAGTAAAGAACATCGACAAAACAGAAGCTATGAATAAGGTTAAAGAAAAAGCTAAGAAAGACTTCCCAGATGATTATTCTACTCAAAATTATGTTGCAAATAAACAATCCAAAGCATTTGACTATTTAAATAACATTGAAATTAAATCGCAAGAAGAATTAAATATTATAAATAAGGCACTACGTGATTTTCCTACTGATTTTTCAACAGCAAAATATGTATATGAAAAACAAATGAAAGCTAAAGGTGAGCAAGAGGCCCAGTAATAATTTAATAAAATAGATAATAAATATTATTAAAATTAAAGTGGTTCAAGTCGGAAGGCACCTTTGGGTGTCTTTTTTTATAAAAAAGGACTCATAAAACGCCTTGAATTATTTAATTCAAATATTTGTATTATATTAATACATTATAACTAAATATATTAATATAAACACTAAAAATTTGTTATAATTAGTAAAGAATTCTATTAATTAGTATAGAGAGGATACAATATTATGGGTTATAAATTTCGTAGAATTATCCAGTTTTCCCCGGGTGTGAAAATTAACTTTACATACACAGGTATGGGAGGGAACTCTATTTCACCTGAATCAAGAACAACAACTTATGTACCTGGAACTGGAATCTCGTATACACCACGAATAGCTGAGTCAAACAACTATTATATACAACGAGGGTATCAAGGACCAAACACTTCCTATCCCACTATGGATGAACAAGATTACAATACGGTAAATGCATTTGAGCCAATAAAAGAAACCCAAACTTACCTTGTTACTGCTTTTCGTAAAAAGGATAATCAAGTAAACTCCGTAGGTAGAAAACTAATGAAACCACTTTCCATAATTACAGGCTTGTTTGCGGGCCTATTCTTAATTATGATGCTTATTATACCTGCTCTAATCATGGCATTCTTTTCTTTCCTATGCTATAAAAATATAAAAACACCATTTGCAGTTGTATGCCCAGAATGTGATGCTGAAAATCTATTCATTTTTGAAGAAGAGAAGATTGCTTGTCGTAAATGTGAGAGTACTCTTATAATCCAAAAATAAATGGTTCTCAAATTAACGTCACTTTATTAGTCAAAACAATATAAATCTAATCATAAATATAAATAGATAAAAAAGAGGGATAAGTGAATATTATTAACTTTTAAGCGTTTAATCCAACTATAAACGACTTAGCTATCAAACTTGCTATGGTACTGTTTATACCGTTATTCTTAGCATTGATTGTCAAAGTGATACTTATGAAATTTATGAAAGAATCAATTGCTGGCAGATTAGCAAGTCTATCTTTGTTATTCTTTATGTACTATGTATTTAAATTTATTACAGCGTAAAAGGCACCTTTGGGTGTCTTTTCTTTATGATTAGCAATAATTTTTAAATTTTGCAACGACATCCAAAGAGCTTATGAGAAGCTAGACGAACGTTAGCAATGCCGTTTTGCAAAACAAGTTTCATTGTACGTGAAAATGTTGCAAAACAAAGAGGATATACTGTGATTTGATTTCATCATAAAAGAAATCATTTCCAAAGGGAAGAGGTGATATTTTATATAATTTTACCAATTATACCAACAGGACTAATTGGTCCTGTTTTTTATTTTTCTCCGACAAAATATGACAATATAGTTGTAACTGTTTTTGTTATGCTTGCTGTAAATCTTACATTTTGAAGGGGAGTAAAGTCAAGGGGAAAAAGAAAAAAGAAAAACAGCCAAGTGAATTAGAACTTGCTAAACAAACTATAGCTGCTAAGTATCAAAAAGAATATGGAATTACCCCTATTATCGTAACTGTTGCTCTTGGGGGAATTAAAACAGGATACGCTGCGGTTTCAAAAGAACACATTCAAACATTCACTTACGATAGAGATGCAAAGGATGTAGTTAGTATCTCTACACATTATTTCAATGACTATACTGATGTGTTTATTGATCACTACGCTATTAAATCTAACTTTGAGTTCAAGGGGATAAAAGATACTTTCGCCTTTATTCCAAATGGATCTGGAAAAGAAATAGAAAGCTTGATTAAAAGCTATACAGATATTGAAATACATAAAACTGAGCGTAAATGGTATCAAAAGATACTTGGATACCGCTCTGGTAATAAAGCGAAAATGGTGCTTGCTTCTTTAATTTACCTGGTCATTGTTGTTTCTATCTTTAATACGGTTACTGGAAAGAAAGAAGAACCAAAACAAGAAGTGAAACCTGCTGTCACTACAAAAACAGCCCCTGTAAAGGAAGAAAAACAAGTTGAACCGAAGCTGGTAGAACAACCAGTTGATAAGAAACAAGATAAAATTAATAAATTTAAAGATGATACTCAAAAGAAATTAACAGAAACCTATAAGAAGATTGATGGTGTTAATCCTATGGTAGCTATTAGTGATGATGGGAAATTAATTACTTTGGCTTTCGATTTGGATGCATATGCAAAACACGATAAGGTAGACAAAGAGTTGTCTGTGTCCACTTTTAAAACATCTGCTGGACCATACGAAAGGTATAGAGGTACAGCATTCAGAGCTTATGGAAAAGAAGCCAATATTGCTAGCAAAGATGACATTGTGGTTAAAATTGTAGATTCATCTAATAATCAAGTGGTAATTGATGATGTAAGGAATTATAAGGAAGAACAAAAACAGACTACTACTCCAGCAAGTCAGCCTGAGGAACAACAAAAACAATCAGAGCAAAATAATGTGGTGTACGAAAATTGTACGCAAGTGAAAAAAGCCGGTAAAGCTCCAATTAAACAAGGAGAACCTGGATATAGCAAGAAATTAGACAAAGATGGCGATGGGATCGCTTGCGATAAGTAATGGACACTCCAAAAAAGTGCTTTTCTTTATTTATCAATGAATAAAACAATTTAACATGGTAAAATAATAATTGAATGGGATTCCAATACATATTATTAAAATTAAGATGATTCAAGTCGGAGGAAGGCACCTTAGGGTGTCTTTTCTTTATTTTCAAAAGGACCTGCTCAATTCATTCTTAAATACATAAGGTAATGTAAACCCATTAAATCACATGGAATGAACCCTAGTTTTTCCCTCTGAGCTAAAGGAGGCACTATTGTTATGGGATATGGTGGTAGTTGCGGCGAAGGCTGCGGTTTCGCTGGAGGATTTGCTTTATTAGTTGTATTGTTTATTTTATTAATCATTATCGGATGCAGTTGCTTCTGCTAAAAAAACTATTGGAAAAGGCACCCTTATATGGGCGCCTTTTTGTATATTAAAAACCTACCTATTTTCATAGGCAGGCTAAATATAATTTTGCACATTTGAATTATAGCAAAATCATTTATATTGAAAGTAATTAAATTTAACTTAGTAATCCTAATACCCTAATAATCTCAATTGTTTTATTATCTTTTATTTTAAAATGAAGTCTTTTCCCTATACGTTCACTAATTACAATATTTCCAGAGGCTAATTTACGTAAATGTTGTACAATCAAATCTTCTGTAATTTTTGTTTGCTTACTTAAATCAGAAACTGACAACGATCCATATGTAATCAATTTACAAACAATTGATAATCGAGTAGAATTCCCTAATAACCCTAAAACTTTTATATTTTCTGTATAGAAACTAAAATCCATATGAAAAGCATGTAACAGATCTTCCAACCTCCTAAAATAAGATGAGTATCAACCAAAATATCTTAACATTAAAAATAGTAAAAAACACCCTAAAATATACCAATTATTCATTGAGAAAAATGATACTTGAATGGGGTTCCAATACATATTCTTAGAATTAAAGTGATTCAAATCGGAGGAAGGCACCTTTGGCGTGCTTTTTTATTTATGGATTTTTTTAGAAAATATTTGAAATATAATACAGTATATTATATTATTGTGCGTATGATTTCTGGTTTTAAAAATTACAAAAATTAATAGGGGGAAACAATAATGAAGTTAGGAAAATTAGCATTAATTGGGGCGTTAACTTTTAGCGGTTTTACTGCAATAGAAATGAGTAAGCCTACCTCACAAGCAGCTGCAGCTTACTCAGATCCACTTAATGATGATTGGGGATTTAAAACCATTGTGGATTTACAAAATTCAGAGGAAAGTACATATCAACCAGATTGGAAGATTGGGAATTTAATAACTGGTGATACATTTTATTTAACACAGCACTTTGGTAGAGAACATTTTGGTGCGCAAATGAAAATTTTTAAAATCCACACAAATGGTACCCTAGAACGATTCCAAACAATAGCACCAGAATTTATTCCTGGAACAGAAATTTGGCAAACCCCTATCACAGATAGCTATACAAGCGGTACTTATGTCGCTGCAATTAAATATCGTGGTGAATTCACGTATTCAAACCAATTTACAATCAATTAGGGATGTAATAAATTGAAAAAAGGCACCCTTGGGTTTCTTTTCTTCTGTACATTATATCTATTACGTGCTCATTGATTTTTTATGTACGTTTGAATTACTGTAGTAGTATTACAGTAATAGCTTGTGTATATAATAAAAGAAGAGATGCGCTAACATCTCTTCTAATAACTGCTACCGTCAGGGTGGTGGTTATATCATTAATTTTTTACGAAACCCACCCTTTTGCTTTGGACGGCGACGAGGAGTGGGTCTTTGTTATCTTTTTCTAAAATTTGTTTCCTAAAAACTTACCCAGAAACTTCACGTACAATGGCTTTTACAAATTCTTTTAGAAGCTCCAACAAAAACTCCATAGGTATATCACCCGCTTTCCTATCAAATGGAAAGAAGGGATAACTAATCACCTCACAATATACAGTTAAAACTACCTAAAAAAGACCACCAATACTGGCAGTCCTTTTTAGGTAGTTTTAGAAATTAAATTATAACATATCGATATACGGATTATAAATATATTTTTCCAAAAGATACTATAAGTTTTTGATAATTCTTGATTTCTCAATCTTCATTGCATGATAAATTTTCCTATAAGGATTAACAAATAACATTAAAATTATCAATCCACTAGATTATTAGAAAAAACTGGTTATCTATATAATTATTTGGTAAAATATTGATATAATTTAAGAGAGTAAAGTTAATATAGCTCAACTAAGTAATGGAAAGAAAATGTTTTATTGCATAGAAAAAGGCTCCATTGCTGGAGCACTCAAAATAAATAAACGAATTAAAACAAGAAACAGACAATTTAATTATATAGATAAAATATAAATAAATCTATATATATGCAAAATTACATATAAAAACTCTATTTATTAATGCTATAATAAACTTACTCGATGAATGTTATATTTTTTTATGGTTTTTAAGCAATACAATACCTTCTTAAACCAAGTGTACAAGTAAAAGAAGACATCTAAATCAATGTCTTCTTTTCTTATATAATAACAACACAATAAAATTAAGATGGTTCAAGTCGGAGGAAGGCACTTTTGGGTGTCTTTTTTTATTTTCATTCGACACTATATGACAATATACGAATATCAATTTTGATAAGATTGTGCAGAAATAGTACATTTTATATATCTTGGAGGAATTAAATTATGAGCAAAAAATTATTAATGGCTTTAGCATGCAGCGTGTTACTTATGGGGTTGGCTGCTTGTGGTTCAAATGATAAAGCGAGTACATCAGAAGAACCAAAACAAGAGACTAAAAAAGAAGATGAACAAAAGAAATTAGATGAGCAAAAACAGGAAGAGGAACAAAAGAAAATAGAAGAACAGAAAAAAGCCGAAGAACAAAAGAAGTTAGAAGAACAGAAAAAAGCCGAGGAGCAAAAGCAATTAGAAGAACAGAAAAAGGCTGAAGAGCAAAAGCGATTAGATGAACAACGCAAACAAGAAGAGACTCAAAGACAACAGGAAGAACAAAAGAAACAACAAGAAGCAGCTCGAGCAAAAGAACAGGAACAACAAAAAGCTGCAGCTAATACAGTACCACAGCAACAAGCTGCACCTAAGCAAGAGAAAGTTCACTTTGCAAACTGTACAGATGCAAATAATGCTGGTTACTATGATATAACTCCAGATAGCCCAGCTTATGCTTCGCATCTAGATCGTGATGGCGATAGCGTGGCTTGTGAACGAAATAAAGGACATAAAAAATCTAGTAAAAAACATTAGATTTATGGAAAAGCACTCTTATGAGTGCTTTTTTCTTTTCGTTCGACAGAATATGACAATATTCAGATTGATTGTTTGCTATGATAGGCTCGGAAATCTTACATTTCATTTAAAAAATACCAAAAAAGGCGGATTGCATATGGAAACACTAGCGGTATTAATTTTTCTAGCTTCAATAGTGCTGTTTGTATTATTTATCATTGCTCTGTTCAAAAGAAAACCTAAGGCGAAACTTTTTATTAGTTCGATTGTATGCCTTGTGTTAGCTATGATATTAATACCAACAAAAGATAAAGAAGAGAAACCTAAAGCTAAAGAAACAACTCAACAAGCTTCTACAGAGGTAAAAAAAGAGCCTAAAAAAGAAGAACCTAAAAAGAAGGATGAGCCAAAGGAAGAGGAACCTAAAAAAGAAGAGCCTAAAAAGGAACTTTCTAAAGAGGGAGAATCCTCTAAAGTGAAAATTACTGTAGGATCTGTTGAATCAGTAGACTCTGTTGGTGGAGAATATTTAAATGAAAAGGCAAAAGGTATATATAAAGTAGTTGAAATTTCAATTACTAATAACCAAAAAGATGCTATCACTGTAGACGCAAATAGCTTTAAATTAATGGATAATCAGGACCGTGAATTTAAGTATTCTACACAAGCTCAAACAGCTTATGATATTGGAAATAGTGGTAAATCAGATTTCTTCTTAAAACAACTTAACCCCGGTTTAACTCAAACAGGTAAAATTATTTTCGATGTTCCTGCTGACGCACAAGGCTTAGTTTTAAAAGCTCGCGGCGGAATGATGGGTAAAGAAATTAAATTAAAAGTAGAATAGTTGAAGGCACTCGAAAGAGTGCTTTTATTTTACTCTCTGACATAAATAAAATTAGAGGTGATGTGGTTGAAAAAACTATTACTTATTATTTCTGTTCTTGGAATACTAACGGTGGGTTGCGAAAATAAAACTGTTGAAAAAAAAGAAAAACCAAGTTCAAGTGAAACAACCTCTAGTAATACAAACGATAAGAAAGAAACCTTAACCGATTCTGAATATAGAGCCAAACTGGATCAATCGTTTAACGATATTGATCCATATACAACAGCATACTTAAAAAGTGTAAACTCAGGATCTATACAGATGGATAATGAAGACTGGAGAAAAGAAGTAATTACTATTTTAAGAGGATTTGAAACAGTATCAAATGATATGCTATCAATTAGCGCATCTAATAAGTACAGCAAGCTACATAGTACGATGGTAGAAGCAATGCAAGGATTCTCAGATGCATCTTTTATTATGAAAAACGCATTAACAGCTAAACATGTAAATGAATTTTAAAAAGGTCATGATTTGATGCAAAAATCAGCTAGAAAATATACAGAAATTTTCCCTTTGTTACGCGAAATCGACGGAAAACAAACTACTACACCAAATATCCCTAATCCAACACCAAAAACAACACCAGTACCTAAAACAGAAGAGCCTGCTGTTCCTAAAGAACAAGTTCCACCATCTACTTATGACCCTAAGAAAGATTCGGCCAACTATGATAAACACGGAAATTATAAACCAGTTGACCAACTGACTCCAGAAGAGATAAAAAAAGAAGCCGAAGAATTCATGACAGATTATTTAAATCGATAAAATATAGATTTTGTTCACTTTTACGATACATTTATGAAACATTCGTATGTTATGTTATATAAGTCCTTTTTTAAAATCATTTTCATTCTGTCAAAAAGTCCTAGTCCCTCTAGGACTTTTTACATTTAGATAAAGAGGTATAACAAATTTCTCAATGTACAACATTACTTAATGTGGTAAAATAATAATTGGATTGGCGTCCAATACATATTATTAAAATTAAGATGGTTCAAGTCGGAGGAAGGCACCTTAGGGTGTCTTTTTTTTATGAAAAAATCCCCACACATTGTGAAGGGATTATCATGCTACGAATATATATAAATAATTATTTAATATATAACTAATTATTTAATATATAACGAAGTGCGCCACGTATCTCTTGGATAGTTTATTGAAGTCTTTTGATATTCAAAAGTCCCTTCTTGATGATTTGATGCGTCCCATTTATATTCCCAACCTACAATAGGATTACCACCAATTATTTGTGAACCAATACTTTTTACATCAAATCCATTCATTTTGGCAAAAGGAAACTGTCCATACCCTATTTCTTTTGTGTAAACATATAAGTAACTTCCCCCATGATCTTTAGTTGTACTAAAACTATTAGGGGTAATGTATTCAACTCCACCCAATTGTGATTCTACTTTTACTACACTTAAAGAAGTTAGAGGTGCTGCTGGCCCTGCTGATGCCTCCGATGCCATTCCTAACCCAACTACTGTTGCCACCGCTAATGATGATATCCCCAATGTAACTTTTTTAAACATATAAACATCCCCTTGTTTTATAATAAGTACAAGTTTGATATTAACAGAAAATTATAATAATATTCCTTATTTTGAAAACGTTAACAAATTCTACTTTTTTAGATATGCAATTTAGCATATTGATTGACATGCAGGATAATTAATCCTCTACTTTCGATATACAAACTATTTTCAAAAGGACCTGCTCAATTAATCCATAAAAACATAAAGTAATTTGAATCCATTAAAATACATGAGTGACTCCTTATTTTTCTCCTACTATTTAAAGGAGGAATTATTATGGGCTTTGGTGGTAGCTGCGGTGGCGGCTGTGGCTTTGCAGGAGGGTTTGCTTTATTAGTTGTATTATTTATTTTATTAATTATTGTTGGAGCTTCTTGCTTCTGCTAAAAACTATGGGAAAAGACACTCTTATTTGGGTGTCTTTTCTTTTTTCTCAATATAAGAGCTATAAAAATATGCTATGGTTTTAATAGAAATTCCCTTTTGTGCAATGAGATAGAAATACCCAACAAAAAACCCACCTATTTCCGTAGGTGGGCCTTATCTTTATTACACAATACCAAATTATACTCTCATTTTTTCATAAACTTTATGCAATTATACATATTCATAAAAATTACACCAAATAAATATTACATATAGTAAAATATAAAATGTGGATACATTCTATAAAGCAGATTCTTTTGAAAGGCGTAACATGTCGATCGTTATAGAAGGTGTGGCGTCACTCTAATACTGATCTCAAATCTCTTGTACTTTATGAACTAACAATCTGGTGTATATAGACGATTCTGCTTTATAGGATGTGTTTACACGTATAACAAAGGGGTAATACGTGTATATTTATATAAAATTAAAGTGGTTCAAGTCGGAGGAAGGCACCTTAGGGTGTCTTTTCTTTATGCATACAAAAGCCTTATCTTCCTATAAAAAAGATAAGTCCTTTATATACTACCTATTATCCGATTCATCAGTTTTATTATAAACACATTTAGCTTCTCCAAAAAGACCATCTGTGTCCCATCCTCTACCATAATGAGCACATCCTAAAGGATTACGATCGTCTCGCATACTTGGATGTGTATTTGGTTCATAGCCAGTATTCACAATACTACCAACAATAAATACGCCTCCAATTACAAATACCACAGCAACGATTAATAGTGTCTTCCCATTAAGACCAGTAACAATGTCGTTTATAACTTCTTTTGCTTCTTGCTGAGTTCCGATTTTTGAAAATAATGAAAAAATAATAGAAGGTTATAAATATGAAAAATAGCACAATTATAAATTTCAGAAAATATTTCTAAAAAGCTTAGTTTCTTAGCTAAAAGTAACAATAATTCAAGTAGAAGTATTATTTTTGAACTTTATAAATATTGAACGAGGGAGAGGAGATATTTTTATGGATTCAAAAACGTATAAAAAGCTACAGGGACTACGTAGATATAAAGAGCCAATTCAAGCCGTATTGAGAACGGTTAAAAGACACGATAAAGACGATCCAGATACTGAATATGCTGAGTTCGCCCTTGAAAACGGAAAGATTATAGGTATTTGTAAAAAAGAGGACTTCTCAGATTATTCTTTTAGAAGTATTACACAATTCACAGGTAATATTTTTAACGTAGTAATTACTCAAATGTCTGATGAACTGGATGGAAATAAAGTTCAGGTTTCAGTAAAAGAAGCAAGTAGACGATCTGCAGATGCTTTAATGCGTGAGTTAATAGAATTGGAACAAGATGAAAGACTGCAAGAGCCAATCTACGAAGCAGAAGTAACTGGATACAACATGAATGCTCAGGTTCCAACTATATTCTTACGCATCAATGGTGCCGAATGTTTCATGAAATTACATGAACTAAACTATGGAAGAGTGTATAAAAACGCTGTGGATCGTTATGCACCTATTGGTGAACGCATCCCAGTTAAGGTTCTACAATTTAATCCAGAGCAACGATTAATCCACGTTTCTAGAAAAGCAGCAGTGGAAAACCCTTATCAGTTATTATCTGAATTAGCTGAAGGAGATACAATTGTAGGAAGGGTAGTAAATGTTGACCCGCGTTTTGGAGTTTTTGTTGAATTGGACCAAGGCTGCACAATTAAAGGAATTGTCCCTAAAACAATCGAACAGCCAGTATTGGATGAAGTAGTAAGTATGAGAATTGTGAATGTGGATGTAGAAAAAGAGCGAGGGTCGGGGGTTATCTTCAAGTTTCCTTTTGGACGCAAAAAAGTTAACGACCCAACGGCATTTTTATATAACTAATGAGTGCGCCGCAGGTTTCCGTACAAGAGAATGGAAAGGCGGTTCAATATTGGCTTAATAGGGATCAATCTTTATCACTTTGGGATGACCCCTCTTTGCAGGGGGGACCAATTCTTCCAGATAAATTCAAACCACTCACAGATTTACGTAGTATTTATGACAGAATTAATTCAGGTTTTATAAATGAAAAAGATAATTTAATACTAAAGCTTATTTGAGATTCATTAGCGATTACTGAAGCTCAAATTAAGAATTTTGTGGAATCTAAAATTAGTAGGTCACAGGTTTCAGAATCGCTGAAAAAACTGGTACTGTATGGATTTGTTAGTAGATGGGAGATAAAATCGGAGCTATTTCCGGATCAGCCCAAAACCTCTGCTCCAATCACTTTAAATACTGCTGGTCATTTGATGATGTGGGCTTATCATAACCGTAATACAAACTATTCTTTAAAGCCAGAACAGTGGTTAAGGCTTGGAGTAGCAGGGGTACAAAGATTTGTCACTATGAATCAAATAAAATATGAGTTTGCAGTAGGCCAACAGCTATTAAAAAACTGGTGCTGGTATCCAAGGCTAAAAGGTACTGGTAATGGATATAATCCAATTGCTGTTGGGGAAATTAAAACTCCGATTGGAAATCAAAACTTCATATTTGAAAGGGTACAACAAGGTCAGCGATATGCACAACATTTAAAATCGCGATTGAAAATTTGGGAAGATCAGATTCAAAATGGACCAGATAATTTATTGAATTTCGAAAATACGAAGAGTTTACCAGGTATTTTTATTTTATCTATATCAAATCTCGCTTTAGCAGAACATGTTAGAAAGGAGCTAATGTTAGACTTACGAAAGATTCCTATAATGCTCATAATAGACGAATGTATTCACAGTGAGGGATTCGCAAAATCTTTTTATATTTCAACTCAAAACGGAATTCAGCAAGCACCATTACCATTTTTAAGATAACAAGAGCTGCTTCAGGTAAATATGCTGAAGCAGCTCTTTTAGTTAAAAGGTAAAGTAGATAACAGTCATTTATAGTGTACTAAATAAGATGAAGATGAATGAACTGAATGATTTAAATTGAGGTCAAAAATGATTAGTAAGATACAAATATAAAACTAACTTTGAAGATTGGCAGTTAGAGTTAAGTGCCGATGAAGAAGAATTATATTATTTTGAAGAAGCAAAACCAAAAAAGGAACCTATAGAATTTGCAATTTATATTTAATATAGGAATTGTTTAACAGGAAAGGCGGTAGTGAAAAGCATTGAAAAAAACAGTTGTAGTAAAGGGAATTACTGTTTTATATGGTTATAGATATGTATCACCACGTTGAAAATATTTTAACTTTTAAACAAAATAAACAACAAGGGGTAGATAAAATGGGGAAATATGTGAAAGACCAAAAGGTAGTTGCCTATACACTATTAGGATTAGAACCTTGTACAGTTGTAAGAGTTGGTTGGATTTTTATTACGGTAAGAGAAGAAGAAACGGGTCATCTATATTCTGTTAGAAAAAGTAAAATGACACCTATAGAGGAAGAGGAACACTATCTTGTAGAAGAAAGTATTGATGATGAAGGGTTATTCGGTATAGGTAGATTGTTTGCTAAAATAGAAGCAGAAGACATGGAAGTTGCAAAGAAATCATTTGAAGAGAATGAAGACTTCCCTAAATACGAAGATTTCCATAAACCATCAGAAGGGAAACTGTATGGTGGAGAGTACTATACTACAATTAAAACAGGTAAAGAGTTACTAGAACAATACTTTAATCGAGAAGAGCTAGAACGTAATGGTACTAATTAAATTAGATGTGTAAACAGTTAAAGGTCAAATCTTATTTATGTTAGGTATATAGACTAAGAAAATTTATATTTGTTTTTTGGGAGGACAAAATAATGGATTTGGTAAACAAATTTTTAAACGGTTTGAAAGCAGCGTTATCAACAGATGATCTCGAAGCATTAAATAAAGCATACGGTGCTACAAAAGGAGATATTGATATATTAAGGACGAAATATCCAAATTGTCCAGAATCATTAATCACTTTACTTGAAAATATCGATGGTACATATTGGCGGAAATATGGAGAAAACGAAGTCACGGTATGTATTTTAGGTTCAGATGTTGAAGAGTATCCATATTATTTGCTTTCTACACAGGAGATGATTGAAAGTTCAAAAGAAGAAGAAGACGTCTCCTATCTTTTAGAATACCAAGATGACGAGGATGCTGTTGACTCCAAGATAAATCCAGAAGGACTTCTCCCTGGCACGTATATTCACTTTTCAGATTGTATGAACAACGGTGGAACATCAAAGCTGTATATTGATTTTAACCCTTCTGATGAAGGTGTATGTGGTCAAATCATTCGTTTTTTACATGATCCTGATGAATATGAAGTGATTGCAAACAGCTTTGATGAGTATTTACAGAATCTTATTGATGGTAATTTTAATTTTCTAGACGAAGAAGAATCTTAATAATGTGTGAAGAATTTTACTCAAATATTGGAGGAGATTGCGATGAATCAAGATCCAATTTTACAAAAGGAAATAAATAAAGGGGAAAATATGAGCTATGATTCTTCTTTCCGAACAGCATATGAAGCTCGAGAGAAATTACTTCTAGATGAACAAGCTAAGTTAGCGCATGCAGAACAAGAGGGCATGGAAAAAGGAATTGAGCAAGGTAAGATGCAGATAATCCGAGGGATGTATGAAGTTGGTGTACCGCTTGAAACTATTGCAAAAGCAAGTAAGTTGAGTGTGAAGGAAATAGAACGTATCTTAAATCTAAAATAAATATATGTGAGTATATAGAACTCATGAGTAGAAAAAAATAGACGTTCGTTATCATAGTACGTTTAATGGGAAAGCATTGCTGAAGATTTTGGCAGTGCTTTTTCTTAATCAATTTTTTGATGTTTTTCATGCTGCTCACAATTATATAAAAAATTCGAAAGAAGAACGTGAAATGTATTCACGATTAATAAATATGATGCAAATCTAATGTAATGTTGAGAACAGAATTCTTTAGTAATTCAATATGTTTTTTAATGATTCTTCTCCCTGAGATTTTGTAGGAAGAAAATACAAAAATGTTTACTATAAGGTCTCAATATATGAGGTTTTTTATATGTGTAAAGTTACTTTCCAAAAAGAATAGTTAACTTAAGGAGCCCTTCTCAAACTTGAACCGTCTTAATTTTATTTTATGTATTGAATTCTCATCCACATCTTATTTTCCCGCGTTATGTAATGATGGTCAGTGAGAAAAAAGGTACTCTTTCGAGTACCTTTTTTCTATTCTACTTTTAACTTAATTTCTTTACCCGTCATACCACCACTAGCTTTTAAGAAAATTCCTTCAGCATCTTTTGGTATATCAAATACAATTTTACCTGTTTGTGTTAGACCAGGATTCAATTGTTTTAAGAAGAAGTCAGTTTTTCCACCGTTAGCTAAGTCAAAAGATGTTTGACCTTGTGTTGAATATGTGAATTCGCGACCTTTACTATCTACTAATTTAAAGCTGTTAGCATCAACAGTGATAGCGTCTTTTTGATTATTAGTAAGTGTAACTTCTAAAATTTTAAATACACCTTGTGCTTGTTCTTTTGTATATTCATTGCCTACAGAATCTACTGTTTCCATAGATCCTACAGCGATTTTCACATCAGAAGATACCCCTTCTTTTGATACTGCTTTAGTGTCTGTTGAAGTTGTTTCTGTTGAATCACCGCCACCAGCAACCATAGCAATTATTCCGATTACAAATAAAACTATAATGCCTAGGCATCCAAACTTAAATATTTTTCCCACGTTTGTTCCTCCAATTATGTAAAATTTAAGATTGCAACAGTAATAATAACACATCACATATCTTTATATTGTCATATTATGTCGAATGGAAATAAAAAGATAGTTTGGAAGTTTCAGATTTCATTTCTGTCCTATGACCTATTTTTCCCCGTATTTCGTCTGTATCTCATATTCATAAAGGTAAATGCGCTATAGTCAAAAATTTTCGTCTATTTTTGGTAATTGATTCATGTAAAATTTGTTTGTTGGTACATAACTTCATCTATTTTTTACTATTGTATTATTAGGATACTAAGGTGAAAATAATTATGTATATGGGTTTCGACAATCAGGAAGATTGACAAAGTATTGAGAATTACTGGATTGTCTGGCCAAATTTAAGAATTTAAACAAATGCATTATTAAAAAAAGAACTCTTATGGAAAGATAAGAGTTCTTTAAAAAATGTTGTATTTGAAACCCGTGATGTTTCACAAAAATATTACGTATATGTAATATAATGAGTCAATGAAAATAATAAAGGTGCATATAATCTATATTTTAATTAGTTCAGCCCCTTGGAGGGCGCTCCAAGGGGCTGAGATTCGAGAATTTTTAAACTCTTGTTAATTTATATGAGAACTCCGTGAACTACTCGCCACTTAGCAAAGCTTGAAGTGGGAGCTTCTCAGTTCCACGACGAAAGTAACCTTTCGTCTCCCTGAGCGTTACTTCGGGGTGTTCCACCCCTAGATGTCCAACGCATGGATGCTCTGTTGGTACGGTTGATATTTTATGCAGGAACCGAATGGCTTGGTTTTCGCACTCTATTTTCTTCCTGCAACCTTCTATACCAAGTTATCAAAGAACTTCATATAGCAAGTTTATCAAAAGTTTTTGGCTATGCCAAACCGAAAGTCATCTCCCACCTATCGTAGGGCTACGCCCTTCACACGCTTGAGGAAGGAGAATTCTTTCGGGGAATACGTTAAAGAGTACCTATGCAAATTTAACACTCAACCATATATTTTTGAAACTATATATAGAGATTTATATGTTAGTAGGTATCATGTTGCGTAACCATAATTGGTGAGAGAAGGTGAGGGGACAAAAGAAGTACTGACTGGACCTACGGAGTATAAATGAGAAGATTCTTGGTTTTCTCCCAACCACCAAACATAAAGCGATTAGTTAAGAAAGATAGAAAGTTATATGATGCAGGTGCTTTTTTTAGTTATATAGAAATTATACATTAAACATACTTAAGGAGTCATTTAAGTATAAAGATAATTGATAATCATACAATGATATGGAAAGGTCTTTTCGAACATGTTAGTTAATTCAAAGTATATGTATTATTTGGAACCTGTGCGAGGGTGCTTTTTTAATTCACATTATTATAAGGACAAGCATATTATGTAATAGGACGAGTTCCTCGTGTCCTATTCAATGCTCAGGATAACCCCGATTCACATTGAGAGCACCGGTAGTGGGGGTGCTCTCTTTTTATTGAAAAATATATTTAAATGTATATAATATGATTATTAAATTTATTTTTCAATATAAGGGGTACAAATTCGATGCGACGTAAAGAGGATTTGTTAAAACAATGGAAGGTGGATCTGCAAGCTGTTCAAGAAGAAAAGAGGATGAAGAAGAAAGCTAAGAATAAAAAATATAGCATTCCTGGTAATACAGCGGG
This sequence comes from Bacillus sp. GW823-FHT06A11, assembly GCF_058795355.1. Lineage (NCBI taxonomy): Bacteria > Bacillati > Bacillota > Bacilli > Caryophanales > Bacillaceae > Bacillus > Bacillus sp. GW823-FHT06A11. Next base: position 193,320 of record NZ_JBXAHS010000005.1, on the reverse strand, counting down.
ATTCATGAATGGAAAGAATACTTATCGTAAAGAGAATGGGGTATGGAAACAAAGAAATAAATGACGTGAAGGTAAATAAGTTTAGTTAAGTTTATAGCAAGTATTGTAGGCGCTTCCGTGATCTGGTTGGCGTCTTGTTTGTTGTTAAGGAAAAATAACAAAATCAAAGAATATAAGTACGGGATTAGGAGAAAAAATAATAGTCTTGTCGTTTGCTATAACCCACTAGGAAAAAGCGAATAACAAGACAATAGACAAGTAGTGAGAGGGAATTCCCATTCTCAATTGAAATTACATCGCAAAATCCAAATGCCGTATAAGAAATATTAAACTTATAAATGAAAAAAGAAACATGCTAGTGTCCCAAAAATATAAGTTTTTAAGGCTCTACCAGGATATGAATTGCAGGTACATCCCCGTATCGGTATAACGCGGAACACAATGTTCTTGGAACGGTGGACAGTAGTTGCCACGGAGAAGTCGGGGTGTTGGTTGTTAACAATGAAGTTCCTAAAGAAGAAAATTATGCAAGATCATGAAATTGAAAGAGGTACTCGTATTGCTAAAGGCGACATAGCTTCGGTGGAAAAAGCTCATTTATAGAAAAAAAGAATGAGGAAAGTGGATTGGATTATTAGCTAAATCCAACCATAATCATTTCTTCATTTTTTATTTCAATATCATAAGCAACCCAATTATTATATAGAAATACAAATTCAATGACTTGAATTCAATGTTTTGTTACGCTATAAATAGCTTGATTTGTTTTTGACTTAAACATATTAAGAGTACTTAATAATTTTTAGGAGGCTTTTTTGAATGAAGTTATGTAAGGCGAAAACCTGGTTACCATTATCTGCTGCAATGATTACAGTAGTATCAAATCCAATAGGGACTGCGGCTTCAACGGTTTATACGGTTCAAAAGAATGATACCCTAGAAGCGATAGGTAAACAATATGAGGTGTCCGTACAATCACTTAAACAAGAAAACAATAAAGCAAATGATCAAATTAATATTGGAGAACGTTTAACAATTCCAGTATCATCAACTGCAAACAAATATTTTCAAAAAACTAATTCAACAGTTTCAACTAATACATATCAAGCAATTTACCAGGTGAAAAGCGGGGATACATTAAGTTCTATATCACAACAATATAAGGTTTCAATACAGTCCATAAAACAAAACAATAACGTAGAAGAAAATCATATTTTTGTCGGTCAGCACTTAAAGATTGATACTGGTATTTCATTACAAGAAGTGGATTTAATGGCTCGATTAGTAAATGCAGAAGCAGGGGGAGAACCGCATGCAGGAAAGGTTGCAGTTGCAAAGGTAGTATTAAATCGTACTAACGCAAATGGTTTTCCAAATACAATTACAGGCGTAATTTATGAACCCATTAAAAATGGTTATGCATTTACTCCTGTTACAGACGGTAGAATTAATCAGCCTGCTACACAGGAAGCAAGAATGGCAGTAGAAGAGGCTCTCACTTCAAAAGGAACAAATTCTGATTGGCTTTATTTCTACAATCCAAAAACCTCGACTGATAAATGGATTACAACACGTCAAACCGTTGCACAAATTGGAAACCATCTGTTTGCTAAATAAAATAATCGTACATTAATAGGTTTCCAATGAGATAAGGAGAGGTTATTTTTGCGTGTAGTTCATTCACTATTAGCAATATTAGCAGTTATATTTTTAATTTGTGGTGTTATTATTCACGAGTATGTATTGGTGTTTTTGGTAGGGATTTGTTGCATGGTGATAGTAAGTTTTATAATTTCCAGTATACGTAATTGGAAAGAGAATAGAAAGCGTATTTCTATCGTGTATTTTACTTGTGTATTAATATTATTGCTATTGACAATATATCTTTTGTTTGTCACTTTTTATACACGTTCTGTGGAATTTTAGCACTTTTATATAAGCTAACGCGGCACATAAATCAAAAAGAATGATGAATTCTTCAAAAAATAATCAGCTGGGTTTAACGAGCTGATTATTACATCCAGAAATCCTCAAAGTCTACGCTGTAACCTTTTCTTTTTAAGGCCCTAATTAATTTTTGGCCATTCCCTAATGAAGGTTTGTATGTATTTGAACGAGAAATACGACTAATTGTATTTTGATTTACTCCGCTCCATTCCTTTAATTCGGTTTGAGTAATACTATTTCTTTTTAAAAATTTACCAAACCTTGATAATGGTTTCCCCAAGCCAAACATTGTGAACACTCCTATTCATAAATTCTCTATTAATCACATCTTTACCAAAGCATGATTTTTTTAAACAAAAGTGTTAATAATGTACAAGCCCCACGCAATATGATGTATCAAGGTAGCCACTCTGGTATTTAGCAAACTTATTACCAAATTAGATACCAAATCAACCAGCCTATGTACTAGAAAGGTATCTACCAAGTTAACAGTCAAGATAGTGTTATCAAGGTAATAGGCACATAAACCCTATATTTTATCTAGTTTGTTCATTTTGTTTATAGAGGAGGGCAATTAAATGCGTGGTAGGAAGGAAACAATTTCTTTTCGTGAGTGTATGAATCGATCTTACGAAGAGAAAGAAAAGAAAATACGTAAATACAATTCAGTTAGTCCTTTCGCATTTCTTCATATGTCGGATCAGGTACTACATACTTACATTGCATTAGGAGTAATGGGAACGGTTTTAATAGGGGCAGTCATATTAGAAAAATATTTAGTGCGACATGACCATATATCAGCAGCTAAATTTATAAGTGAAGGTATTTATTACGGCATGCGAATAGTTGGAGTTTGTTTGATTGGGTATGTATTTATTCGCATCCTAATCATGTTTTAGGGGGAAGTATATGAGAATGATAAAGAATTGGCTTCATGCAAAAAGGTTAAGGAATCAACTTATAGAGATATTTGGAAAAGCAGGTCTATATACGGAACATCAAACACGCGGGGGAAAAGTGCCTATTTATCCAAAGATATATAATATATCTTCTTCAGCGGAAAGCGTGAGGTATGTATTTACCATACCAAACGGATTAGATCCACAGAAGATTGAAAAGAAGTGGTTTTGTTTTCAGCAAATATTAGGACGGAATATTACGATTGAAGGGGATGTGAAAAAGTTTGTCCTACATGTATTTCATTCGAATGCTGGGCTAAAGCCGTATACTTATTGTTATAGAGAATGGCAGCCTCAATTAAAAGGTTACGGTTTACCTGTTGTGGTAGGCAGGGACCAATACGGAAAAATAATTGCGTACGATATGATTGGTTCCAATTCACCGCACTTATTAATCGCAGGAGAAACGGGAAGTGGGAAAAGTAGTATGGTACGTGTTGTACTATCCACACTCATTCAATATATGTCTCCTGAAAAGTTGCATTTGTATCTTGGTGACTTAAAAAACTCTGAATTTCATTTTTTACGTAGAGTGAAGCATGTAAAAGAAGTTTGTATGGAAGAAATCGAAATGAAAATAATGCTCCAAAAGTTATGGAAGGAAATCAGGGAACGAAGAAAACTTATGGAAGAATATGAAGTTGATCATATTGATACGTACAACAAATTAAATCCAAATCATCAAAAGCCATATATCCTACTTGCTATTGATGAAGTGGCTATGCTTAAAGATGAAAAAGAGTGTATGGCAACGATTGAAAAGATTTCAGCAGTCGGGCGATCACTTGGGGTTTTTCTTTTGCTTAGTATGCAGAGGCCAGATGCCAAGGTGTTAGATGGTAAGTTAAAACTTAATATGACTGTAAGAATGGGCTTTAAATGTGATAGTGTGATTAATAGTAATATTATGGGTACTCCTGGTTCAGAGTATTTAGAGCAAACTGGACAAATGATTTTTAAACGCAATGGATTAAAGAAAGTGCAAGCTCCTTATTTGGAATTAAGTAAGGCGAAACAAATTGTTGAACCATATCTCATGTCTAAAGGGGAGAAGATACTCAAAAATTCATCGCAAGTAGAAATGCCGTTATTTGGGGTGTTAGATGATGAAGAGTAGAGATAAAGGAATTCTGAATGATTTGAAGCAATTTAGATGCATGTCTCGAGATGATATTATTGACTTGCATTTTCAAGGCTTAAAGAATGCGATAACCTGCTGTAATACGGTTATGAAACGATTAAGAAGAGACGGCCATGTTGATGCTAACGTATTGCAACACCCATACATTTATTTTCCGCAACCTAGTTCTATCAGAAAAACCAGTCAAAAAATCCCTCATTTCCTTGGTATTGTGGACGTATACAAACAACTTGTTCATTATGAAAATCCTAAGTTATTCAAAGTGGAACCAAAGTATGGGAAGGAATATATGGAGCCGGATGCTTTTACTATATGGCGTAGGTCGCCATTCTTTATTGAAGTTCAAAAGTCAGTGTACAGTAAAAAGATAATGCAAGATAAGATAAATAGATATGAGTTATACTACCATAGCCAAGAATGGCATAATGAACCTTGGCAACCGAGAACTTCTAAATTCTTTCCTTCAATTCTTATCATTACCGATAAATATTACGACGTTCAATCTCCTTATTTCCTTATATTTCAGGCGAATTCTATAGAGAGTTTTATGAATAATTTAATAGTGAAATCATAAAGAAAGCCTGCATAGTGCAGAGCTTTTTTCCTTTCAATAATGTATTAAGTCATGTGTGATGATCGTTAGACGGCAATAAATGCGAAGAGTGAATTTGAAGCAAGTTATGAAATAGTAAAAAAATGAAGAAAGTAATCGTTTAAATAATTTTTAATGGTTACGCGAATATCTCATTTATAAACATTGATATAGGTAACTTTATTATCTTTCGAAAATGTAATGTTGACGTAAGGTTTTTGAATTTCTCTTCAACCGAAAACAGATTAAGATTACAGTAGCATAGAAAATCAATGAGGTGAACAATATGAAAAAATATATGGCACTTTTTAGCCTTTTAGTTGTATTTGCAAGTCTACTAGTTGGATGTGATATTAATCGTATGGGTAAAGATGAATATTACGTCCAAATTACAATGGATGGAAAAGAGGGAGTTTCAAAATCTATGGATGGGAAAGTGATGGGAAAGGAGTATGAATATACATTATCGGGTTTTGATAAGGAAGGTAAAGAAAAAGAGTTACAATTTATGGCACAAAAGAATCTTCGTAAAGAAGCATTCCTACGTGTATATCATTCAGATAAAAAAGGTGTAACAGCTTGGGAGGAAGTGCAGGAAGACGAGCTTCCTAAGAAAGCAAAAGAAAAACTAGGTGTGAAATAATCATTTATTTGTGATGGTGGATTCTCCTACGTGGAGGGTTCACCGTTTTTTATTATATGTTATTTTGTAGTTTTTTATATAAAGCATATTGAAAAAATAAGGTAAATTTTCCGGAATGAGATCTCCATAATTAATAATTTGTACGTTAACCTTTCCGTTATTACTAAATCCATTTATATCAACAATTTGTCCCACATATCCCGTTGTACCAATATCTTTTAAAGTACGTATAAAAAATGCCCTTTATCTTATCTTTATCTTATCTTTACCTTATCTTTAAACTTTTATATTAAACTTAAAACCTTAAAGTATTGATGTTTGAGTCTAAAGAGGGCGGGAGATAGATGTCCATTACATAGTTTGTAAATAACCAATTACCTTTGAAAAATTGAATTTTTTATACGAGGAGGAATATATGAAGGATACAAGTAAAAAACAAATTATAAAAGTGTTCCTTATTAGTATTTTGGGCTTAGGAATTATACTTGGAATGCTATATTTTAATCATAAAACCAATATTCAACAAAATAAAGCGCTAGCCACCGAAAAACGTGTATTGCAATATGAATCTACCTTGAAAAAAGAATTAGAAAAATATAATTTAGGAGAGAAAACAGCAGTTTTATTAGGAATTATGTACCAAGAGAGTAGAGGTGAGGGAAACGATCCTATGCAGTCATCCGAATCACTTGGATTAAAGCCAAATGAAATTCAAGAGACAAGCTTGAGCATTGAACAAGGAGTAAAACACTTTGCTAAAATGTACAAATATGGCACGGACAAGGATGTTAGCATGGATACAATTATTCAAAGCTATAATATGGGGCCAGGGTATATTGATTTTGTTGCTAGTCAAGAAGTTAAACAACACTCGGAGGATTCAGCCAAAAAGTTTTCTAAGATGAAAGTTGATCAAAATCCAGCGATGTATACTTGTGGTGGAAATAAAAATAATTTTAGGTATCCATATTGTTATGGTGATTTCACATATGCCACAAAGGTAAATGAAAAAACAAAATTTATTGAAGAACTTCTTCGAAATGTACATGCCTCTTCTAAATAAGCTGTAAAATGATACTGTCAGTTATCAACAATAAAATATTAGAATGTAACTTATACTTTAAATAATTCTTTTTTGCTTATATTTTTGTTATGCTCTGATGCAGGATTCTTATAATAGGGGTCACGCAATATAGCTATCAGGCTAACAATACAAAATATTCCCTAAAATAAAAAAAGACGCTATTCTTTCTGAGAAATCATTGGAAAAAATAACGTCTTTTTATCGATGTGAAGGTATCCTATATAAAAAATTTCAATCTTATTTCAATAAGGTGAAATAAGATTGAGACTCTTTTGTTATTTACTTTATGGATAATGGAATGGTAATTAAAAATTGTACGCCTTGTTTTGTATTACTCATAGAATACGTGATAAAAAGGGATTCTAAAATTTGTTTTACAATATATAACCCTAAGCCACTCCCTCCTGTATTTCGATTTCTTGACTTTTCGATTCGATAAAATGGTTTGAAAATATGTTGTATTTCTTCTTCTTTTATTTTGACACCTGTATTGATAACTCGTATTTGGATGTTGTTTTGTTTAGAATCCTTTGTTAACTTTATATAGACTTTTTCGTTATAAGGTGAATACATAATCGCATTATGAATGATGTTTTTACAAGCTTTTTCTAAAAGAACATAATCCGTATAAACAAAAATGTCAGAATCGACTTCTTTTATTATTTGAATGCCTTTTTGAGAAGCAAAAAATTCGAGTTTTTTTGTGATTGTATCTATTGATTTCGAAAGATTTACTTCTTCCACTTGAAGTTTAAAGGTATGTTGTTCTAATCTTGACATGCTTAAAATTTCGCGAACTAGCTGTTCCAGATTTTCGATTATTTGGAAATTTTTATTTAAATATTGGTCGCGATTTTGATAAGGACCGATATTATATATCATCCCTTCTAAGTATCCTTTCATAACAGTAAGAGGAGTTTTTAATTCATGTGCTACAATAGCAAAGAATTCCCTTCGCTTTGTTTCTATTTCTCTTTCTTTTTCAATATCACTTTTTAATTGCTGATTAGCTTTTTGTAAATCAAAAATTGCCTGTTGTAAATTTATAGACATATCATTCAAGCTATTGGACAATTCCCCTAATTCATCCATAGAGCGAACCTCAATTTTTTCGGAGAAATCCAAGTTTGCCATCTTTTGTGCACCTTTATTAATATAAATAAGTGGTTTAGTAATAAACCTTGAATAGAGATAAGCACTTCCTAAACCAATAACTAGTACAATGATACTAATATAGGGTAGAAAACGTACTAAGACCTGTGAAGCTTCATCAATCGGCTGAAATGTTGCGAACACCACAAGCGTTAAGTTAACATCTTGGAATTGTATTGGCTTGCTAACCTCATATGAATTACGAGGATTATCTAAACTCCTTGCTGGTACTGTTTTAACAAAACCTTTTGCTTGAGTACCGCCTTGAATAGTACCCTCTTGAATAGTACTTTGAAGAAAAGCAATAGAAGGAGAATAAATAAGTCTTCCCTCATTATTTTGAAGGTAGATCACCGCATTATTTTTTTGTGCGTATTCATCAACAAGTGGTATTGCATTTTGAAGCGTAAGATCTTTAGATTTATCAATTATTTCTTCGATTCCCGTTTGAAGCTGATCTGTTTTGTATTGCTCATAAAATTTAGGGAGAAAGAAGTATAAAGTTACATAAATCAAGGTTGCAAAGGCTAACAAAATGAGGGATGTAGTCATAAAGAGTTTATAGGTAATTCTCTTCATCTTCATGATTTTTACAATCCTATTCATCAATTTTATAACCAATGCCCTTTACTGTTTTAATATAGGGTATATCTAGTTTTTTTCGTATGTTTTTCATATGCGTATCAATCATTCGTGTGTCCCCGGCATACTCATATCCCCAAATTTTTTCTACGATATTATCTCTTGTGAGTACCTTTTTTTCATTTTGAAGTAGTAGTTGCAAAATTTCAAATTCTTTTGTCGTTAAGGGAACTTCAACTTTATTTACATATACTTTATATGCATCGCCATCGACATGTAGTTCTCTAAATACAAAATGATTATCCGTACTTTGATTATTACTTCTTCTCAGTACTGCTTCGACTCGTCTCATCAAAACATGGAAAGAAAAAGGTTTCGTAATATAATCATCGATTCCAAGATCAAATCCTTTCATTTGATCTTGTTCTTCTTCTAGCGCAGTTAGCATAATAATTGGTATATTTGACTGACTTCGAATCATTTTGGCAACTTCAAATCCATTCAGGTTTGGCATCATCACATCTAGAAGAATTAAATCGAAGGACTGCTTATTAAATTGTTTCATGCCCTCTAATCCATCTGATGCAACTATAACTTTATACTGTTGTGTCATTAAAAATTGTTTGATTAATTCTTGTATTTCTTGATCATCTTCTACCACCAGAATGTGATAGTTCTTCATAATATCACCTCTTGTAGTCATTATAACCTTCTAATCTGGAGTTGATGTGGAGACGTATTAGAAACACTATAAAAACTTCACAAGAAAACTACATGTATTTCAGATTAGCTCCAGATGCATGAGATAGGTTATATACATAACAAGACAGAGGGAGGTAATTAAGATGTCACTAGAAGCAAACATCATTCTTTCTTTATTAGATGTACAACTGTGGATAGCTCCTCATTCAAATAATAGACGCATAAAAGAGAAATAACAAAAATTGAAACCAGCATCGTGCTTAAACAAATACACAAGTGTAAATAAAAGAAAGCTATATAAGTCTATTTTTGTATTCCATAATTAGGTACTGAAAGTCTTTACTATAACTCTAGATTAACTCCATATAGAATACAGATTAAGTTTGTATGATACATGTACCAAATAGAAAGGAATGATACATGATGTTGACGACTTACACAATCTATCAAATTTTATCCCTTCCTTCTTATTTACACACAAACCTATTACCATCCATTCTCACGAGAATGCTAGGATCTAAGTTTATAACAAAAGAATAAATAGGATAATGGATGTTTATTGTCCCTTGTTTCCACTTTTTGCAAAACACCTGTATAAACACACATGCTACTTTGTACATTGATTACACTATTTGTTGAGAGCCGAATAGGCTCTTTTTTTAGAAACAAGTTCAAAGTGTGTTTGAATATCGTTATACATATATTCATAGGAAATTTCAAATATAATGTTACCCCTACGAAAAAACAGTTGATTTATGTTTAAACCATGCCCAAAGGTAAAATTTTCTTTTTTTGAAATGATGATTCTTAAATATTACATTCATACATCGTATTTCAAATATCAAGATAAAAATATTCAATTGTAAATTAAAGGAGAAAGGGATGTTCACAATGGGATACTATGATACAAATCAAACAGAAAGCAATAGGAATAAAGCCTATAAAAAAACAGGGTATTTTTTCACAGGAATAATTGGTGCAGTGATTGGTGCAATTACCATTGGATTGACCACGCCTTATATAAATGAAATCAAAGGAAGTGCAGGTCAATCTCCTAAGCATAACGAAGTAAATCAGGCTACGCCGATCTCTTACAAACCAGAAGATGTGAGCAATCCTCAAAATATGATTGAATCTGCAAAAGAAGTTGTCGTAGGTGTCATTAACTATAAACAAAATGCAGATTTATTTAATACGCAAGACCAATCAGAAGAAGCTGGTTCGGGGTCGGGGGTCATATATAAAAAAACTGGCAATAAGGCTTTTATTGTTACAAATAATCATGTGATAGACGGTGCGAATAAAGTAGAAGTGAAATTGAATAATGGTAAAAAGGTTCCCGCTAAAGTAGTAGGGACAGATCCATTATTAGATTTAGCGGTATTAGAAATTGACGGGATAGATGTAAAAAGAGTCGCAACACTTGGAGACTCAGAAAAAATTCGTACAGGGGAAACGGTAATAGCCATTGGGAATCCATTAGGACTAGAAGGTAGTGTAACAAAGGGGATTATTAGTAGCAAGGAACGAGAAATACCTGTTAGTACCCTCGGAAATCAACAAGTGGATTGGCAAGCACAGGTAATTCAAACAGATGCAGCTATTAATCCTGGGAATAGTGGAGGAGCTTTGTTTAATGAACAGGGTGAAGTCATTGGAATTAATTCGAGTAAAATTGCACAACAAGCTGTTGAAGGAATTGGATTTGCAATTCCGATTCATATAGCCAAAATGATCCTAGAGTCTCTTGAGAAAGATGGGACAGTTAAACGTCCGATGATGGGTGTACAGTTATTAGATGTGGAGAAACTGACAGATTCTGCACGCCATCAATTAAAATTACCAAAAGAGATATCGAATGGTGCAGTATTGAGGAATATCTCAAACCAATCACCAGCAGAAAAAGGTGGATTACAACAATATGATGTTGTGATTGCATTAGATGGACAAAAAATAGAAAATGTCGTTCAATTCCGTAAATATTTATATGAAAAGAAAAAATTGGGGGATACAATTAAAGTAACAGTTTATCGAAATGGTGAAAAACTAACAAAAAACGTGGAATTAACGGATTAAATAAGTGACGCTTAAAAATATAGCCACCTTTGGGTGGTTTTTTTATATGTGCTTTTTGTGTGGGTACTAGATAGATTAGGAGTGGTAAATGTAATGAACCAAAAAGAATGCCCACATTGATATTCCATACAGGAGGTTAATTTGCCAGCTATAGAATCTCACCCTGTACTGTATGGGTCAAAAATAAAAGGAGTTATCCCTTGTTTGAATTCCTTCCTCTAGTTAATCAATCGGTGACCGTATTTATTTTATATTTATTATTATTCCGTTTGTCCTCATTCCACAATAAATGGACTGATTCCTTACTAATGTTCAAAATTGATTACGTATTTTAATTTGTGTTCCAGTTTCTCTTACTATATTAATGAATCACTACATATAAACTCCAGATAAGTCCTAATATCTTTAGATAATCTACTGAATATCTTCATATAAACTCCAGATAGTGTATTTAGAATAACAACTATCAAGGAGGTTAGGAAAAATGAATTTTATAAAACGTGCAATTCTCAGTATGAAAAAAAGAATAGGAACATCATTAATTTTGGTGGCGGTCTTTCTGATTGTTACAAACTTAGTGCTGGCAGGATTTGCAATCCAAAATGCATCAAAAAAAGCTGCGGATGCAGCAAGAAAAAAATTAGGTGCAGATGTCACTTTAGGTCTTGATTTTGATAAATTAGGTCAACAAGCTAGGGAAACTGGAGAGATGCCTAAACCACCAAAGCTTAACACAAAAGAAGCAGATCAATTAGCTAAGTCCAAGTTTGTAAAAGATTATAATTACATAACCAATACTTTCGGAATTTCGGATGGATTTAAACTAGTAGGTGCTTCAGAAGGAGAAGACGAAGGAAAAGGTAGAGTTGGAATGGTGGCAGCAGCGGGTGGATCAGGTTCGGGCTCAGAAATAGATATGAATTCTTCTCTTTTAATAGAAGGAGTTCGTAAAACTGTATTACAAGAAACTTTTAAAAATGGGAAAAGTAAAATCATTGATGGGAAACCAATTACAGAACAGATGAAAGATCAGAATGTAACTTTAATGGAAAAACGATTAGCGGAACAAAACAATTTGAAAGTAGGAGATAAGATTAAAATTCAATCAGGGGATAAGAAGCAAACTCTTGAATTTGAAATTATTGGTATTTATGAAACGAATGAGCAACCAATGGGTCAGCATGCTCCTCCTATGATGGATCCAGCTAATAAGCTATATATGCCTTACTCTACTTTAAAAAAATTAGAAACCGATGACGGTATGGGTAATAGTATTCAAGCCGTGTACTTTTTGAACGATCCACAATACATTGATGGATTTAAAAAAGAAGCAAAAAAATCTGATATTGATTTTAATTATTTTAAGTTAGATGCACATGATTCATTGTACAAACAAATGATTGGTCCTATCGAAAATATCGCTTCTACTTCTCAAATGATTATCTATATGGTATCTATTGCAGGTGCAATTATCTTAGGATTAATTATTATGTTATCGATTAAAGCACGTCGTAAGGAAATGGGAATTTTATTGTCCATTGGAGAGAAAAAATGGAAACTGATGGCACAGTTCGTAGTAGAAGTAGTATGTATCGCTATTTTAGCATTTGGATTATCTCTAACAACAGGAGCTAAAGTTTCTCAATTCGTAGGGGATAATTTACTTTCGAGTGAAGTTGCTACAGCAGGCGAAGAAACAGACACTTCACAAAATGGAACTGTAATGGTGGCTGGACCAGGTGGAACTGTACAAAATCAAAAAGAGGATCCAATAGATAAAATTAATGTAAGTGTAACTGGGGAAGACGTAGGGAAAATGGGGGGGATTGGACTAGCTATTGCTATATTAGCAACGCTTCTTCCGGCATTATCTATTCTACGCTTAAATCCAAAACAAATTCTTTTAAAAGATGAATAAGGAGGCTCGATATGGAGACAATTTTACAATTTAAAAACTTAGATTATTATTATGAAAGTAATGGAAAAAAGGTAACGATACTAGATAATGTGAATTTTTCTTTTCAAAAAGGGCATTTCTACACGATTTTAGGGCCATCTGGATCTGGTAAAACTACAACTCTTAGCTTAGGTTGTGGGCTGGATATACCTAAAAATGGTTATGTACTGTATAACGGGAAGGATATTCGAAAAATTGGTTTGGATCGATACCGTAATCAACATGTGTCTGTAATTTTTCAATCGTATAATTTAATTACCTATATGACTGCCATTCAGAATGTACTAACGGCAATGGAAATTACAGGTGTAAAGGTAAAAAATAAAAAAGAAAGAGCATTAGAATTATTAGAGAAGGTAGGACTCACTGAAGTAGAAGCGAAACGAAATGTCTTGCAATTAAGTGGCGGGCAACAACAACGTGTAGCAATTGCTCGAGCGCTATCTTGTAATGTCGATTTACTAATCGCTGATGAACCAACCGGAAACCTTGATGGAGAAACAGCGAAAGAGATTATTGAGTTATTTCAGGAGCTCGCCCATCAAGAGAATAAATGTGTAATCGTTGTTACACATTCACAAGAAGTTGCAAAAATATCAGATAGAGCAGTTTATTTAAGTAAAAAGAAGTTAGTAGTAAACGAAATTAATAATAGTTAAGAAAAAGGTTACTATTGTTCTTAATTCACATAATTTTCTAAATTTAAATCCGTGGCTGTTAATATTTGTTATATAATGTATTTGTCAAAGCATTATCCCTGTAGTTTCTGTGATGAATCTGTAAGATAGTTTGTTTGTCACTTATATTCATCTGAAACTAAAAAGAACTTGTAGAGATTTCTACAAGTTCTTTTTGTTTTAAGGGTTAAATATGGATTTAAAATATAGTTGCAATTTTTTGAGGGGGGAAAAGTACATGTTTGTAAAAGCAGAAAGATTATTAATACGTAAATTTGAGTTCAAAGATTGGCAAGCTGTCCATGAGTATACATCAGATATCAATGTCATGAAATACATACCTGAAGGGATTTTTACAGAAGAAGATACAAGGAACTTTGTGAATGAAAACATTGGTAAAAACGCTAAGAACTTTCCTGTGGTATTAATAGATGAAGATATCCTGATTGGTCATATAGTATTTCATAAATATTTTGGTGAGCATACTTATGAGATTGGTTGGGTGTTCAATCAAAAATACTGCAATAAAGGATATGCTTCTGAAGCAGCACAAGCTACATTGAAATATGGTTTTAAGGAAATGAAATTACATAGGGTTATCGATACATGTCAGCCACAAAATATCCCCATCTTATCGAGTAATGGAGAAGATTGGAATGAGAAGAGAAGGATATTTCAGGAAGTGTATACCACATGGGAATGAATGGTGGGATGAATATTATTACGCTATTTTGGAAGAAGAGTAGTGTCTCAGAACGCATTTTTTAAATTGGGAAATTTATAGTTTTTATCATATTTTATTAGATTCATTCTATAAAATTCAAAAGGATTTCTCATTACAGCCTTTCCCGAACGAGAAAGCCCCTCGCCTTTAGGCATGGGATGAAAGTGAGGTTGGATAAGGAGTGCTACTAAAAACCGCAAGGTTTGTGGCACTCTAAGTATCCAAAATGTCGGTATCTTTTATTTTTTCATCTTTTGCGTTGCAGTTTTATAATCTAACTGATACAATGCAAACGTGATGAATGATTATAGAAGAACCAAAACAACCGTGTCATTAATTAACTATCATTTTGTGTTTTGCCCACGATACAGAAGAAAGATTTTTCTTAATACAAAAGTAGAAGAACGTTTCAAAGAGTTGGTTCAAGAAATATGCGGAAAATTGGATATTTCTATTGTTGCAATAGAATGCGACAAAGACCACGTTCACTTGTTCTTAAATACACCACCAACACTTAGTCCTGCTGATACAATGGCAAAAATTAAAGGAGTGACATCAAAACGTTTGAGAGAAGAGTTTCCTCATCTTCAACACTTGCCGAGCCTATGGACGCGTTCTTATTTTGTTTCTACTGCTGGAAATGTATCAAGTGAGACAATAAAACATTATGTTGAAAATCAAAAAACGAGGGGGTGAAACTTGTGCCACAAACCATCACAGTTAAAGTTAAATTGCTTCCAACAAAACAACAAATCATGCTATTGGAACAAAGTAGCCACGAGTATATAAAAGTCATTAATGCCCTTGTATCTGAAATGGTTGAAGCAAAGAAAAGCACGAAGAAAAGTACAAAGGATATTGAGGCTAATATCCCAAGTGCGGTGAAAAATCAAGCAATTAAAGATGCGCAAAGTGTATTTTCTACAAAGGTAAAAAAGAGTAAATACAAAATCGTTCCGATTCTAAAAAGACCTGTTTGTGTATGGAATAACCAAAACTATTCATTTGACTTCACGCACATTTCAATTCCGTTTATGGTAAACGGAAAGTCAACTCGTTTAAAGGTTCGCGCTTTATTAAACGACAAATATAATCGCAATTTCGAATTGTTGAAGCACAAGTTAGGTACACTCCGTATCACTAAGAAATCTGCTAAATGGATTGCTCAAATATCTGTCACGATTCCTACAAACGAAAAAACGGGAACAAAGATTTTAGGAGTAGACTTAGGTCTTAAAGTTCCTGCGGTAGTCATCACAGATGATGATAAAGTTCGTTTCTTCGGGAACGGTAGGCAAAACAAATTTATGAAACGTAAGTTTCGCAGTGTTCGCAAGAAGTTAGGAGAAGCTAAGAAACTAAATGCCCTTCGTCAACTTGATGATAAAGAACAAAGATGGATGCAAGACCAAGACCACAAAGTAAGTCGTGAAATTGTTGATTTTGCAACGGATAATAATATTTCTGTCATTCGATTAGAGCAACTAACGAACATTAGACAGACGGCACGAACAAGCCGTAAAAACGAAAAAAATCTACACACTTGGTCATTCCATCGTTTAGCACAATTCATCGAGTACAAAGCAACATTAGTTGGCATAAAGGTCGAATATGTGAACCCTTCTTATACAAGTCAAACATGTCCGAAATGTTCTGAAAAGAACAAGGCGCAAGACAGAAAATACAAGTGCCAATGTGGATTTGAGGAACATCGTGATATCGTTGGGGCGATGAATATTCGCTACGCAACTGTGGTTGGCGGTAATAGTCAATCAGCCTAAGAACCTATATGGTCTGTCTTAGGAGGGGTGATGGCGCACCCTCATCTTGAAGGCTGTTCAAAACAGAAATGGACTGCGAATGCTTAGTCATTCAAGAATCCCATCCGTTACACCGTAAGGTGTAGGACTTGCGGCTTTAGCCGTGGGAGTGTCAATCTGTCTATTATAAAATGTTAATATTGTTGTTGATATTGTCTTATAAGAAGGAATTCATTTAAGATATTAATTGAAAATATTAATTGGGAGGATGTTAGAAATGGAATTAAATAATGGGGATAGAATTAATATAGAAAAAAGTACAAGTATTAACATGGAAGAAATGGAGTTATTATTGCTAGCCGATCCCTCAACAGAAGTAGTTAATGGGTATCTTAAAAAGGGAGATTGTTTTGTTTTAAAAAAAGATGCTGTTACTGTAGGTATTATGATTTTAATTCCTACCCGAACTGAAACAATTGAGATTATAAATATAGCAGTTTCCGAAAAAGAGCAAGGAAAAGGATATGGGAAATACCTACTTAAATTTGCTATAGATTATGCTAAAAAAGAAAAATATAAAACTATAGAAATAGGCACAGGAAATTCTAGTTTAATGCAATTAGGCCTTTATCAAAAATGTGGTTTTAGAATAACTAGTGTGGATAAGGACTTTTTCTTACGAAATTATAATGAAGAAATATATGAAAATGGTATTCAATGTATGGATATGATTAGGTTAACGCAAAATTTATAAAAATTATTTACATCAAAAAAATCGCAACCCTCTACATTTAATGGGTGTTGCGATTTTTTTGATGTAATGCGTCATTATGATTTATGGGTAGCATTATGGAGTATATGCATTTGAGAATTATTACAAAATCAACAAGTGTTAATAAATTCATCTGTTATGTCAACAATTTGAATATATTTCAAATTGTTTTTTATAATTCAGATAGTTCTTTTTCCATTAATTTTAATAAAAAGTAAAAATATGAAATTCATCCATTTTAGTTATGGTAAATGTTCATTTAAACAACCAACTGATGGGACTTATTGGATAATTATTGGCGTGTTTTTTTTATTTATTCAAGGATGAAAATCGTACTAAATGTAGATATAACAACTATTATATTGGTTTAATGATATAAAAATATTTGGGTTTTTAAAAAATAATTTTCTGAATTGTAAATATTATTATATATTGAGAAAGTAAAAAAATAGAAAAATATCAATTGAATCCCAAAAAATAACGTGTGAATATTATAGATATAAATTACACCTTGATATTTCACATGAATTTCTACAAATTTAGATGTTTATTAAATTAGGAGGATTGATAGTGCTAAAAATGTAGTTTGTTGCTAATTCAGTATTTTATATGCATCCATGGGATTTTAGAACGCACAGTTATTATTTGCTAGTTGGCATTTTAATATCAAATCTTTTGGGGAAGTGATAAGTAATGGTCACAGTATTAAATAATGAAACTAAAAGTTTATTAGTTGAAAAAATTGCAAATAAAAATGCGTGTATTGGATATGTAGGCCTAGGTTATGTTGGCCTACCATCAGCTCTTAAATGTTTAGAAGTAGGTTATGCGGTAAGAGGTTTTGATAAAAACTCAGCAAAAATAAGAAAACTAGAACGTGGAATAAGTTATATCAGTGATATTCAAGATACTGAAATCCAAGATGCTTTACATACAAATAGATTTTTTGTTAGTACAGAAATGAATGATATAAACGAATGTGATGTTGTAGTTATATGTGTTCCTACACCATTAGAAAGAACTAGTAAACAACCAGATTTAACATATATTCATTCAGCAGTTGATGAAATAGTTAAATACATTAAAAAAGGTACATTAATTATCTTAGAAAGTACTACTTATCCAGGTACTACAAGAGAAGAAGTTTTATACAAATTAGAAAAGAAAACTAATTTTAAAATTGGTGTAGATATATTTGTAGCATACTCTCCAGAGCGAATCGATCCTGCAAATCAATCGTTTTCAATTCAAGATATTATAAAAATCGTAGGTGGAGTTACATCTAATTGTACCGATTGTGCAGCAGCTTTCTATAGTAACTTAATTAAGGATATTCATAAGGTGAGCAGTCCAGAAGTAGCAGAGACAGCGAAGTTATTAGAAAATACGTATCGTTTTATAAATATCGCTTTTATTAATGAAATGACACAAATTTGTAATGAGTTAAACATAAATATTTGGGAGGTAATTGATGCCTCAGGAACTAAGCCATTTGGATTTCAAAAATTCTATCCTGGTCCTGGCGTAGGAGGACACTGTATTCCGATTGATCCTATTTATTTTAAGTGGATTGCAAATAATAAGGATTTAGCAACAAAAATGATTGATGTGGCAAGAGAAATTAATGAAAATATGCCTAAATATGTTCTTAATAGAGCACTACAATTACTAGATGATCAAGATGGTAAGAATATTCTTATGGTTGGCGTTGCATATAAAAAGAATGTGAATGATGCTAGGGAATCGCCAGCTTTGGATATTATGAATGATTTAATGATAGAAGACTATAACGTGGATTATTATGATCCGTTTATAGAGGAACTCATTGTGGGCGATAACACATTGAAAAAATCTATAGATTTAAACCTAAGTCAATTAGACAAATATGCTTTAATTATTGTTCATACGGACCATGATTGCATTAATTTTAAATTGCTTAATGAGGTAAATTGCTTAATTTTAGACACAAGAAACATATTTAAAGATGAATCAGTATATAAAAAAAATATTATAAGTTTGTAGGTGATTATATGGTAGAGTTTATTCCTTTTTATCGACCAGAAATCAATGATGAAGATATAGAGAGGGTAGTTTCTGCCCTTAAATCTGGATGGCTTTCAAAGGGGCCAAAAGTGATAGAGTTTGAAGAGAATTTAAAAGAATATCTGAATACTGAACATGTAGTAAGTTGTAATTCAGGGACTGCCGCATTACATTTAGCATTACTGTCTCTGGGAGTTGGATTAGAAGATGAAGTAATAGTTCCAAGTTTTACTTTTTGTTCTAGTGTAAACGTTATTATGCATGTAGGTGCAAAACCTGTATTTGTAGACATAGATGAAGAGAATTTATGTCTCGATCTTCAGGATGTTAAAAGAAAAATCACTAAAAAAACGAAAGCAATTATTGCAGTTCACTTTGCTGGATATCCGGCTAAATTAAAAGAACTTCAAAAATTATGTAAAGAATACGGACTGTTTTTGATAGAGGATGCAGCGCATGCATTGGGGACAAAATATGATAATACTTTAATTGGTACACATGGAGATGTTATTTGTTTTAGTTTTTATGCCACAAAAAACATAACAACAGGTGAAGGCGGAGCGTTAGTCACTAAAAATGAATCGATTGCTGAAAAAGCTAGATTATATGGTTGGCATGGTATCACCAAAAATGCATGGAATCGTTATGGTGAGGAAGGAAGCTGGCGTTATGATGTTCTACTACCTGGGTTTAAATATAACATGATGGATCTACAAGCTAGTTTGGGTATTAGTCAGTTAAAAAGAGCTGATGAAATGATTGAAAAACGCAAGAGAATAGCTGAAAGGTACCAAGAGGAATTAAAAGATGTTCAAGAGTATATAACGTTACCTAATTATACTAACGATCCAAGTGTAAAACACGCATGGCATTTATTTGTTATAAAAATTAATTCTAATTCTCCTGTTAGTAGGGATCAGGTAATTCAGGAAATGAAAAAGAGAAATATTGGGCTTAGTGTTCACTTTATTCCTGTTCATATGCATCCGTATTATGAAGAGAGATTTAACGTATATTTACCTAAAACGGAAGAAATATTTAATCAAATTATTTCATTACCACTGTATAGTGCTCTTACAGACAATGAAGTTGAACATATTATAACGTCTTTAAAAAGTCTATATCAATTAAAAATAGGGAGGTAAATATTTATGAAAATTGGGGTTATTGGTGGCAGCGGATTTATTGGTAAGCATGTTACAAAGGAGTTATTAGCAAGGGGTTATGAAGTAGTTATATTTGATAAATTTAAACCAAGTATTGATGTTCCTTTTAAGGAAATTGATATTTTAGATATTGCAACTTTAAGAGAAAATCTTATTAATGTCGATGGGGTAATTCATTTAGCTGCATTAGTGGGTGTTGATAATTGCCGTTTAAATGAAGAAGATGTAGTGAGGGTGAACTTTGAAGGTACGAAAAATATTGTACAGGTTTGTAGCGAAAATAGTATAGAAAAATTATTATTTTCTTCCAGTTCAGAGGTATATGGGGATGGCGTGAGTGTTCCGTTTAAAGAAAATGATATTAAAATGCCAAAATCAGCTTATGGAAAAGCTAAACTAATGTCCGAAGATTATTTGAAAGAATATGCTAGTGATAGTTTCAAAATCAGAGTGGTACGTTATTTTAATGTATACGGTTCACAACAAAATGATAACTTTGTAATTTCTAAGTTTTTAAAACAAGCTCATAGTGGTGAAGATATTACTATTTATGGAGATGGACAGCAAATTAGATGTTTTAGTTATATAAGTGATATTGTTAACGGAACTATACTAGCCTTTGAATATGAAGGAGAGAACTTTGCAGATTTTAATGTTGGCAATAACAAACCTATATCTATGGAAGAACTAGCAATAAAAATTAATGAATTAATGGGAAATAAAAGTAAAATTAAATTTCTTGATTTAGGTGAAGAGGGAGTCAGAAATTCTAGCATTGAAATCTTTAGAAGAATTCCTTCAATAGAGAAAGCTAAATTATTTTTAAACTATCAACCAATTATTTCATTAGATAAAGGACTAGAGAAAATAATAGGGGAGAAGTATGGAAACACAGTATCTATATCCTAAGAACCCAAAGAAAATTAAGTATCCTATATATTCTTCTTTTTGGAGTATATCTGATCATGTGTTTTTTTTGAAAAGTGTATATAGACCTAATGATTCTAACCTTAAAAAAAATCTTCAAGATTTTTATCCGGATGCAGAAATTATATTAACTAATAGCGGTACATCTGCATTAGTGGTTGGTTTAAAGTACTTAAAAGTAGCAAAGGGAGATGAAGTGATTCTATCAAACTTTAATTGTCCTAATGTGATAGAAGCAATATTAACAGTGGGAGCAAAACCTGTATTAATTGATTTAAACACAAATCATTCAATTTCTCTTAATAAAATAAAAAAACATTTGAATGCTAATACAAAGGCAATTATTCTTACACACTTGTATGGATGTCATGACGATTTAGAAATTATTGACTGGGCTAGAGAAAATAATATTTATATCATCGATGATGCTGCACAAGCAATGTTTTCTTATCAAAATGGAAAGCCAGTTGGTAGTTTAGGCGACATTGGTATTTTAAGTTTTGGTGGAACGAAACCAATCCCAAGTATTGGGGGAGGGGCGTTACTACTTAATCGTACCATAAGTGAATTGTGTGACATGGATGAAGAAAAGAAAGAAGAAGTGATTTTAGATTATAAGAATCATTTAAAAACACAATTCGCTATAAGAATAAAAAAGAGTAGAGTACTGAGTTTATTTACTAATTATTGGAGGAAATTCGAGATTCTGCCCTTCTATAATAATAGTAAATTAGATTCTTTACCGGAGAAAGCGGACGTTATAAATCCAAAAAGAATGTCTATAGTACGTTCACTATTAATTGATAAACACCTACAAAAAACAAAGAGGATTTTAGACATAAATATATGTAACGCTAGTCTGTGTTATACAATGCTGCAGGAAATTGAAGAAAAGTATGGCGTTAAGATTATATTTTCAGCTCAGAACGTTTATTTGAACTATTTTACCATTATATTCAAAGAACCATCTGATAGGTATGAGTGTTCTGTACATTTAGCGGAAAAAGGTATACAAACTTGTTGGAATTATTTACCCCTAAGTGAGATCCCTATTTTTTCGAAGTACGCAACTGAGTCAGAAAATATAGATTATTTATGGCCAAGGGTATTATCAATACCTTTTAAATATCCTTTAGTAGACAAGGACCTTAAGTATATATGTAGTCATATTCTGAAATATTTAGAGAATAAGAATTAAAAGGTGATTATATGGAAATCGAAATATGTACTGACGCCCAATATTGGGATGCCTGTATGGAAGAATACAATGGTTCTGTATTTCATAGTTACGAATGGGGAAAGTTAATGGAATTATTACCTGGTGTTCAATTTTTCCCAGTACTAATAGAAACACGAGATACAGTAGTTTTAACTCCTATGTATGTACAGGATGGTAGGCTTTTGGGAAGTTTAATTGGTTATGGAGGTCCAATAATAATTGGCCAAGACAAAATAGATTTTTCAGTTTATGAATCCATAATAAATAAGAAGTTTGAAAATAAAATTCAAAAGCTTTTATTACCTATAACGATAAATCCTTTTCAAAGTTATAGTAAGGAAAAGTGGGATTATAAAGAAACTTATATGTTAGACCTACCAAATAGGTTTGAGGATTTATGGACATCGTGTTCTGGTAAAGCTAGGACAAGTGTTAGGTATGCACGTAAACAGAATGTTGAAGTTCGTCCTATAACTGTAGCGGAATTAGATGAGTTTTACCAATTATATCAAGAACATAATAACAGTATAGGAGCTAGTTATTCATTTAGTAGAGAGTTTTTTTATCATTTAGTTCTTAATTTACAAGAAAAAATTCTTTTTTTAGGGGCATTCTTAGAAGAAGAACTAATTAGTTCCAGCCTTTTTATAATGGATAAACAGGTTTTATATTACTGGATTAATATTAATAATACCAAAGGAAAAAATTCGCAATCTTCATATTTACTACTAAATGATGCGTTTGAATTAGCAATTCATAATAAATTAAAGTATGCGGATTTAGGATATTCACATAATAAAGGGATTGCTAGACCTAAGATATACTGGGGGGCAGCTTTGAAAAAATGTTTTTGTTTAAAAGAAAGGATTTAAACTATGATTATTAGTGGCCACCAACCAAGTTATTTACCTTGGTATGGTTTTTTTGAAAAAATTCATAAATCAGATGTGTTTGTATTTCATGATATAGCACAATTTGAAAAAAAAGGTTTTTTAAATAGGAATCGTATTAAGACTTCACAAGGAGCGTCTTGGCTAACGGTTCCAATACAAACGAAGAATTATAAAGAAATTCCATTTAATGAGTTAAAGATAGACAATACTCAAGATTGGGAACGGAAGCATTGGAAAACGATAAGAATTAATTATTCTAATGCACCTTATTTTAATGTATATAAGGATTATTTAGAAGGTTTTTATTCAGAAGATTGGATTAATTTAAATGATATGAACATGAATTTTATTCATTTTATTATCCGTGAATTAAACATTGATACGGAGCTATATTATGTATCAGATCTAGAAGGGATTACAGGTAAGAAAAGTGATTTTGTATTAGAATTGTGTCAGAAATTTAATGCCAGTACTTATTATTCTGGAAGTTTAGGGCAAGATTATTTAAACGAAAATGACTTTGAGAATGAGAATATAGAAATTATCTACCAAAGAATAAGAGATTATTCCTACAAGCAATTATTTGGGGAATTTATACCACATTTGTCTATTTTAGATATTTTACTAAATTGTGGGCCAAAGGAAACAGAAAAATTAATTAAAGGAGTCTAAAATTCTATGAATGTACTTGTATTTGCCGCTCATCCGGATGATGAAATAATTGGTGTTGGTGGAACAATAGCGAAACACGTGAAACAAGGTGATGATGTACATGTTGTAATACTTGCAGAGGGAAAATCTTCTAGAGCTAAAGAATATAAAGAGCTAGATTTAGAGGTTAAGAACTTATCTTATAAAGAAACAGAGGGGGCATGTACTACACTTGGTGTAAAGAGTTTTGCAAGACTAGATTTCCCTGATAATCGTCTTGATACATTACCTTTACTTGATGTAGTGAAAGAGATTGAAAATCACATTGAAAAAATAAATCCTACAATTATTTATACTCAATATGGTGGAGATATAAATATTGATCATACTATTGTTTACAGAGCAGTAATGACAGCGACACGCCCTCTGCCAGATACTAATATCAAATGGGTATTTGCATATGAAACTTTATCTTCTACAGAGTGGAATTATAATGAAAAAGATAAGTTTCTTCCTAATTATTTTGTGAATATTGAAGATCATTTGGATGAGAAATTAAGTGCGATGAGACATTATGAATCTGAGTTAAGGGAATTTCCTCATCCACGCTCTATAGAAGCAATGAGACATAACGCAATGGTATGGGGTGCCAAATCTGGATACCAGGCGGCTGAGGCATTTATGTTAGTAAGGGGGACATGGTAGGTGAAGAGAATATGTTAATACCACAGGTCCCGTTCTTTGGTTTAGATAGTAAACAGATTGACTTAAAATGGGTTGAAAAAGGCTATGGATTAGAAGCAAATATTTTTGATGGAAAATCTTTATTTGATAACTCATATACAAAAAGGTTTTCAGAGGTTCTTTCTTTTGTTCAAACCCTTAATCCATCCTTGTTAACGCTGCATTTTCCTACTGATAATGCAGACTATCTCAATGATGAATTTATTAAAAAGCAACTATATGAATTTATTGACCTTGCTATAAAGTATAATGCATCTGGTATAACGGTGCATGCTAATCAATTCATGAATGTCGCGGAATTTCAGAGCTATAATCTTCTTGATAATAGAAAAAGGATTATAGAATTCTTTAACATGCTAGATGAAGAAATAAAAGGAACTGATATATGGATTGGCGTTGAAAACCTACCCATTATTGGAAACTTGGGCGATGATTTTGATCCTATATTTATATATCCCGAAGATTTTACTGATTTGGTTAATTTGG
This sequence comes from Bacillus sp. GW823-FHT06A11, assembly GCF_058795355.1. Lineage (NCBI taxonomy): Bacteria > Bacillati > Bacillota > Bacilli > Caryophanales > Bacillaceae > Bacillus > Bacillus sp. GW823-FHT06A11. Next base: position 168,423 of record NZ_JBXAHS010000005.1, on the reverse strand, counting down.
AGTTATCTAATGTTGGAATAACATGGGATATATGTCATTGGTCTATAACCTATCTTACACGTTTAGGTATTTCTAAATTATTAAGGCAAGAGGAAATTGAATATAAGGATTTTCATAAGTATTTAAGCTTAATGGATCATATTAAACATTTTCATTTTAGTTCTTTTAAGCATTTAACGATTCCTTATAGTGAGGTACGTTGCTTTGAGGGAGAGAATCCGGTTAATGGATCTATTGATGAAAATTTATTACATGAAACTTTATTAAAAGTGAAGAACAATACCTTGGATAAAAACATAGGAATTGTATTTGAGGTTCAGGAAACTGATTATACGAATAGAAAGAGGTCATGGGAGACTCTTAATTGGTTTCAAAAGAATATTGCTGGTATGCAAACAAAAATGAATTTTTTGGAGATATAAAAAGCAATATCAGTTTATTTATTTTTACATGCAATTTGAGTTAGAGATTATTTTAATGAACCTTTTCTTCTAAGTAAGTGTGTTAGGAGGGAAGGTTTTACTATTAATCTTTTTTAATTATAGGGAGGACAAATGAAGAAACTAATTCTGACAAAGAAGTCTATTGTAACTTTTGGGGTTGTATTGCTTTTCCTTTTTAGTAATTTATCTGGAAAAGCAATACCAGTACATGCTATGACTAAGAACGATCAGCGTTCTCTCATGACAGATAAGGTTCGTGCTAGTCGAGCTATTGAACATATACGTTTTCTGTCTGAGAAAATTGGTCCACGTCCAAGTGGGACTAAGGACGAACATAAAGCAGCTACATACATTGGAAATACATTGAAAAAATTAGGGTATGAAGTTGAGTATCAGGCATTTCCTGTACCAGATCAATATATTGGGAGTATCTCTTTTAGTATGTATGGAGAAAAAGAATGGCAAGTTGGAGCAGCGTCTAATGCATCTATACCTAAAGATCCTGTCGTGGGACAGGTAGTTTCTATTGGAAAAGAGAATGATATTAAAAATTTACCTGAGCCAATTCATGGGAAAATAGTATTATTAGAACAAGCTGATACGTATGAGAAATATAATGAGCAAGTTGAATATGCAGCAGAAAAGGGAGCAAAAGCCGTATTGTTATATAGTACGATTGGGGATAGAGGCAACTATGGAGAAGCCTTTAACCCAGTTCTAAAAAAGAAACAATCAATACCTGTATTTGGGCTTGCTTATAATCAGGGAATTAGAATGAAAGAAAAGATAGTGCATAATAAAAATATAGTTAGTTTAAAGGCAAAACACGAAATGAATTTAAGTTCATTAAATGTTATTGCGAAAAAAAAGCCCAAATACAAGACAGACAATGAGGATGTAGCAATAATGAGTGCTCATTATGATAGTGTTATCGGAGCACCTGGAGCAAATGACAATGCTTCTGGCGTAGGACTTTTATTAGAGTTAGCATACAATTTTAAAGATATAGAGACTAATAAAGAAATTCAATTCATAGCCTTTGGAGCAGAAGAAAATGAATCTTTAGGTGCTTACCATTATGTTAATCAGTTATCTACAACAGATAAGAAACATATTCTAGGGGTTTTTAATGCAGATATGATAGCGACAAGTTACCAGCAGGCTAAGGATTTATATGCAATGACACTAGATGGTTCTCAAAATGAAGTAACACATACTGCGGTAGCCACTAGTAAAGCATTAGGGAAATCGGTTGTATTAACTGGAAAGTTTGATTCTAGTGATCATGTACCATTTTACGAAGCTGGAATTTCCTCGGCACTATTTATTTGGATGGATGTAGAGAGTTGGAATCCCCTTGTTTATCATGTTGAAAAGGTATTCCATACACCTCAAGATACCGTTTTAGAAAATATTTCTCCTCAACGTATGCAGGAGGCACTAGAAATTATAGGGACAAGTTTGTATTACTTTATCAAAAGATAGGTTTTTTCGGAGGTTTTAGCATAGCCAGCTAAATTTAGATTTTAATAATAATATAGTAAAACTTTTGTTGGGATAAAAATATACTTTGAGCATAGGCGAGGTAACTATATGAGGAGTACATGGAAAGAATTAAGGGGGATGGACCTTAATGTCTGGATCCGCTTTATCGGGGAAGCTTTAAATGGTATTGCAATGATGATGTTAATGCCATTTTTTGCATTATATTTGAAGGACAAGGTGGATTCTCTACTTGAGGTAGGCATAATTATAGCCTTATCTCCAATTGCAGCAAGTTTTGGTTCATTAATTGGAGGGCATATAGCGGATACTTATGGACGGAAACCAACTATGGTACTCTCTATGGCCAGTAATGGGCTACTAATGCTTGTCTTTTTGTTTATTGATAGTTTTATAGGGTATGCCATTTTATCAATTGGTTTAGGGCTATGTAATTCTTTCTTTGAACCAGCGGCATCTGCAATGGTTACCGATGTAACAGAACCTGAAAAAAGAACTGAGGCATATGGATTACTTAGAATGGCTCATAATATAGGAGCTGCGATAGGCCCTATAATTGGTGCAGCAGTTGTGGTTGTATCAAAAGATGTCATATTTTTGATTACTTCTGGAACCATGCTGTTTTATACAATATTAATGTTATTGTTTCTAAAGGAAACAAAACCTAAAAATATAATGATACATGAGGAAACACATAAACAGTCAATAAGATTTACGTTAAGAGTTGTTATAAGAGATAGAATATTTCTATTCTATATAGTGACGGGAATCATTATATTTATGGGATTCTCACAATCGGAAGGTATGTTACCACTTCATTTTAGTAATGAGGATACAATGATTTTTGGAAATAGTAATCCATTTCCATATTTAATGACTTTAAATGGCTTATTGGTTGTATGTTTTCAATTTCCAATTTCAAAGTGGTTAACTCACAAATCAATTGGTAAATCAATGCTATATGGTGCCATTCTTTTTGGAATTGGCCTTTTAGCAATAGGATGGTTACCAAAGTGGTTTCATGTAATAGACGCAAATGATTTAGTTATCCTAAGCTCATTATTAATAGCTTATACAGTTTATACAGTAGGGGAAATGATTATGTCACCTGTCCAAATGACATTTGTTGCTAATATAGCTCCAGAACATTTGAGGGGGACTTATATGGGAGCAGCTAATCTGCAATGGATTACAGGTAATGTATTTGGACCTCTTCTAGGTGGTGTATTACTGGATCAGCTTTTAGGGCATATGTTATTTACAATCTTAGGTGTAGGTTGTATTATTTCTGGATTTGTTTACTTACTTTTAGATAGACTTATTGAGAATAGAAGTAAAGAATTACCTATAAAACAAACATCTTAATTTTAATATTGTTAATGAGTTGAAAATTAAATTTTATGTTTTAAGAATTAAATAAAGTGCACGTTTATTATTAGTAAACGTGCACTTTATTTATTAGTATTTAAATTAACTCATATATATAAATTTTTTAGGTTATGACCTAAGTGTATAAAGTAATTTACTGCTTCTTTTAATCAATTACAACTAAACTTCTTGACCTATCAATATGATTAAGTAACATACGATACTCTTCTTCGTACATAGTTACACGTTGTAGAAGGGACTGGTTTTCTGCTTCTAAATTTTTTATTTGGTTTTGTAAGTTTGTAAATTCATTTGTTTTTTTATAATTTTGTAGAAAGAGAATAATATCATCTAATGTCATAGATAAAGAGTTTGCTTCTTTTTTTTGTTGAGTGGGGGAAATACTGTTTCCCACTTTTCGATTTTGTTTTGCTTGTTGTATTTCCTCTTGGTATTGTTTTCGCACATATGAATTCCAACGAAATCCGCAAGCGGCAGGTGTTCTAGCTAATAATTTTGCTACTTCTTTGAATGCAGCTAACTGTGTTCCACCGTTACGAATATTCTGGAGTACTGTTGATGCGAGAAGTAAATCGTTATCGTTAGTCCAGGAATCTTGTCTTGAGAGTACCACGTTTTGCCCCCTTTATATGTTTTATATTACATATATGCAATTACCTATAATGATAGAAGCCTAACATCTATTTAAAATATTTAGGACTAAGTGGATACAATTAGACATTCTTTAAAATGCGAAATTGCATAAAAAATTAGATTGACTATTTGTTATAGTTGTAACTATAATAGTTACAGTCATGCGGCTAAATTAATAGGTTTAATGGTGTGAAGTAGTTGCATTAATGATGTTTAAGCAAATATTAAAAAATGAACGGAGTTGGAAATATAAGAAGCTTATATAAAAAGAATTAAGGCCATATAAAGCATTTTATAATCATATATAAATTAAAAGAGGTGCACATTTTGAAAATTTTTAAGGGAATTATAGTTTCTTCAATTGCGTTAACAGCATTTAATGGGGTGGGTGGACTACTTCCAAGTGAAAAATCAGAAGTTGCCTATGCAGCTACTTACAATTATTCAAATAAGCAATTAAATTCTACTGTACATAAGCAAGTTACGAAACAATTAATTTTGAAATTCAAAAATGAAGCGAATTTACCGTATCAGGATGGAATAGAAAAGTTCATTAAAGAAGAAAAACAAGATCCTGAATTAATTGGAATTTTAGCTGAATATCCAAATGTAACTATAAATCGACTTTTTAATTCTTTAAATCCTAAAGAAATTAAAAATCTTGGTAAAGAAATAAAAGATTCCAATCATATTTCTTCTAATTTGCTAAACTATTATATTGTAGAAAACCAAGGTGATATTGATGTACAAGCCTTACTTGCAAAGTTTGAGAAATCATCTCTTATTGAAACGGCGTATTTACAGGAAGAAGAAACGCCACCTGAAGAGCATTTACCAAATTTATCTGTTAATCCATATGATGAGCCTAGACTTACAAGACAAGGTTACCTTGAACCAGCACCATTAGGAATTAATGCACCTTATGCCTGGAGTATAAAAGGTGGGGACGGAAAAGGAACTACTTTCGTAGATATGGAGTATGGTTGGTTATTAAGTCATGAAGATTTAGTGAATCAAAAGATTGAATTGATGTCCGGACAGAATAAGAGTGAACACCATGATCATGGTACCTCAGTATTGGGAATTGTTTCTGCAGAGGATAATAACATAGGTGGAATTGGGATTGCACCAAAGGCTAAGGTAAAGGTTGTATCCCAGATTAGGGATAACGGAAATTATAATACAGCTGATGCTATTTTAAGTGCGGTTAACAATATGCAAGCTGGAGATATTCTTTTACTAGAGGCACAAGCAACTTACGATGGATATGGAGATAAGAACTATTTTCCAGTGGAAGTAAAACCAGACATATTTGATGCAATTCGTATGGGAACAAATAAGGGAATTATTATTATTGAAGCAGGTGCAAACGGCGGAAATGACTTGGATCAATTTAGAGACCGTAATGGTAAACAAGTTTTAAATCGTAATAGTCCTGATTTTAAAGATTCAGGGGCAATTATGGTTGGGGCAGCTTCTGCAAGGGTTCCTCATAAGCGTTCATATTTCTCTAATTACGGTAGTAGAGTGGATGTGTATGGATGGGGGAATGCAGTAGATACTACAGATGCTAAACCAAGTGAATTTATAACAAATCTATATACATCTAGTTTTGCTGGAACATCTAGTGCATCGCCTATTATTGCTGGCGCTGCAGCATCAATTCAAGGAATTGCAAAAAATAATCAGGGGAGAGTATATACACCAAGACAGCTTAGGGATATTTTAAGTGATTCTAGCACCGGAACGAAATCTAATGATCCAACTTCTGATAAAATTGGTGTTTTACCTGACTTAAAAGCCATTTTATCTAAACTTGGTTTTTCACCAAACTTAAGTAATGATTCTTCCATTGTATTTCCTGAGGAACAAGAAATAAATAAAGGGAATAAGAGAAATGAAGGATCTACTATTACGTTCCCAAAAGAAGATTCCGCTAATAGTGAAGGGGACTCTAGCTTTATTTTCCCAGAATAATTGTAGGGATATCTTCTATTTAATATAAAAGAATTTCATATAACTAGTTGAGTATAATAATGCTGAGATAGGCTCTTATGTGTAATAGCATAAGAGCCTATCTGTTATACTTTTAACTATATAAGAGGGAAAGTACTTCTTTAGATATTTACCTTGCTTAACAAACCAAACATTACAATGGACATAATGAATTCGTACTAGTGGGTATTTTTATTTGTTAAATTAATGGCGGGGCGGATCGATACGGTAGAATCCCTTATCTTAAAATAAATTAGACAACAAAGGAATGGAGAATCCATTTTAAAATGTTATATTTTCATGGGATTTATAATTTTATAAAATTATGACATTTCATGTTTTTTTATTTTAATTTATTTAATCTGCATTATTTTTTATAAGGAAGTTTTTCGTATTACTAATTGCTTGAATTGATTTAATTTTAATAGTGATTTTATTTGGAGATTGTATAATCTTATTAGTTGAATTATCTTTTATCTGTAGATTTGGCCCAGTAACAGCAATTGATTCTTTACCAATACTCATTATAAAACCTTTAATATGAATTTGTTCTAAAAATATTATGATGGGTAAATGAATTAATTGATAATTACGTAAAAGTTTTTGGATTTCATTTGTAATATCTTTAATATTTTTAGACGTGTTGATTTGATACTTAGAAATCGATTGTGGATTATTTTGTTTTATCTTGAATCTTTTTGACTCTGCTTGCGGAACAAGTGGGGATGGTAATTTTAATAAAACTGTGGAAATCTTTTGTGAACATGATGGAATATTTGTAGATTTTGATGAAACTGTAGATTTTTGTTGTGAACGTGATGGAGTATTCGTTGGTTCTGATGAAACTGAATTATTTTGTTGTGAACGTGGTAAAGTATCTGTTGGTTCTGATGAAACCGAATTATTTTGTTGTGAACGTGGTGGAGTATTCGTTGATTCTGATGAAACTGAATTATTTTGTTGTAAACGTGGTGAAGTATCTGTTGGTTCTGATGAAACCGAATTATTTTGTTGTGAACGTCGTGGAGTATAAAAAGGGATAGGATCTATATTAAACAATTTAAACTTAGGTTGTTTAATATTTTTTTGATTTGAACAAAACTGATACATCTAAACACCTCCTAAAAAGAGTTGTACTATATAGTAAACAGATTATGTAAAAGAGTGCTAATAAAAAAATAATAAACAAGCCAAAATTATTTTCTATATAAGTGATATTCTAGGCTAATTTATATCAATTAAGGTTTTGTAAAATGAAATTTTAAAAAATGCAATGGGTATTTACAACCCATTGCATTTTTGGGTTTTATTGATTATTCCCCTTGGTCATCACTAACTGATAAAATTGAACTAATTTTAACACTAATTTGGTTTGGATTTTCAAGGTCTCCACCAGTAGCATTACTTTCTACTTCGACACCTTCGCCGTTACCACGACGAAGAGTAACAAAGTTTTCTCCAATTCGAGTGATAAGACCTTCTACATGAAACGATGGTAAAAATAATACGACTCTTGCACCTACTAATTGAAATGCGTGTAACAATTCACGGATTTCATCTTCATGACGTTCTGGCATTTATATCTTCCTCCTCAAATAAATTAAAAAAGTAGAAAGGGGTTAAAAAAATACCTCTTTGCTACTTCTCAAGATAGGATATGTTGAAAATTACTAATCGAAATAGACAAAGTGGTAATTTATTTTTAATGATGCGGAATTTTACTAGGGTTCAAATATCTCTATAGTGAGAAGTTATTAAGAGGTTATTAGCCCTTAAAATAGTAGTTAATCTTGTGTTTAAGTGAGAGATTATAGACATTCTGCTAATTTTAAATGGTAAATAATCTTGTTTTGGATTCATTTTAGTCTGTTTAATATTTTTGATTTAAACAAAACTGACATATCTAAATACTCTCTAAAAAGAGTTGTATTATAAAATAAACAGTTTGTATGAAGGAGTGATAATAAAAAGAATAATAAAGGAATCAAAATCACTTTCCATATAAGTAATATTTCAGGGTAATTCATACCAATTAAGATTCTGTAAAATGAAATTAAAAAAATGCAATGGGCATTTATAATCCCATTGCATTTTTGGGTTTTATCGATTATTCCCCTTGGTCATCACTAACTGATAAAATTGAACTAATTTTAACACTAATTTGGTTTGGATTTTCAAGGTCTCCCCCATTAGCATTACTTTCTACTTCGACACCTTCGCCGTTACCACGACGAAGAGTAACAAAGTTTTCTCCAATTCGAGTGATAAGACCTTCTACATGAAACGATGGTAAAAATAATACGACTCTTGCACCTACTAATTGAAATGCGTGTAACAATTCACGGATTTCATCTTCATGACGTTCTGGCATTTATATCTTCCTCCTCAAATAAATTAAAAAAGTAGAAAGGGGTTAAAAAAATACCTCTTTGCTACTTCTCAAGATAGGATATGTTGAAAATTACTAATCGAAATAGACAAAGTGGTAATTTATTTTTAATGATGCGGAATTTTACTAGGGTTCAAATATCTCTATAGTGAGAAGTTATTAAGGGGTTATTAGCCCTTAAAATAGTAGTTAATCCTTTGTTTAAGTGAGGGATTGTAGACAGTCTGCTAAATTGAACTGATAAATAATCTTATTTTTATAGCCATAATAAACTTTGATGAATGGTATTTTTATATATATTCATAGAATGGAATTAGCGTATTGTATACTGGGAAGATTAAGAATGAATAGGGATGAAACCTTATTACATCCTGTTACGGTTGTTAAGTATGTAATTCTTGTCGAACAATTATTAAATAAAATTTGTTTTGGGATAGAATCATGAGGGAGCACTCTTTTTTCTTTGAATGGAATTTGAATATGAGGATGTTTTTCTAGTTTAATAGATAAATTCTACTAATTATTTGAGCAGATTGTACAAATAAAAAGATTTAACTCAGAAATACAACAAGCTGCAACTAATATTTGGATATTTAAACGGAAAATTCTCACATATAAATTGTCAGGACAAAATAATTTTTTACTGTTCGTTGACTATACAAGTAGGGGAACTGATTATTTTAGAAAAATGTTTTCTTGTTAAGGATTGCAGCAGAGTCTGCTAAATTTATTGTTCATCTTCTTGCTCCATCGGAAAAAAAGCTTGTAGACACGGACAGGTTAACGGTCTAATGAGCGATGATACCTCCTCATACATCGAGTTACTAATTGAAGAAGAGAATAAGGATCAGAAGGAATTATTGCATTAATCAGGAAGGAAACTTTTATAATAAAGAAGGCTCCAGAACCTTTATTTTTTGTTATCGGATATTTTATTTGCTTTAACAAATTAATTATTACAGTGGATATATTGAAAAAAGACACCTCAAAGTGTCTCTTTGTTTTTATATACAAGCCGCGTTTTAAGAAGGTTTAATTGGCATATGAATTAAGGAGATGTCTTACTTGTTCTATAAAATAATGATGGTGTATATTATTTTTTGATACTCGACTAGCCATAATAGCTCCTTCCATGGAAGAAGAAAGGAAAGAAGTAAGTGACATAACATTTATATCATCTTTAATTTCTTTTTTTTCGGTTCCGTCTTTAAGTACTAAGAAAGTTTAATTTTGTTTATGTATTTGTTGAAGCTTAATGGATTTCGTAATGATTATGATATAATAAAGTTCAAGTATACTAAGGGGGATTAATTAAATGATTTTTCAAAGCATGATAACAGCTATTATAGAAAAATTACAAGAGACGGTAAATCCCTATTGGATAATTGTGTTTGGATCAACGGCTGAGAATAGAGAACGGGAAGATAGTGATATTGATATAGCTTATGTAAGTGATACAACTTTAGGGAATTATGAACGTTTTTTATTAGCACAGGAGTTAGCTAACATTGTTCATAGAGATGTTGATTTAGTTGATTTATCCGAAGCTTCTACAGTTTTTCAAGCTCAGGTTATACATACAGGAAAGACAATATTTTGTTCTGATGAAGAACGGAAAATCATTTTTGAAATGAAAACTTTAAAAATGTATTCAAAATTGAATGAGGAACGCAAGATAGTATTCGATGATATAAAGAAAAGAGGCTCAATATATGAAGAATGAGGTTATTTTAAATAAAATCTCCACAATAGAGCGTTGTTTAAAAAGAATCCAAGACGTGTATGGAAATGACCCTGAAAATCTGGAGGATTACACAAAGCAAGATTCAATAATATTAAATATACAAAGAGCTTGTGAAGCGAGTATTGATTTAGCAATGCATATTGTTGCTGGAAAAAAACTAGGACTACCTCAATCTAGTCGAGAAGCTTTTGATTTATTGGTTACAGCAGGACTACTTAGCGCAGAGCTGGCAAATAAGTTAAAGGCGATGGTTGGATTTCGAAATATCGCTGTACATGATTATCAAAGTGTAAATTTAGATATTGTTCGGCAAATTATTGAAAAACATTTAACTGATTTTAAAATATTTACAAAAGAAGTTATGGGGATATTGGAATTATAGTGAGACACTATATAGGTGAGGAGAGATTGATATGCTCTTTTCTAATTTTAACATAACAATTTAGTTGTTTGCCTACTTGATTTAAAGATGAAAGAAGCAAGTAATATATGGCTGCATAGTGGAAAGATACTCTTTAAAGAGTGTCTTTCTTTGATTTACTGCGTTTACATCTAAACACTAATGTTTCTTTAATTAACTCTGAGTTTTATGTGTAAACAAATCCTGAAAAGCAAAGATATTTATTATGCTAAATTGTCAGCATTCAAATATATAGTTTTAAGTTTTAAGTTTTAATTATCTCAAAATAAATCTAAGGCAGAAAATAGCATAGAGAAATTTGAGGAATTACCATAAAATAAAAAGCGGACCAGATTGTCCGTTTTTTATTTTATCAGGAGAGAGTCCTAAATATTACTTTATAATAATAAAGTGAATAGGGTGTCTTTTAAATGTATTACTACTTTGTTTTTTATTATGGAAAATTTGAAAGGTGATTTTAATGAAAAAATATTGGCTTAAGCTATCGTTACTTCAAAAAAATATATTACTAACGGTATTAGTAATTCTGACGCTTGTGGGAAGTATGGGGGCGTTAAGTTTTAATATGTTTCAAAATAGTATGATGTCTATATTTGAGAGGCAGTCTTTTGAAACAGGAGATACAGTAATAAATCAATTAGATGTAGAAATAGTGAGAGATGTAGCAAAAGACCCCACGGCACAAAGAGTGAAGAAAGAAAAATTGACAGAGCAATTAGATAAAGCTATAAAAGATATGAAAAGTGTTGGACAAACATATGTTACAGGAGCCAAGCTAAATGATAAAGCTGAATTACAAATAGTAGCTTTGGATACAAAATTAGCAAATACTGTTTCTGTAAAACCAGGTGAATATTATGAGCAGCCTACTTATTGGATGAAAACATATGATAAAGTAATACAAACAAAACAGGCACAAATGACAGAAGTGTATGAAGATGAATTAGGGTTCTGGGTAACAATTTTAGAGCCAGTAACAGATGAAAATAAAAATATAATTGCAATTGTTGCAGCGGATTTGGATGCTTCTATTATTCCTCTTACAAAGAAACAATTTATGATACAAGGTTTACTATTTATTATAATTTCATTAACAATCGCAATTACAATTCAAATATTTATCTCACGAAGCTCTCTATCGCCTTTAAAGGATTTACAAGAAGGGTTACGTAAAGTTGGTGAAGGGGATTTAAGTATTAAATTGAATGAAAGATCTGATGATATAGGAATAACTAATATCTATTTTAATAATACTATTAAAAAGTTTAATAGTATTATAGATAAAGTAAGGCAGACTGCTGAACAGGTGTCTACATCTTCACAGGAATTATCGGTAAGTACAAAAGAGAATAGCATAGCCTTTAAAGAAATTGCAAGTGCTATTACAGGATTAAATTTAGGAGCACATTCTCATGAATATGTAGTGCAAAAATGTTTAGGGACTGTTCAAGAAATGGAAAGTAAGATGAAAGAAATTAAAGGAGCTGCAAAACAAGTTGGCAATGCTTTGGAAGACATGGACCAGCATTCTGCAAAGGGAAAAGATTTGATTAAGCAAATCGTGAATCAAATGAAAAGAATCAAAGATACAGTTCAGGATGTATCTTCTAGTATTTATGCATTAGAAGCACGATCTAAGGAAATTCATGAAATTCTTACTGTAATTACAACCATTTCAAATCAAACACATTCATTAGCTTTAAATGCTTCTACTGAATCCTCATGTGCTGGAGAGATGGGGGAAGAATTTTCAGGTGTTGCGGACGAGGTACGTATATTAGCGAAAAGAACCGAGGCATCTGCAAGGGATATAGCTAAATTAATTGGTGAAACCCAGGCTGAAGCAGAGAGAGCTGTAAGATCCATACAGAAGAGTTCAAAGGAAGTTGAATCAGGAATAACACTTGTTCAAAGTAGTGGTGCTTTCTTTGAAAAGATTTCAGAATCTGCAAAATCTGTTACAAATCAAATTAAAGCGAATTCGAATAATTCAAGTGACATTCTAAAAGATAATCAAACAATTGTTCAGTTTGTAAATGAATTATCACACATTGTAAATACATATGTGAATAGCAGTAGTAATGTGGAGAAAAGTATGAAAGAGCAAGAACTATATGTACAAGATATTGCAGAGTTAGCAAATTCTTTAAATTGGCTCTCGCAAGAGTTACAGGGGTTAATAGGGGAATTCAAAAGTAAGTAGGATAGGAGAAGGTGTAGGTATAGAGTATGACCTATACCTTTATTTATTCCCACATTAGAGATGAAAGCTTAGGTATATATGAAAAATAGCTAAACGAATAATTTTTTTGCATATTTTGTTGGAAATAGAGCATGATATTCCCAAATTCAACGGAGGTGTTTAAAAAATGCAAATTCGCGAAAATAATAATTCAAACGAAATCTTAATAGCAGCGGCAGCAAGTGCAATTGAGCAAATGAGGTATGAAATTGCTCAGGAGTTTGGCGTTACACTTGGACCAGATTCAACATCACGAGCAAATGGTTCAGTAGGTGGAGAGATTACGAAACGTTTAGTTCGTATGGCGCAAGAGCAGTTATCTGGTCAATATAAAATTCACTAAAGTTAAAGGTATATTCCATTGAAGGGATATACCTTTTTAATTTGCTTTTAAAGAGGATCGTTAAATTTTTTATTGTTGGTTAAGTTTAGAAACTGCAAATTTAGCTGTGAAATTCATTTTCTTCATGTAAGAAGAATTTACTCCTGCTTGAAATTGAACAGAAATATTACCTTCTTTTTGTGCTTTGAATACGCGACCATATGGTGAATTAGCATTGTATGTGCCAATTACTTGATTATCTGCATCAAAGACTGTATAAGAAATTGGGAACCCGGAATTTTGTACAAAGACTGTAAGTTCTTCCCCTTTACTAAGATTAAATGATTCTTTTTGAGAAACTTCATAGGAATTCATAGAGTAATATTTTGTAACTTCTTGAATTTCTAAATTCGTAGTTTCCGCACTCGCTTTTGGTGCCTCTGCTCCTGGTAAATTCATACCTGATAGTACTGCAATTCCTAGTGCCCCTGCTAAAATAGCTTTTTTCATAATGCTAGTTCCTCCTTTAATATATTTTGAGATTTGAAAAGGAAGTGAGGATACCACTTCTTGAAACCATTATAGTTACAATGAGAATTATTTTCAATAGAGAATAATATGTAATTCTGCATACACAAGATAGCCCTATAAGTTAATTTATTCGAAATTTGAAATGTTATTAAAAACAAGAGATCCTGCTAAACTCCTATTAATCTAAGAGTTTAAAAATATTCTAATGTGTGGAGATAATAAAATTTTTTAATTTATAATAAAGTCCTTTAAAAAATAATTAAGTTGTTTACTTCTTTTAGGACTAACGAAGTAGTTTAATGGAAGAAGAATTTATAGTAAGTGTTATAATAACCAATTGAAGAAAATAAACAAACTTCGTAAAGTTTGTAATCTAGTTACTTTAGTATAAAAGAATAAGATGGGGCGCTGTATGTGGTGAAAGTCGCACAAACAGTGCTAAGTGAGATATTGTAACTAAGAAGAAAAAAGCAGCTAGCAAACTGCAAACTGCTTCCAAATGAAATGTGTATTTATATTATATTTTAGCTGCCCATACTTCTATTTCAATTTTAATTCGTGGTAATCCTAATGCTGAAATATATCCAATTGTCATTGCTGGATATTCAGTATTAAATAATTGTTGCCATTCAGCATACATGTGTTCCCAATCAATTTCTTTAGTTGCCCATATATTTACTTTTATTATGTTAGCAGCAGTTAAATTTTCAGACTGTAAAACTTTATTTATATTTTGAAAAGTATTACTAATTTGTTCGTTCATACTTTCTGGAAATTGGCCATCTTCATTAATCCCAATCTGTCCTGATGTCACAAATAACTCTGCATTTCTAGGAATCTTAGTAATATGTGTATATCTTCCAACTGGTTGTGGCATGTTTATTGGATTTTTTCTTGTAATTATTTCATTTCTCATTTGATCCACCTCATCATAATAAAAATAACTGCAGTTTCTTCTGTAATCTGTTTGGACACACTTCACCCTATAAAAATGATTTTAGAAAAAAACAGCAGTTGAGTACCCATATCCATTTGATAGAAATTTTATCGATTTTTTCTTCATGGTTTTGATACTCTCCTTTCTTTAAAATGATAAAGTAAAATATTATTTTAAATAATAGATTAATATTATCTAAATGGCAACTAAGTTAAAAGGAAGATATTAATAAAAAAGTAAAAAAATAAAGAAATTTACAAAAAAACATTGACTTTTCTAATTTTTGGTAATTATAATACGGTGAATCAAAAATAATTAAGCAATAAAACAGGCAAACTTTATATTTTGTTTGCAACTATGTTGGTACCGCGATATAAAATTGTCCTTACTAGATTAATCTAGTAGGGGTTTTTGTTTATTTGAGAAGCAAGGAATAACCAATCTAGAAAAGGTTACATACAAATCGAGGAGGAAGAAAATATGTCAAATACAGACTTACAAGTAGTGGAAAATAAGATTGATGAGATTGATGTACAACTTTTAAAACTTTTAAAAGTTTTAAATGAGCGTGAAATCTTAGATAATATTGTAGAAAAAAACGCAGATTTATTTGATGCTCCGACAATGAAGGATGTATTCAAAACAATTTTTAAAGAGTACATAAATCTTCAAGAGGCAAATCAGCTTAAGACGTTACTTGTATCACGTAAAGCAAAATCACAAAATACAATTATTGATATTAAAGGTGTGAAATTCGGAAACGGTGAACAGAACTTCATTATGGGACCATGTGCAGTTGAGAGCATTGAGCAAGTTCGTATAGTTGCAGAGGCGATGAGGGAGCAAGGAGTAAAATTAATGCGTGGCGGTGCATTTAAACCGCGCACTTCTCCTTATGACTTCCAAGGTCTTGGTGTAGAAGGATTAGAAATTTTACGTCAAGTAGCGGATGAATACGATTTAGCAGTCATTAGTGAAATCGTAAATCCATCCGAAGTGGAAATTGCTCTACAATATGTAGATGTAATCCAAATTGGCGCACGTAATATGCAAAACTTTGAGTTATTAAAAGCAGTAGGATGTGTAAATAAACCAGTCTTATTAAAACGTGGTTTATCAGCAACAATTGACGAGTTCATTCACGCAGCAGAGTACATTATCTTGCAAGGTAACAATCAAATTATTTTATGTGAACGTGGAATTCGTACATATGAGAAAGCGACACGTAATACGTTAGACATCTCAGCGATACCAATTTTAAAGAAAGACACGCATTTACCAGTAATAGTAGATGTTACGCATTCAACTGGTCGCAAGGATTTATTATTGCCGACAGCAAAAGCAGCTCTAGCAATTGGAGCAGACGCAGTAATGGCGGAGGTACATCCAGACCCAGCTGTAGCATTATCTGATTCAGCGCAACAAATGGACATCACACAATTTAATGACTTCATGAATGAATTGAACAGATTTATAAATAAATTAGCATAATATACAAAAGGAAGTTAGTCTATCATTTTATATATGAAAATTAGCATTGTTTAAAAATATTTAAAAGAAAGGAGAAACGCGGTGAAGAAATGTATTTAACAAATAACAAATAGTTATGCGGAAACACTGCTAACAACCTTTTGGAGAACATCTATTTCTTCAAATGTTGTTAGTGGTGCTTTTTTTTTCATTTAGAGCCAATCCCTTTTTGAATTTAAAAAGTAATAAGGGGTGTAAAAATGAAGAAAAATACACATATAGACTATAATCAGCATTTAGCAAAGGATTTAGCTATACAGAAAGTGCTGAATAAGATTAGAATTTCTGATTTTGCTACTTATCCATTGTACTGATTAGCAATCTTTTCATGAAGTCTTGCGACTTGTATCATAGCTTTGTCTCTCTTAGCCGAATCTTCCTTTTTACACGATAAGGAATGTTTTAGAAACACTAATCTTTTTTCAGATTTTCTCAACCATTTAGGGCTTCCATATTTTGAACCGTTAGACGGTATTGCAAACTCTTTCAAATCAACATCGATTCTTGTTTTTGTATAGGGGATAATTGCCAGTAGGTGTTTGAGTCGTACTAATGTTTTTAATTTTTAGTAGTTTGATATAACGATTCTCAATACAGGTTATTCCTTTTTAAATATTGTTTGTATAACTTCAATGGTTATCTTTCTTAGCTTTGACACCTGGAAATCTTACAAATTTATAACGGAATAAATTGGCGTATGCTTTATTTAGATTCAGTTTGGCATTGGCTAACATCAAACTATCAACTTCTTTTAGAAAAGAAAAGTCAACCATGTATCGTGGAGGTTTGGGATGTTTTATGGATCTATCGAAGCTTTTTATGATTTCTGATAAGAACTAATTCCACCCGAAAGCATTGTATTATAAACAAAACAAACGCAACCATCAAGTTAGAAAGGGGCATCCTGACAACAGAAAGCACGTAATGTTTTAGGACAAAAGTTCAGGAGAGTTGGCATAGGATTCGGTCTTTGGATCCCCATTCATTGTGTGCCAATTGAAGGTGCATCATTTTGATCTTTATCAGAATTTCCATAAAAAAGGTTGTTTTTCCATATATTTGTGTTAATATGTGAACCAATGTTAATATTTCAAATAATTAAAAAATATGTAAATTTTTAATGTATTTTTAATAATTTTTACCATAAATGGTTTGTTTTACCTTTATTTTATGTTAATATGTGAATCGACACCGATAAATTTCTATTAATTCAAAATCATGTAAATTTAAATATGGTGGATAAGGAGATGTAACAGGAAATGTAAAAAGGAAGACAACGGAGTAGTGAAAACAAAAATGAAGATTTGCCAGTACAAGATATACAAATCTACACCTCTCTAGTTTATTTAAATTTAAAACGTAATATTTGAAACAATCTTTCAGCCCATTATTAATAATTAGAGTGTTACTTAACAAATCTTAAGTGCCTAAACTGATAGTATGTATTTCAACTGTCATTGACTCTTTAATAAGGGGAATAGTGACTTGGATATAATTAGCAATTCGCAGTAATAAGATGCTTAAATGAGCTCATTCTTACAGTATTACAGAGTTTGATTTTTAAGGTTAATTGGATTCCAAGTAATTACATAAAATCACTATAGTAGATTGATTTCCTTTTAATTAGAATTTTTCTTTTAACTTAAATGATAACAAAAAAATTTGGAGTTATATTGGAGGCTAAGATAATGATTAATACTAATTTTGATACTATTATCGTAGGAAATGGAGCAATAGGATCCTCTATAGCATACGAGCTTTCTTCTAGAGGACAAAGGGTTGCACTAGTAGGTAAAGAAACACGTGAGTCAGCTGCTTCTACAGCTGCTGGAGCGATGAATGGCTGTTATGGAGAAATTACTAAAAGTCTTATGAAAAGTGAATTTGGTCGAAAAAAATTATTAATGGATATTAAGGCTAAAAACATGTGGGAAAGCTGGCTATCCAGACTGAAGAAAGATTCAGGTGATGAAGAAGAGGTGATAATTTCCAGAGGGACGGAAGTAATCCTTAACACGGCAGGAACAAGAGATGTGGATTCCGTAAATTTTATTGAGATAGAGAATGCACTTAAAGAAAATTCGGAGCAATATGAATCGATGGATCCAGATAATCATAAATGGCTAAAACCTGATGAACAAGTAAGACCTCTTAAAGCATTATTAATAACAGACGAAAATGCTGTAGATCCCAATATTTTATTAAATAAATTATCCAAAGCAATTCATAATCTTGGGGGAATCATATTTAATGAAAATGCTTTATCAATCATTAGAGAAGGAAATAAAGTTTGTGGAATTGAACTTAACGAAAAGAAAATTTTTGCAAAAAACATAATTATAGCTGCAGGGGTTCAGTCGCTAGATTTATTAGATTTCGATATGGAATTGAAAAATAAAATACCGCCAATGTTTTCAGGTTATGGAGTATCAATACTTGTAGAATTGGACGATATGGAAAATTATCATAGGGTAATCAGAACGCCTAATAGAGCGTTTGCATGCGGTTTACATTGCGTTCCTAGAAATGAAAAGGAGTTGTACATCGGTGCAACAAATATACTATCGGAATTTCCAAAGAAAAATGCATATGTATCTGATGTACAATTTTTATTAGATTGTGCAGTTGAACAATTACACTTAAATCTATTTAATGCTGACATAAAAAAAATTCAAGTTGGAAATAGACCGATACCAGCTGATGGATTTCCATTAATCGGAAAAATTGAATATGATGGCCTTTGGCTGGCAACGGGAACATATAGAGATGGATTACACCAATCTCCTTTAATAGCCGAACATCTAGCAAACGAAATAAATGGTATTGTAAACGAAATAGACCTTTCTGATTTTAATCCAATTCGAAAGCCTCTCAATAATACAACAAGACATGAATTGATATCAGGAACAACCTCAGAAATGTTTGCAACTGGTTACGAATATCGTTGGGACATACAACCTTATTGGCATCCTATATTAGAAAAAGGAATGTTGCATAGTTTTGAAGAGATATTAGACGAGCTTCATACAGAATTCGCTCCACCACCTGAAATACTTTCTCTTTTCCTTACGCATCCTAAATCTTCTAAAGAAAAACTACAAACATACTACAATGCATGGAGTTAATGATGAATATAAAAAATGACTATATCAACCTCTTAAAAAATTCAGGAGTGTGGGACCCTGAGGGGGATTACGAAAAAATATACAATAAATATCGTTTTAGGGAAACTGGACAAGATGTCGGAAAAGAAATAAAAGAATTTGAGGCAGATATCAATGAAAGATGTAATAGAATTCCCTTGGGACATATTTTAGGTTACGTAGAACTGAATTCCAACAGATATGTTGTTGGAACAGGAGTCTTTATACCAAGAATACAAAGCTTAGGAATAATTGATTGGATAAAGGAAAATAAACGAATTGATTCTAGTTCTTTAGTTTACGACTTATGTTCTGGTTCTGGCGCAATAGGAATTGAGATGTGGAAAATGACTAATGCAAAAATTATTTGTATAGAAAAATCAGATGTAGCTGCAAAGTATCTCAAGAGAAACATTTTACGTCATAATGCCAAAAGGGTTTCAGTTTGCAAAGGGGACATCAAAGAATATAGTGACAAAATGATCCAAAAATCAGGCGAAGCGGATATAGTTATATCGAATCCCCCATATGTACCTAAAAAAATGAAACAACCTCCTGAGTGGGGGGTACATCATCCTGAAGAATCTGTATATGCAGAACAGGGTGGTCTAGATATTATTAATGCTTCGGCTCTATTTGCAAAGGAAACATTAAAAAAAGACGGAGTAGTATTAATAGAACATGACGAAAATCAAGGAGAAAGCGTCAGTGAGATATTAGCAAAGAATAATTTTTATAAAATACAAACAATAATAAATGAGAACTATTCAGACGAAACAGGTCTTTCTATATTTACTATAGGTTATAGACAATAAATAAGGATGAGAACAATGTGTTTAAGTAAGGAATGAAAAGGATTATTTAAATATCATTTATCTTTAATAAATTATCATCAATATTAGTTTTTACTAGTTTACTATTTGATACAAACATATATGAATCGCGTATTATTAAAATGAAATTTTCATCTAGCAAATTGTAATGATGAAATTATTTAATGTAGTAAAGGAGGAATAATTAATGAAGGAAGGTTTACTTGAAGAGTGGAGATCAGAAATCGATAATATAAACACTAAAATTGTTGAACTGTTATCGGAAAGAATGAGAGTGTGTACAGAAATAGCAAGGTATAAATACAAATACAATATTAATATGATGCAACCTAAAAGAATCGAAGAAGTATTAAAGAAAACAAGTATAATAGCGAAAGAAGAAAATATAAATCCGAAATATATTGAAGATATATTCAAAATTATAATTAATGAAACATGTGAGGTAGAAGACAAATTGATTAAAGGAATGAAAGAAAACAAATGAAAACACTAATAATAGACAATTATGATTCTTTTACCAATAACATTGCGCAATACGTTTATAGAGTAACTAATACCTGTCCTATAGTAATAACTAATGATTATCCTTTTGATAAAATTAATTTATCTGAATTTAAAAATGTTATATTATCTCCTGGCCCAGGAACACCAGAAAAAGATGAAGATTTTGGTATATGTAAAAGGATAATTAATGAAGTGAATATTCCCATTTTAGGCATCTGTTTGGGTCACCAAGGTATTAATTATTGTTTAGGTGGAGAGGTCGGAAAGGCTCCTAAACCAGTACACGGTTATAAAGAGTGTATTTTTAATAGTGGCGAAAATATATTTAAGGACTTACCAAATAGTTTTTTCGCAGTGCGATATCATTCTTTGATCTGTACCAAACTCGCTCCTTCACTTAAGGTAACCGCTCAAACTCAAGATGGTTTAATAATGGGCATTGCACATAAAGAGTTACCTATTTATGGCGTGCAATTTCATCCCGAGTCAATTGATTCGGAGTTTGGTGTTGAGTTAATTAGAAATTTCATTGAAATTTCTATGGAAAATTCCTACGGGAGGCAATTAAATGTACCAGATTTCGCTTAAAGAAAAGTTAGAACGTGTAGGTTGTCCAATGAGTGTGGCTTCAAAGAATATTGAACAAGATTTAGGGTTCTCTAGTATAGAAGTATATGAAAATTTATTTTATGGTTCAAAAGATAGTTTTTGGTTAGATGGAGAGTTATCAAGTGAGTTTGGCAGTAGGTATTCGATTATGGGAAATTGTGATCAAGATTCTACAATTTCCTTCATTTATTATGTTAGAGATTCAAGATTGGATATAACTGGTCCTAAAGGTCAAGAATCGATTTATGGAGACTTTTACGAGGTCATGGATTGTATATTTTCTTTAATTGACAATAAAATTTCAAAAGATGTTCTTCATCCGTTTCAAGGAGGGGTCGTTGGATATTTAGGATATGAATTAAAAGCCCTTAGAGGGATTCCAAATAAACATACATCAGATATGCCGGATGCAGTTCTTTATTTACCTAAAAATATCTTAGTGTTTGATCATAAAAATCAAAAGAGTTATATGTGTAACTTTTGGGGTGAAACTTTAAGTATACCAGACGCTATAGTTAATAAGAGTGAAAAGTTTATACAAACAAGAAAAATCGAACGCTTAATCCCCCCAACAGAAGATGAGGTTAATTTAGAAATTGTTGGTGATGATTATAAAGAAAAGATAAAATTGTGTCAAAAATACATTACTGAAGGTGAATCTTACGAAATATGTTTAACCAATCGTGCTTCAATGCCTTATAGTTTTGATCCATTATTGCTTTATAAAGAAATGAGGCTTTTGAGCCCAGTGAGATACAGTGCCTTTTTCAATACCAAGGGTTTTTCAATATTAAGCTCTTCTCCAGAAATGTTTATAAGTATTGATGAAGAGGGAGAAATGACATCTAAACCAATTAAGGGAACCAGAGCAAGAGGCACTACTGAAAAACAAGATAGTTTAGAAAAAGAAAGTTTAATGAATTCCTCAAAGGATAGAGCAGAGAATTTAATGATTGTTGACTTAGTAAGACATGATTTTAATGAAGTTTGTTATCCTGATACAGTGCGTGTACCAGAAGCTTTTGTTGTAGAAACATATTCATCTGTACACCAGTTAGTTTCAACAGTCGCTGGAAAATTAGATTGGAAAAATGGCATTTTTAAATCTATAGGAAAATGCTTTCCAGGAGGCTCAATGACTGGAGCTCCAAAACTGCGAACCATGAGAATAATAGATGAACTTGAAGAGTCTCCTAGAGGTATATATTCAGGGTCTATAGGATGGGTTGGTTTTAACGGTTATACGGATTTAAGTATTGTAATTAGAACTATAGTCCTTAAAGATCAAGTTGCAACCTTTGGAGTAGGAGGAGCTATTATAGAGGCATCAGAGCCTGAAGATGAGTTTCAAGAAACATTAATTAAAGCTTGTGTCCCGTTTCAGAGTATAAGGAGGGTTCAAAATAAAAATGGAAAATGAGAAAATTATTATATTAGGAGGAAATGGATTAATAGGACGGTTTATATCCGAATTACTAATGAAGTCTGGAAAAAATCTAGTAATTTTAGATAAAGATAAGTTCGAGTGTAATTTTTTAAGGACTGAGTGCGAAAAGTATTATTCAAACCTAGAAATCATAGTATCTGATGTACTATCTGATGATATTAATTATCTTTTCTCTTCGGGTGATGCAATTGTTTTTGCATTACCTGAAGCTGCCTGCTTAGAAGTAATGTCATCAAAGTCTCATTTAATTAAGGAAGAGGTAAAAATAATAAATACATGTTCAATACAATCTTCTTTTTTCAAGCATGCTAAGACCTTTTTACCGAATAACCCTTTGGTAGGTATTAATTTTATGTTCTCTCCCACTTTGCCTTATAAAGGAAGAGGAGTAGCCATAGTAAAGGAGGAAAATTCTGAGGTTTATACTATGGTGAAAAATTTAATTGAAGATAATGATATGGTAGCATTTGAGTTTGACCCACATAGCCATGATGAGAAAGTTTCTCTTGTTCAAGCACTTCCTCATATTTTAACTCTATCATTGATTAGTGTATTAAGCGAGAAACATAACTTTTCAATAGAAGAACTAATACAGCTCTCCCCACCACCTATGCAGATGATGTTATGTCTATCAGCTAGACTAACAGAAAATTCACCTGATGTTTATTGGGACATTCAAAAGCATAATCCTTATGCTGAGAATATTAGAGCCGATGTAATCGATTCTATATGTAATCTAATTAGGATAATAGAAGGCGATTACTTCACTGACTTTTCTATTTTGTTGAAAAATCATGAAGATGTTTTGGGTGGATCTTTAAATGAGCTCAAAGTAAAATGCAACCAATATTTTAATATTTTATAATTGATTACTCTTATGTTCACAATAGAAGGAGTCGTATTATGGAAGAAAAATCTGTTAGACCTTTTGTCTCGATTATTAGAAGTAAACCAAAATTATTGGCGCTTTTAATAATCTTATTACCTGTTTTGAGCGTTACAATTGATAATACTATACTCTCATTTTCCTTACCACAAATCACATATGCATTATCTCCTAGTGCTGCTCAACAGCTCTGGATAATTGATGCTTATGCTTTAGTACTGGCAAGTTTACTTGTTACTATGGGAGGGTTTGGTGATCGCAAAGGGCACAAAAATGTACTTTTTATCGGCAGTCTTGGCTTTTCTATAGTATCTTTTTTAATCATTTTTTCGCAAAATGCAGGCCATATTATTGCTGGAAGAGCAGCTCTAGGCTTTTTTGGCGCAATGATTTTACCAGCCACATTAGCTTTAATACGTTCAACTTTTCTAGATAGAGAGGAACGAAGATTAGTAGTAGCTGCTTGGGCTACTTGCTTAACGATTGGATCGTCAATTGGACCGGTTGTTGGTGGAGTATTGCTTACTTTCTTTTCTTGGCATTCTATCTTTTTAATTGCAATTCCTTTTTTTATTCCTGTAATATTGTTGATTCGTAATTTTATTCATGAATCAACAGAAAAGTTAACTGGAAAAATAGATTTCTTAAGTATTGGAATTAGTTTCATTGCAATGTTTGGTATTATGTTTGGTTTGAAACAAGTTGCTACAGGAGGAGAATGGCCATTAACATTTCTAAGTATATTTATTGGAGTGATTTTTGGTTTTCTGTTTGTAAAACGACAGCTTGTTTTACCTAATCCATTGTTAGATATGAGTCTCTTTAGAAATACAAGCTTTTCCTCGCTTGTATTCATCAATATGATAAGCTTAGGTTCATTAATAGGCTTTATTTTTTTTGCAACACAATTGCTTCAAATATCACATGGAATATCGCCATTAGTTAGTAGTCTTATCCTTGCCCCAGGTGAATTATTGGCTATTGTTTCTGGAATAGCAATTGTGGCAATTGCGCAAAAGGTTAAACCAAATTTTATAATTAGTGGCTCCCTTATTCTTATAGCTATTTCTTTTTTAGCTGTATATAGTTTAACACTTACACCTCTAATTATTGGTTTATCATTTCTGTTCATTAATAGTGGTGTTGGTATTATTGCTACAGTATCTAATGACCTTATCATTTCGTCAGTCATTCCCGAAAAAGCTGGAGGGGCCTCATCCGTAAGTGAAACTGCTTATGAAGTTGGAGTTGTTCTGGGTACGACTCTAATTGGAGGAGCGATAACGTGGTGGTATAGAAAATCGTTTTTGTTACCAAACTATCTTAATGATGAGATTTCAGAAGGTTCGGCAGATACGCTTGCAGGTGCTTTATCCGTAAGTAATTCTTTACCAAAAGATATAGCTAATGATTTGCTCAATATTGCGAACTCTGCCTTTTTAACTGGAGTTGAATATACGAGCTTAGCAGCATTTTGTTTTGTTCTACTTACTGCTATTCTATCTTTCTTTTTTATTAAAGAAGAGAATCCCTCTAATAATTAAATTTAGAGGGATTCTTTTAGCGGAAAATTAGCTTAATAACTAAATTACGTCTTATGAATGTAGGACGCATAAGCTATTAATCACCTAAGAGGTAATACTTACATAGAAAAGCAGCAACTAAGGTCGTTAAAGCTAACTTTAAAAACAAAGATTCCTCTTTGGAGTTGTTATAATATTTTTTATTATTAGACTTGATAAATAATTTAAAAAGAAGGATTGATTATTTATGAAAAACAATATCGATAACCTAAGTGAAATAGAAGAGAACATTGGAAAATTTATTAAATCTTTTTTATCAGATCAGCAAAATTTGCATAACCAAGATGTAATTAAATTCGCAAACGAGGATGTATTTAGTATATTGGGTGATTTAGAGATACCAAGTGAAAGTAGACCGATGAGCGATGTTATATCTGATGCAGTAGAATATATTTATAAATATAGAGCTAAACTAAATCACCCTAGATATTTCGGTTTTGTACCTGGTCCTGCGTCATTAATTTCGTGGGTAGCTGATGTTGTGACAAATGCGTATAATATGCATGCAGGGAGTTGGATGTCAACACCTACGGCTAGTTTTATTGAAAAGGAAATCATATCTTGGTTAAATAATAAAATAGGTTACTCAAATCAATCTGGTGGGATTTTTGTATCAGGTGGTTCTATTGCAAATATTACAGCTTTGACTGTAGCACGCGATAACAAGCTTAATGGAGATTTGGCAAAAGGAGTAGCATACATCTCAGATCAAACACACTCATCTATAATCAAAGGTCTAAAAATAATTGGCATAAACGAAAGTAATATTAGAATAATTCAAACTGATAAATGTTTTAAATTGAATACAAAGATGTTGTGTGAACAAATTAAAGAAGACCTAAAATTCGGTTTAAAGCCATTTATAGTTATAGCGAGTGCTGGAACCACTAATACAGGAAGTATTGATAATATGGAGGAAATTCATATCATTTGCAAAAAGTTTAATCTTTGGATGCATGTTGATGGAGCCTATGGAGCTACTGTTCTTCTTTTAAAAGATTATAAAATTAAATTAAAAGGAATTGAAAACGCTGATAGCATAAGTTGGGATGCGCATAAATGGTTATTTCAAACATATGGTTGTGGAATGATTTTGGTTAAAGAAAAAAATTTATTATTTAATAGCTTTAATACTAATCCTGAATATTTAAGAGATGCTCAAATAAATAATGAAGAAATTAATTTTTGGGATTTTGGTATAGAACTTACTCGTCCAGCTAGAGCTTTAAAGTTGTGGTTCACTTTGCAAGTTCTGGGGTTGGAAAAGATTAGAGGATATATTAATCATGGTATAAGTCTAGCAGAATATGCAGAAAGTGAAGTGTTGAAGTACAAGGATTGGAGCATCGTAACCAGAGCTAACTTAGGGATATTAAATTTTCGATTCTCACCAAAGGCTTTTGAAGATGAGATATTAAATAAAATCAATACAGAAATTTCTAGAAGAATTGTAAATAGTGGTTATGCAGGGGTCTTTACGACGGTATTAAACGGTCAAGTAGTTATAAGAATTTGTTCAATAAACCCTGAAACGAGTTACATAGAAATGAAAAATACAATAGCACTTCTGGATAAGTATGCAAGAATAATTTCTGAAGAAATTCTGTTCAGTTTAAATAAGAGCAAAGATCTGCAGAACTCAAAATGATGAACTTGATTCGTCAATTCATTTCACATTTTCGCTCGCTAGGTATGGTGCATTTAGAAATTACACTAGAAGAAAGGAAATACGTTACCTTATAAATAATCAATGTACCCACTAATCTTAGTGGGTACATTGATTATTGTAGCGGTATGGGATGTAGCTAAAAATATAAACGTTTTCTACGATGTGAATCTAATAAATGATGAAAAACCAGATATAGAAGTGCCAACCAAGCCATCTTGACTATAAGAAGTAAAGACTACCTCAAATAGTGTAGAACTTAATTGGAAATCTGCAACAGACAATGTAGATATGAGTCATTGTATTGTATACAAAGAAGTCGGAGGAGCTATGAAAGAAATAGGTACTTCTCATAAAAATTCAGTTATCGATAAGAATTTGCGAGCGAATACAACATATAAGTATGAAAAATCTGCTGTGGATACATCTGGTAATGAATCAATGAAAAGTGATACCTTCACAGTTACAACAAAAGAAAAAGAAATCTCTTATTGAACAATGGGGTGTATATAAAACAGGAGATTGAACAGTTCATGAGGGGAAGAGGAAGATATACGAGGCAGTTCAGAGTTACCAAGAGAATGGAAATCCAAATTGGATTATTTTCCTTTTTATTATGAGAATAATTTACACCCCTATGGCTAAATCCACAAGCTGACTAACGTCAGTGGGATTCTTGCTACTGAAGGCGAAGTCTATTTTCTAGTATCGCTGACGTGCAAGATTGCGGTGTGTCATCTTGATTAATAAACAAAGGTTATGGGATTTGCTTACTGTAGCTATTTCATATTTATCGCTAGGCAGCTTTATTAATAAGAGAAAAAGTTGGTAAAATAAAGGGTATCATTCTAATTAGAATGATACCCTAAACCTGTTTTAAATTTCTTACTGAGCTACTTTTTCAATTGTAGGCATAACAGCTATTGGTGGTAGGGATTTAGTCCATGCAGCTGCATATACATTTAATTTCTCACCTAATGTGTAGTTTGCACCATCTGAAACAGGGACCCTTAAAATCTTATTTTGAGAAACTAGATCCCACCAATCATGTTGATAAGCAAGAGCTTCATCTTTTGTAGACGTAGCAGCAACTACTAAATAATTGTTCTCTACTGAAATGACATATCCAGTAAAAGGTTCTTGTTCTTGGTTCTGAATAGAATGAACAGGAATATTGTTGGCGGAAATCTTGTTAAAATCTGCAAAGGCCGGTGTTAATCCGAATGTAAATCCACATCCTAGTGTTAAAGCTGTTACCGTTGTTACGAATGTTTGTTTTTTGTTAAACATGATATATCCCCCTTATATTTTATCCTTACACTATCCAATTTCAATTTACATACATATAAAGCCTTTTAATATTAAGATACTTAACAATTTTGCCACAATTATTCCAATAATGTTAATATTACCTATTAATGGAATTGGGTTTGTGTTATAATTCACTAGGTGAACTATTGTTGTTCCTTTCATCTCTTGATGAATGGATGCCCTTCCTTAAATGTAAAGATGTTCGATTTTATTGGTGAAGAGAGGATATATCCCTCTTCTTTTTTTATTAATATGGGATTTTAGGGAATGAACAGAAAAAGAACCCTATGGGGTTCTTTTTCTAGGCATATTAACAGTAAGGAGAGTATTGAAATGCTATTTTCAAATCTTTACAAGGAGAAAAATTTGAAAAAGCTTATCATGCCATTATTTTTACATACATGTAATATAAAGTAAATTGATAATGTTTAGACTCACTATTACTAATATTCAATTAAGATAGTTAGTACTGCATTGATAGTGTTAATTATCCTGATTGGTGTGGAATGTGATAGGAAGCATAAGTTTGCCGCAAACTTATGCTTTCAGGATTTGAAGAATATTCTTAATATGGATTTTAAAGAAAATACAAATTTTTTACTAGATTTGAGAAAAAGGAATTGAAAATATCCTTTAAAACAAGATGTATTCTGGTCAAAAAATTAGAGGGCATCAATTCATTAAAGCAGTAAAAAACGTTTTTATGAATTGGTGTCCTTTTTGTTTTAAAAAGAGAATATATTTTCTCAACAGGACAAATGGTAATTAGCTATAAGTATTAATTATAAGGATAAAAGGAAAATAGAAATTAATAATAAAGGAGAATGCGAAATGATAACATTAATATCTGAAAGAAATCTAGCTGAAATCCATGAAGACGATGTAGATGTATTAAAAGTAATGGCACATCCTGTTCGATTACAAATTGTAAATGAATTAATGCACCATAAAATATGCAATGTTACACAGTTAACGGAGATATTGAGACTTCCACAATCCACTGTTTCACAACATTTATCAAAATTGAGGGGAACCGTACTCCGCTCAGAAAGAAGAGGGTTAGAGATGCATTATTATATAGATAATGCTAAGGCCCGTCAGATTGTTGAAATTTTAGGTTTGTAGGTTAATAACACGTAAAAGGTTTCCTGTTATAAGGAAGGAAACCTTTTTTATATGTATAACTAATTGTGTGATAATATCATACCGTAGAAACTACCTAACAATAATTAAATTTAAATAGAAATTAGATATAACAATGGATAATGGTAAGTGTATTAAAGAAATTATAGAATTAATGAAATGAAAAATAATAAATAGTTGTTGTAAAGGCTTATTCTGATAATAAAAGGAATTAGATATATTAAATTCAACTATGAGTTGTTTACTAAAAATATGTAGGTGAAGAGTATAAGCAACATAATCCTTTTGTTGCTTATGGACAAAAAGCCTTCATGGATTTCTTTAAGGAGTATTTTGTTAAAAAACCTAATTCCTCTGCAGAGATTAAACGTGTAGTAGCTGAAGGGGATACAGTTGCTCTTCATGTACATTCTCGTACTAATTCTCAAGATAAGAGAAGTTGCTATAGTCGATATATTTCGTAACAAGGATGGAAAGATTGTCGATCACTGGGATGTAATTCAAGAGATTCCAAATGAAGCAGCTAATGATAATACGATGTTTTAGGTAGAATAAAAATTTAATTGTTAGGGATGTATAGAATCTAGATATTATAAAATGAAGAGGATGTCCTAGGTATACTACTAAGACATCTCTTTTTGTTTTACTAAGATTCAATTTATTATAATTTGTAAGGTGCTTACTTCATATGTCTTCTGATAACTTACCCCTAAAACTGCACCATGTTAATATTAGATTATTGTATTAATTTGTAAGAAAGGTATTTTGTATTGAGCAAGAAAAAGCAATCAAGTATAGATTTTGAAGAAGTACCAAGTATGATTGAACGTTTAAGAGGCGAAAGCGGGCAGTATATGTCTCTATAATAAGAAGTTCAAATTCCTGACACAAAACGTGCTGAGTTTTTTTATGTTGTGGGTAAAACACTTTTATTTGAAAGAAGAGTAATTCACCCACAAAACGCTCACAAAAAAATCAAGATTTCTTGAAACTAGACAAGATAAATTCCTGCTATAAAAAAGAAGGGGAGAAAGCCCCCTTACTTTAAAAATTTATTAAAAAATAACTTAATTCATTGATGAAATATTATTGAATTGGTGCACAACTCCAAATGTATTTTCCAACTACTTTTATTTCTGGACAATTTTCTATATCTGTACAATCAAACATTAATGGATGTATACTAGGATTAAAAGAATCTGGTTCTAGGATAATTCTATTATTGGTTTTGTAAATTCTTTTTAAAGTGGCGTCATATCCGTTGATGAGTACAGCGGCTATGTCGCCATTATTTATATTTGTTGTCCTCTCAAGTACAGCTATATGTCCATCATGTACAATTCTATTCATACTGTCTCCGTTTATACGAAGTGCTAATAGTTTTTCAAATCCATATTTATCTAAAATGATATCAGGTACCTGTATATCCCCAATTACATTTTCTATAGCTTCAATTGGTTTACCAGCTGCGATTGTACCATAAATGGGAATATTTCGTTTGGTAATTGCGTGATCTTCAGGACAATAGGATTCATTTTCATCAATAAAGTAAGTTGCAGAGACATTTAATATCTTAGCGATTTGAGATATTTTTGACATTTTAGGGCTTCTTTCACCATTTCTCCACCGCAAAACAGTAGTTCTACTAACAGATAATAATTCAGCTAATTGCTCGTCTGTCATATTATTTTTCTTCATCAATTGAGATAATTTTAAACCGAATGATTTCATGACTTTTTGTCACCTCCGTCTTGATTGATTATATAATTGGTGTGACAAAAATGCAACTTTCTTCGTGATTTGGTAAAAAAATTCTTGACTGTTTTGTCACGTAGTACTATATTTGAATTTGAAAAGAGGTGACAAAAATGCACAAGATGATATTTTTAGAAAGAAAATTAAAGAGAAAAACTATTGAAGAAGTTGCTGATTTTCTTAATGTTTCTCCACGTACATATTGGGCAAAAGAACATAATAAAAGTGAATTCACTCTGAAAGAGGCACATATGTTATCGTGCTATTTAGAGAAATCTATAGAAGAATTATTCCCTGATCTTTTTTTAAATAATTTGTGACAAAAATGCACGTATTTATATATGGATTATAGGATGTTTTTTTGAGGTATTTTAAACAAAATATCTAATAATCCTACTATTAAAGGTACTTTATATATAGTTTTTACTTAGAAAAGAAGGAAAGAAATCTAAAAAATGAAACGCTAAAGTGTATTTGGTATATAAAAATCTAGATGAAATATAGAATGCTAAATATTCAAGTAGGTGAAAGAGTGATCAAAAGATTATATTTAGAAAAATTAGAAGCAAAGCTTAAAGAAGTGGGTGCAGAATTTTTATTTTGGGATACAAGGGAATTTTAAAAAAGAACGTGCATGTCGAGGATTACTATTCAAAAAGAATTCTATTTTGATCAGTGTTTACAAAAATTTAAAGTGGACGGGAAATGGTATTTTTCGGCTAAAGAAACGAAGGCATTTTTATTAAATTGGCTAACAGAGAATGTGGTGTAAGAAAAGAAAGACTATCGTCTTAAAAAAACAAATCTTATAGGAAGTCCTATTGTAAGGAGGATTAATCATGGTTTTTAGAGTGACAAAAAAACAAGGATATGTCAGCAAGAGTACTAATGAGAATAAAGAATTTAGAAATACTAGTTGTTTCGAATCAGAAAAACTTTCGAATAAACAGTTAAAAATGATTTATGCCAAAATTCATATAATAGCATTGGAATATGATGGAGTAATTTCAAAAGAGGAAATCAAAAATAAATTAAAAGTAAAACTTAAAATTCAATCACTGAGTGATCTTACAAGGAAGCAAGCTAATCACGCTATAAAAGTATTAATAGGTTGGGAAATTTAAAGGTTTTGGAGAATAAAACCTTTAATATTCAAGAAGCTTAATATATTGATTTTAAGAAAAAATCTGGAGGAAGATAAAATGAGTAGTTTGCTAATACAGGATGAGCCATTATTAGTATTACCTCGATTAGCAAGTAAGATTGGATTGAACGAGGCAATTTTTCTTCAACAAATACATTATTGGCTCAAGCGCTCGAAACATTATTATGATGATCGTTATTGGGTCTATAATAGCATTTCAAATTGGCATAAACAATTCCCGTTTTGGAATGAAAGAACGTTGAAACGTATTGTTAAAAATCTAGAAGAGTTTAATTTATTGATAAGTGGTAACTATAACAAATTAAAGTTTGATAAAACAAAATGGTATTCAATAAATTATGACAGACTAGTTGAATTAGAAATAGATAACGTTTGTGACAAATTGTCTCAACGAAAAGAACATATTGTCATGATGGAAAATGATAATATGTCTCAACCAATACCAGAGACTACACAAAAGATTAACTCAGAGAATACCACTCAAAAAGATATAGTAGAGATAATTAATTATCTCAACAGTGTATGTAATACAAGTTATCGTATTTCAACTAAAAAGACACAAATGTTAATTAAATCTAGACTACAAGAGGGATTTAATATAAATGAATTCAAAGAAGTTATTGAGACGAAGGCGAAAGAATGGCTTTATACAGAACAGGCAAAATATTTAAGACCAGAAACCTTATTTGGAACTAAATTTGAGGGATATTTGCAGCAGAGAAAGATGGTGAAATCAAATGGCTTTAACAAAGGTAACAGATATAGTACAAAGTCTTTCGAAGAAAATGAACTTCCTTTCTGAAACATGTGTGATATGTAATCAGGAGAGGAAGCGAATGGTAAGATTGATGGAGATTCAGGGTGAAACGATTTGTCCAGTATGTCGTTTAGAAGAAGAAAATAGAAGGTTAGAAAAAGAAATGAATGTTTTTCGTTATGAGAAAGAGGAAAGAAAACGTAAAAGTATATTTTACGATCATAGTCTTATTAAAGATGAAACTATTAAATTAGCTAGATTTTCGACATTTATATCAGAATGTGAAGAGGATGAAAAGAATTTAATTTTAGCTAAAAAGGCTCTTACAGACTATTTAAATGATATTCGATTTAATTTGATTCTTGTGGGGAAAGTTGGAGCCGGAAAAAGTCATATTGCATACTCTATAGCACATGAAATGAATGAACAAAGTTCGGATAAAGTTATGTATGTTACAAGTTCAGAACTCTTTGATTACATACGTTCGACATTTAATACGCAATCTTGTGAAACAGAGCATAGCATAACAAATATGCTAATTTCTATGGATTTATTAGTCATTGATGATCTAGGAGCAGAGCTAGGGGATATGGATATTAATGATTTAAAAGCAACAGCATTTGTAAATCGTGTGTTATTTAAACTATTTGATGGACGACAAGGAAAAAAAACAATTATTACAACAAATTTAACAGGTGAGGCAATTATAAAAGCGTACGATGAAAGAGTTACATCTCGTATGTTTAATACATATCGACACATAGAATTTAAAAAAACAAGAGATAAGCGTAAGAGAAAATTACCTTTTTAGGAAAAGAATATATATTGTGTAGGAAATATAGATGCAGATGAAAACATATTGTTCAAGAAATTTGTACTGTATGAATTGGTTCTTTTAATTAGCGAGTAAGTGAAGTGATTCGGAAGTTAAGAAAGAATATGAGGAATGGAAAGAGCATTTAATCAGAAATTCCACATATGTACATTGAAAGCAGTTTTTAAGTTTATTCTATATGTTTTAAATAATTAAATGGAGGCATCTTGAAAATGAGAACATATAAAGGATTTGAAGCAATTAAACGAATGAAAACAAATTGGATTACAACAGTACAAGAGACACCGATGTGTTGGAAGATAGAAGGTGAAAGAGTGATTGCTGATTATTTAGGTAAAAAAGAAAGCTATCAACAAATTAATTTCTTTTTTGAGAATGAATTTATAGATTGTAGAGAAACAATTCGAAAAGGAGAACTATTGTATATTGAAAATGAAAAAAGTGAAAAATTCATCGCTGAATATTGTAAAGAAAATGAAAAAGAAATAAAGCATGGTAGTTGGTTCTGGATTAATGGAGAGGAGTTCTCTAATAATTATGGTCATTTTGAAAAGAGTACGAAATTAAAAATTAGGAAAGCTGAAAAAAGTGAAAAATTATTATTTGAACGGGCAAAATTATTCGCTATTAAAGGGCGTAAAATAAATGAGTTTAGACTTGGTGATGTAGTTGAAAGAGATAATAAATTGTATAAAGTGGCTATTGTAAAAAGTGGAAGTGAATCTCAAATTGTAGTAGGATGTGTTCCGATAAATGGGGGCGCAATTTGTTATTATAATTCAAAAGATATAGAAATTCAATTTTTCGTTGAAGATATGGTGGTGCAGCAAGATGAAGTTATTTTTAATTAATCAACTTATTGAAAATGGAATTTACAAATATAAGGATAAGCAATTGTACGAATTAAATAGTGATGAGTTAATAAAATTAATCAAAAATTATAAGGATAAGAAAATAAATGTTAGCAATACAATGTATGAAATAATACATGAAGGATATAAGCCTTAATAGCAAATCATTGTAATGATTTTGATATGTGAAATTCAAATTATGATTAAGGATAAATGATAAGAAAGGGGCTTAACATGTTAAATATAGAATTACCAGTATTAAATAAAGAAGCTACTAAAGAAAATGTACTGAAAGCTATAAAGAAATACAGATTATTTATGAAGTGTAATTATCTTAATGAAACGGTACTCTCGAAAGAAAATATATTAAAAGAAAATGCGAAAGAAGAGCGGGTCAATTATATTATTGCGATGAACAAAGGGTTAGAAAAGCTAGATATTGAAAGTGATAGAATAATTATTCAAAAATATTTGTTAAAGAATCGAGTTAATAGATATGAGGTTATGAAAGAGTTGAATTTATCCGAGGGAGATTATTATAGAAAAAGAAATACTGCTTTTTACAACTATGCATATGCATTAGGGATTGAGGTTGAGGAGTGTTAAGATTATTAATCATAAATAAGTTTTTAATATGGATTATAACCACCTGTGTAAACAAACAGGTGGTTATTTTTATGTAAAAAAATGATGAAAAAGAGATAAAAACGAATCGTTATATACATATATCATATAAGTACAAAGTAGCAATGATAAATAGTATTAAGGAAGATTTTTTTAAAAAAATTTTAGTTTTTGATGAGAAAAAATAAATGGAAATTAAATGTAGATTTAGATGGTCTCTATTTTTAACAATTTTGCTTTGTTATAAGGGTGGGAATGGTATATGCGAGATTTAATTATCCAATATAAAGAAACGTTATGTAAGCTAGAGAGTGCAAAAATAAGTGCAAAAGAAGAAGAGATTAAAATATTAACAAGTATGATTAGTGATGTCACATATGCTTTGGAGTGGATGAAGAATGCAAAGATGCCAGGTAATCGCAGGGGAATAGAACGTAGAGCTGCTTATCAACGAGAAAAATCATATGATTCCTTGTTAATGCAAAGGTATTTTCGTAGTACTGATACAACATATGAATGGGATGATGAAAACAAAGAAAGTGTCATTTCAGAATGGGAAAGAATAAAACTAGAAGATGCGCTCTCTACTTTGACAAAATATGAAAGAGAAATATATATCATGTCAAGAGGAAGAGGCATTACACAAGAGAAAATTGCTAAATATTTGAATGTTTCAAGAAGCACAATTAAAACGATTCTATATAGATCTGAAATAAAAATTGCTAAACAAGTAAGAAAAAGTCTTTTCTGCGAAAGTAGTTAAGGCTTTTTTTCATTTACAAATACATTCTTGTCACCATAGTGCCACCTATAAATAGAGAGTAATAAAATAAGTTTAAATGAAATATAAAAAATGAAGAATGGATACTAGCAAAAAGAAAGAGTGATCCAAAGGATATCTATAAATTAAATGAGAGATTTTAAAAGTGACGGCATCTTTTTATTTACTACAAAATAGGCAGTAGTACATGAAAAACTACAGAAGGATGCGATTAGATGTTAGAACAAGATATAGATACAATGCCAATATGTTCAATTTGTCTTGAAAAATGTTTGTGGGTTTTGAAATTTCCAATCACAATTCAGTATTGTGAACAAATGTTAATTCGTGAGGTAGTTGACGACAATATAACAACAATATGTATTGAGTGTTTAGAAAAAGAAGTACAAATGATGAGTTAAAACGGGAGGGAATGCTAGTGGCGCGACCAATGAAATTGAATGATGAGCTGATAAATAGGTTGACCCAATATATTAGAGTAGGGAATTATATTGAAACCGCATGTGCGTTAGTTGGAATTAGTAGAAGTATAGTTTATGTTTGGTTAAAACAAGGGCGTAGAGCAATTGAAACGAGTGAAAAGACAGGTGAAGTAGTACCGAGAAAAGATAAGATTTATGTGAAGTTAGTCATGGAAATTGATCAGGCATTAGCATTTAGTGAAGCTAGAGACGTTGAGACAATTGGGGAGCATGCAAAATCTAATTGGAAAGCCGCAGCATGGAGATTAGAAAGAAAATTCCCAACTAAATGGGGAAGAAAAGATCAATTGCAAGCAAACGTAAATCATTCAGGAGAAATGAAAGTAGAGCATAATAAAATGGCTATGAAAATTGGGTGTGATGAGGAAATGCTTGATTTAGCTATGAAATTATTTGAGAAAGTTCAAGGAGGGGAATTACAATCATGACACGGATGAATGTGCATAAGTTAATAGATGAAAATACATTTAAGGAATTGGCAAAAGTGAACTACCCCTTTCTATGTTCAGTATACACATAAGGGATTCTATAAACATGCAAAGCACACAAAATTAATAACAAAGATTTGCCAAGATTTAATTGAAGAGAAATTATCGACTAATAGATTAATGGTGTTTATGCCACCTAGGCATTCAAAATCACAGTCTATAACAGAAACATTGCCAAGTTGGTATTTAGGAAAGTATCCAAATAAGAGAGTTATAGAGGTATCTTATGCATCAAGTTTAGCTGAAAAGTTTGGTAGAAGAAATCGTGCTAAGATTGAAGAGTTTGGTAAAGAAATATTTAATATTAGAATTGATGAGCGACAAGGTTCCGTAACAGATTGGGCACTACATAACCACTCTGGTGGAATGTTGTCTGTAGGAGTTGGTGGTTCGATTACAGGGGAAGGAGCAGATTTATTAATTATTGATGACCCTATTAAAAATCGCCAAGAGGCCGAATCAATTACATACCGAAATAGACTATGGGATGAATGGGAAGATACTTTATCTACACGTTTACAAAAAGGTGCAAAGGTAATTCTAATTTTGACGCGATGGCATGAGGACGATTTAGCTGGTAGATTGTTAGAGAAAGAACAGGAGAAATGGACTGTGTTATCAATTCCTGCTATAGCAGAGTCAAGGGATGATCCATTGAACAGAGAAATAGGAAGAGGCTTATGGGTTGAACACTATGGCCAAAATTATTATGAAGATAAAAAGAAGTTTTCCTCTGCACGCTCTTGGTTATCTTTATGGCAACAAAAACCATCAAGTGATATAGGGAATATTTTTAAAAGGAACTGGTTTCAATATTATGATGTGTTACCAAATTGGGAACAATTTGATCAAATTATTACTTCCTGGGATATGGCTTTTGATAATACTACAAATAAAAGTTCATTTGTGGTTGGACAGATTTGGGGAAAAATAGATGGAGACAAATATTTAATTGATCAAGTGAGGGCGCAAATGAATTTCCTAGAAACAAAGAAAGCATTTGTTGTTTTTCATCATAAATATGAGTCGATCCTTCGGAATTCTGGTTTTAAAAAGTCCATTCCGAAATTAGTTGAAAAAAAAGCAAATGGCCCTGCCATTATTAGTTCATTGAAGAATGAAATAAGTGGAATTATCCCTATAAATCCACAGGGTTCAAAGGAAACACGTGCTGAGGCAATATCCCCTGAATTTCAATCTGGAAATGTATATATACCTAATCCTAAAATACAATCTTGGGTATATGATTATGTAGATGAATTAGCTTCTTTCCCATCTGGTAAGCATAATGATCAAGTAGATACAACGTCACAAGCCTTAGAATACTTTTTTACTAAGCAAAAAAAAATAATGGGTGGAAAAATAAAAAGGGTTTAGCTGAACATGTAATGTTCAGCTTTTTTATATTGGTAAAGTTTTTATGAAAAACATTGAATAAATGATTTGTATATGAAAGGAGGCATAAATTTTATGGTTGAGAAGAAAGCAATTAAGAATGTGAAAGTACTTAAATTACAAAATCGTGAGATGACTTTACGTAATGAGGAACTTCAAAGTAAACAAATGGCAATTGATCCATTTGCACAAGTGTACGGTGATAAAGAACTAGTAAAGCCTCCATATGATATGCAAGTATTATTAAATTTGAGAGAAAGTAACCCTATTCACTCGGCATGTATTAGTGCAAAAGTAAATGATATTGCTGGTATGGGATTTGATTTTGCACCGCTAGATGAAGTGACAGAGGCAAATCAAGAACAATATAAAGAATTAAAGCGCTTTATGAGATATTGCAACAATGAAATGACAAGTAGCGAAATACTTAGGGCAGTTTGGGAGGATTATGAAACTGTAGGTTGGGGAATTATAGAGGTTGTTCGTAATTTAAAAGGAGAACCAACGCAGCTTCACCATATTCCAGCACATACGGTACGTGCGCATAAAGATAAGATTCGATTTGCACAGATTGTAAATAATGAGGAGAGATGGTTTAAAAGATTTAGTTATCCATATGATTTTAGGTTAGTAGATGGAGAAATGATTAGTGATAGCTTAGATGAAAACTCGTTATTAGACACTGAAGAAAAAGCTGGTGAAGTTATTGTAATTCGTAAATTTGGTTCTAGATCATCATACTATGGTATTCCCGATTATGTGAGTTCTATTGGTTCCATTGTAGGATCACAAGCTGTAAGAGATTACAATATTAATTATTTCACTGGTAAAACAATTCCAGATGCTGTTTTGTTTGTTGAGGGTGTTGATGAAATAGATGATTCAGTTGAAAGAGAATTAAAAACATTTTTCTCTGTCGAAACCAAAGGAGAACATCATAAGTTAGCAGTTGTTCCTGTCCCTGAAGGAGCAAAAGCTCGCTTAGAGAAATTAGGGCCTGATGTCAAAGAAGCGAGCTTTCGTTTATATCGCCAAGATAATGCTATGGAAATTTGTGTAGCTCATCGAGTTCCACCATATAGAATTGGTTGGGCTATGACAGGATCACTTGGACAGACGACAGCAAAAGAAATGAATGAAATGTATAAAAGATCAATTATTGAACCAGGTCAACAAATTTTAGAACATCGATTAAATACACAATTATTTAAAGAGTTTACAGGAACATGGGGGGAATTGGACTGGCAGTTTCAATTAAATGAAATTGATACAGATGATCGAGCAAGTGATATGCAATATGCAATAGATGGATACGAAAAGAGTATATTAACAAGAAATGAATGCCGAAAAGTTATTGGATACGAACCAGTTCTAGAAGGAGATAAATTTTTAAATGAAGATTCAAATTCGATTTAGTAGTCTTGCTAGAAAGTAGGAATATATTATGCCAAATGAATTGAAAAATGTAGAAATTAGTTATGTTTCATTAGTAACAAAGGGGGCTAATGGTAGGCCATTTGCAATTATGAAGGGTATGAACATGAATGGCTCTAACGTTTTGAAAAATGTCCCTATTTTAAAGAGGGAAGATGAAAAACAACTTGTAACAGGGGTTGTTTATGAACCTAATATAGAAGATGCACATGGTGATATTATGACGGCTGAAGAAATTGAAAGAGCGGCTTATAATTTTTTAGAGAAATATAGATACATAGATAAAAACCATGACGAGTTGGCAGGAAAAGGAACAGTAGTAGAAAGCTGGATTTCTAAAAATAATACGGTTGTTGGGAAACAAAATATTAAAAAAGGAACATGGCTTATGACTGTTCGAGTAGACGATAGTGAAACATGGAAAGAGATCAAAAAAGGGAAAATCACAGGCTTTTCGATGGGAGGGGTTGGAGAAAGAATGGAGATGCCACAAATGGATGAGTTTACACAAGATGAGAAAGGTGTAATTCGTAAGATGTTTAATTTTTTTAAGTCACATTATGACGAGGAACAAACTCAGGAGATGGATAATCAGTCAGTAAATAGTAAACAAAACTCTAAAATGCAAAAGCTATTTAATTTGTTTGAAGATGTATTTTATGTTGGGATTTGGGAGGGAAATGTAGATATTAAGCGGATGGTTTCCACCTTAGATGAAATGAAGGAAATTTTAAATACAATGAAGGGTGGTGATACAGATTTCTCGCCAGAAGATATTACTATTAATTCCATAAATGAAGTAGGCAAAATCTTATATAAGAAAAACGATAAAAAATTTGATGAAATGATTTCTTTGATGAACCAAATTAAAGAAAATAAGTTACAAAAAAATGCAGATCAAAATTCAGATGAAATTGCAGACATTGTAAAGAGAGAAATGGGTCCTTTTCTTGAGAGATTACAGGAGTTGGAAGAACAGTTAAATAAAGAATTTGAATCAACTCATGATACTAATGAATTAGAAAATGACAGAGAATCTAAAAAGACAAGTGAATTTATTCAGAAGGTAATAGACCCTATTTCAAAGAGACTTGAAGTAATTGAGCGATCAGCACAAGTTCGTAAAAGTCTTGGGGCCGATGCCAAACCAACAAACGAGATGAGAAAACCAGTAAATAAATGGGTAGGATTAGATCTATAAAGATAAGGAGAAATGAATCTATGAATAATAAAGAATTATTAGCACGCATTGAACGAATTGAAAAGAGCACAATGACAACAGGAGGAATGAAAGCGGGGCTATTATATCCGGAACAAAGTAAAGAATTTTTCCGAATGGTATTTGATGCAACTCCATTTTCTCAATTGCATCGTAAAGAGATTCGCAAAGCGAAAAAAGGTGAATTAGATAAAATTGCAATCGGTGGTCGAATTTTACGTAGGAAAATGGAAAATAGTGATGATGGCTATCGAGCAGGTGTAGAAACGTCGAAAGTTGAATATGATACAGTTTCTATTCGTTTACCATGGGAGATTACGGAGGAGCTACTTCGAGAAAATATCGAAGGTGAAGGATATGAAGATACTGTTATGACATTAATGTCAACTCAGTTAGGTATTGACCTTGAAGACCTTCATTGGAATGGGGATGTAACTTCAGAGGACCCATTTCTACAAATTAATGATGGCTGGTTAAAACAAATTAAACAATCAAGTAAATCTCATATTGTCGATCATTTTAAATTAGTGACGGGAACGGGAGATGCTGAAGCTAGTGCTGGGTTTAGTAAAGACTCAATCTTTAATTTATCTAAGGCGATGCCTAATAAATATAAAAATGAAGGTTTAAAGTGGATTATGTCACCTGCTCGTAGAGAGAAGTGGATTGAATATTTAACAACTCGTTCAACTGGCTTAGGTGATGCTGCGTTATTAGGTACAGGGGATCAAGTTAATAAGCCGTTGGGGTATGAGATTGTTACAGTCCCTTCTATTCAAGATGATGTAATTATTTTTGCAGATCCTAAAAACTTTATTGCGGTAAATACGTATGACACGCGAGTTCGTAAGACTGTAGAAGGTAAATCTGCTGTTATGGAAGATAAGCGATTCTATGTTATTCATTTGGATGATGATGCAGTTATTCAAGAAATGGATGCAGTAGCAATTCTTACTAATATACCTGATAATTTTGGGAATTAAGTAAGGTAATTTGTATATGAAGATTATAGAATTAAAATTAGGCGGTACATATACTGCATATGGCTATACTTTTTTTAACGGAGTAAAGGAAAAGGTTGCAAATGAGAAAGCAAACTATTTACTAAGTACAGGACATTTTAAGTTAATAGATAGTATAGAGGTTAAAAAGAAAGAGAAGTAAAAGAGGTGGAAGGATGGAAATTACTGTACAGGACATAAAGAACAGGGTGAATGTTCAACGAATGCCCGATACGGTAATCCAGGAGCTCATTAGTCAATATGAATTGATTACAAAAAACTATTTGAGGAGTAAGCCAAGTAACCCAATGAAAGAGAAAGTTAGAACAAGTAAATTGGCTTGGCTTTCTTTTCGAGCAGAAAATTTGATCAAGGTAATCCATATTGGTTCTGGAGAAGAAGTTACCAATTCAGTTTTTTCTGATGGTTGCACTGTATATGGTTTAAGTGAGAATCAATTATATGAATTTGAGTATACCATACAAGATTATGATGGGCTTTTGACTTTAATGAAAAAATGCATCATCGATATGACATGTTATGCGGTAATTCGAACAAATCTACAATATGAAAATATGAAAAAATCAGCAAATATCGGAGATTATTCATATGAAATAAATATTGAATCGCTAGATGAGGAAACTGTTAATAAAAAGATTTTAAGAGTATTAAAAAAATACCGAAGTAGAAACCCTTTAATAGCGTTATGAATGAAAGAATAGGCTGTGAACATTAGATATGGAAGAATTATATATACATGAAGTAACTGTGAAAAGGAATCAAAAGGTAAAACAGCCGGCAGGAAATTTTAAAGAAGAGCCTGTCATTATTTATGAAAGAATGAAGTGTCGTGTAACAACACACACAGCAGTAGATAATGAAAGGTTAAAAAGAAATAAACAAAATTTTGAGCCGAATTTTAAAATTTATACTTCTGCAGAACATAACATCCATACAAATGATGTAATCTATTTTCATGATTATGTATTTGAGGTAAGAGGAGAACCAAGAAATCCATCATTTTTAAATCATCATATTGAATTGTATTGTGAGTTGTTGGAATAAAATGACGAATACATCGGAATTCATGGTTACACGTAATGTAGAACAGGTTAAAGAACAACTTAATAAAATGATGGTAGAAAGAATTATAAGTGCTTGCAATCAACTGCAACGAGAAATGAAACAAACAGTATCAGGTAGTCACAATGGTGTGAAGTATAAAATTCCACGATCAAGTCGCACATATATTGCTTCAAAACCAGGAGAGACATTTGCTTCTAGAACGGGAGAATTACAAGATTCTATTAAATATGGCTTACATATTACAGATACCGAAGTAGTAGGAACGATTGGAAGTCAATTAAAAAGAGCGGTGTATGTCGAAAATGGTACAAGTACTGTAGAAGCCCGACCTTTTTTCTTAAAAACGTTTGAAAAAGAGCGTGGGGAATTAAAAAGGACATTGGGAGGAGAACAATGACGACAAAAGCGATTGCAACAATTAGAAATATTATTGAGAAAGATACAATTGTGCAAAGTAATCTATCGAGATATGAAGGAGAGCCCGCTCTAACATTTCAAACTGCACAAAATGATATGAAAATGCCTTATGTGGTAATGAGAATTGAATCTAATAATCCGGATGATATAGAGGTAATTGATCGTATGATCCTCACTTTTGATATATATTGTGGCCAAGGTGATTATGAAAAAGCGGATGTAATTTCAAGGCGAATAGAACATTTGTTAGACAGAGAAGCGGGATTGTTAAGAGATTCTGGTATTATTACGATTCATCGAGCAGGCAGTATTACAGTTCCAGATGAAGATCCATCAATTATTCATATTAGTATTAAGTTTCTTGTACGGGTAGGAAGAATGGAATTATATTAAGGAGGGAAAAAAATGAGTTGGAAGCTTATTAATGGTGTACGTGAGGGTACAACTGATAATTTTGTTATTGGACCGGGTGTAATGTATAAAGGTTTTAAAAGTGTAAAAGACCTAGGTGAGATGTTAGGAGCTACTACAGGTGGCTGTAAAGTGGGGTTTACTAGAGAATACTATGATGCTGATATTGATGGTGTTTTAGGAAAACTAGTTCGCGGAAAATGGCTATTAAAAGATGAACCACAT
The DNA here is from genome assembly GCF_058795355.1 of Bacillus sp. GW823-FHT06A11. Taxonomy (NCBI): domain Bacteria; kingdom Bacillati; phylum Bacillota; class Bacilli; order Caryophanales; family Bacillaceae; genus Bacillus; species Bacillus sp. GW823-FHT06A11. Next base: position 124,293 of record NZ_JBXAHS010000005.1, on the reverse strand, counting down.
ATGGAGGTTACACTAGTAGAATTTACGAAAGAAAATTTAGAGTTAGCTCTACCAGGCGTAGATGTAGATAGTACGACTGATAACGATTATAACATTGTAAAACCAACCAATGAAATTAAAGACGCAAGTTATAGTGATATTGCAATAGTAGGTGTAGTTTCAGGAAGTGATATTCCGGTTATTTTTGTTATCCGAAATGCAATGGTAGTTTCTTCTGTAGAAATTGATTTAAAAGATGGTAAAGGAACTGTAGGACTTAAATGCAAATTTATTGGTCATTATAGTGAAAGTTCGCCTAATACACCCCCTTATGAAATTTATTTACCAAAGAAAAAAGCACCTAAATTACCTACAACAAGTAAATAAGTTGTAGGTTTTATTTTTAGGTTATAAAAGGAGATATTGAATATGACAACAATGCTAGAAAAAATGATGCATAATAGTACAGAAATTACAATTTCAGGTCAGAAGATGAAGATGAGACGTTTAAATGTAAAAGATGTTTGGCGTTTTACTAAGATTATTTCTAAAGTTGGTCGTCATGCAATGACTGATTTTATGGAGTTCGGGAAAGAAAAGAATGAAATTGATGAAAAAATTCAATTGGCCCAAATGAATGAAGAGCAACAAGAACAGTTAAATGAAATTGAAAAACAAAAAAAAGAAAAGGGTTTAGAGTTTGTCTTTCAATTATTGTCTATGATTCCGGAATGTGAAGATGAGTTTTCGGAATTTTTCTCTAGTCTATTACAGATTAAGCGTGAAGAATTCGATCAGTTACCACCAGAAGCCATGGTAGCAGTTATTGAAGGATTATTAGAAAGCGAAGATTTAATGTCTTTTTTCAATCAGGTAAAGGGTCTAATCAAATCTCAAAGTCTCAAGTGGAACAAACAAGAAATGTAGAAAATGACTCTAATAAATACATAGAAGAAACAGAGCAAAATATGCTAAGGGCTTTTGATAAAGTCCAAAAACGGTATGGATGGACAGATGATTATGTTTTATCCATACCGTATTCTCGTTTAATGGACTTATTTTCTTTTATTAGTCAGGAAGAGCAGCAAGAAGAATTAAATGAATGGAAAAAAATGGCCTTTATCGGATTTCAAACAAGGCAATTAGAAGAAGGAACAACTTTTCAGGACTATTTGCAAGCTTTTGGACTTACGGAATCTACGTCGGATGGGGAAGAAAATGAGACTATGGAAGTTTGGTCCAAAGAGGAATGTATCGACCATGCAAATAAGCTGATTGCAGAGTTTCAGTTTGAAGACGATCAAGAATAAAAAACTTCCTAGTTAGAAAGGGGGGAGTGAATGTTTACAGAAGTATTCCAGTTGTTTGGTACAATTGGAATTAAAGCAGATGAAGCTTATAAGGATTTAGCAAAGTTTGAGGAAAGTTTACAAAAGGCTTCTAAGAACATACAAGAAAAATTTCAAAAACCAGCAGAAGTACTTAATCAAATAAATGGCCAAATTCAAAAATTTGGTAACGGAGCGACCAATGTTTTTGGGAAGATTGGTAACAAAGCGGATCAGGCATATAAAGGTGTAGAAAAGTTTGAAGAGAGAGTGCAAAAAGCCTCTAATACAATGCAAGAAAAAATCCAAAAATCAGCAGATTCTCTTGGGAATATTAGTAAGCAAATGCAAACATTTGGTGACACTATTTCAAATAAAGTTACAAAACCTATAGAACAAGTCAATAGCAAAGCTTTACAATTTGCTACCGATGTGGAAGGTTCTCAAAAAAAACTACAGGATATGCTTGGGTTAACTGAAAAAGATGCAAAGAGTTTGGCTGGAACTATTCAACCTATCGCTCAACAAGTCGTGAAGATTTCCAATATAGTAATACCATCGTTGAAGCAAACGGTTGAGTTAATCAAATCTGTTTCTAGTCTTATATCTAAGGCGAGTGAAATCATTGGTGGCCTTGTAAATATAGTTAAAACATTAATGCAAATACCGGGTGCAATTACGGCGATTATTAAAGATGCCTTAAAACTAATTAAAGTTTTTAGTGAGTTCGCACAGATATTGACTGGTCTTGGAAAATCAATGTTTTCATTAGTATTAAGTCCATGGGGCATTGCAATACTTTTAATGGTTGGTTTAGTATATGTGCTGTATAAAAATTGGGATTCAATTGTGAAATATACAAAGCAGGCAGTGCAATGGATCAGTGATATTTGTTCTAAAGCCTGGGATGCTATCGTTAAAGTTGCGAAGTCAGTATGGGATAGCTTGTCAAAGTTTTTCTCAAGTTTTTGGGAAGGAACAAAAAAAGTATTCCAATCTGCGGTATCGTTTATAGATAAAATACTTAGCGGGGCATGGAAAATAATTACTACTGTAATTACAATGTATATCAACATATGGAAAAAGACATTTGAAATTGGTTGGAATTTAATAAAAACGATATTTAATACAGTGCTAAACGTAATAAAAAGTGTTGTTAAGTTTGCTTTAGAATTTATTAAAAGCTATATTTCTACTGCTATTAAAACATGGCAAAATATTTTTAAAACTGGCTGGGATATTATAAAAACAGTTTTTACGACGGTGCTAAACTTTTTGAAAACATTTATAAGTGGTGCATTTCAAGCAATTCGCAGCATAATTACGACTGTGATGAATGGGATAAAAACCGTCATTTCTACAGTGTGGAATGGAATAAAGGCAATTTTTACGACTGTATTAAACTTCTTAAAATCAGTTGTAAGTAGTGTGTTTCAAGCAATTCATAGCATAATTACAACTGTAATGAATGGAATAAAGACGGTTATTTCTACGATTTGGAATGTAATTAAAACAGTTTTTATAACTGTATTAGAGACTATAAAGAATTTTGTGGTTACAGCATTTCATTTTATAAAAAACACAATTACGACTGTAATGGATATCGTAAAGTCTATTATTGTAACCGCATGGAATTTTATTAAAGAAACAATAATAGTTGCTGTTCGGACATTTGTTAACTTTGTGGTGGATAACTTTAATAAGATAAAAAACACAATATTTAGTGTTGTTGGTGCTATTAGAGATTTCATAGTAAGTAACTTTGCAGCAATTAAAAAAGCTATCGTCGGAGCGTTTGACGGCATTGTTGATACAGTAAAGGATGTATTCGGTAAAGTTGGTTCTATAGTGAAAGGGATAGCAAACGACGCTGTAAGCTGGGGGAAAGATATTATTGCTGGTATTGGTAAAGGTATGACATCTATGGCTGGCTGGGTTGTTGATAAAGCTAAAGGCGTTGTAGACGGAATACCAAAAGCAGTTAAAAGTTTCTTTGGTATAAAATCTCCTTCTCGTCTAATGATGGAGTACGGCGGATATATTACAGAAGGTCTTGGTGTAGGGATGGAAAAAATGATCCCGGCTGTGGACAAGGCTTCTGGATTGTTAAATAAAGCGGTTGTTCCACCGAAACCGATGCAACTAGTAACGGATGTATCTACCCGAATTGGACAAATGGGGGCACATTCTGCTGATATGATTGGAAAATCTGCACATCCATTTGCTGGACACTCTTCTGTTGAAAAGAAAACAGATAAAGGTGTTACAATTCAAAATGCTACATTCAAAGTTGCTGTTGAAAAATTGCAAACTGCAGAGGATTTTGTGAAAATGAGAAAATTACTACAAAACGTAGTTGCTGACGATCTAATGGGAATGGCGGTGCGTAATGTATGAGTATATTAAAAACATTGCATAGAAGAGCTGGTTCATATCATCTCTTATGGGATGTTACAGAATTAAAAAGTACAATTAAATATACTATTAATTTTTCATGGCCTGGGACATATAATTTTTCTTTTATGTCCCAAGTTCCTATTGGTTCTGATGGTATGTTACCAGATAAATACTTTATTGTTCGAGTAAATGGTATTGAAAAATTTAGAGCAAGAGGTGCTTATGCCTGGGAAGCAAGAGAAATTTTTGTTGGTGCAGGGCCACAAACAATTGAATTTACAACAATCGGTTACGGTTCTTCTGACGTAGCCTATTTGCGCGATGTTTATTATCATGCATATGGACCGATACCTACAATTGCAATGATTGAACAAACGAAAATGCCTAAATCCTTAAACGGATTAAAAAATTACAATGTTATGCATGGATATCCTCGTTACCAAAGTACTGGTAATAAAGGATGTGAAGTAGAATTTACTGCTTTATTCAATGATATCAATCATTGGCGTGAGTTCATGAGTGAAATATATCGCCCTCATATTATTACAGGTGATTACGGTACCTATGGTGGTATTATTCCACCTAATGAAGTTGATGCAATACGTAAAGGAACACTAGTAATAGCAAAGTGTAAATTAATATCTATGTCACAAGCAGGTATTGGAGTTGATGGAATGTGAGAGAAGGATCTATTTCTTTAATCAGAATGTTGGGGAGCTATTTCCAAGTGGGGAATAATGCTCCTAATTTAATTGTTTATATGAAAAAAAGAGAATCTTCTTCTTATGTACAAATACAACATCGTGTAGTAAGCCTGGAAGTGCAAGAGAACGCAGATCAGTTCGCAAGTACATTTTCTATTACCTTTGCTAATGAATATGGGCAAATGGCACCTGATAACTGGTATGGTAAGTTTTCTTCCATTCAAGAATGGTTTTATAACAGTGAAGTAACAAACACAAACCAACTATATCCGCAGACTGAATTTAAGGTTTCTATCGGTTATGGTGAAGAAGCTTTACCGTATATACATGGTTTTGTATCTGACGTAAAGGTGAATGCCGAAAGCGGCACAATATCAGTTACCTGCACAACATCTTATAAAAAGGTTCTACAAAAATCAGTAATTCCAACGCCGGGATCAGATGAAATTGTTGCACCGACTGGAAATGTGTATGATGTAGTGAAATTCTTCCTTGAAAAAGCAGGAGTTACATTACACGGTAGTAGGGTAAATATTCCCGGTACAAATCAAAGCTGGATTGTTGAAGGGGCAACTGGAAAGAGGTTTCAAAAGTGGGATGAAATTGTAAGGGATATTATAGATACAACATTCCACTACATTAAACATGAACCAGATGGAAGTTGTACATTTATGAAAATGCCAGACTATGCAATTAATGAGCCTGCAAAGTTTAGTTTTAGAGAAGGCGAAAACCTTATCTCTTTAGATATGCAATTAACAGATCAGGACATTAGTAACAGTATTGTTATTAAATGTGGAGATTATGCTAATGGTTTTATTAATTCATTCTTACTTAAAAATGTCTCTTTAGGGGATTTGCGAGAGGAAATGATAGAAGTACCTTGGGCAACAACATTCTTTGCAAGAAGGGCAGTTGCTGCAGCTTATCATTTAAAAGCGATTCAAAAGTTCAGAACATTAACAGTTGCTGTGATAGGGGATCCGCGAATTCAATTGTTTGATGTGGTTTCCGTCTATAATAGGGATTCTGGGCAACAATGGAACTACTTTGTTAAAGGAATTAACACAATGATTTCTGCTGATGATGGATTCTATCAAACTTTAGATTTATCTGTTAACTATGGGTATGAACCTACCCCATATACAGATATAGCAGGAATCACAGTAAATGTTGATACATTAAGATTAAAGCTTTGGGATTGGGATGTAGAGGATGGAGATTTATTAAATATTTATTGTAACAATAAATTAGTCGAAGAAAATTATTTTATTCGGAACAATCCTACATACGTTGATATTTCGCTTGAATATGGAGTAAATATCATTGTATTTGAAGCGGTTCGAAATCCTAAAGGGATTCTTACAGGCCGTTTGCAAGTACTAGATACCAAGAATAATATCTTGTTCGATTATGGTTCCTTACCAGATTTATCATTTCCTCGAGTAAATCAAGATAAAGATCACTATTATACCCAAAGGCCAGCAAAAACTTGGTCTGTTACAAGGGTAAATTAGGGGTGATTCTATGATAATGCAAAAGAATTTATATGATCCTATTATGTATTTAATGAAAGGATTAATTGATAGAGAATTTTACAGCGGTGGAAAACCGATGCCTGGTGATGATCCAAATGATGTTTTTAAAGAGGGTATGACCGAGGGATATACACTGGTTCGTGATGGTGCTCGGTTATCGGCAGTTGATGGAGATAAATATCTGCACTACGATTTGGTTTTTAATGGACAAGCACTACTTGAAAAGGTCCTTATATCCCATAAAATAACAGGTAAAAAGATGGAGATGCAACTAATTTATAACGCAAACAAACAATTAGATCGAGTACAACCAAGGCTTATTAATAAAGGTAGCGGTATGTTATCTGATTTACCAATTCCCGATGTGTCGTAATGATGCATGGGGGTTTTTTAATACAATAAAAAGGGTGATTACCTTTGTTTGAAACAACTTATATAGCTGGTGGTCGATTAGATGCGCCATTTTATCCAACGAAAACTTTTCCGTATATGAAAGGTTTTATAATGGATTCTAAAGCATGGACAGAAGATAAGATGGAATACGTATTACCAATTGACATGGAGTTTTATGCCATTAGCGTAAGTAGTTCTATGTATGAAATCGATGATAAATGGTCGCTTATTGTAAATGACGGTATTGTCTGTGAGGATATTTATACAAAAAAAATACCAGAAGGTATAAGTCTTATGTCCTATATGCAATTAAAAGCTGGAGATAAAATTATTTTTAAATTTCATAACCAAGGAATTAATAATAAGCAAGTATGGATTGCTTTACAGTTTTTGAAGTAATTGGAGGGAGATTATGAGTTTTGCTGTAAATTATATGGCGGGTGGCCGATTAGATGCTCCATACTTTCCAACCAAAACGATTCCTTTTATAAAAGGAAGAAGAATAGGTGTTTATGAAAATATTCATCATAATGAATTTATAGCACCAGTTGATATGGAAATGATTGCATTTTCTATTGGTGCATCAAAATATAACGATAATGACTATTGGAATTTATATATTAATAATGAAAAAATAGCAGATGAAATTTATATGAAAGATGTTCCCGAAGGATTTAATTTTTCTGTTGTTAAACAAATTCCTGCGAAAGCGATTATCCGTTTTGAATATATAAATAAATCTTTAGAGAAAAAAGCTATTTGGCTTAATTATCAATTTTTAAAAGATTAGGAGTGAAGTAAAGTGGCGTTTATTGAAAAGTTATTTCAAGAGGGAAGTTTCTTAGACGATATTACAAATCTAGTAACTAATAACGGATGGACAAAGGTTAAAAAGTTTCAAAAGGCGGGGTATTCCTTACAACTAAGAAATAATTATTATGATAGAGACAGTTTAATTAAATTTGGTTTAGCAGAACACACAATTATTAAAAATGTAGAAGGAACTATGTATGGATTAGTTCAAATTGCTTCTTGGGATATACCTAAAAAAGATGTTACTTATAAATTTGATACAGAAGAGGATAAGGCGGAGTTTATTAAGGATGCAAAATTAAGATATAGTAGAAATCTTGATCGTTCTTGTTTTTATATTTATATGATTGAAAAAGAACCGGTATTTAAAGAAGGAACAGCATCAGTAGTGACTTTTGATACTTTTCCAAAGGGTCTAATAGATGTAGAAGTGAGTAAAACAGACATTTATATGAAGGATGGTGACCCGGTTATCGCCTATACTGATGCTAATACAGACGTTATGATGTCACCATTTGTAAAAATAACATTACGAAACCCAAACCTACAAGGTATTGATGTGAAAACAAATTGGTGGCCTGATTCATTAGTTAGAGTGACTGGCCAAGTAGATAAGGATCGTGTAGTTTTATTAATTCAAGCAGATAATACACCTGCATTTGAAAATAATGTAGTTCCGGTTACACCTTTATACATGGGCAAAATTGAAAGCTATGCGAAAGATGATCAAATTGGTGACGCACTTTGGGCTGGGACAGCATTTGATACAGGTACAGAAAATAGCTCACATGCATTTGATTTTAATGATAAGAAACCATATAGAAATGTGAATGATAGTTTGCCAATTTTAAAAACGTATCCTAAATCACCGGGTAATGGCATTGATAACGTTATTATTAAGCGTTCGCGATTAGGGGCTAGATATCAAGCGCATTATATTGCTTGGAATGTTGCTCCGAATGAGATGCCGCCTGATAGAAAAGGAGTAAATGGTGGTCAATATCCACTAGCTTGGCAGTCTCATGATAATGATGAATATAAGTATCAATTTAATCCTTCGGTATATAGTGGTCGAGTTCATACATCTCGTGCTTATATTGTTCATCCAGATGAAGGTGTGCGAGGTTTCTTACCTCATATGGTTTTACTATCTCCTTTAGGATTATTGAATGGGGATAAATTAAAAGTGCGAAAAAATACTTGTCCAGATACATTTGATATTTATCGTTTTTATAATGTTGATGCGATTTCGCCAATTACAAAAAGACCAGCGACACCATATCGTCCAGCTGGATTAGGAATTTATGAGAAGTCAATGTAAAGGGGAGAGAAAAACATGTGGTTTGATAAAGTAGCTTATTTACAAACATTACCGGTTGAATTAGAGAAAATGATTACAGAGCGAGGATGGAGTCGAAAGTTATACTTTAAAATTAGAAGTGGTATCAATAAATTTATTGATGTTCGATTATTTGAATCGTTAGGTAGCGATGGAGAATGGCGCAGATTTGGAGTGGCAAATGCTTATGATACGAGCGATTCTGATTTTACAGATGGTAGATTTATTCCTGTGGATTCTCCATTAGGAAAGCTAGGCATGGGAGATGGAGTGAAAAAGGAATTTCAAATTCCGACATTTCCTGTAGTTGAAAGTTCTTTATTAGTGTATGTAAATAGCATTTTACTAGAAAAGGATAAATATAAAGTTGATGCTAAAGCGGGGAAAGTTATTTTTAATCAAGCGATTTCAAAAGGAGATAAAATCACCTGTGAGTATCGATTAACAAATGATGCATACGAACCAAATAATGATATGATTTTCTTTACGTTTAACCAATATTTTATTGAGAAGGAAGTAAAGTTATCAGATGCTGAAAGTGATTTAGGAAACGGTACCGGTTCAAAAAAATCATTTAATTTGCCATTTTCAAATTTTGATGAAAGTCGTTTTATGGTTTATAGAAATAATCAGATGGTCGATCCGGGGGAATATACAATTTCAGATACAGCAATTGAATTTCAAACTGCCCCAAAAAGTTCCGAGAACATTAAATTTTCTGGAGTGTATTTTTTAGCACCAAAGGCAGACGGAACGTTAGATACTTTAGTAGCAAAGACATCATTTGACGTGCAAAAAATGGAAAGTATTATGGCTGAAGTATACTCTACAGTTAATTTTGTAAACCCTTCGCCTTATACACCAATTAGTTTTACACCGGACGCTCGTTTTACGAAAGATTGGAAACGTGATTCTGTCGTTTATATGTATGGAAATGGAAACAAAGACCGTATTGTTATGTTTATGCGTGTAGATCCAACACCAAGTCCTGTTCGAGCATTATTTGTACCATTATATATTGGAAGAATGTACACATTTGATAATGCACCGCGTAAAAACACTGTAATTATTGGTGGTTGTCGTAACGGAGATCAATATAATTATGCGCCTAATAAAAAAATTGGAAATGCAAATTTAGACTACGGAGAAAATACAGGTAATGGAAATGATTCTGTATTATTAGCTCAATCATACACAGGTGCAATGTATCAAAAACATTATTTATCATTTATTACGCACGATATGGATATTGATAGTGGACAAGGTCGATTTAATCCATCTGTCTATAGTGGAAAATATCATCTGTCACAGATTTATATCGTTCATCCTAATGATGGATATGTTGGGAAATTAGATGATGTTTATGCTGTTCACCCAAAAAATATTCAACAGGCCGATGAATTGGAAATTGAAAAGGAAGTTACAAGTGAATCTTTAGGAAAAGGAAATGGAATGAGAAAAGTTTTCCATTTAGAGCATAAACCTAAAGCAGGAACACTTAAGTTGTTAAGTGGATGTACTTTAGTTCCTAATACTGACTTTGTTTTAAATGAAGATGATAAAACAGTGACGTTTAAAGAAATTCCAATTAACGGGGTAGAGATTACAGCAAGTTATGAATTTGCACAATTATATCGTTATACGTTGCCGACTACCGCAGTCTCTCCGATGACACAAGCGAAAGCAACGCCATTTAATCCAATTGGTCTAGCTATTTATAAAGAAGATATTTAATCATTAATCATATAAGGGGGAATGCAGAGAGTGAGTGAGAAAATTTATTCTATTGCTTCCCCTTCTTTATGTACGAAAAAGAAGAGTCATGTTGTTTCGATTCCTTTGGGATCAACAATGAAGAAAACATATAGTCTCTCGCTTTCTGTTTTAAATCCTTTTGTAAAAAATGCGAATAATTTTCCAGTCAGTTTGCCACCATATTCAAGATTCAAAGCTGTTAAGGAAGAAGATGCTGGGGTATTTGCAACCAAAATAGTAAAGGGAAAAGGTATATTAACAGACCTTGTTGTAGAGGCAATAAGGCAAGTTGAGGTGACTGCTAATATTGCTAAAGTGGATATTGCAAACCTAATGCGGAGTATCAACATGGAACTGTTAAGCATACAGGATTCTAAACCGCTTAAAGAAATTCTTGCAGATGTTCATTACTATCAGAAAGCAATGCAACATGACCGAACTTTTGATATGGAACATATGGAAGGGAACAATGGAAGCAGATTAGATACAAAGTATGCAGATGTAACAGAAATGTCTAGTACAGATCGTAAGATATATAAAGCAGGTAATATGCTCCCAATTGAGCAAGAGAGAGTAAAACAGAAATTACGAGAATTTGCAACCAATGTAGATGAAATACCGCGATGGGTACAGATTGCACGTATTTTATATGGCGAAGGGTTTTATGAAACAATATTGACTGAAAGAAGAGAGCAAGAAATATGTAGTACTCTAGTTAGAAATGTGGATCATGTAGAGATTAGCCAAAAAGAATTACCTGTACAAGATATAAGTGATTTTGAGCTTTATAATAACATGTCAAGAGAAGTAACTACTTCTTATGAGGAATTTGATTTATTTACTGATACAGGAATTCCGGTTTATATGCCAGATTATGATTTGTTTGCTCGTAAACAAAGAGAAATACAGGCTCGTAATATAAATTACAATACAGCGAATAGAAATGCCATTCAGCGAAATGGTGAAATAAATTATTTTGAATTTGTAAATAGAAAAGCGCTGAAGATAGATGGAAAATTTATTAATATAGAAGATTTAGAGCGTAAAAAGTTGGAACTTCAAACTAATGAATATGATGTGTCATTTGCGGACCGCATAATGCAAGACATATATACATATGGTGGCCATGTATATAATAACGCTCAAAAACTATTAATAGAATATGATTCATCTCACATAGAAATGAATGACATGAATCATATAACGCATGAATATGAAAGTAAATTCATAAGTGAATATGAGTTATTGGAGAGACAGTACCATTCTAATGAGGTAATTTTAGTAGAAACATTGATGGTATCCAGTCAGAATTATTTGTACATGGATTATAATCTTCCAGAAATGATACAGAGTGATGTGCTCACAAAAGAAGTAGAAGTAAAATTAGCTGAAGACGAACAAGTTAATAAGAAAACGAAACATGTATGGACTGAATATATACACCATGAGGAAATGGACCTAATACATAAACAATTATGGGGGACTATTCAAGATAACTATGAATTTGCTAGTAGACAAATCAAAAAATTGACTGGATTTTATGAGGAATTTGATCTTTTTAATAGTTTAGGAATCCCAGTTTATATGCCAGACTATGATTTATTTGCTCGTGTACAGAGAGAACTACAAGCGAAACAAATAACAGTTAACTCAGCTAAAAGAGACATACGTTCAGTATATGGTAATGTTCGTGATACGGATCTAGCAGATAGAAGCATACAAGAGAAAGAGGGAGTCTTTTTCGATGTAGCTGCTATTGATAGAAAAGTATTACAAATGGAAGTGAATGTACCTTCTTATGAACTTTCTAATCGAGTTATAGGTGAGCAAGAAGATATAGGGATATATGGATATGAACATTTCAATCGAGTAAATGGACAGTATCATACTGCTCAAGCAGATATATCTTCCATGAATCGGATTCTATGTGAAATAGAAACTCCATTTACAAATGCGTATGAATTAGCAAAGCGTGACCTTCATGAGTTGTTAGTGGAGGATGATAAAGTAGCGGATTCTGTATTGTATGATCGGTTGTTTATAAGTGAAGAAAGTAATGAACCAATAACAAGTGAAAGAGTTAGAGTCGATAATGAATCAGAATGTATTAGCCCTGTAGAGTTTACAAAGCAAGAACAATTGATAGCGCATAATGATGAAGGATATGAACTTGTTAATAGACGCGTAAAAGAACAGGATTCTCGTTACGAAGAATTTGATCTTTTTGATTTAATAGGAACTCCAGTTTACTTACCGGAGTATGATTTGTTCGCAAGGATTCAAAGGGAATTACTAACGAATATAGAGACAGCTGAAATAGCAAATAGAGAAAATAATATAGAAGCAGAAATTAATACGGTTGATTCGATTGGTCATCTAGTGAAAGAAGTAGCAACTAATATAATTGATAGTAATGATATAGGACATATTGAGAAAGAGTTACAAACTAGTATTGAACAATATGAAACTGCAACGAATGATAGGAATTGGTATGCAGAAAGTACTATATCTAATCTGATGACAAAGCGAGTGCCAGAAATAGATACGCATATAATCGTTACTGATCAATTAGAGAGAATAATAAAAGAACGTAATACAAATGTAATTAAGGATGAAGAGTTAGAACGACTTACGAAACAACTCATAATGAAAATTAAGCATTTTGATGATATGCGACAAATTAATAATGAGTACGAGTCAAATATTTTTGAAGCAGACGAATGGCAAAGAAAAGCAGATAATAAAGCATCAATACATGAATATGATGTAAGTGAGTCTGAAAGAGAACTAGCTAGTGAAGAAATCCGTACAACTTTAACGAATAAGTACAATACTTTTAATACTACTATTGGTGAGATAGAACAATCCAGCCGAACAGTAGACAGCGAAAGTATACTTGTTGAAAGTGATACTTTTGTATTAGAAAAAGAAAAAGAAATAGAAGCATTGTATGAAGAGTTTGATCTATTCGAAGGATTAGGGATTACAGTTTATTTACCAGATTATGATTTGTTTGCAAGAATCCAAAGAGAATTACAAACAAATATAGATACATATGAAATAATGAATAAAGAAAATGAAACAAGAGCAGAAATTAGTTCATTCTATCAGTTTGGTAATGTCTTGCAAGAAGTTGATGCGACCGTTGCAACGATAGATAATGTAAAAGTCGTAAAAGAATTAGCTGCAAAAATGATCGATAAAGAGAATTTTAAGATTATTGACAGAGAGTTACAGATTAGTATTGAACAATATGAAACCGCAATGAATGATCGAAATTGGTATGCAAAGAATATTACATCTGCCCCAATGGAAAAGCTTATGAAAGAGGCAGAGGCAAATATAGTAGTCACGGATCAATTTCATAAAGATGTAAGAGAATTTAATACAAATGTAGTGAAGAATGAAGAAGTAGAACGTACAGTACGAAATATAATGATGAATATTTTAGAATTGAAGGATATGCATCGGAAGTCAATTGAAGAGGCTTCAAATATTCATGAGCTAAATGAATGGGAAAGAAAATCAACTCATAAAGCATCTATAAATACATACGGTATGTTTGAAAATGTAAGAGAATTATCTAGTATAGAGATCCAATCAACTCCAGTGAATAGAAGAAATCTCGTTCATACGAATATAGATGAAATAGAACAATTTAATCGCATTTTAGAAAACGAAAGTATACTTGTTGAAAACGATACGTTTAAATTAGAAAATATCTATCAGGCAGAAGAACCGGTTGAATTTGAGGAAAGCGATATATTAATCGAAGAAGAACCAAAAATATGGTTAAAACATAGCCGGGAATCTTGGTGGAATAATTGGAATTGGAAGAAAACGAGATAATAAAGTAGAGTGCTAGATTAGCTTTTATTTAATTATATTATATCGAATATTCGTATTTTATGGCATTATGTAATTGTTAAAATTGAACTGCTAGAGCTGTTGTAAAAGTAAAAGCTTAAGCAGTTCAATTGTATTTTAAATGTCTTTTAGTAAGTAAATTAGTTCCTTTCTGTTATGCATGAAATATTTAAATTTATTGATCCATCAAGCTGTTGGCTAGTATGGTTATGCCATAGTAGACCTTACTGGTGGAGCAAGCGGAATTATCGTAAGACAAAATAGAGAGGTGATATTATGGCAAAACTTGGTGACCAATTACTTCAGCCAGAAACGGGCTGGAGTCGTTTTGATGATATAAACACGAATATTTTTTATACAGGTGATTGGCTAGTATCTACAAATAGTCCTGCTACTTATAATAACTCAGTTCATATGAAAGCTTACCCTAAGACTACACCTTACGGGATTAAGTTTACCTTCACCGGTACAGGGTTACGTTTAATGTCTCAGAAAACGTCCGTTACTGAGTTTAAAGGTTTAAAAACAAATGTTGTTATTGATGGAGTAGATTCCGGAACCTTTGAAATGTACGACAGTTCTGTAAGTACTGTATATCAATGTATAATGTTTGAGAAATTAAACTTAGCACCCGGTCCTCATACAATAATTATCAGTACAGATGCATTGTATTTCGATGCAGTTGATGTTCAGGGAGGGTCTATTTTTACTCCTAAAGTAGACCAAGTACTGACAGAACCAGAATCGGGTTGGACTCGAATTGATGATACAAATGAGAATATAACGTATATAGGTCAAACTTGGACACCTCGTACGTCATTAACTGGTTATTACAAAAATACTTACACAAACAGGTCTTCTAATGCTACTGACGAGGGTACTGTTCAATTCCACTTTAAAGGTACAGGTATTCGAATAATTAGTCCGAGATATCAATCACAAAGACCTGATATGAATGTTCAAATTGATGGTGTTCCTTACGGTAGTTATAAAATATGGGATTCGAAAGTAAATAACCTTAAGGGTCAAATTGTAGCTTACGAAGTCCTAGGTCTCGAAGATAAAGTACATGAAATTAAGTTAACCGGAACAACTCACATGGTTGTTGATGCATTCGATATTTTAGGTGGCACTATTGTTCCTAAAGCTAAACAAGGTGACCTCCTACCAAACCCGGAACCTAGTTGGAAGCGTCATAAGTTTAATGCGAAATTAAGTGATGGTACAGTAGCTATAAAATACTACCCCGAGGGTGCATGGGAACCCTACAAGGACACTGATAAATATACAACAACTCGAGATTTCGGTTACCTTAAATTTAAATTCTATGGTAGTGCTATTAGAGTTATATCAACTCACTTTAATAACTCAGCAACTAATGCAAAGATAACTATAGACGGCATCTCGAGTTACTACAACTTCCGAGGAGATTCAGATGGAGATCGGATATCTGTTGAAAAGTTAGGGTTACCATTAGGAATTCATACCGTAGAAATCTACGCTAACAAGT
The DNA here is from genome assembly GCF_058795355.1 of Bacillus sp. GW823-FHT06A11. NCBI lineage: Bacteria > Bacillati > Bacillota > Bacilli > Caryophanales > Bacillaceae > Bacillus > Bacillus sp. GW823-FHT06A11. Next base: position 108,670 of record NZ_JBXAHS010000005.1, on the reverse strand, counting down.
CGGGTAATTTAAGTTTATCTGCTATAGACTTAAAAGATGGTGAGTATTTTGTTTCTGAAATAAATGTGGGTGAACAATTGCTAGAACCTCAACTGGGTTGGAAACGAATTGACGATACAGATAATAATATTGAATACACTGGTGTATGGGCAACGAGTACAGCTGATGCTAGATACTACAACAACACGTTTCATTATAAACATGCAACTTCAAACACGCCAGCTGATTCTAACCCGGTTTCGATAAAGTTTAACTTTTCAGGAACAAAACTTAGAATTATCGGACTTGCATTATCATTGTATGACGCAAATGCTAAGATTTTAATCGACGGTGTAGAGGAAACTATCAATTTCTTCAGACCTAAAGACTTCCCACCTATCCACAAGGCGTTAATATACGAGAAGACAGGTTTACCTAATCAGTTGCATACTGTTGAAATAAAAGGTAAATTTATGAATCTCGATGCTATTGACATTGATGAATCTGGTTCAATTGGAGGTAAGCCACCAGTAAAGGTTGGGGACCAACTGTTACAACCTGAAGATGGTTGGAAACGAATTGAAGATTCTAATTCGAGCTTTAAATATACAGGAGACGGATGGGCAACTCATTCAGATGCCAAATGGTCTGGAGGATCTACTCACTATTGTCCGAACTCAGATAAACTTGCTACGGTTGAGTTTGTATTCAATGGCACTAAGTTACGAATAATAGGATTACTTTCTGCTGGGTATAGAGAAGGTCAAATTTGGATTGACGAACAACCGGTTGAGACTATAAACTTCGAGCAACCAAATGCTCAATATCAGTCCTTAGTTTATGAGAAACTAGGTTTAGCAAACGGTGAGCATAAAGTTAAACTATCCGGTCTTAATATAAACTTCGATGCTATTGATATTGATAGTGACGGAAGTATTCAAAAACCGCCTGCTAAAGTAGGTGACCAATTAATTCAACCAGAACCGGGTTGGAAACGAATTGATAATATAGATACAAATATTCAGTATCTAGGTAGCAATTGGACAAGTGATTCAGATTCTACCAGACAGTACTACAATAACACTTGCCATAACAACCTGAACACCGATAAATCAGCTCAAATTAAATTTAATTTTAAAGGTACTAAGCTGAGATTGATGTGTTCTGTTTATGAGAATCATAGTAACAAAGTTGCAATAAGTATAGATGGTCAAGTTCAGTACTATTCAGAGTCGAGAGTTGTAGATAGAGCTTATGGAAGTGTTTTATGCTACGAGAAATTAGGATTAGCTGATGCCGTTCACGAAGTTACTATTAAGTGTGAAAACCCTGGTGCACTCTCACTTGACGCTATAGACATCGACGACAATGGTTCAATGAGTAAACCTCCTATTAAAGTAGGAGACCAATTATTACAACCGGAGGCGGGTTGGAAGCGTATTGACGATACCGATTCTAGTTTTAAATATGTAGGTGATTGGTGGAAGTCGGGTGATACTACTCCTGAATGGTTTAACAATACATTCCACTATGTTGACGGAGCTTCAGGGGAAGTACAATTCCAATTTTCAGGCACTAGACTTAGAATTATTGGTTGTATACACGAGTCCCAGTATCGAAGTAACGATATTAAGATTATAATCGATGGTCAAGAGGAATTTTACAGTGAGCAAGCTACTAAAGTTGGATATCAAACATTGGTTTATGAGAAATTAGGTTTGGCAGAAGGTGTTCACGATGTGGTTATTAAATCCGGAACTAATTCGCCTTTCCCGTTAACTTTTGATGCTATTGATATTGATAGTGACGGAAGTATTCAAAAACCACCTGCTAAAGTAGGAGACATTCTATTACAACCCGAACCAGGATGGACTCGTGTAGATGATACAAATCCGTTAATTCATTACAGAGGTGATTACTGGGCTTTAGCTAAGGATGGAGGGTATGAAGGCGGATACAATAAAACAGCAACTTTTAGAGTTCCTGACCACTCGAACAGAACATTAGGGACAGTAGAGTTCTCTTTCAAAGGTACAGGCCTTCGTGTCATTTCAGAAACCTACTCCGAAAGTTCTTGGGAGGATGTTTCCATTGAAATTGACGGTGTGACTGAGAAATATAAGGTTAACACTACAACTGATCGGGCCAAGACTCAGTATCAGGTTATACTATACGAGAAAAACTTACCCGACAGCGTTCATAAAGTAAAACTTTCAGGTACTCAATGTACATTCGATGCTTTTGATATAAAAGGAGGAGAATTAGTAGAAACTCCTACTAACTTTGGTGATGTATTATTCGAGCCTCAACCTGGTTGGCAACGAATTGACGATACAGATAGTAATATTGAATACAATGGTGTATGGGCAACAACCGATGCTGATGGTAGATGCTACAACAAAACCGTTCATTATAAACATGCAAGTTCAAACATCCCACCTGATTCTAACCCAGTTTCTATAAAATTTAATTTTACAGGGACAAAGCTTAGAATTATTGGAATTGGGTTATCTGAGTATGAATCTGGCGCTAAAATTCTAATTGACGGAGTAGAAGAAACTATCAATTTCTTTAGACCCTCAGGTTTAACTGCTGTCTACAAGTCGTTAATATACGAGAAGTTAGGTTTATCAAATAAATTGCATACTGTTGAAATAAAAGGTAGATATATAAATCTCGATGCAATCGACATTGATGAATCTGGTTCAATTGGAGGTAAATCACCAGTTAAGGTCGGGGACCAACTGTTACAACCTGAAGCTGGTTGGAAACGAATTGATGATACTGACTCGTTACTTAAATACCAGGGTACTTGGGAAAAAGGGACAAATAATTCTTGGTATAACGGTTCTTGGCATTATGTACCATCTAAAGACTCTACTGGTGCAGTTGAATTCAATTTCTACGGAACTCGACTCAGAATTATTTCTCTCTTAGATGCAGCAGCAGACCATCCAGATGATGTAACAATTACAATTGACGGTGTAACTGAGCAGTATAGTCAAGTATCACCTGCTAGGGTATATCAAGGACTTGCTTATGAAAAGTTAGGTTTAACTAAAGAGTTGCATAAAGTTAGAATTCAGTGTGGAACAAAGAATATTCTTTATCGACTTTGCTTAGATGCAATTGACATTGATGCAGATGGTTATATTGAAAAACCACCAATAACAGTTGGAGATTTCTTAGCTACACCAGAATCAGGTTGGCAACGTTTTACGAAGGAGAATATGTATTTCGATTATACTGGTGGCATGGATTACCAAAATCAAACACCACCTATCAAGTACTCGTTCGATAAAATTCAGTTTAGATTCTTCGGTACAAAATTTAGATTGATTTATTCGTCTAACTTAGGCTCAAATGAAGAACAACTTGGTCACGTATTAATTGACGGAGTGAAGTATCCTGTTAATATGTTCCCTGTATCCGGACCAGCTAAAGTTGCTTGTGAAGTACTTAACCTAGATGAAGGATACCACGTGGTAACAGTCAACGGTGGAACTCATGAAGGTTGGGACCCTCAATTTATTGGTGTTGATATCGACGCTACTGGACACATTGATAGACTACCTGTAAGTATTGGTGATGTTTCTACTTATCCAAACTATGGATGGAAACGTTATGATGACAACGCCACATACATTCAATATGATGCTAACTGGAGTAAAAACGTAGCCTATAACGGTGCTTATGGCGGAAAAAGTACTTGTGCTAAAAAGGGTAAAAATGCAAGTATGGTATTCAGATTTAAAGGTACTAAGTTACGACTCATTGTTGGTTGTGCTACTAAACAATATTATTCAGATAGAATCAGAGTAAAAATAGATGACTTACCTGAAGAGGATTTTGACGCTATTGCACTACAAGATACAAACCAAGTCTTGAAATATGAGAAACTCGGTTTAGAAGATATTGAGCACGATGTAACGGTAACAGTTATCACAACTCAACCCGGTGCTTTAGAATATGACTTCCGAATGGATGCTATTGATATTGATGACACTGGTAGTCTTGTTTCACGACCTGGTGTAGGTACTGTTCTTACAGAGCCTGAAAAAGGTTGGAAACGAATTGATGATAATGACCCTTTAATTCGATATATCGGAAACTGGAAACTAGCCACGGGTAATGATAAGCACTACAACAAGACAACTCATTACAATCTCGACAAGAAACTTGACACGAGTTTCGAATTTGAGTTCGTAGGTACTAAACTTAGACTTCTAGCTTATGGCGACAGTGGTTACGATGCAACTTCTAAAGTACTTATTGATGGTAAAGAAGAAACTATGGTTTACAATAGTCCTTCAGGTAACCAAGTCATACGTTACGAGAAAATAGGTTTAGACCGTGGCAAGCATACTGTAAAAGTGATTGGTAAAGCTATGTCATTAGATTCCATTGACATTGACGCTGACGGATACTTACTTGCTAGATTAGGTGACCAGTTAGTTGAGCCGGAACCTGGTTGGGTACGTTTTGACGATACTCACAAGAATATTGAATACAACGGTTTCTGGAAAACAACTGAAGCTGATGTTAGTTGCTACAATAATACTCATCATTGGAAGAGTAAGGAAGACAATAACGATAGCACCATATCAGCTAGATTTTTATTCAAGGGTACTAAGTTCCGATTAATTAGTATGACAAGTCCATCTTATCCGGAAGACATTGAATTGAAAATCGATGGTAAAAAGGAAATCCTTAAACTTTCAGGAGAAGATATGCAATACCAAACACTTGCATATGAAAAGAAAAACCTTGAAGATATGATTCACGTTATTGAGTTGTCAGGGAAATACATCAGTATCGATGCTATTGACTTAGAAGAAGGTGCAACACTATTAAAACTACCTGATGAGAAATTAAAACCATATCAAATAAGAAGTGGTTTAATCTTTAAGGATGATTTTGATACGTTTGATTCCAGATGGATTGCATCTCCTGTCGGTAGCTATTCTTTAATTGATCGAAAAGGATATTTTAGAATGCTACACAATGTTTCGCGTGACACATTATTACTTGCAGATCTTCCAAATGAGAAAGAATTCGCATTTGAAGTATCTGCTGATTATACGCCAACCCATGAAGATGACAAAGGCGGTATTATCGTTTGGAAAAACGGTGAGGAAAATATCGAGTTCTTAGAAACAGAAGATGGTACTCGAGAAACAACTGAATTGAAGTGGATGGCGTGCAAAGATAATGAAGATTGGACGTTTTTTTCTGATTATGGCGAAGGTTTTAATTTTTACGACTCAGATAGAATGAACTGTAGTAAGTTTGGTGTTGTATTAAAAAAAGGATCGAATTCAAAATTTGTGAATCTTGATATTGATTCCATTATTGCTACAAGAGGAAGAAAGTTAACCATTGCTAATATAGCGCCGAATATAAGTGTGGAGATGGAAGATGAATTTGGGAGAATTATATTCAATGGAAATACAGGGTATAACACTGGTATTCAAATTACTCTCCCGTCACTAGAATTTGCAGGTAAAGTTATTTTGAAAAATGTAGAAGGTAAAGAATTGGGTGTTATTAAGAATACATTTTATGGTGGAGATGTATATGGGTTCGGATCTAATTTAGAAATTAAATTTTCAGGTGAGGAGCTTTCAACATTAGCACAAACTCGATTGCCAGATATGATATCAGGGAAATCAGAAATTATGCTAGAACTTGTGAATCCTTCAGTTGCACGAGCGAATAATGTGAATTTAAGTATTGCTCAATATGAAGATAAATTTGGATGGTCATGGGCGGATCTTGCGTTAGACAGTAATGGTAAACCAGGTCAATATCAAGATAGTATCAATATTCCTTATGTAAATCCAGAAAAAACAATAAAGTTTTGGTTAAAAGTAACAAAGGGAACAGATTATGTTGGGCTTGCTCCATTACAATTTCAAATACATCTTGAACATGAGTAGTTGGGGGTGAAAAGATGGGAACATCAATGGTCGTAAATCGATATTATAAGCAAGAGGAACAAACAGAAAATATTTTTCCAAAGCTTATCGAAAAAAAAATAAAGGTTGAGATTAGTAGTAATGAAAAGAAGTATATACCTATTGAACTAGGTATAAACAAGTATGAACTTAGGACAATCTTTATTGAAAATACAGCAAATAATGACTATGAGTGTACAATTTTTGATAAACAAAAAGATGGACAAATTCAGTACAGCAGTATTAAAGAAAAAAGAACATACGATATAATCAATATTCCTTGTGACGATAAAGATCAAACAAAGTCTTGTCACCTATTTATTGAAAATTTTAGTAATGTTCCTTCGTTGTATACTGTGGTATTAAAAGTAACGACGTTAGTATAAAGTAAGTTTTATATATACAAGTAGTTTTGGGTTATCAATAGAAACAGTGAGGAGGATAATTTATGACAAAAGCTATTTTTACAAAAGGAACTTGCAAGAAATCTGAATTATTCGAAACGTTAATTAATATTATGAAAAATGCAGGTTGGATATACCATAACGAAGATACGCCAACTTCATATCCCGTTTTGTACACAAACGGTAAAAATGGCAACAGGCATTTTGCTATTAATTTATGTTGGGAGGATGGTTTCGTAACTGCTGCAGATATTCGAAAGACAACATATGCAGATGGAGTTTTTAAATTAGGCTGTGTTACCAAAGATCCTGCAAGCAACTCTATAAGTTTCCGTAGTGGAGACCAATGGGATACATTAGCATTCTTCCCAGGGCGGAGATATGATACGTGGCAAAATGGAAGTAGCTACAATCGTGCAGGTTACGAGTTAAACTGGGATATAGATTATTATTACTATGCAGATAAGGATTGTGTTATCTTTGTTATTTTACCATTTAAATATACAGGAAAAGAAAATACTATTATGTACTTTGGCTTTCCGGAACAGTCGTTTGTGGAGGAAGCTCAACGAAACTACACTAAACCATTTTCAGGTGGAATTTATGCTAATAGTGGTCATGCTGGGACAACGATTGGTTCTAAGCGTATTCGGGTTGTAGACAATCCGAAAAATCTACCAGAATTAGCTACTTTAACAAGCCAACCACATTCTGTAAACAGTTTAATACCTCAAATGTCACCAAACCTAGATAATAAGTTTTGTTTAAGTGAAATATTTATTAGTTATGGTAACAATATCGGAATGCGTGCACGGCTAGGGAGAGTATACGCATTACCGCCGGGTGGGATGCTTGATGGTGATATTATTCAAATTACGATTAATAGCGAAGTTCAAAGATATCGCTATACAACACTGGGAGCGGCTGATCAGACCTATACATCGTTCCCTACACAAGCAGTAGCAATTCGAGTAGAATGAGGTGATATAAAATGGAAGCTATTTTTACAAAGGGTTCAACGACAAAAGCTGGGTTATTTGATACATTTATTAATATAATGAAGGACGTAGGTTGGAAAGTTATGAATGAAGGCATTAAGGTGTCGGCTGACGGTAGTGTAGTCCTTCACTCAAAAGGTAGTTTAGGAAATACACCTATGTATATTGAATTTATTCCATATGAAGGTACTAACGTATTTGATAATGTTAGCTACGATATAAGAAGAGGGACCTATGGGTCAAACTGTTTATATCGATACTTTACAAACTGGGATGACGAGAAGAAAACTGGGATAGGGGGTTCTGGCTATCAAAGATTTAATTTTTTCAATGGTAGATATCCTACCACTTCCTCGTCTGGATATATCTCTATGCGTTCTGATATTAAAGTAGATTACTACTATTATTGTGATTTGGATCGAGTAATATTTGTAACCGTACCTGATAATAATGATTTTACTACGTATAAGCCAGGGGGATCAAGTTATCAGGCATGGGGGCAAGTTATTCAACCTCATATTAACTTTTTTGGAATACCAGAAGAGTCTTACTTGGAAGAGAGGAATGAACCAAGTTACTCATTTGTTATTCATGCTGCGTCATCGACTTCTTATTACAACGTTGATTCAAAATGGGGGGCGGATAATTATCCGTATATCATAATGGATAAACCTGCAAATGTTATTACTAATAATAGTCCATATTATGCAAGGTTCGACTATATGGGGATAAGTCCAGGACCCGAAGGTATGATGTATCTTACGGACTTTTATTTAAATATACCAACGGAAGGATTAAGAGGTAAATTAGGATTTATAAAGATATGTCCTTCTAATGGTAAAATAGTAAATGGTGATATTATTGAGGTGACCACTGAGAATAATATAGAACGTTATTTGTATATAGTTCATCCTTCTGGATATTTTGGTAGTGACTCTAATTATAAATCTACAGGTTCATTTTTTGGTACTAACATAGCAATTAGAATAGGGTAGGGGGATATCAATGGAGGTATTTAAAGCTCAGTATTTCACTCCTTTGTTAGTTCAAAATAACTATTCAAAAATATATCTTCATAGAGCGAGTGAGTTTGTTCTTACAACTTATTATTCTGGTGACAAATTATCTCAGAATAATACGATGAGTGAATTTCCAGCAGTATGGTATGGTGATGGTGAAGCAATGAGTATGCTTAATGAGGCAGGTGATTACTTTGTACGGTTTTTCTACCTTGGTGGTGTTCGAGTAACCCCCAGGGATACAGAAGGATTCTTTTTGCAGAACTCATTTTTATCAAAAGAAGAAATTTATGAGCAGAATTTACCAAGAAAAGAACCATTAGAATCACCATGGAAAAAGCGAACATATAGCAAGTAAAATAATTACAAATTTTATTGAGAGGAGTATACAAATTACAATTGAACCAGGGAAAGTTCTATATACGCCACTGGATGTAGGGTGTAACAAATACGATATTCGTACGATTCAAGTTACAAATGATTCAAACGTTGAAGCAATGTTATTTATGTACGATCAAAAAGAGAATGGGAATCAAGTCTATAAAAGCTTATCAGAAAAAAGAACATATGATATTTTGGCTATTCCTTGTGAGGATAAAGATCATACAAACAAGGTACATCTTTATATAGAAAATAGGGCGTAGCAACCTCTACTTTTAATGTTTCTATGAAAGCAATACGTTTAAATTAAGGAGGAACATATAAAATGACAAATAAAATTTGTAGGTTACACAGACTAGAGCGCAGAGAAGTCTTTATGAAGATTATCGATGAAATGAAAAAGGCTGGATGGCAGCAATTAAATGCTGACAAACCGGATAAGAATAATATTTTTGTTATGTATTCTACAGGTAATGATGGAACCAAAAACAATTATATTGAGCTGCGTCCTTATGATACGCTTGCAAAAAATTCTTCATTATCAAGTTCGTATGACATAAGAGAACCGAATGTGAAATATACAGATGGTAGTTACAGACTAATCAGAGGTTATGATAAAGAGGGTGGGAGTGGAACTGGAGAAGAAGTTTGGTTCTCTTTAGTATTCCATCAAGGGAAAGCAAATTATTCTAGTGGGGCAATTGCTTTAAATTATGAAAAATATATGGTTGACCTATATCTATACGTCGATAAAGATACTGTCATTTATTGTGTATATGCAAATGATGATGAAATCCCATCTCACAAAGGAAAGACAGTGATTGGTTTTATAGGTCTGCCAGAGGAATACTATCAACCGGAATTATTTTCACCTTATTCATGTCCCTTCAGTGTTATGTTAAGCTGCGGCTCTCGCAGTCAAACAGCTACACATATAACTGATAGAAGTAAATTTTTAGGTACCGTTTCATATTCTGATACAAACTCTACATTTTATTGGGATAAAGTCTTTCTAAAGGCACCCTCTAATGAAGGAAAGATAGTTTTCACTCCTTTATACATGGGAGATAGTCGTGAAGGATTTAGAGGGAAGTACGATGGCTTTTACATCTATAAAGGTAGCGGTTTTATTTATGGTGATATTACAGAGGTTGTTGAAAATGGGGGAATTCATAAGTACAAATTATTTTACACGTCGGCCCCTATATCTAATCAATTTAATTCATTTAGTGATTACTATGTAGCTTTACGAATTGAATAAGTAGGAGGTAAGTATATGGCAGTACTTCAAGATATGATCATATCTCCAACAAATCTATACCGTACGGGAACACGCGAAATTAATACACATCAGGGTATAATCATATCTCCAACAACGCTATATCATGAGGGAATACGTGAAATCAATACACATCGTCAAGGGGATATTGTTAATCCAATCGATTTTTCACATACAGGCGTTAGGCAACTCCTAACACATCAAGGGGGTATTTTAAATCCCGATGATTGGATACGAACAGGTATTAGGCAAATCTCTATTCGTCGAGGCGTTATGCATAACTTATCTCAAAATAAGGGAGGAACTTCTGAAAAAGAAGTAATGAAACCGCCACGAAATGAACCACTAGAGTATGCGTGGAAGAAAATGAATATGTAAATCTTTTATACGATAGCGTGCCAAAGCAGGCTTTTTTATTTTGCTTTGAAATGTAAAAAGGGGGGGTGAAAGTTTGGAACGGATTCATGAGCTTGTAAAAACATTAAATGTACTGGATGTTATTAATAACACCCAATTTAAAGTTGCTTCCGTAATTAGTGGTGGATTGGGAACTATATTTAATTTTTTATATGGTAAATCTAATTTAATTTGGATTATCATTTTGGTATGGGTAGTTGTATTAGATTGGATAACTGGTAGTAAGGCTTCAAAATTAGATGGTACGTATTCATCACAATATGGAATTGAGGGCATTGCACGAACTGTAGTGCTTTTTTTATTACCTTCTTTAGCGCATTTATTTGATATTGCATTTAAACTACCAGAGTTTTTCTATTTTATGGTAACGGGTGGTTTGATTTATCATATTTTTAATAGCTTTACAGCCAATTGTGTACGGATTGGCTGGGATAGATGGATTCCTACTTGGTTGTTAGAAAGTGTATCTTCTGAAATTGAAGCGAAAATTAGAAGATCGGAATCTAGAAAAGAAAAAAATTAAATAAAGACAAATATAAATAATGATAGCAAAAGGAGCAGTCTCAATTGAGTTGCTCTTTTTGTTTATCGAGATTTTATTTCAGGTATTCAATAGGGAGCATGCGCAGCATTATTTGTGTGGATGCTTTTTCCTACACAAAAAAACAACGAACAGCGTGAAGACAGTACCAAGCTGTTATTCAAAAGAACCAGGAAGTTATTGAAGAATAGGCAAAAGCTTTTGGATCTATTTCTAAAGACGTAAAAGGAAGTAAACAAAAACTATTTGAAGGAGATGTTCAGTAATGGGACACATTGTAGATATTTCAAAATGGAATGGAAGTATTAATTGGGATGTAGCAGCAACACAATTAAACTTAGTAATTGCTAGGGTACAATATGGTTCAAATCTAGTAGATCATTTGTATAATGAACATGTAGCAAAATCAGAACAATACGGTATTCCACATGCTGCATATGCTTATGGATGTTTCGTATCAGTAGCAGATGCAATTGTGGAAGCTAAGGATTTCTTAGCAAGGGTAAATCCTAATGCTAAATTCCTTGTATTAGATGTGGAAGATGACACAGTAAAGTCAATGAAAAGCAAAGGTAACCTTAGTGATTTAGCTAAAGCATCACAAGCTTTTATTGATACATGTAAAGCTGCAGGTTGGAAAGTAGGATTTTATGTAGCACATCATATGTACGGTGACTATAATTTACAAAGTGTGCAAGCTGATTTTATTTGGTTACCACGATACGGAACAAATGACGGTAGTCCACAGAAGAAACCATCCTATACTTGTGACATTTGGCAATATACCGACAATGGTTATATTGATGGTATTGGGAAAGTGGATATTAATTTATTGCAAGGTGACAAAACCCTGGATTGGTTTACCGGAGAGAAACAATCAAAACAATCTGTTGCTAATGGCGGTTATCAATATGTTAAATCTGGTGGTTTTGGTATTTCATTGGTTCAAGAGGCTCTATATGCTATGAATGAGCGTGGAACTAAAGGACAAGTTATTTCTAATCCATTAACTGGTTTAGCATACTTGCAAACCGAAGTGTTACCAAATGGTGAGCTTGATAAGATTACAGCTTGGATGGACGAAAGAAACTGGTGGTACGAGTATTTGAAATAAAACAAAAGCCGTCCTGTTGGGCGGCTTTTTTTATTTCTATGTAAGTGAACTACCCGCCACTTAACGTCCTAACGGACTGTTTGAAGTGGGGTAGTTCAACTAGAATATCAGTTCATTAAATTAGAATCTTCTAAGCCAAATGAACATCAATTTGAACTAAAATATGCTGGATTTATGGAAATGAAAAAATAAAATATATAAGAGATTGGAAATACATTGAAATTAAAATAGATATCTTACCTTTTGGACTATTGATAAAGGAAAACTATGATGAATTTGTTCTACTTTACATGTTGGCATGCAGTATTATAAGTTAAAAGGCGATTCCGAATTCTGGTAATGAAAAATCGATCAGAAGCTTTCTTATATAATGTTTCAAAGTCCATTTCAATTGAAATGGACTTTATTATCTAAAGAAGTTTATTTGAATTCGGTTCTATTTGGTTAATAAAACATTTTTATTGAACAAAAAACTCAATTAAAGATTGAATTTTCTTAATAATTAGTCTGAATTTTATAAAAATGTTATATAATCCCATGGAATAAAATGTATGATATATTTGGATTGTAATATATAAAATTAAGAGGAGGAATTATAATGGGTAAATTCAGAAAAATAATGGGTGTTGCGTTAGTAAGTGGAATGGTAATTAGTGGATTGGGAGGGATTGGTACAACTCAAGCCAATGCCGATGAAATGAGAGCGCATTCATATATGAATGCGCTCCAAGCGGAACCGATTAAAAAAGGAATTGGTGGCCGTTCAATCTTAAATAGTACAGGCTCAGTTTTAACTACAAAAGTAACATTACCCGAAATCAAAAATAGTAATGGAACTCTTAAAGCGAAAGGTGGCGAACTTTATATTTATTCTGGTTTTTCTGGTCCGGTGGAATCAGATATTGGATTTTTGTATAGTGAAACATATAATGTTTGGAAACCTTATATGAAAGTAGGCGGCAATAAAGAACCCATTTATATTGAGGGGAAAGATGAGTTTACGAACTTGAATGGCTTTAAACCAGGAACTGAAGTTCAACTTACGATTTATAAGAACTTAAATGGCAACACTAGGGCAACCTACTGGGGAACAAACGGAAAAGGCTATACAGGAAGATTAATTTCTGAAATGAAGAATACTAATATTAGTAAAGTTAATAATTGGAAAGCATTATCTACAATTGCAGTAAAAGATGACAGTCAAACGAAAAATATTAAAGTAAATACCCAATATAGAGCTACGTTTAGTGATATTTTAATAGATAACAAACCTGTTAATCCTATTAGTAATGCTACTGAATTTGCAAAAATCTATACAAATAATAATAAAGTATCAATTGATATTATTGAGAAAAAGTAGTTATTAAATTATTAATTAGATATTTATCTACTATATGTTGAATTTAATCTATCCATACAAATTACACAGAAGTAAAGGCAAAACGTACTATGTCACTGCTAATCAAGCATATGTATATGTGAGATAAGAACAATAAAAGCAGAATCCTCGCAAGGTTCCGCTTTTATTGATTGTAATTAAATCCTATTACTTCGTATAAACCCTCATATGATTTTTTCTTCAATTAACTCCAACATCTATTTAATTTATCTTTATATGAAATTCTCTACAAAATGATACAACCATTGATAATGCATTCCTAAATCGAGGGTTATTTATTTTAATTATGCAAAATAAAATATTCCGAATAATCAATCTATTGTTTGGAAATATCAGAATTGAAGGTGGTATCCATATAGACGGAATATTCTGTTAGAATTAAATAGATATACATAATATGGGTGAGGGGATTTATCATTTTAGCCAAGAAAACTCCTTCCTCAAGGAGCGTGAGGGGTCACGGCCCAGTGAGTAGGTGGGAGATGAATTGGCTTTGAACAAGGGATGGCAGGGAGCTATCTTAATTGTTCGACATACATAAACCGTGACTTCACTATCTATCGAATATACGTTTGGTGTATAGTAGTCATATACCGAAATGGAGGTGAATCAAATGATGATTAATAAAGCCTATAAGTTTCGTATCTATCCAAATCAAGCACAAGCAATTCTAATCAACAAAACAATTGGTTGTTCGCGCTTTGTATTCAATCATTTCCTTTCCCTATGGGATCACGCATATAAAGAGACAGGAACAGGTTTGACATATGGTACATGTTCTGCCAAACTCCCTGCCATGAAGAAAGAGTTTGTTTGGCTAAAAGAAGTGGATAGTATTGCAATTCAGTCGTCTGTTCGCAACCTTGCGGATGCGTATACACGCTTTTTCAAAAAACAAAACAGTGCCCCACGCTTTAAATCTAAGAAGAACAACGTACAATCCTATACCACAAAACAAACAAATGAAAACATTGCTGTTATAGAAAACAAAATTAAATTGCCAAAACTAGGTCTTGTTCGATTTGCCAAAAGTCGTGAAGTAAAGGGACGTATTGTAAATGCTACAGTTAGACGTAACCCTTCTGGCAGATACTTGTAAATACCCAATATAGAGCTACATTTAGTGATATTTTAATAGATAACAAGCCAATTAATCCTATTAGTAATGCTACTGAATTTGTAAAGATCTATACAAATAATAATAAAGTATCAATTGATATCATTGAGAAAAAGTAGTTTTTAAATTAATAATTAGATATTAATAATCAGTGTATTTATTTTGTATATCAATTATGGAATATAATTAAAGTAATCCAATACTAAAAAATCAGATTGCAAAAGGACAAACCTAGGCAGAAACATGACGGAGGGTTGTCTTTTTGTTTAAGGAGAAAAAGTTATTGGAAAAACGTTATTTTTATCATCAATTTCATATCACTCTAAAGGAGGTTTTTCACACATTGTACTTTTTTCTATTATAGGAAAAGAATTGTATGTAAAGTGTAAGGCCTATGTTTTTATGTGCATGGAAAAGTTGTAGCTTCCAAGAAAACGAAACTACAACTTGTTATTTTTTTATGGGAGAGGTACTGGGTGAAGAAAAAGTATTTAGTAGATTTATTTTATTTTGAAATTAGTTTGAATGATAGGGATAATTTGCTAAATACACTATGTTGTTCATTACCTTCTTGATTCATACTTGCTTGATAAGTTGAAAATCCTTTATACGTTTTTCTTTTCCATTGCCACAAACCATTACTTTGACTGAATTCCCCAAAGTAATGATTGGAATCAAGTTTGTTTCCGGAGTTTTAATTGAAATTATTGCTAATAAAAATACAGTTATTGCTTGCATAGAGGTGGTTATTGGTAATTACGTTGTTGTGGGTATCGTAATTTAATTCGATTTGCCCAATCTCTTGATCTTTTGTGTCATTTTAAATAAATAATGTTATTTGTAATTGCATTATTTTCGGCATATCCCTGTTTACTGTCATATCCACCAATTGCAATTCCGCTCATTATATTATTGGATATTGTATTGTCCCTAACAGTAATTTGACTTGTACTTTCTCCCGCATGTTCGCTAGCTACTTCAATACCGAGATCATTTTCGTAGCTTTGATTTTGCTCAATGATAATTCCCTTCCCACCATCTACGTAAATACCATCTGTTGAATATTTATTATAACTAGTATTATTGAATAATGAATTGTAACGAACAATTCTATTCCGTGCTTGATTTAAAGCCGTTACTGGAGATACTCCTTCATGTCCAATCAGAACAATCCCTATGTTGTTATCATGTACTTTGTTATTGGTAACCTCAAAAGAATCTACATTCTCATTCACTACAATTGCTTCACTCATTCTTAATTTGAAATTTGTTACTTCGGTATCGTCTATGAAAATATGATTTAAATTATTTTGGGTATGAGATGAAGTACCATAGACAGCAATCCCGTTTGCGTTTCCATCTTTTACATTCGTTTCAATGTGATGGATATAATTATTTTTAATATCAATGTAATTTCCTGTGCCAGTGATATAAATATCAATAGGGGTTTCATTAACTTTTGTTGATTTTAAATTGCGAAATTCTAACCATTTTACCTGAATATAATTTTTATCTTCTATGGTAAATAATCCATTATCCTCTAACTTGACTTTAGAACCATTGAGAATTACCTTTTCATTCTGGTAATTTTGAAAAGTAATCGGTGCTTCTGAGGCTCCTGAATAAGTTACATGTATTTTTTGGTTATAAACTCTGCCTCTTATGTAGAGACGGTCCTTCCTTCTTTAGCGCCGTTTGTTGCTTATTCTTAATCCACTTAGAATTATTTTGTCTATTTTTGATATTGTGATATTACAATGAGTGCTATAAAATAAAAAATGTATAATAAATGGTAATAATATTTTATTCGCTTCATTTATAAAAAGGTCTGAAAAGTAAGCAAACCTTTTTATGTGTTTGACTCTTGGGTTGGATATTATATCATCTCAAATAAGATATATATAAATGTGTTTTTTGAAGGGTATCATGTAAGAAAGAGGCTTTATTTCATCAATTTAAAAAATGTGGGGTGGAGAGAATAAATGAATAGTGTAAATTTAGATTGTTTAATTAAAAAGAAACAAGTAGAGATAGAGGATAGAAGTTCAGTAAAAATAAACGAAAAACATAACAATTTAATTTCTCTCAATGATTTATTGAGTAAATCAGCATTCTTATCAAGTATAAGAAAGCCAATACATCAAAGGAAGTTTTCTTGGGGAATGTCATCTATTATTGAATATTTAGAAAATGTAATAGAAAGAGAAACATTGGTAGTAGTTAACGTTTTGAGATTAAATGATGATGAGGTCTTGATAATTGATGGTTTTCATAGATTAAGTACTTTAATAGGATGGGTAAATGATGATTATGGTGATGGTACTATATCAACAGAATATAATAAAGTAACAGAAGAGGATAAACAAAATGCTGAACAGTTTCGTTCATATATTAATGATAGGATTGGTACATATAAAGAAAAAAAGCATACAGAAAAAGTAAAGGCAATTAAAATACACTTAAAATATTTAGATAAATTGAATGAATTAGAATTAAGTCAAATATATAGTGAAATTAATCAAAAAGGTACTGTGATGGTTGAAGAAGTAAAAGAGAATGAAGTGTTTTTTGCATTTTTAGATATATTGGGATTCAAAGATTTGGTACATAATAATAGTAATAAAAATTTAATAGATTTATACTCTAAGATTATTGACGGAAGTGTAGAAAATGCCCTTTCAAAGGGACAGATAAATATTGATGAAAATGGAAATACTAAACCAAATTTAGATTACGCTTCAGTAAATACACTGGTTATTTCAGATAGTATATTATTATGGACTAATCATGATCACCCTTGGAGTTTTATGGATTTAATACTTGTAGTTAGAGAAATCTTATATAATAGTATGGAAGCTGGAATTCCATTAAGAGGTGCAATTGCGAAAGGGCCCCTTGTGACACAACAACATGACAAATCTAAAAGGGATATTTCAATCCATAGGTTTACAGTTGTAGGAAAAGCTTTAGTAGAAGCATATAAAAAAGAAGCTATTCAAGAATGGTCAGGCTGTCTAATAGATGAAGCGTGCATTAATGCAGCAAGTGATAATCTAGATATACTACTGAAGAAGAATATAATAATTAAGTATAAGGTACCTTATAAATTAGGAAATATAAAAGAAGAATACGTCTTAAACTGGGTTGGTGAAAAAATGTCTACTAAAACAGTTCGTGAGTCTTTTTCGAAATATAACAAAAATGTAAATAACTGGGCTGTCGAATCTAAAATAAAAAATACACTTGAATTTTTAACTCATGTTCAGGATTTACAGAAAACTATGAATTCAAAAAGTAATTTAGTATAGGGATAAAAAGTTACGTAAATTTATTGTCATTAAACAGGAGATTTAATTGAAGAATAGGGATCAAAATAGTTGGAATTCTGTGCCATAAGGTTTGGAATATCTTATTGAAAAAATAGATATAAAGGTTTTAAAAAAGAGAGTGAATTTTAACTATTTAAATTATCATATGCAATTTAACTTAAGTAGAAAGAGATATGTAAAACTGATAGTTTACCAGAAGTAAGAAGACATTTATATTTATTTTCAAATGAAGCAGTCTAACGTTAGTTTAACCCCTTTAGATATGATGTATCAAAAGGGGTGCTTTTCTACTTAATATTAATTTGATATTTATCTACAATGAAGAAAAATATCAAGATAAACATGAGGGAAATGTAAATACAATTAGGCTTAACAACTTTTAGTATGAAAAATGTGTATAAATAAATTGTTTTTACCTGTAAACAATTGTTATTACATCTTTTTTTCTATGATTAACGTAGCTATTACCAATCATAATAAATGCATCAAAAATACTATAGTCTAAATTAGTTTGTTTATAAAGTAATTTACATACATTTTCGAAAGTAGGGTTTTTCGGTAAATAACATATATCTAAATGTCTTTTAGTAATTAGACTTTGAGAATTTTGTAGTATCAATTTTATATTATTGTATTCTACATTTGCATCGAGTTCATAATTATCTATTAACAATATAGTTTTGTCATGTCGTGAAGTTAGCAGAGAATATATATTTAGTGTCTCTAAATAGTCACTTTTTAAACTATCTAAAATATTATATTCGCTATTTAGAAAGAGAGCAGGTAAAGAGCGAAAATCTTCTGCTATTATATATGAACTTTGCTTAGTGGGGATACATGAGAATAACGCATTCAAAAAAGGTTTTTTATTCAATGTAGCACTACATAAAATTAAAATATGATTTTGATTAGAGATTAGATTTCTTAGTTGTTCTATAGTAGTAGATGGTATATTATTTATTTTTTGATATTCATCCATTGTATGTGTTTTTTCGAGTTTAAAAATGTCTATAGATGGTGTTAAGCATGCTTGAGAAATTACTTCTAAAAATGACATATCCTCAATTGTTAAATATCTAAAAAATTCATTGGATGATCTTGAATTTGCTTTAAGGTACATGGAAATTTTTTGGAAGTCATAATAATTTTTGTTTTCAATCCTTAAAAATTCATCAGGTTCGGCTCTAATAAATAGTTGTTCAGGCTGAATTGAAATTTCGTTTATTTTCAAATTCATTAAATAAGCAATAAGTCCAAACCCTTTTCCGTACCATATGAATCTATTAATCAATGCATTCAAATCTGTTTCAGGTCGGAATTTTCTTTTGATTTTAATGAAGTATTCTTTTATTGAAGAGGAATTAAGTATATCTACATGTTTTTTTAAAGACTTGAAATCTTGAAATTCTATATTAAAATTAGACAAAATGTTCTCTTCATTTAGGTTTGCTTTTTCTTCTATTTCTATTAGTTTAAGTTCAAGTATATCTTCTATATATTCATCTAAATATTCTTTGTAATCATTTATATAAGCGATAACGTCTTTTTTAGATATTTTTTTGTGCTCTCTGTAATCCACTACATCTTTATTCTTAAATAGTGAATTTGCTACAGTTGAATCAAAAAATTCCATGGCAATTTTATTAGCAATAGCATTTAAAATTACATCGTCTAATTCCTTGGTTAGACATTTGAAATTCTCTTTGAGGGAATTAATAATTTTTTTTTTAATATTTGTATTGAATTGTAATTTATTTTCGTTTTCAAAATTAAATTGTATTTTAGTAGCAAAAGATGTGAAATCAATATTTGTATCTATAGTTATAAACTCTTTTAATTTAGTTATATCAGTAGCAATAAAATATTCTATAAAATTTGATATACATTTATTACACAAATTGCAGTTGGTTTTGTTACAAGAAATATTTTTTTTCTTTATAGTATTCATTAATTTTTCTTTTAATTGTTTATCTTTAGTTAGAATGAACTTAATTAATAGATGAGCTATATATTTAATTTTTTCTTTTTGGATTTCATAACTATATAATTTACTATCTAGTTTATTGAAGAATTCTAAGTTTGGCCTTTCAGTATTTGTACAAAATCTTAATTTTATATCAGAGTATGACTGCTGATAAAAATTATATATCGTTTTTGCAATTTCCATTGAGTATGGACCCAAATCTCCTTTATAAAATTTTACCTCAATGGATTCTTTTGAACCATCCTCGTGAAATATTCTTATATCGGCGCCGCACTCTATTCCCACGCTTGAAGTTTCTTTCTTTAAATTTAATAGTTCAAGTACAGCAATGTGGATTTGTTGATAGTAACCTCCAATTGCTCCTGAAACGTCAGTTTTCAAAATAACAGCACTCCTTTTCTACATAAACTGAATAATTTGGTTGTTAATATGATAACATAATTATATAAAGATATACTTATGTATAAGTTTCTATAAGGAAAGGTCACATTGCTATAAAATATGATTTCCTAATATAACTTATATTAATTAAGAAATAAAGAGCAGCTTTTTATAATTAAATTGATGAAGATTTATAGAAAAAATACTCAAAAATTGTTAAAGCAGGATAAAAAATTATATTTTATTTGGAGAGGAATTGATTGTGAGAAGAAAAGAGGTCAGTTAAAAAAGTTCTATTTCTATGCTTTAAGATGTATCTATTTGGATTAATTATTTTGTAAAGTTAAGATTATAAGCGATAGTGTGTAAAAAACATCCATATGATTTCGGAAATTAAAGGATTATATAAAAGAGTTTTACTAGTAAGATTAACTTAGGGAGATTTGAACAATGGATTTATACTGTGAACGAGTCTTTTTTAATTATAAAAGACAAGCATATGAGGTAGTCTTTGATTTTAATAAAATGTCAGATTTAAAAGAACTAGCTTGGTTTCTAAATATAGAGATCTTAAAAGAATCATCTAAAACATTACTAATCCTTAATGATGTTAAAGTAGAAAGTTATCAGGGACCAAAAGCTGGATGTTGGTATAACATACCAATTTGTTTTTTTAGTGATTTTAACATAGTAAATGAAGATGATGAAAATAGATTAATTAGGTTCAATTTAACAATGCGTGACAATCAAAAACTAAACTTCCGAAAATTTAGAGTGATAGATAAATATCTATATAACGACCATTTATACAATAAACATGAGAAAACTATTGATTTTAAGAATTCTAAGCTTTATAGAGATATGAAGGAAATAGAAGACATCCCAAAATTGAAATTAATTGTTAGGGATGTTGGGTGTGGTAATTGGAATGAAGTCGTTGGAGATAGATTTCGTCTTATTTATGATCTTGGTGGAGATATAAAATTTAGTAATAAAGAGATGGAGAATATATTTACTAGAGTAAATTTAACAGGACCTTATTATGCTGTTATTAGTCATTGGGATTTGGACCATTATAGAGCGGTTTTAGATTTAGATGATGCTCAACTAGCATTAATGAAAAATATAGTTGTACCTTCTAAGATGCCTAATACCCTTCAGTTAAATAAGGCGTTACATCGTTTGCAATCATTTGGGATAACTATTGATATCATTACACCTGCATTTAAAAGTGGAAGAGGTCGAGGAGTTGAATTAATTTTTCGGGGAGGAGTAAATAACTTTAAATTCTTTCGTTCAAGTGACGGTGCGAATATCAATCAAAGCGGTATAGTACTTACCATTGAGGGTATTAAAAAAGTTGCGGTATTAACTGGAGATCACCATTACACACAAATTTATAACGGTGTATTAAGTAGAAAATTTTTAAAACCTTATGAGTTTGTTGTTCCTCATCATGGTGGAAATGCAGGTAATTTTGATTTAAATATTTGGAACAGTATACCTTTTGCATCAGGTGTGTTATCTACAAAGTCACTTCGATACAAAAATTTACCCCAAGGTAAAATACACAATTTTTTTATAACAAAAAAATCATTTCATTGTACAGAATGTAAAGCGTCTGATTATGTAACGACACTATAGGTAATTTAATAAGGGGTTCTATCAATAGGAAGTGATGATAGATTACTACTATTCGTCACTAACCCATTTCAAAATGAATTAATATATTTAGCGCTTGCACGCTTCCATCTTTATAGTGAAAATCTTGATTATACGAAACGTTAGAAAAGTATATCCAGGTGTTGAAGAAAAATCCATATTAATCACTTTACTGAGGATAGTTGAGTTTATATAATTCTTATTAATTGTATAAAATAAAAAAAGGATATAAAATTATATTGTTATACATCTAAAAATAATGGGTAATATCTATTTGTATATTTAATTAAGGGACTAATTATAAATATATGGAGAGAATGAGTACAGGTTAAAAATAAAATAACTAATTAAACAATAGCATTTGAAGCGCTGATTTTTGTAACATCTATGATTTTTTAATTAGAAATTGTACTTAATGATGGAAGATATTGAAGTAATTAAGAGAAAGGGGAATTTAAATGTATCAAGTTGAATTGATGCCTTTTTCATTGGATAGGAGTATAGAAAAATACTGCGCTACAATAAAGAAAGGTATTACAAGGTACACAATTTTATTTGAAATTTTGGTAGAGGATAAAACCATTGAAATAACGAGTCCTGATAATGATTTTTGGCAGGATATAGATTCTAATTCAATAGATGAATTAAAAAAAACTTTGTATCAACAAGCGAGATTACATAGTATATATGATAACAATCCAAATGCTAGTAATTCGGAATGTGCGGTACTATTAGAAAAACCACCTTTGGCATAAAAGTGAACCGCCATTAATGTGATATCAAAAAACACATTCTTAATCTGCATATTACATGTAAATTAAGAATGTGTTTTTTAGTTTAAAGAAAAGTGAATATCTATTCTGAAGAAAAAAACTAAGAGTAAGTGAATTTAATAAGAAAATTTACTATGGCTAAATTGTTATGGAGATATCATGGTTGGAAAAATGAAATTAATTTAAAATTAAGAGGAATTGCTATCATACAGTTGACATTTATTAACTTTAACAGCTGTTGGTAAATCATAGCCTACTTGAATTTTCGTATCGAAAGAGTATAAGAAAGCAAGCATTTAAAAATTAATTGAGAAGTACAGTAATCGCAGGTGGTTTTTGACAAAAAAGTATACATTATGAAACTGAAAATTTAATATATTATTTTATAAAAAGATGAGTGGTTCAATTAAAGGTACTATCTTATTCTTTAAAATATGATTAAATTTGATTGTATTTAATTTACAATAAGAAAACTATAACATTAATGATGGAAAGTTTTCTTAATAATTCTAGAATTAATATAGAATGGAGTTTTAAGATGAGGTTGGTATATTTTTGGATCAGTAATGTATTCAATACTAATGATATTGAATTCAATTTGGGAGCAAATTATCAATTTAGCTTTGAAGATGAAATAAATACATTAAGAGCTGAAAAAAATGAATCGTTTGTAGATAATTTTTATCATTTACCTATACTAGAAAATAATATTGATATCAATGTAAACGCAATTGTTGGTGAAAATGGAACAGGAAAAACATCTATCATAGAGGCATTGAGAGATGTGCTCCATGGTAATTATAAGTATAAATTTTTATATGTCATTTCTAAGAATAATAAATTTGAATATTGTTCAAATAATGAAGGAGTAATTGTTAAGGGAATAAATATGCAATATAGGGGGAAAAGAGCAAGGGGTATAAAAAGAATACTTTATTCTAACGTATTCGATACTGGGGCATTGAATAAAAAAGTTTTAAATACACATAGCTATCAGGATGTTACTACTAATTCTTTAATAAGATTTAATGGTAGTGTTAATTGGTACTTATCAAAGGAGCTTTCTAGTCAAATAAACTTTTGTTTAAAATTTCAAGAGAGCTCGTTAACTGAATCTTTAAAAATACCTAAAAATATCAAATTAAAATTAACTAGTGACAAGAATACAAGCGATATATTTCCTAATAACCTTGCGGAGTATATACAAAAAATTAGCTCACGTGCTTTTACAAACAAGATTTTTTCTGCCTTTGTGGAATCGGATGTATATACTGAAAAAATTAAGGGGAATAAAATAAAAAATGATTTTTACTTTTTTTATTTAAAACAAGTAATTTACTATTACTTTTGTGAAATCGATGGATTTATTTACAAAAAATTTCCTAGATCAAAGTTCTATTTGTTATTAGGTGGTTTTTACTCGAGATACTATAGAGCGCTAGAGTCCTTTATCGATATGTTAAAAAAGGCTAATGGTAATCCATCAATTGAACGGTTAAATAAATTTTTACACAGAGCTTTATCTGGGAATAAAAGTGAACATGAAATTAGCCTAGATAAAAAAGAATTTCTAAAATTTTTAAATTCATTAAATGAAGAAATTACTAGTTTATTAAATTTAATAAACGAAGACTTTATAATACCAATCAACGGAAGTTCGGGAAAGGCAGAGCTTGCTAATCTGTCCCCAGAAGTAGTTGCTATCTTTCAAAAGTGGACGAATTATACTTTAGGTAGTTTAGTGTGGACAGAATTAAGTAGTGGAGAGTATGCAATGTTAAGTATGTTTTCTAGAATTTATGCTGCAAAGAATCAATTGATTGTAAATAAAGAAGATGCAATGACAATGATTTTAATTGATGAAGGAGAACTATACTATCATCCACAATGGCAAAAAGACTGGTTATATATGTTGTTAAAAGGGTTAAACGTAATTTTTGAAGATCAGAAGAATGAGGAAATTCAAATTTTATTAACAACTCATTCACCTTTTATTTTGTCAGATATTCCTAATGATCGAGTGTTATTTTTAAAGAAAAGCAGGGATGGTGAACATACAATCATTGAAAACTATTTATTGGAAAGTCCTTTAACATGGGGAGCGAATATACATAGTCTGTATGCAAATTCATTTTTTTTATACGATGGATTAATGGGGAGTTTTGCAAAAGAAAAAATTAATCATTTAATTCATGAGTTGATTCATATAGAACCTGAAGAACTTCGTAATTATAGTGGGGTTATTCGTAATAAGATTGATTTAATTGGAGAGCCAATCATAAAAAATAAATTAATTGAACTCTATCAACAAAAAATATCATTACTAAAACCAGAAACAAAGTTAATTTATGAAGAAATGAAGTCTTTAAAAGAGCGTTTAAATCAATTAGAACAGTTAGCAAAGAAGAGTGGTGAGATGTAATGATTCAATTATCAGTTCCTATGGAGGCTAGAGAGAAACATTGGGTTTATATATCTAAGGATACTGTAAAACGTGTATCTTTATTATCCAGGCTTTATAAGCGCTTAAACAATTTAAAAGACGACGTGTGTCGATGTAAGGAATATTTTGCTGAAATTAATTTAAATACTAAAAATACCTGTCCTTGTTCAATTAATTTAAGTTTACGTAATCAGTATCGAGAAGTTTTTAAATTTGTCATTCAAAATTTATATGAGATTGTAACTGGGAATGTTAATGTATTAAAAAAACTTTTGAATGAATTTTATACTGTAACGTATGAAATTCGTAGAAATAACATGATGTATATTTTAATTGAAGAATTGAAAAAACTATTTATTAGTACATATACATCTTTTAGTAATGGTGTAATAATTCAGGGTAATGGAGAATCTTCTTCTGTTTGGGGGGCATATGAATATGTAAAACTATTAGAAAGTACTGTTTGTCCATATTGCAATGCACAATTCACATTAATTATAGAAAATAATGTAGGGGAAAAAGGAAAAACACGTCCGGATTTAGATCATTTTTTACCGAAGCATATACATCCTTTATTCGCCATTTCTCTATATAATTTGGTTCCTTCATGTAAAATATGTAACTCAAGTCTTAAGGGACAGCAGGAAACATCATTTGAAAAGAACTTTAATCCGTATGAAGATAATATAGAGGATTGTTTTAGATTTTCACGTAATTTTATTGAAACAAAAAAAGAAGACGCAGTACCTAATTATATTCAAGGTATTTTAGGAGAAAGTGAAAATTATGATTTGAAAATTCAACCTGTTTATAACAGTATAAATAAAAAAGAAAAAAAAGTTATCGCAAATAAAGTGGATGGAAATGTAAAGTTATTTCATTTAGAGAAGGTATACAAATACCATAAACTACATATTCAAAAAATGATATTAAATGCTCGTATATACAATTTAGTATATCAACAACAGTTAAAGAATAATTTCCCAGATGTTTTTAGTTCCGAAGATCAAGTATTATCACTAATACAGTACAATTCAGAGGAAATGAAATACACAATATTAAGTAAGGTTTTTACAGATATCAGTAGATTTGAACTATCACTAAATAATGATTAAAAAACAATAATTATTTAAGGGTATTTAATAATGATTAAATTTAGTAAAATAGTAATTGTATAGAAATGGGAATTCAAAATGAATACTTAATAATATTATTAGGAAATTGTATAAAGTATGAGAATAACTCTTATAAAAGTATTTAATAATCGCTAAATGTTTCTAAGTTAAAAATTAGGAGGATTGAAATTGGAAGAGATTGCAGATGAGAAAAATGTATTTTTAACAATAACGATTTATGCTATGGAAAAAGAGGGGGAATATTATAATATATTTACTCTTGCAAGACAGCGCTCTAATATCACTACCAATGACTGGAAGTGTTTTTCTTTAAAGAATAAAACAAAACGTTTTGAGGCTTGTTTTTCTTTGGAACAGGGAGAAATAGAATTAGCAAAAATAACTTCAGAAGGTACTATGTTAATTAATAATGAAGAGAATTCATATAAAATAAATTTTGGTTTATTTCAAAAAAGAGAGCCTGTTTTTATTCCTAATTACAGTCAAAAAAGCATAGCAAATGGTTTTTGGCCTGGAACTTTAACAGAGGGATTTAATTTGGAACAATGGTTTAGCTTAAATCGTGGTACAGAAGTAGGATTACGAAATCATACCCTTCGTGATATTCATTTGCACTTAGGTATTAAAATAGATAAACTGTCTGATTTTTTATATTCTATTATAAAGATATCGGCATTAGAGGATTTTACACCTGAAATTTTATACAATCCAGATAATCAATTTGTATCTTTTTATATAAATGGGAGTGTGCAAAAGTTAAAACATCGGGTTGTATTATTATTAGGTGAAGGGGAAGAAGCTGTTAGTAAAATAATGGTTGACTTGCCTGTTGGTAAAAATAATTTTTCAAAAAAAATACCTTTCTCACCAACAAAATTAGGCTATGAGCTATTCCAATTAACGGATGAAGGATATTGGAAGCTAATTGGATCAAAAGAGGCAAATTTAATTAGATCTATTTCACTTTCTATGGGAGTAGTACAAGGAAAATTAAAAGTGATAAATAAGGATAAAGAAGAGTCTTATGATGTTGTATCTTATGAAAAATCTAATGTCATGGGAGAAAATGGAGAAGAGAGTAAACAACCTTGGCTTCAAGCTGAAGCAGATAGGATTCGAATAAATAAATCTATAGAACTTCAAGAGCTTGGTTCAATATTTGTAAAGTTTGATGGACCTAAGACTCAAGAGAAAATTCAGAGAATTATTCAGGAAAAAATCTTTGAACCAGAAACGCAATATGTCTTTATTTGGGATCCGTATTTAAATGATAGTGTTTTGAATAACCTTTTAATTCAAGCAGTTCGTTATCCTAACTTGAAAATTAAACTTTTAATGAGTGAGTCTGGTGAGGATTTACCAGATAATTTAAATGAAGAAAATCTAGAATTATTTCAGCGTTCTGCCTCGATAAAAAAGGTTTTTGATAAACATGAAAGTTATAAAATTGAGAATGTCGAAGCTAGAAATTGGTATAGATCTAGTCGTAATGTGTTTCACGATAGATTTATTATTACTTCACGTGGAGTATGGCAATTAGGGAGTTCATTAAAAGATTTGGGTAACTACCATACAACTATATATAGACTAGAGGGCAATTTACCCGAACAAGTAGAAAATGAATTTCAGCGTGCATGGGATGGGGATTTCAGTTCAATGAAGCCTTCTGGATTCCAGATTATCCCTGAATTTAAAAAAATATATCGAAAGGAATGATTTAGATGAATGGTGAATCCAAATCGAATTATGCTAGTACAATAACAACATGGTTAGATACTGAAGATGCTTCTTTAGATAGAATGCAAGAATTGAATAAAAAAGATATTTGTACAGATATAATTGAATACCTAAAGTTGGAAGCTATTAGCGAGTTGAAAAAACAGGGGGATTACCGTTATCGTGAGGTAAATTATTTGCAACAAGAGCTTAAGACATTTCATAATGATTTTTCTAAGGCGTTTAATGAATGTAAATGGTCAAGAATTAAGGATGTTTTTGATATGTGTGCCCATTTACTACCGACGCGCGCTTATAATGCAATAAGATTACTCCATTTTCTATCTCCTAATGAATTTAATAAATTCATTAATGAACATGTACAGCCTTTATGGTTATTTCCTTTATTAGAAGAAAAGGAAATAACTCCTTCTAATGTGAAAGAGCTTTTGCCAGCTTTACAAGCTGTGTATGCTTTCATTCTTTATGAGAATGCAAAGACGGGGAAAGAAAAAGCAAGTAGTATTTTGGGGGATTTAGAAAAAGCTTTAAATAGAAGGGATTGGATTGCAACTTCTGCTCTTATGTTAGAAGAATTAATTAGAGAATCATTTCCAATCAAAAATCAATCGATTAAAAAAGAAACAAGTGGATTAAAAGATGAAGTTTTTAAATGGTTAGTTATTTTGTTTTCAGAAAAGAAACTAACAGATGGGGAGATAGATACATTTTTATTAAATTTAACAGGACGAGTAAATCGCGAATCATGGATAGGAGCATTGTTTTTAGCAAACCTACTAGATAACCAAGATACGGAATGTTCTATATATAATGCGAAAATGCTTCGTGTAAAGGTACTAGGTGAATATTCTTCTTTATGGAAAAAAAATGATGTGAAGACTTCAAAAAACTATTTTCATGGAGAAATGTCGATTGAGTTAATTAGTGAATTAGCTACTGCATTTTATGCTACTAAAAGTAATTCAGTTAGTTATTTATTAAATAATGATGTTGTGGATAAACCTGAAAAGTTGTGGCATTATCGGAATTCACACAGATATGATCAGTATTTAGATAATAGGATCCAATGTTTTGTAAACATTTTAGTTATAACATTAGTTATAGAAAAGTATGTAGAAGAAACAGGGGATTTACCTACTGAATGGAATCAGTATATAGAATTATTTTTATCGTATGTTAAGCAGTGGAAAGGTCGCTATATAAATGATGGTGAGGAATTAATTTTATCAGAATTATTTTCTAGGATAGGAAATCTAACTGGGAATTTTAACCACCTGTTACATGTCGCACCTGTTGTATTTTCTTACTTCCCTATACCCAAAATTACTATGAATTTAATGAAAAATATAGAAGTGGGATCGGAAAATTTCCTGTTTTTAAAACAATTAATTGAGGAATCTATAAAAGTACATGTAATTGGAATGAGACAGAGTAGTGTAATTGAATTAGTAGAAAATCTATATAAAATGTCTGTTTGGAATTTAACTGTTCAGTTATGTGAGGAAATACAGTTTAATCGAATAAAAGACGTTAATACAAAAATCTATTTAGCAAAAATATATGCTTTATCTGTATTGAATTTAATTTATCAATTGGACAATGAAGAGAATAAAATAAATATTTTGCCCAGAGCATTTGAAACTTTAGGACAGATTCGACAGGATTCTAAGTATTATAAGGATAGTCATTTTGAAATTCTCTTTGGCTATATTATTGGAGAAATGATTAATAACAATTTAGTTAATTATAGTGCTGCTGTAATTGATTTTCTGAATGAAAATAATAGTAGAAATGTAGAAGATGAATTTTCCGAAAGTTTAGCATATGTAAAATCAGGGCTTATTATTCATCTCATTTCATCTGATCAAGTTTTACTTAGTGAATACCTTCCCAAGTTAGAATTTGAGTTAGATCTTGCAAGAAGACTGCCTGATATAGAGGGAATAATGTATTTGATGGATGCTTGGGTAGCGGAGAGGTTATCTAAATTTGAAGTGATGAATTCTTATTTGAATGGAGCAAAAAAGTATATTGATCAAATCTGCCAAGCTAAAGATATGCTTCCAATTCCATTATTACCTTTAGCTTTATCTGTCATGGAAGGTGATGAGTATGCTTCCAGGTCTTAGTAGAATCACAAAAAAGAATTATGTTAAAAGCTATATTTACCATATATCGGCAGAGTCATTGAATCCTAATGGGAGCTTAACATGTTTAGTACAGGCAATAGTAAATGATGAGATAATTGATGAAGATAGGATAGTAATCAAATCTTGGGATCAATTAAGTATGATGTATGGGGCATATGTTGCAAAAGTGTTCGGTTTAACAAGTAATAATACTAGGGATAAGAAGATTATTTCTACGGAAAATAGTATACAGTTTATAGGATCCTTGATCTGGAATGTTATTCATGAAAATTCAAAGATATTGGCGATCTGGTCACAATGGAAAGCAGCTGTTGAGAAAAATAATCCCAGTAATACGATTATTTTAGTTTCAGGTGAATATTTTAATGTAACAGTACCTTTTGAGTGTATTCGTTTCGCACCAGAAATGAGAGATTTTATTAATAATTATGATGTTTCAATTCTCAGATCTTTTAATGGATTGAATTCAAAAGAATTATTAGACGAACTCTTACCTTCAAAAATCATTATATTGCTGGGGAATGATGATGGTGAGCCTCTTAGTATAAAAAATGAAATAAGGGAGTGGTTAACTCTATTACAGCCTAATCGTGAATGGACAGATGAGGATTTAACGCAGTTATTAGCAAGGGGAGATTCCATACGTAGCGAATTAAATCCTAGTCTCTGTGAAATAACAATTATCCCAAAAGGAGATGTGGCGTATCTTGAAGATAGTTTAAAGGATGAAGATGAACCATTTATATTTTTATATATTGGGCATGGATCTTATTATAACAATATAAATCATCAAGATGGGAATCTCTTACTTAATCCAACAAATATTCACTTGCAACAAAAGGCTAATGGAACAATGGACCATTTTAGCCTTTCAAAAATGTTAAGACGCTCCAATGTGAAGGCAATATTAATTAATTGTTGCGAGGGAATACGTAATTTTCAGGTTGTAGAAGAAAATGGAGTTGATGATTCAAGAATGGAACAGATATATTTTCAAGATATAAAAGAGCTAAAGTTATTATCTGGATTTAGAAGTAAAGTATCAGATTTGAATGCTGCTAGATTATCTATTCAATTAGTAGATTCCATTATAAAAAAGCAAACTTTTATCGAGTATAACTCTAATATAAGTCAAAATAGTATTTTTATATCGACAGGTGTGTCTTTAGAAAAATCTATTAGAGATCATGTTTCTCGTGTAAATATAATGCGGGTTTAGTAAAGATATTATATGTAGTAATAAAAATAATAACTGATTTTTATATAATTAATTAGGGGAATAGAAATAAAAAGCTATTCTTGTATGTGAAAATTTAATATATAAAATGTAAAATGCGATTGAAAAATCGTTTAATTCTACTGGAGATAGTTTCATCAGCTAATCCAACAGTTTGAGTACTTTCAGGCACGTAAGCATGACCTTCAAAGCGTACATATATAATAAACCCAGTCAGAAATGAAATTTGTTGTAATATCAGTCATATAAAACTATAGAAGAGACTGAATTCGTCAGTTTACAACGGTTTACATTTTATCAGTCTCCATCGTCTTATACACACCTGCATGGAATTTTCGGAAGTGAGTCGTTTTTAGCCCTATATATCGTATAAAAATAGCGGTCTATTCGTTGATAAAACGCCATTTTAACGTAAATTATGCCCTCCCGGATAGACTTGAACTCACGACCTCCACCCTGTCAAGGTAGTGCTACGGTGTTCAAACTAACGTTGATGCATCAACATCCCCGGAAGTTATGTTAAATTAATTATACAGAAATGAATAAAAGTTTACATAAGTTTTTAATTGTATTATTTAAGCGTTAGCAAAGAATTGAAGTGCAAATTCAAAATAATATAAGAACAATATTCATAAAAATGTGCTCGTTAAATCACTAAGTTCCTATACATATACTATATATAGTGTCTAAGTTTAATGTAGGGAGCTCATAATGTGAACTCCCTACATTAAAAATAAACGGTGGTCACATTGTGACTATCCTCGAAGGTTCATAATACTATTACAAACCTTCTTTTTATATCAATGCAATTATCTAAAATACAATCATAAATAATGGAGCTCAGTCATGAGCTATCGTCCCGTCACCGTCATTGAAGCTGTGTAAATTGTATCTACAGAACCATCGGCATTTGTAACTTCTTTTATAACTAGTTCTACAAAATCTTGATCGAGTTTGCTAATTTTAGTTTTCAATCTACTTATATGTACGGACATAGTATTTTAGAAATCTATATAAGGTGGATGAGGGAAGACAGGTATAGTGGGTCTGATCGTAACAATATTTTGTAACTTACTTTGATCTGGTATCTTTGTATTAATCCTGACAACTAAAGTGGTATTATTTTGTATTTACTAAGTATTAAACAGGGGACTAATTTATTATTAGTTAATTCGCCTTGAATTTCTAACAGGTAAATATCGCCAAGCTTCAAAATGTATTCACACTCTTATAATTTAAATTTCTTTAAATGATATAATACAAATATCTTACCATTAGCAGAAATAGTTGATATTGTTAAAATTAGAGAAGATATTAAAGAATTGTGGGAGCCATTAAGATTAGAGTATAAAAATGTAGAAATGTGAGCAGCGTATCAAATTTTTAAAAAATAAAATATAATATCTCACTCTCTACAAGGGAGTGAATATTGTATGTAAAATAATTTGATTTTTTAATATTAATAATTTACAAGTGCCTTTTAGATTGTTATATTAGATTTAAGCTGAAAGATTTGGCTAATGGAAATATTATATAAACATGAAATAAGTGGATATCACAGTATGGTGAACATTGTAAATTAAAAAAGTTCGTTAAATTACGTACTAGCTATGCAAGGGCATGAGCCTAGGAATCCCTATAAATAGGTATTCTAAGTAATTTATGAACTGGAGGAGTTTAAATGTTTGTTTTTCTGTTAATCCATCTAATTTCTATGTTTGCTTTAATTCCATTAAAAAAGCTATATCCGAAAGTTGCTCTCATTCTATCAGAGATTCTTGAACTAGGACAGTTTGAGGTGAATATGTTTTATTTTGGGTTGACTGCACTTTATTATTATAGTGTCTATCAGTGGGCTTCAAACTTTTTGGGTCATTAAAAAACATAGTATGGGGGGAGGCGTAGTTAATAACTACGTCTTTTTTATTAGTCTTAATTAGTAATCTGTTTTTGACTAAAAATAATTATTCTTTTCGAGAACTTAGATAATGATTAGCTATTATGAAGGAGTTAGAATAAGGGAACCGTCTAATAAAAATTTTAGGGTATTTCTATTAGAAAAAACTGTAATTAAATAAAGTGTAAAATAAGTCGATAGTAAGATAGGTGAAAATGTAATAATTACTAGGAGTGAGATTAATTGAGACAATATTGTAACAAATGCAAACAGTTAACTAATCATCTGTTGATTTATGAATATAACAGAGAATATACACCAGAAAACACTCCACAAATGCAGATCGAGTATGCTAAGGAAGCATGGAAAATTATTGAATGCAGTGGGTGTGAGGAAGTCTCCTTTTCTGAGACTTGGGTAGCAAGTGAGGATATAGATTATGAAACTGGAAGTCTCTATGAGCAGGTCAAATCATATCCAGAATGTCAGGAGAATACTTTAAGTTATCAAGAATTTAAATTTCTGCCTTTAAAGGTAAAGCAGATTTATCTTGAAGCGATTGATACTTTTAATAAAGAGCTGTATTTTTCTAGTATGGCATGTCTTAGGGCGATTATTGAAGCTGTTTGTTCTAATGTAGGTATAAATAGAGGGAGTATTGAACAAAAAATAAATAAGCTATTTGAAGAGGGGTTTCTTACAAAACAGCATGCTAATATCCTGCATGAACCTAGATTAATGGGTAACAAAGCATTACATAATCTACAAATACCTACAAAAGAAGAATTAGTAATCGTTATTAAAATTATAGAGCATACCTTGGAAAATATATATGAAATTCGAAGCAAATGTGATGAGTTGAAATTCCTTATCGAGAGAAGAATGACATAAAAGGGATAGCATTTAAGTAAATAAACCTTAGATTATAGATAAGTTATAGAGATAAAATTGTTTAGCTTAAAAGAAAGAATCAGGTATCTGAGCAGAAGGATGGCTGGTCATAACGTAATATTGTTAGTTTTGTGATGCGGTAAAGCGTATAATAAATGAGTTTTTGTTATAAATACTGAATATACCCTTTTGAAGAAACTAAAGTATGAACTATAAACTGAATAATTAGGTAAATAATAAGGCACAATAAGTCGTCCAAGGGGTGCGCTGTTCCTTTTGTAATTAAATTATAGTTTTAAAGAAAAAATGATTATTAGATAATTATAGTAAAATAGAGATAAGAATTAGGAAGGGATAGATGTAATGAGAACTTTAGGTAAATCGATAAGCATAGTTTTAATTTTTATATTAGGTTATCTTTTGGGGCATTTAGGTTTAAATAATGTGATATTAAAGTTAATAAAACAAATCGAAAAAATGAATTTTATTACGTTAATAGGTGTTATTTCTTCAATTGTTACATTAATTTTATTTATTGCATACATTGCTGGAAGGATATTTTTGATAAGGAAAATGGAAATGACACTCTTGGAGAGTTTGGAAATATCACATAGTTCTACAGATAAACAGTATAATTTGATTGAAGAATTACAGGTAGGGGATAATACAGTAGAGGGAGTATTTATTACCCCGTCACAGCCTTTGCGCTATATTAAGATCTATAAGTTTGATGTGGGGAAGATGGAGAAAGGAGAATTAGTAAAAGAAATCGGACCTATTAGAAATGGGAATAGTATTAAAATTAATACTTATTTAACATGTGGAATACCTAATTTTGTATTGGAATACCAGAGGTTTGATTTTGTCATTGGAAGATTAGAGTTAGCTGATAATGGGAAAAATGGCATTCTTACAGAGAATTTATTAATTAATCACACATTCAGCAGTTATATTTATTATCTTATTAAATAATAGACTCATATTTATGTACAAACTCTATTTGAAATCCATTGTAAAGGCTTATCCATATAAATATACAAACTCGAATCTAGTTTAATAGATTCTGTGCACGTTAGTGAGATAAAGAAAAGCTGGTTCTAGTACAGGATTAACGAGTGTACTAGCTGTTAATATGAAGATTTATTCTAGCAAAAAGGCTTATTTATAAGGGGAATTTTAATAAACTACTACATTACAAAAGATGAAATAATAAGTGGGTATCTATTGGGGGAGAAGCCATGCTCTTTTTATTTAATTAGGAGGATGAGTATGGTGAAAATGGAAAATAGTAATATGGGATAAAAAGTAAAGGGGATTACGATGAGTAGTTGGAAGAAGATAAAAGTAGAAACTTTAGGGAAGAAAATTGAACTTTATGTATGGGAAGAAAAGAAATTAACAGAACCAGAATTTCAATTCATTGGTGCTTATGTATTGTATGGGTACCATAATGATATAATATATGCCGGTATTACCGAAACCAGAGATGTTGGTACAAGAGTGAGAGAGCATTTGAAATTCACCGGAGCAAAAGCTTCTAATTATATATGCAAAAATATAGATGCTAATACAGGGAAATTTAATGGATTTGATACAGGGTATGAAAAATATATATATCGGATAGAAGTATATCAATTCGAAAAAAAAGAATCTCATATTTGGTTTGAGCAGTTCCTAATTAAAGAATATAATCCCCCATGTAATATTGCCGAGAGAACCGATTTAGTTGCTACGGGAATAGAACGATATGTGGAATGGGATTTAAAAAGGAGAGAGTACTTTGAAAAGGCACCTTCGATACAGACATGGGGGAGTTTTGAACAAAAAGCAGTGAAAACAAAAATGAGAATAGAAGAAGTGGTGTTAAAAGAGGTAGCGGCTAAGATGGGGTATGATTTTCCTTATTTTCATTCTGATGAAAGTCCGATAGCTAATCGCCTTAATAGAAATTATCCAACTGAAAGTGAATTTATAGAAGAACTAATTCAGAAATTAAAGAAAAAAGGAAAGGCATATAACCAAAAGCAAGTTTATCAATTGGCTCGACTAATTGGGGTGAGCGACAATGAGATAGAGAGACAGCGATTAAGAATAGAGTATAAATCATTGTCGGAACTTATTCCGTGAGAAAATGTTTAAAAAACTTTCTTCGTAAGAAGAAAGTTTTTTATGCCCTATTATTGAATACTCCTACTTTATGCTTTTGTTGTTAATTCATTATTTGTTTTCGTGACAATTTCAGTAGTTTTTTTGCCGATTCTATCTTGAATTTGTTCAATTCGTTTCGGCAGATTGTAAACGTAATCTAAAATGATATTAGTGAACTCAATCATTGAAGGCACTAAATCATGATGGAATTTAGCTTCATCTGCATGAGCAGCTGCATTTCCAATTTCCCTCAAAACACTTGCCATTTCGTTTAATATTGGAGGTAATACGCCTTTGTCTGATAAAGATTTTAACATTGAATATAAATTTCTGCCTTCTTCTCCTTTGTCCTTGCACATCATTTCAAGTGTTCTTCGGATAGCAATAGCACATATTGCACCATCAATTTGTCTTACCTTTAATGCGGCTTCAAAAGCTTTTGCAACATGTTTAGGAATGTAATTTACCTCTATGGTTGTAACTGGATATAATAATTTTTTGGAGACAATATGATTGCCCTGAAGGGTAAATTCCAAACTATTATAACTTGCGTGTTCTAAAGTAACGTTGGTACATATCGGACATATAAAAAGGCGCCATTCATTTATGTAAGTAACAGCATTAACCGGGGTATAAGGGTTAATATCGTAATCCCAAATATCTTCATCTTCATTATGCTGATATTTTGCAACCTCTTTCATAGATGTTTTATTGCCACAATGATGACATGTTAGTATTTTTTCATTTTGTATAGTCATAGTTTATTACCACCTCTATTTTATGTAGTTCAACAAATGGTGAGAATTTCTAAGAAATTTTAATGCTAATATGAGTTGTGAAATCAGTATGTTAATGTTGGTATTTGTAATGAATCTTAATTAAGTATATTTGAAAATGGAAAAATAAATTTAGCAATTATTTTTCTATTTTCAGAATATTCATAAATTTAACCGGAATATTCGTTAGCTTGGTTTACTTTGTTCATTACATATTTTTAATATGCCATCAACTTACTCAAGAGTTTCCACTATAATCACTGTGAATACTTCCTGAAATAATTCGAATGTATGCTCATTAATTTCGTTATTTTTTACGGAGCTGATGATCTCTTATTTATTTTTTGTATGTTTTCAACAATTTGTTCAAGGTATTCCAAAGAATTTGTTTGCATTAGCTTTGCTAATCTTTTTTCTTCATCTTCCAATCTGATTTTTATTTCAAATTATTTCGTTATTCCAGTAGCTTGGTGATTAAAATTCCAAATTGTCTTTTCATAATCCATGTCTGCACCTCTGGATATTTTTTGAACTTTATATAATTCTACAAAAAACGGTAATTTTCTGCAAATAAGATGAAAAATCAACTACCTAAGTTCGTCAATTATTGCTTTGGGGTGATAAAATAATAATGTAAATTAACTGTCAGGGGATTTAAAATGACGTAAGTGCATTACTTTCATTGTTAGGGGGTGTTTTCAGTATTCAATTTTACATGTCTCACAGACAACGAAAATGGGAAGAAGAAAAAATGAGAAGGGATA
This sequence comes from Bacillus sp. GW823-FHT06A11, assembly GCF_058795355.1. Taxonomy (NCBI): domain Bacteria; kingdom Bacillati; phylum Bacillota; class Bacilli; order Caryophanales; family Bacillaceae; genus Bacillus; species Bacillus sp. GW823-FHT06A11. Next base: position 70,757 of record NZ_JBXAHS010000005.1, on the reverse strand, counting down.
ATCATAATAAGATAGATGCCCAAAAATTTTAGTATTTAGCAAAATGTTAAAATTTGATGTTATATATATTAGATTGGAATATACATTATGGATTTCAATTTCAAACCAGTAAATACTTGGAATGAATTTGTCCCTTGTTATATGAAATATATCATTTATTAGACGAATTGATTATCAGTGAAATAGAAAATATAGAAGGAATTCATGAAAGACAATGTGTTTTTGAAGAAAGGGAGAATGAGCAACTTATAGAATATTATTAAGCACTCTTAAAAATAATTAAAAAAGAATGCGAAGGTTGGCGAGAATTTGTAAAAAATAACAAGAAGGATATATAGAAATATATATATCCCTTCCCTTCATATTCTTAAACATTTCCTTTCGGTGTAGTCGTTGGGATTACCCCTCTTATTTTTGCTTTTTTGTAAAACAAATCTTCCCACATGGTCATAGCAAACGTTAGTATCCTTATTATTGCTGATACGAATAATAGGATCGTTTGTATTAGTTCTTTTATTTTTTTACGCTCTTGATACAACCGTTCTTCATTTTCAACTATGGTGATTATAACTCTTATCAATTCAGGTGTTTCCACTAAGACATTTACTTGGTATTAAGGATTATTTTTATTTTGCATCTTAATATAACATAAGATTATAAATAGGCATAGTAATGGTCAAAATATATTAGTAAAACATTTATCTATATTATTGTAATAAAGGAGTGAGTATATGATTATGCTAAATTATACAGAAATTGTGGATTCAAGTTCTGGACGAATAGAGTTTATTGTCTTTTATAATAGAATTGAAAATTTAGTTAGGTTTTATAACTATTCTCAAGATAATTATGAAGATTATATTAAGATTAAAAGGAATGAACTTAAAGATTTTGAAAAAGAGATCGAAAATCCTGAAAATAGGACAATTAAGGATGAGCATTTAGGAGAGTATACATTTTCAGAATATGAAATGACTATGACCATTGAGGACGAATTATATGGTATTGAAACGGATTTTTTAGAATTCCAAAAAATGACATTTATTATATTGTGTTACTCGGAGATAGAGAAGTTTTTTAATAATATTATCGATTTTACTATTGGGAAGAATAAAAGTTTAAGAAACTTAAGAGAAAAGATATTACGTTTAAATAATGATTTGCAGATTGATTTAACGGAATTAATAACTAGGGTAGATTCTTTAAGGCGGATAAGAAATAATATTGTACACGACTATGATTATTGGGAATCAGAAATACTAATTATTGAAGAGGAGACACAAAAAAAAATTAAAGACCTAAAAAACTTAAATGATGAAATTCTAAGTAATATTTTAAACTTAATAATAGAGAAGATTATTGAGTTTGAAATTGAATATGATAAAAAGGCGGTTATTATTAATAATTGATATTACTTGATTTAGTTACCTTATTCGTCGTTAGTATTAAAAGGGATTTTGGTATACATTAATTCCATAATAGGAAGAGTTGTAGAATGGATTCTACAATTTATGAAATTTTTATAGCTGCGTACTAATCGAACTGGCAAAAGAAATGGATGCAGCATATAAGCGTGATGAGCAAACTGGTATGAAAAAGGAAGAAATTGCTTTTTATGATGCTCTTGCTTCACATGAAACCGCTGAACAAGTTTTAGGTGATGATACGTTAAAAATTATTGCGCATGAATTAATAAGATCAATCAAAGAAAACATGAGTATTGACTGGAATTTACGTGAATTTGCTCGTGCGAAAATGCGTATAATTCCAAATTAGTTCAAACGAATAATAAAAAATTTTGAATTGAGTTTACCTCCAGGGCTTTTGAATTTGAAAAAAGAAGTTGTAATTTTTCGTAATTAACCATATAGTCTTCATTTATATCAAAAGACTAAACCCTCTTACAATTATCGTGGCATTGTCGAATAAAATATAATTTAAAGTTATAAATACACCAATTGTCACTATAAATTTATGCATGAACATAAAGAATATGATGGCAGCTATGCAATTACGGTAGGTCATGTAGGAGATGGACGAGTAGCATAAAGCATATATTGTGATGATTAAAAATGATGGTCATCATTTTTAATCATCATGTTCGAATCGTGGCAATTAGCAAAGTAATCTTTCTAGAGTGAGAGTTTAATGGATCATATAATGATATTAACCCAAAATATCATTATATATAATAAAAATAGCTAACTTTTGCAATGTATTATTTGATCCTCAAGGTGTAGATTTTAAATTGAACTTAATTTCAAAGTTTATAAGCAAGATAAAGCAAAGAAGTATACTTAATCATATAAAGTTTCTTTAAAAAATTCTTTATGTTATTAATGTCCAGGATAATGATGAGTTCTTTATTACTGAAGATTATATACTTTATACGACTGTTCATATTTGAACGATAGATATGATGTAGTAAGTATATTAACTAATTGTAAGAAAGGTTTGATTAAAAATAACTTTTTAAGATATTATATTTATTAGGGAATATTTATAGAAAAAAATAAGGTGGAATGAATATGTTACCTAAATACAATCCTGATAACCCAAGTTTATTAGATTCAATAGTTTGTTTTACCGATATCTTAGGATTTTCGAATTTGATTTTGCAATCACCTAATCGACTACATGGAAATCAACTATTGAAAAATCTTCATACAATTCTTGAAAATCAATATGCAGAGCTGAAGATTATGAATCCACAAGGTCAATTAAAAACGTTTACGGACAATGTTATATTGGCATATCCAATATTTGAAGATGGCGAGGGGCAATCTGGTAATCTATTTATGTCATTTATTAATTATCAATTAGAAATGACAATGAATGGTTATTTTTTAAGAGGTGGAGTAGCTGTAGGGGATTATTATGGTGATGATGATTTTGCGTATGGATCAGCTTTAATTGAAGCACATAATTTAGAATGTAGTTGTGCCAATTATCCTAGAATTATTTTAAGTAAGGAAATGGTTAAAATGGTAGCAAAACATTTGGGGTATTATGGGAAACCAGGAGAGGCGCCACAAAGCTTGCACTTATTAAAAGATGTTGATGATATAGTTTTTGTTAATTATTTATACGGTCTTAAAGAGGAATATGAATATACGACGGGGGACAAAAGTGAATATATTCAAAAAATACAACAGCATAAAGATATTGTATTTAGCAATTTAAGTATGCATAAAAAAAATAATAATTATAAGCTTTATAGTAAATATGAATGGGTAGCACAGTATCATAATTATTACTGTGATCAGTATTTTGAACCGAACGAAATTCAACAATTCAACTTGAAAATATTACCTATGGTACCTCGTAGATTCTCTAGAATTGCTATGGATAAATTAATACTTATTTAAGTGGAAAATGGTATTATAAAACAGTATAAAATTGGGATAACTATTTAAAGCATTTCATCTTAGACTTGCAACACGTTTAAAAAGAATAAAGATTCTTATAAGGTAGATATTTCCACTAGATTATAGTGAAACTACTTGTTTAAAGCTAACAAGAAAGTCGTTGAAGATTTTAAAAAGGAATTGAAAGAATATTTTCTATGTTATATAATAATACCAAGAAAATTTTTCCTTTTTAATCATTCCTAAATAACCACAAACCTTTCGGGTTTACGATTCATTACAAGTAAGTGTATAACGCATATACGCTAATTTGTATTACGAATGTATTCCTGGGAGGTTTTTTGCGTTGTAGGAATAGGGCAAGTATTGAACTAACAAGGAAGTGATAGGATGTCTTAACTTTTTAAGAAATGTAGTAAGGAAATATGAATTTTGGATTTCAAAATACAAAAGAAGGTGAAAAAAGATGAGAGGAGCAGTCTCGTCTTTTTTATTTCGAAAGGAGAAGGACATGGGTAAGAAAATTATGGTTCAATCTGTAAAGTTGGTAAAAGACAGTAATCGAATTTATGATATTGAGAAAAAGAAGATCACTTGTCCAGCGGATGCTGTACGCTTTGCACAGATTATATTTGATATAGAATCAAGGCCAAATGAAATTTTTGGTGTATTTAACTTAAATACAAAGAATGAAATTATTGGATGTAGCATTGTGTTTGAAGGAACTGTTGATTCATCGTTAGTCCATCCACGCGAGACGTTCCGCACAGCAATATTAAACAATGCATCTTCAATAGTATGTTTCCATAACCACCCTTCAGGACATAGTATGGAATCTCAAGAAGATGTTGAAGTAACTAAGCGATTAAAAGAATGTGGAATTATTATTGGTATCCCTCTTCTAGATCATGTCATCATTGGAGATAATAGTTATGTAAGTTTATTGAAAAAGGGGATTATCTAATACAAAGCAATAAGCCAACTATTTTTAAGGGTGTATATGGAGGAATAGGAAGATTCTAAAGCGTTTATTCGCATGGATCTTCTTATTTTTATATTTGTAAGGGTGATTTATAAATGTATTCATAATATGTGGTTCGTGGAAATGGTCAGATTAAAAGGTCAGAAATATAGGATAAGAAAAAAGGATCTATGCCTAATAAACTAACAAGATAGCTCTAACCTAAAGCGAGCAAAAGTAGCCTAAAGGCTTTTGATATGAAGGGAAAAGAAGCAGCAAGCTGCTCAAATGATAGAAAAGTAGTAGAAGAAAACCAAATAGCATTCAACGAGTAAACTTTGGAGTTATTAAACCATTTGTGGCTGAAGGGATTAATATGGGGATTGAAGATTTGAATGCACAACTTGTTCTCAAAGCAATGGAAATAGCTTTAGAAAAGAATACGCCTAAGGTGAACGTAAACGTTTAGAACAAGTATTAGCTAAATATCGAAAAGAAGCTTAAGTCAAATAGAATTTTCTTCCCTAGAAGAGCTGTTCCATTGTTATACATAAGAAACCCTCTTGAATATCAGGGAGATAACGGTATATTCTCGTTTAGGTTCGAACCAGCGACCGCTACCTTGGTAAGATGGCGGTCTTTTTGATATATTAATCTTCTTTCTGTATTATAAATTCCCAAAACTTCTTTAATTCCTCTCGCTTTTGAGGAGTCGCATTTTTTATATCTTCAAACCATTGATAAAGCTCAGGATCTTGTATGTCTGTAACTTGTCTCATTTCAGTTGTACCGAGGAGGTAATCAATTGATACTTCAAAGAAAGTCGCTAATTTTATCAATGTATTATAATCAGGTTCTCGATTTCCTTGTTCATACATTGCATATGTAGTTCGAGCAATCCCTAGTTGATTTGCCATGTCTTCTTGACGCAGTTTGCGTTCTTTTCGAAGAGTATGTAGTCTAGTGCCAAACATATGCTACCTCCTTTTAGGTGTTTTCTATATCAATTATAACGTCACAATATGTAACATTTAACAAAGTACACGAAATGTGTAAAAAACATTGATTTCATACTTATTATTGTGTAGTATAATTATTAATTACACATTTTGTGACAATAAAAGGAGGAAATAATGAGGTTTTGGTTATTAGAAAAACGTAAAAATAAAGAGAAAACACAAGATTGTATTGCATATAAGGCAAGAATATCTAGAAGTATGTATGCAATGATTGAAAGTGGTGAAAGAAATCCAAGTGTTCCTGTCGCAAAGAATATAGCTAAGGTACTAAATTTTGATTGGGCTCTTTTTTTTGAAGATTAGTGTCACGATACGTGTAATTTCGAGGGTGAGAATTTAATTTCTATATTGTTTTCCTAAAACGAAATAATTTATTACTTATTTTTAAAAAACTATTAGATAAGGGAAGTGTTTAATATGAACATGAAAACATTTGAAATGCGTGAAAAACGTTTAGCAGAACTACTAGGTGCAAAAGTACTATGGGAATTTATCAGTGCCGTCACAGAGGACATTGAAAAGCAGGAATTAGAGTCTACACCAGGTTTATTAGAAGATCTATTCATACATGTGAAAGAAACCATTCAAATTCAAAATATGAATCAACGCATAACAAAAGCCCCTGTAAAAACAGAGGCTGGTAGTATAGATAAAGAGACATTATTTATGGAAGCGTATGTAGAATTAATTAATCATAAGTTTCTTATTTCTGAATTAGCTGTAGAGCTTTCATCTGTTCTAAAAGAATTAAATTGTTTTGTTCAATCATCTTTGCCACAGCTTCAAAGTGAGCTTGATTCTCAAGAACCTCGAGCTGCTTCTCTTTAGGAAGTGATTGAAGTATTTCTTTTATTTCTTTACACTCGTAAATGTTATTCTCCGAGTCTTCAATTAATTTATTGCGACGATTGGTGTATTCAAGTGCACCTAAAGTCGCTAATGCGCGAGGATCTAATCCTAGAATTTCCATGTATTCCTCTCCTTTCCTCTACAATAATTCGATAGGGGGAAGGAGATTCCTTTAATGAATTAGTAGAGTCTTTATATAGCTATACAAATGGTTAATGATTAGTAGACATGTTACCTAGCAGGAATGTAATAGAATTAGACTTTAAAGAGCTTCTAAAAAGGATGAAAAGAAAGGAGAATCCAGTAATTCTCACTCTTTTCTCTTAAATAATCTACATATGATACGTTTGTTTTCTTTTATCATGAATTTTACATTGGATTCTTTGGGGAAGATTAGGTAGATATAGGACATGGGGGATGAATGAATAGATAAACAAAATGAAAGAGAATTGTAAGAATTACAGAGAATGTTGAGGGGTTATTAGGTAATAGATTTTAAAGTATTTAAGATTGGGAAGGTGTGTATCAATCGTTACTTAAAAAGTAAAGGATTAGTCATTAAATAGGGAGAAGTGTCTCAGTTACTTGTATAGATGAAATAATGGAGCATATGAAATTAAAGCATGATGAAACATGTTGAAATAAATAGAAGGGGATCTTTAGGTAGGTTAAGCAGAGAAATAAGGCATGCTGAGAAAGTGGCTATTGAATTCGAAGAAGTTAAATTGTGAAAGGTATCACTTATGTAAGAATATCTATTACTTATTTACTCTATATAAAAAAGCAGCTGCACAAAAGTACAGCTAGTCTTCTTCGCAAATTTATATGGCCTTAATGACGAATTGGGATTGAGGTATATATAGTAATTGTGCTGCTAAGGAAGTTGTTGTGTTAGCAAATGGGTATGCTTCCTTATAAAGAAAATTACTATACACTATTTCATTCATTTCATAGGTCGTACACAGTTTTTTTAGGATTTTTTGAGAAATTTTATTTGTACAAGCAGCAATAAAATCAAAATCTTTTTTACTTATCTCTTGAATGGCATGTGAAAGAAGGGTGGTGATTATCCCACTTCCCATCCAATCTGGATGACAAGCGCCCATATCTAGATAGACCAATTTTTCTTTATCTAAATGAGAAAACTCAATAGATTCTGTCTCTAATGTATCTAAAAGTTGAAAAATAGGCTCCATTTGTGGGCATAGTTCAGTCGCTTTATCTGTATCTATTAGTGGCTGGGTTACTTTTTTTGTTAAAAGAACCCCAACAATTTGAAAATTTTCTATTGCTACAAATGACATAGCTTGAGATACAGCTTGTTTCATCATTTCTTCGCACATTTTGTGAAAAGGAGCAAAAGGAATTTGTAAACTGCTTACAAGAGGTTCATTATTCACAAAAGAATGTGCAAGTAAATGTGCTGCATCTTTCACGTGGTGTGTATCAAGTAGCTCTATATTCATATGTTTTTCCTCTTTCCTGATGTAATTAAAAGTATTATTTAATTTAGTTAAGTTTAATTATTAAAGCGCTTACCAAAATGATTATTAAACATATGAATAAATCTGTTTAGTAGCAATCGAAATATATTCATAAAGAAATGCTACAATCTCATCTATACATTCAACAGTTGTATATGGAGAGATAGAAAAGAATTTTAATGTGGAAATTGAATTTCTATCACAACTGTTTATTGCATCTACTACACAAGAACGAGTTGTATCACCAAAAAATACTTGATCGCGATTTTTTCCTAGATAATTAAATAGTTCTATATTTAATCGGTTTGTATCCTCAATCTCTTCTTTTGTTGCAAGACCTATTCGTTCTTTTTCCCAATTTTCTTGGCCATCTCCATTCATATAGAAACGGAAGGTTGTAATTGGTCCATATGTAAAATCATTTGTGATTGCGACTTGAGGCAGGGCCTTGCGCAACTTCTCTCTAAATAATAGATTTACACGAATATAATTTGCTAATAATTTTTGATATCCTTCAATTCCAAAGGCTAATAGATTGATATACATGGGAATAGCACTACCAGCTCGTGAGCATTCTAAGGTATAGCCTGTATGATAACTACCATATGATCTATTACCAAGATAAGGTGTATCATCTTGTTCAATGTCCATCAGTTGTAAATCAGTATGATTTTTTACGATTAAAATACTTGAAGCATAAGGTGTTTGTCCTAATTTATGAAAATCAAAACATACACTATCAGCAAGTGCCATATATTGCATTTTATCTTGTACGTATAGTAAAGCATTTTTTAAGTTAGGTTCAAATGAAAGTGGATTTTCTTTGAAATTATAATTATTAAAGAAACTATAGAATCCACCCATTGCAGAATCCGCATGTATATAAATAGGTTTTAATTTATATTTTTTTTGTATTGCTTCAGCGCTCTCTTTAATTTTTTTTATATCATCAATGGTAAAAGTATCTGTTGACCCCATAGTAGCTAGAATATAAAGGGGGATACCACCATTATTAATAACTTGTACCATCTTTGCCTCTAAATCATCTATATCCATAGAATTTGTATAAGGATCAGTTTTCACTTTTATTAAGTGATTTGATCCGATGCCAGTTGCTTCAGCTGACTTTAATAAACTATAATGTGCATTTTCAGAAGCAAAGCAATATACATTTTGTGGAGCGCCATGTTCTTTTGCTGATGGGAATTGTTTAGAAATTGCTAAGCGCAAGCTCGAAAACACGCATCCTTGTCCACCCCATGTTGTATAGCCACCGCTATTATGCGGATTATAACCAATCAGTTTTGAAAGCATGGATACAACTTTTACTTCTGCTTCAGCTGCCCCTGGACCATATACATCCCAAACACCATTACCATTTAAAAGGGCCATGGTTATTACACCTAATAGTGAAGGTATACTTGGTAGTGGTACAGCGTTAGACAAGTAATATTTATTTGGATAAGGATGACCATTCATAAATTGGTTTAGCTCTTCTATAACCTCAGACATAGTGATTCCAGCTAGTGGAATATGACTTTGGTGAATTAAGCCATTGTAGTACCCTTCAGATTTTTCCTCACATTTACCTAAAGTAGCTCGCTCTTCATTTTTTAATCGGTCAAGATTTTTAATTATTTTCTGCATAGATTCTAATAAAAGTTGTTGTTTTTCTTCATTTCCGTCAACGCTCGGAAATAATTTTAAAATATCTTGCATGCGGTCACTTCTCCTTGTGAAAAACTGGATTTTTATTTTACTTGGTTAAACATAAGGGTGTAATAATTTGTAATTTCCCTTTTGAATACTTAGAAATGAGGAGCTATTTAGAAAAAAATGTAATTCCATAGAAGATTATATGAACTATGGAATTTAAAGTAAAGAAAAATTTTTTGATTTATTTTAAAAAAAGTAATTGTGAGATAATGAAGTTTCTAAAAATATTTCTGAATTAATTGTTTATTTGATTTGCATGATGTCCTAGCATGTATTCAACTAATGTAGTAGATAATTTACTCTAATGTAGAACTATTATAAGGTAGTTGAATATAAGAGCTCAACTACCTTATAAACTGTAGATATTGTTGGAGAAAGAGAAAAAAATAGGGTGGAAGTGTTAAAAATATGTTCTAGTTGAGAAGAAGTAGTAGTATGGATTTGGTAGAAGAATCAGCATAATTTTTGTAGGTGAATAATGATCTGATCAAAGCTTTTTAATGAATTCAATTTCATTATCTAATAATAATGGACGAGTTAAGTGTGAAGAATTTTCTTCAACCTGAGTAGAATTTTTTGCACCAGGAATAGCAACTGAAACGGCTGCGTGACTTAAAACATAACGTAAAGCAACTTGCGCTAAACTTCGATTTGAACGTAAAAGTGAACGTAATTTCTCTACTGTGTTTAAGCTATCTTTAAACCACTTTTCTTTTGGCCAATCTTTTCTTAAATCATCGTCTGGAAATTGAGTTTCATGATTAAATTTCCCAGTTAAAATCCCCATCTTAAGTGGCCCTCTTATCACAGCACCTAAATTATGTTTTTCAATATAAGGAAGGATGTCTTTTTCAGGTTCTTTATTCAAAATACTATAATCGAATTGTACGACATCTAAATCATTATTCTGATTAAAATGTTTTATATAATCTAAATCATTAGTAGAAACGCCAACAGCTCTCACTTTTCCAGATTTTTTTAAGGTTTGGAAAGCTTGTAGAAAGGCTTCTGTTTCTTCAGGTTTATCCCACCAAATATGACAAAAGTACACATCTATATAATCCGTTTTAAGCCGCAGTAAACTAGCCTCAAACGCATCAATGATCTTTTGAGGATCTCCATAAACGGCTGGTTGATTGGGGTCATAATGATGACCAATTAAACCACCTTTTGTAGAAAGGATTATATCTTTCCTGCGATTATTTATAGCTTTTGCAACGAGTGTTTCACTATGACCTAGTCCATAAACGTCAGCAGTGTCAATAAAATTAACCCCTAAGTCGATTGCTTTCTCAATTGCATCAAGTGATTCATTATCTTTTACTGTTCCCCATTCATCTCCACCAATTGCCCAAGAACCGAACCCTACCTCTGAGACTATTAATCCCGTGTTACCTAATAATCTATATTCCATTATGTACGGACTCCTCCTTTACAGTTTATTTTATTAGAAGTATATATAGTGGCCAGTTGGAATATTCTTGAATTTATTTTCGGAGTATAAATTAGGCTATTTCCTTTAATAAAATATGTAAGATTACTGTATAAAAAGAAATTAGAATTATTAGTGAAATGATTTTTTATGCTTGAATTGAATAAAAGTATGAACTTTTACGGCATAGATATGAATTTTATTCATAATTTTAATAACTATACATTAACTGAATTAAATGTTGAATTTAGTCGGAATATATATATTTACAAATCGCAGAATCTGTACATATAGTTGTAAATGTAAATATTATCCGCTTTTAAATATTTATAAAAGGAGAAATTCATATGAAAGAAATACAAAAGCAATATGAAATTGTAGAAGAATTTGATGCAACAGTAGGGCAAGAAGCATTATGGATAGCTCATCAAATGGAATTAGAAAAAGGAATGAACAATGAACCTATCATCATAAAGCTAAAAGGAAGTCTTCAAATAGAGACCTTAAGGAAAACGCTTACTTTAATAGTGCAATCTCATCCGGCGCTACGTACACTATTTATTAAGAGGGACGAAAAAATTAAACAATTCATTCAAAAGAGTATAGACTTTGATATACCCATTAAGGATTTAACTGCTTTTAAAAACACAGAACAAAAATTTATTTTAAAAAAATTCTTAGGCTCTATAGTGAATGAGAAATTTAATTTAGAAGAAGGGCCTTTGTTTAAATTTCACATCATTAAATTTTGTGAAGATGAATTTATTTTACATATGATTTTTCATCACATTATTTATGATGGATGTAGTTTAGGAATTTTCATCCGACAATTATCCAATACGTATAGTGAATTACTTCAAGGGAAGACGAATGTAGAATTTGAATCTCCTTATAAGAACCTCGTAAAGTATGAGGAGAGTTTTATTGATGATGCAATATATAAAGAGGGATCATCGTATTGGAAAGATTATTTACAAGGTGAATTACCTCCTACAGAGTTTCCTGCTACTATTAATAAAATGAATGAACCGATATATACGAACAAAAATATAAGCAAGAATATTGATGCCGATCTATTTTATCAAATACAATGTTTTGCTAAAAGAAATAACATAAGTGTCTATCGGGTTATGTTAAGTACTTATTGTGCCTTGCTTCATCAAATGACAAATGCTGAAGAAATTATTGTAGGTATTCCAATTAATACTAGACCACAAACGGAAGAAGGGAATGCTTTTGGTTATTTTGTTAATACATTACCTATACGTATAACAATAGAAAAAGGTGATACATTTAAGGGAATACTTAACAAGGTGAATAAATCTGTTCATTTGGCTATTAAGTATAAACATAATCCATATTCACATATAGTAAGAGATTTAAATCTAAATAATAATACACATCATAATATGATTTATTCAACAGCATTTAATACGGTAAGGATACCTCAATTGAAAATTCCTGATATTGAGTCCACAGTTTTAACAGATTGTAAAAGAGTAAATCCTTTTAACATGACCTGGAGAATAATGAGATATGAAGGGGAAACAGAGAATAAAATTGAGGTTGACTATAATTCAGCATTATATAAACCAGATAGTATGAATGATTTAGTTGAAAGATATATATATTTGTTACAAAAACTAATGAAGAATGTGAACGAACCTATCCATTCATTGGATTTACTTTTAAAAAAAGATTATCGTTTATACAAAGATATAAACTCAAATACTCTTGCATATCCTAATTTAAAAACATTAGATCAATTAATTGATCTACAAGCATTAAAATCGCCAAATCAAATAGCGATTTCAATGGGGGATAAATCGATTACCTATTATGACTTGCAGCAAAGGTCAAATCAAATTGCGAATTATTTACGTGAAAATGATATAAAAAAGGGACAGCGTGTAAGTATTACTATGGTGAGAGAAATCGATACAATTGTATGGATTCTAGGCATACTAAAATCAGGTGGAGTTTATGTACCAATCGATCCAAAGTTTCCTGAAAAAAGAATAGAATTTATATTAAAAGATAGTGAAAGTCAAATGATTATTACAAAGAAAGAATTCAGGGGATTAATTGAAAGTTTTGCGATTCATACAATTTTTTTAGAGGATTTTCATTACACTAATTCTATAGAAAATATTGCGTCTACACATAACATAGAAGATGCTGCGTATATTATCTATACGTCAGGTTCAACAGGTTTACCAAAAGGAGTAGTTGTACCACATAGAGGAGTAATTAATTTATCATATTCATTAATGAATCAATTTAATTTAGACAAAAATGATGTATTTTTACAATTTGCAACAATGATTTTTGATGCCTCCATTATGGAAATGTTTCCGATTTTGTTATGCGGAGGAAGAATGCATGTAATTTCTGAAATGGAAAAACGTTCTGCAGAAGAATTTATAAATGTAATTAACAAGAATGGTATTACATTTGTTCTTTTACCAACTGCATTTTTTAAATTAATAGCTGATATGCCTAAAGAAATGTTGCTTAAATTAAATTCCTTAAAATGTGTATTTGTGGGAGGGGAAACCATACCTGCTGAATCAGTTCGTAAATGGCAAAGTAAAGTAGGGTTAAAGATTCCAATTCTTAACGCATATGGTCCTACTGAAGCTACTGTATGTACAACCATTTATGAAGTAAATCATGAGATAAAAGAAGAAACTTCTAATATACCAATAGGTAAACCAATTGCTAATAGTAAAGTTTTCGTGGTCAGTCCGTTTAACACGCTATGTCCGTCAGGAGTAGTAGGTGAGTTATTCATTGGTGGTGATGGGGTTGCTAAAGGATATATAAATCAAAAGAAAAAAACAGAAGAGGCATTTATTTCTTTCGAGAAATCATATAATCGCAATAAAAAAATATATCGTACTGGGGACTTAGTACGTCTTTTACCAAATGGCAACTTAGAATTCATCGGAAGGAAAGATAATCAAGTAAAACTACGTGGGTATCGAATTGAGCTTGATGAAATAGAAAGAGCATTATTTAAACACTCAGAGGTAAAAGATGCAGTAGTAGTAACTTATCAAAATGACAAAATTGCTAGCTTTTATGTATCAAAAGACAATACAGAGATAAAACAAGAGAACTTAAAAACATTCTTAAGTGAAAGATTACCAGATTTTATGATGCCAAATTATATATTTCATCTTAAAACATTTCCATTATCACCAAGTGGTAAGATTGATAGAAAAAAATTAGAATTACAAATCCCACCTTTACTTGAAAATATGCAAAATCAATATATACCACCAATAAGTGGCACAGAAAAAAGGTTGGCAAAAACATGGTCAGAGATTTTAAATTTAGGAAAATATAGAATCAGTAGAGATGATGACTTTTTTAAACTTGGGGGACATTCATTAATTGCTGTGCAAGTATTAAATCAAATTCAAAAAGAGTTTCATTTGAAAATAGAAATTAGAGATATTTTTGAGCATACAACAATTGCTAGTCTATCTGCTTACATCGATAAATTAATGGAAGTAAATCGTGATAGGGAAGAACAGAAGATGCAAATATTAAAAGTTACAGATAAGGAAAGTTATCAGTTATCAAGTGCTCAAAAAAGAATCTGGTTTTTAAATAAATCAAACGCTATTAATAGAGTATACGATACACCACTACACATATATATTGAGCCGAGTTTGAAAAAAGATATTTTACAGGACGCCATAAGGCTTTTAGTTGAACGACACGAGATGCTCCGAACAGTGTTTATTGAAAAAAATGGGGAGCCTAGACAAGTCATATTAAAATCAATAGCGATTGACCTGACACACCATGAGATTGAACACATGGCTAAAAAGGAACAACAAGAATATATACATAGAACAATAAATCAAACGGATCATACACCATTTGATTTGGAAAATGGACCGCTTTTCCGGATTAGAATTTTTAATCTTGATAAGAAAAAATCCTATCTATATATCAATTTACATCACATTATTACTGACGAGTGGAGTGTAAGGAATTTATTAGATGAGTTGATGAAGGTATATAGTGCCTTTGCTAAACGAAGAAATCCTGAGTTGCCAACTATTTCTAATCGATATGTAGATTATGTTGAGTGGGAACAAGAGCAGTTAAAATTAGGTCGGTGGGATACGGAAAAATCTTATTGGATGGCCGAACTTGCAGCGCCTCTTCCTATACTAAATCTTCCTTTAGATTTTAGTAAGAATCGTCAAAGTACAAATAGAGGTACAGTATTTGAAATGAAGTTAGATAATAAAATGAAAGAGTCTTTGAAACAAGTATGTGAACAAGAGAATGTTTCGATGTATATGCTATTTTTGGCAGCATATATTCAATTGTTACATTATCTCACGGATCAAAAAGACATTATTGTAGGTACACCGGTTGTTGGAAGGAATTATCAAGAATTTGAACAAATACAAGGATTTTTTGTAAATACTTTAGCGATTAGAACACAATTAAATGATGTAAAAAATTTAAAACAGCTATTAAAAGTAGTGAGAGAAAAATGTTTGAATTCTTTCCAAAACCAATCATACCCATTTGATAAAGTAATTGAGCAAATAAATCCTGATAGAAGCTTTGGAAATAACCCGATCTTTTCTACTATGTTTAGTTACCAGAAAGATATTTTGCAACAACATGATGCGTACAAGCTTCAATTGTTACCTAATAAACAAGATGTTAGTAAGTTTGACATTTCTTTAGCTGTTGAAGAAGAATCGGATTATGTAGAGATTTCATTTGAGTATAATATTAATCTTTTCAAGGAAGAGTCAATTAATAGGTTTACTCAAAATTTACTTAATATACTGGACGCATTTATTCATCAAAGAACAGTGGCATATGAGAATCTTTCATTCCTATCACTGGAAGAGGAATCTCTATATAGAAAGGTAAATCATACAGAAAGACCGTATCCTTATTTTCAAAATATACAGGAGCAATTTTATAAGCAAGTAGAAAGACAATCAAATCGGATTGCTATAGCGACTGAAACAGAGTCTTTAACATATAGGCAATTAAATAGGAGTTCTAATCAAGTAGCTCAACATTTGCTTGATAAAGGTATAAAAAAAGGTGACAAGGTAGCCATATTTTTAGATAGAAGTATGAATAGTATCGTTTCTATGATTGGAATATTAAAAGCCGGTGCTGCCTATATACCAATCGATGTAAAATACCCTGAGGATAGAATAAATTATATAGTTAGTGATAGCGAGGCATGTAGAATTATAACGAGTAACAAATACAAAAGTCATTTGAACGTAAGCAATTATAACGTTTCAATAATAGAGGATATATATCGTACGACTATAAATAGTGATGTGAAAATTTTAAATAAACCAGATGACTTGGCCTATGTCATTTATACTTCAGGATCAACAGGCAAACCAAAAGGTACATTATTAACTCATAAAGGAGTATTAAATTTAGTTGAATGGAGAAATGAAGTATTTCATATTTCACCAAATGATAAAATAACACAGTTTTATTCCCATAGTTTTGATTCTTCTGTATCGGAAATTTTTTCTACTTTGTTAAATGGGGCGGAACTATATGTATTAAGTGATGAACAGCGCTATTCAACTGTCGAATATGCCCAAGCAGTCCAAGAAATACAAGCAACTATTTCTGATTTACCAACAGTATTTTTTAATGAATTATCGACCTCATTAACTAAACCGGATAGGGAGAAGATACGTTCTTTAAGATTTATGATAATGGGAGGGGAAGCTGCATCAACAAATGCTATTAGGAGTTGGCAAAATACTTTTAAAAACCAAGTGCAACTGGTAAATGAGTATGGTCCTACTGAAGCAACTGTTTCAGCGATGTACTATTTCATACCAGACTTAGAATGCGAAAATAACATTTTAGGAAGCATACCGATTGGTATTCCAATTTCTAACACAAAGGTTCATATATTGAATTCATATATGCAACATTGTCCGGTAGGGGCTATGGGTGAATTATATATTGAAAGTTTAGGATTGGCCCAAGGGTATTGGAAGCAGGAAGAAAAAACAAAACAGGCATTTATTTCAAACCCATTTTCAGAAGACAATAGTAAAAGATTATATCGAACAGGTGATTTAGCAAGGTGGTCACCAAATGGAAATATAGAATTTATGGGAAGAAAAGATAAGCAGGTTAAAATTAGAGGGCACAGAATTGAACTAGGGGAGATAGAAGATGCAATATTACAACTTGAGGGGATAAGTCAGGCTGTAGTAACACAAACGGAAGATGGAATGTTACTGCAAGCTTATTATAAAACAGTGGACGGTATAGGGATAGAGAAAAATAAGTTAGCTTTACATTTATCAAATGTATTGCCAGAATATATGGTCCCTAAATATTACTCTCATGTGTTAGAAATACCAATAACGGCGAACGGTAAAATTGATTTTGAAAAGCTGCCAAAAATAGAGTTTGGTCATGAGCAAAAAGATGAGTGTAAACTTAAACCTCAAACTAAAGTGCAAAAAGACATTGCAAAGGTATGGTCTGAAGTTCTAAACATAAAATCTATAGGTTTAAAAGATGATTTCTTTAATTTGGGTGGACATTCTTTAAAAGTTATGCCGGCATTAGTCAAATTAAAACCGTTATATCCTAACTTGAAAATTCAAGATTTCTTTAAGTATAGAACAATAGAAAATTTAGCCTCTCATATTGAAGAAATGGAAAAGATGTCGTTAAAGAAAGAGAAAAATATGAATGTAGCATGTATGGAAAATGAAACGATAATGCCTCCTGCTTGTAAAAGAAATAAAATAGAAGAATGTGAGATAGGTAGGGTGAATTATCCAAAAGCAGTGTTCCTTACAGGGGCTACAGGATATTTAGGAGCACACATTTTAGAACGCTTATTACAGTTGCCATCTACGACTATTTACTGTCTAGTAAGAAATAATGAGGATCAAGTAATTGGTGCAAAGTTAAAAGAAAGAATGATGTTTTATTTCGGTAAAGAAATTCTCCAAAAGTTGGAGGAGAGAGTAGAGTTAATTGAAGGAGATTTATCTTTGATAAATTTAGGTCTAGATTCAAAGCAATTGGACCATTTAAATAATAAGGTAGAATCAATCATACATTGTGGTGGAGAAGTTAGACACTATGGAGAACGTGAGCATTTTCAAAAGGTAAATGTTCAGTCTACAAAATATTTATTGGAATTAGCTAAGAATACAAATGCACGTTTTCATTATATATCGACTTTAAGTGTAGCTGGACAGGCTGAAAGCGATCCAAAAGAATTTGAATTCCTTGAGTCTAATTTTGATAGAGGTCAAAATTTAGATAATGTCTACTTAGAAAGTAAGTTTCAAGGCGAGAAAATGGTCAGAGAGGCAATGGAAAAAGGGATTCGTGCTACGATATACCGTGTGGGGAATTTAGTGGGTAACTCTAAAACGGGTAAATTTCAATTCAATATTAATGAAAACGCTTTTTATAGATTGTTGAAAGGGATATGCTTATCTAACGTAGCACCTGAAATCAATACGTATGTAGATTTAACGCCTGTAGACTATGGAAGTTTAGCTATTACTGAATTATCCTATAAGGCCAATACAGTAAATAAAACTATGCATATTTGTAATCCCAATCAACTTAAATGGGACCAATTTATAAATAATTTACAAGATTTTGGATATGATATTATGTTAATGAAACAAGAAAAGTATATAGAGAAGTTTTTTGATACGAATCTAACTACTGATGAACAGAAAGCTTTAGAGCTCATAATGCCTTTATTAGAATCTGTAGAAGAGCTATCAGTAGCTATACCATCTTGTTTATACACGCAAGGATACTTAAAGAATGTACATTGTTTAGAACCAAATCAAGAGTATATCAATTTGTTATTACATTACGCTATGAGTATCGAGTTTTTACCAACCATTAAAGAACCAATATTGCTATAGAATATACCATCGATTTTGAACAGATTGGTTTATAAATATGAAGTTTTGAATATTTGTTTACTTTCTCTTATTATTTGGAAAAGTAAAAAGAACTTGTAGTTTTGTCTACAAGTTCTTTTCGATTAAAAGGTTTATACATTTAGTTAGTTGGATAATATTTCAATTCTTCATATTACTAACAGAAGAAATTAACCAAGACAAATAATTCTTTTCAATAAGAGTAAAAATACAATTTTATATTAAGACCAAATCCATCGATCATCAGTTAATGCTTGAGAATCATTAACTTTTTCAATCTCATCTGTTATCGACCACTCATTACTTCTTTCAGCGTTCGCCATATGAACTTTAACCTTTTCACCTACATTAAATTTCTGCCCGTGTGTTAAATAAACTGTAACATTACGTTTACTTCCGTCATTTCCAGTATATTGAACAATTACATAATTATATTCTTCTATTCCAGATTTAAACTTATCTACTTTTGTAACATGTCCTATTTCATATTCGTATGCAAAAACATGTTTTAAATAACTTCCCTGGTGTAATGTATCAGTACCTTGAACCTTTTCAATTGAATCTGCAATCATATAGTCCGTAAAATTACGCATCATTGCACCAGTAGCTTTTATTTGATCACCAACTTTTACATTTGGTGTAGAGTTTAAATAGATACTAATAGGTTCTGAATACTTTGTTGACTCAACAGAGATAACATTATCAGTAACCTCAACTACACGCCCTTCAATTGTTGATAAATTTGACTCGATAGAAGCTGCACTTGCTTTTGTTACTTCTAATCCTGGTAGATTTGTGCCTGCAAGAGCTGCAATTCCTAATGCACCAGCTAAAATGATTTTTTTCATACCTTATAACATCTCCATTCCGATTGTATTTAAATGTGCAGTTAGGTTTAATTCGTAAATAACTTTCTTATATCACCCAACATGTAATCATTATAGTTACATTAATAATGATTATCAACTACAATTGAAATGTAATTTTGCATAATAATAAATCTTGATTTAATAATTTATCATTCAAATGGAAAGTAAGATGTGTATGTGTGAAATTGTTACCGTAGAGCAAAAAGGAACTGTCGTGCGAAATGGGGAAAGAAAAATGCTAGGCATAAATGGTCAACATATAAAATTCCTAATTAAACAGTGGAAAATTATAAACGTGAAAAAATTATACACCGTTATATTATCTTTTCGAGAGGATATTAAGGAGAAGGGTAAGAAAATTGAAGGATTAAGAGCTAAATAAAAGCCACTTAATACATCTAAAAAGACGAGATAGGCCATCACGACTGTCTATTTCTATTTTTTATTACAAATTAATCCGCTGAATCCACCTATTTTTTTGAGCTCTAAAAGCTGGGGAAACAAATTTTAACATACCGACTCGAAAACTTCGACTCTTAGAAAACGTCTATAAAATGATTGTAAAATAAATAAAGAAGGATAAATAGATTTTCTCAATAGTGAAAATATTTACAAAATAGTAAAATGTAGGTATGTAATTTCATAATAAACACAAAAAATAAAGAGGGGATGAGGAAAATGAATTTAAAACAATTAGGGATTATATTATTAGGAACCGTAACACTTGTGTTTAGTAGTACAAATTTTGTGGACGCTGCTAGAAAACAGAAAGAATTTAGAGATACGGAGCCAAATAATACTCTTGAAACAGCCAATAGACTAGATTTGGGGTATGATTGTGTGGTTTATGGCAATTTAAATTTAAACGATAAAGACGGTATAGATATCTTTAGATTTTCCCCAAGTGATACTATGAAAGTTGAAGTTACTTTGCAAGGAATGCATGATGATAATGATTTTGATCTATTTGTACGAAATTCGAAAGGTAAAATAATAAAAAAATCTTTGAACCTTTCTAATGATATGGAAAAAATTGTTTTTGAAGCAGAAGAATGGGAAGACTATTATATTGAAGTAAGTTCATCGGTAAGAGGGAATGAAGATAATAACTTTGATTATATTTTAGTAGCAGAAAAATATTAAAACTAGTAAATTTAGAGGCCATCCAAATGGGGTGTTTCTTGTTTTTTCAAGAAATATATGCGTAAAGCCAGTTGGGGTTATTTTTTCGGAGTATTATTTTTACTTAGTGGCTTATCAAACGAAGTATGACTTTGAATTGTAATAGTAAATGAATTAATTGATTAACCTATAAAAACGTAGGAATTAAATATTTCTACGTTTTTTTGTACATAACATTTAAATAAAAAGCTTGTTTTTTGAAAAAGTTGAAAGATGTTATTTATATTGGCACGGATATTTATTACAATGTACTTTATAGAAAAAAGTAGCTGCAAGTGCAACTACTTTTTCACAAAAACATTATTATTCAAATAAAACCTTTAGCGTAAACTTGCGCTTAATGGTACTTGAGAATAAACTGTGAAATTGTTACCATAAGTACCGTGTCTTGAAAATGAGGAAGAAATTAAACTGTTCCAACTTTTGTAGGTAGCCCCGGATGTATCTGTTCTTAGAAGTACATTTGAAAAGCTAGCTTGGCTAAAGGAGTTACGTCCAGTATCTTCAACCCCCTGAACCATTTTTACTGGTTCATATTGAGAAAATGAGCCATATACAGGCTGATTTGCATATCTAGGGTTTCCATTTACATACATAGTAACCGTACCATTTCCGTTATTAACTATTTTAAGGTTTACTCGATCACCATCTTTAATTGATGCATCATACTGTGTGTTCCAATACTTACTGTTTTGACCTGATTCATTATATCCTGAATTTAGAAATACTTTATATCCACTTGGTGTTTTGGAAATACCACCCTCAACTTTAGATGCTCCAATGCCTAAATACCAATTCACATACCCATCTTTAACAACAACTGATTTTGGTAGATTTATATCAGCTGCAATTCCTGTATAGGTACTATTTGTAACACTTTTTACAGCACCTTCTGTAGCTGCAAAACTAGTAGTTGAAAACATTGATAGAGAAATTAAAAGTGAACCAACTAGATACATCATTTTTTTCTTACTTTTTCTTAATACTTGATTCATTTTAGATCCCCCAAATTTAAAATTATTAAATTGTATGGAAAGTTGGCCAACTAACTACAACTTACAAACTAAAGATATATCAGGTTTCATTTAATGTATATATTTTCCTATTATAAGTCATTGAATTGTCGAATAAATCCGATTTTTTATATTTATCAATATAGGTGGAGTTGACAGATTAAAGTTGTATGTCTATTTAAATGTAAGCAGATTTTGTTAAAAATAATATAAAAACCTATAAATATGTTGTGGATAATATGTACTATGATTCATTTAGGAGAGAAAAATATGGAATGAATATAGTGGGATTTATCAAAGAATATATCTGAAATGTTTAGAAATAGATTAAATACGCGGGAAATAAATGAATCGTTTGTCTTAAGGAATTCATTGAAATAGTCCGTAGATGAAGGGGAATATATGATTTATAAGACATGGATTTCCTATATAAAAGAAGAAAGGGGATCCAGCTATGGGAATTACAAATACAAGATTGAAGTTAGATAATGCAGCTATTGAAGAGGCTATAGAGGCATTAAAAGAGGAAAATGAATGTTTACGTATGGAAATCGATTACTTAAAAAAGTTAAAGGCCTTCGTTCAAAAAGAGATGGAATTACAGCCCTTCCTGAACGAGAAAGTCCCTCGTCTTTAGGCATGGGATGAAAGTGAGGTTGGATAAGGAGTGCTACTAAAAACCGCAAGGTTTGTGGCACTCTAAGTATCCAAAATGTTGGTATCTTTTATTTTTTTATCTTTCGTGTTGCAGTTTTATAATCTAACTGATACAATGCACACATGATGAATGATTATAGAAGAACCAAAACAACCGTGTCATTAATTAACTATCATTTTGTGTTTTGCCCAAGATACAGAAGAAAGATTTTTCTTAATACAAAAGTAGAAGAACGTTTCAAAGAGTTGGTTCAAGAAATATGCGGAGAATTGGATATTTCTATTGTTGCAATGGAATGCGACAAAGACCACGTTCACTTGTTCTTAAATACACCACCAACACTTAGTCCTGCTGATACAATGGCAAAAATTAAAGGAGTGACATCAAAACGTTTGAGAGAAGAGTTTCCTCATCTTCAACACTTGCCGAGCCTATGGACGCGTTCTTATTTTGTTTCTACTGCTGGAAATGTATCAAGTGAGACAATAAAACATTATGTTGAAAATCAAAAAACGAGGGGGTGAAACTTGTGCCACAAACCATCACGGTTAAAGTTAAATTGCTTCCAACAAAACAACAAATCATGCTATTGGAACAAAGTAGCCACGAGTATATAAAAGTCATTAATGCCCTTGTAGCTGAAATGGTTAAAGCAAAGAAAAGCACGAAGAAAAGTACAAAGGATATTGAGGCAAATATCCCAAGTGCGGTGAAAAATCAAGCAATTAAAGATGCGAAAAGTGTGTTTTCTACAAAGGTGAAAAAGAGTAAATACAAAATCGTTCCGATTCTAAAAAGACCTGTTTGTGTATGGAATAACCAAAACTATTCATTTGACTTCACGCACATTTCAATTCCGTTTATGGTAAACGGAAAGTCAACTCGTTTAAAGGTTCGTGCTTTATTAATCGACAAATATAATCGCAATTTCGAATTGTTGAAGCACAAATTAGGTACACTTCGTATCACGAAGAAATCTGCTAAATGGATTGCTCAAATATCTGTCACGATTCCTACAAACGAAAAAACGGGAACAAGGATTTTAGGAGTAGACTTAGGTCTTAAAGTTCCTGCGGTAGCCATCACAGATGATGATAAAGTTCGTTTCTTTGGGAACGGTAGGCAAAACAAATTTATGAAACGTAAGTTTCGCAGTGTTCGCAAGAAGTTAGGAGAAGCTAAGAAACTGAATGCCCTTCGTCAACTTGATGATAAAGAACAAAGATGGATGCAAGACCAAGACCACAAAGTAAGTCGTGTAATCGTTGATTTTGCAACGGATAATAATATTTCTGTCATTCGATTAGAGCAACTAACGAACATTAGACAGACGGCACGAACAAGCCGTAAAAACGAAAAAAATCTACACACTTGGTCATTCCATCGTTTAGCACAATTCATCGAGTACAAAGCGACATTAGTTGGCATAAAGGTCGAATATGTGAACCCCTCTTATACAAGTCAAACATGTCCGAAATGTTCTGAAAAGAACAAGGCGCAAGACAGAAAATACAAGTGCCAATGTGGATTTGAGAAACATCGTGATATCGTTGGGGCGATGAATACTCGCTACGCAACTGTGGTTGGCGGTAATAGTCAATCAGCCTAAGAACCTATATGGTCTGTCTTAGGAGGGGTGATGGCACACCCTCATCTTGAAGGCTGTTCAAAACAGAAATGGACTGCGAATGCTTAGTCATTCAAGAATCCCATCCGTTACACCGTAAGGTGTAGGACTTGCGGCTTTAGCCGTGGGAGTGTCAAAATCGCAAAAAAATCAAAGTACACTAAAAAGGAATGAGTCCAGTACAATACCGGACTCACATTCAAACAGCCGCTTAATTTTTTGTTTAATTCTTCAGGCCCAGTTCATCATAGGCGATCGATTGTTGGCTTGCT
This sequence comes from Bacillus sp. GW823-FHT06A11, assembly GCF_058795355.1. Classification (NCBI taxonomy): domain Bacteria; kingdom Bacillati; phylum Bacillota; class Bacilli; order Caryophanales; family Bacillaceae; genus Bacillus; species Bacillus sp. GW823-FHT06A11. Next base: position 46,343 of record NZ_JBXAHS010000005.1, on the reverse strand, counting down.
ACGCTCAGTGAGTGTTATTCTTTAACTCATCTAATATTACGTTAGTTTAAGTATTGAGAGTAAAAGAATAGGAATAGAAAAATTAATGTTTTGCTAAATAATCTATTAAAGAAACTTAAAGGAATAACAAGTTCTCCTATTGTAAGGATTTTAAGTTTATCCTTATTTAGTCCTTTTATTAATTCTTTTAATGTTTGGAAATTTATTTTATTAACGAAAGACCAACTTGGCACAGCTTTTGTATCTGAACCTATTTTGAAAATGATATGAATACTATGTGCACGAAAACCGCTTATTATTAAAATAAGCATAAACCCTAAAATAATGAACCAAGTCATTTTTCAACATCTCCTTTCAGTATTTAATATTAAGATATTAAAACTGTTGAGAAAGTGTGCTGTTGTCCATGAAAAATATTGAGAATTTGTTGAGGAAATATTGAGAATGTTGCAATGCGATTGATTGTAGGGGAGTTAGAGTTAATAATGCTTGTCAGATTATATGCGTGAAAAAAGGAAATAGGAAAGAGAACAGTTGCGTAGACTGTTCTCTTAAGGAGCGGAAGTGCTGAACATTTTCAATGACAATGATTCAACCATTCCGTTAATAGTATGTGCAAATATTTATAATTCATACAAGAAAGGCGGCTATTAAAAATAGCCGCCTTGCCTCAGGGAGAATTCAAGAAAATCAGAGATTCATTATGGATACAGATTGGCTGTTACCAATCTATTCGTAGTATTGGAAAAAATTTCATAAATTATTCATAAGTTAAAATATCAATTCATCGTAGGACGAGTGACATGCAAAGTAAAAAGAGCACTTTTTAAGGTGTGTATTAGGACTTGAAAGAGGCATCAATGACAATTTAGAAAGAGATATCTCTATACAACATATGGAGGTACAATGGAAGGGTGACGATAAAAAATAAAAAGAGCAGTTAGAATGAACTAACTGCTCAGCTCTAGGGGAAATGAATAGTTTCAATTATCGAGATAATAAAAGGATAAGCAAAAAGGATTGAATTTGAAGAAAGTGTGTTGTTTTAATTGTATTAGGAGTTTTAATCATCGTATAACTATCTCCCCTATATGAATGGATAAATTGGAAAGAAGTCTTTGTATATCCTATAGGCTCGATTCTATGTATGATACTTGGACATTTTGGGTTACTAGAGTTTTATATATGAGTAGGGTTAGTATGTATTGTATGAGGTATCCTTAGGGCAATAGGAATTAGTGTTAAATAGAAAAAATAAGTGCAGAGAGCATCTAAATGGGATGATTTTTTATTTTGCATAGAAAAAGGAACCCAGAAGGGTTCCTTTTCTTATTCCGATCCATCTTAAGCGCATATAAGATAATGTTATTTTACATCTTAATATTAGGAATTAAAATAAAGAAGTAAAGATTACCATGAGGTGGTGTAAATAGGAGAAAGAACCATAAGTATTACTGCATGATCTGGTTGTAATGAGCCTTGCATGTGGATATTAAATGTCTATTAAGTAAATTGGTCAAATTTTTTCTACAGGTGTTTCATAAAGGTAGATTAATTCGTAAATATGAAGCGTTACGCTATAAGATAGAAATACTTACAAATTTTAAAAGAATTCTATTTGTGTACCAAGAAGCAAAATATATTTATGATAAAATATAGAAAAAGATGATTAAGAAGGGATAATTAAAGTGAAACCAACAATTTATGATGTTGCGGAAAAAGCAGGTGTATCAATAGCGACTGTATCCAAGGTAATTAATCAAACTGGGCGTATTAGTGAAAAAACAATAAACAAAGTAAATCAGGTAATGGATGAATTAGATTACCAGCCAAGTAGTGTAGCAGCAGCGTTAACAGGTAAAAAAACATATACGATTGGGGTACTTGTCCCAGATATCTCAAATCCTTTTTTTGCAGAAGTAGCAAGAGCTTTTGAAAATAGTGCACGAGAATCAGGGTATACACTCATTTTATGTAGTACAGACCATCAAACAAAACGTGAGCATGAATACATTGATTTATTATTTAAAAAGCAAGTAGATGGCATTATTATTGCAACGGAGCTAAATGATTATAAACTTGTAAAAAAAATCGTGAATCGAGATTTGCCACTAGTACTATTCACTGTAGATCACCCTTCCATCACGACTCATGTTGTGACAACTGATGATATGAGGGGAGGCTATCTAGCTGGAAGTTATCTAACGCAGAAAGGCCATACATCTTTAACGATTATGATGGAGAAGGATAGAAAAAGTAGCTTAGGGAGATTGACTGGTTTCAAACAAGCTCTTACAGATTCAGAGATTTCACTAGATGATGATGCTATAATTAGCTGCTATTCGACAGTGGAAGATAGCAAACGTGCAAGTAAAGAGTTACTTAATTTACCTAACAGACCCACAGCGGTTTTTGCTTGTACAGATTTGATTGCTATATGCCTTATGAATGAAGCAAGAAAACAAGGGCTTTCAATTCCAGAAGATTTATCAATTATCGGATTTGATAATACAATCTATGCTGAGATTGCAGATCCTGGGTTAACGACGATTGAACAGCCAATTACACAAATGGCAGCTTGTACGTTTGAACAACTCTTAAAAACGATGGAAATGAAGGAACATGCTAAGCAAAAAATTACAATTATTCCTCAGTTAGTAGAGCGATCCTCAGTAAAGGATATTACATGATAGATTTTTTATAAGCCTATTTGAATGTAAAAAAAGAAGGTCATCGTAACTAAGTATAGTTAGGATGACCTTCTTTTATATATAGGATTTATACAGAGAATTGCTCACCGCTTTTCGTGTTTAAATCCTGTTCCATCTCATTTTCCTTTGGAATAGTAAGGAAATGAGTTAAAAATGCACCAAAGAAATACAAACCAGCAAAGATCCACATCACGCCGCCAACACCTAAAGGACCGATGAAGGCAGTTACCACTAATGGTCCAACGAATGCTGATAATCCTGAACCTAAATTTAAGACAGACATTGCAGCTCCTTTATTTTCAGGAGATAAAGATGGGACTAATGCTGTAAGAGGTACATAACCGGCAAGTGTTGCTCCATAGCAACAGGCAACAAATAATATAGCCCAATAATTATGCCCCACCATTTGAGGTACATAATAGAGTGCAAGAGTTACAATTCCGCAACCGACTCCTCCGAACCATTTAATTGTATTTACCCAACCAAACTTGTCTCCAACAATACCAAAAATAATATTAAACACCATATTCACAAAGAATAGAGTACCCCAAATTTGAAGCCATTCAGTCATCGTAAAATTATATTTCATCATATAAGTAGGCAGGAAAACAACAAATCCAAACTGAGCGGCCGAATTTATAATTTTTACAATACCGCCTATACCAACCTTAGGATTTTCAAATGCGATGGTAATGCCTTTTAGTAACTCACTTGATTTGTTAGCGCTTACGGTTTGTGCTTTAAATCTGTCCTTATTTACAACAATTGAGAACAATCCCCCGATGACAACAAAAATTAAAGCGCTCCATAATGTAGCGATTTCTCCGATTTTAGGAACCATATAGCTAGAATAAAAGGCTCCTATAACACTAAGCCCTAGCTGGAATACGAACCAGAACCAGCCAACTGCTCTTGAAAGCATTTGCTGAGGAGTACTGTAAGATACCCAAACTAGAAAAGAATAAGCAAATAAAGGATAACCGAACCCTCGTAGGGCATAACAAATTAATATTACGGGATAATTCATATGTTGAATTCCTATACCTATGAACCCGATTGAACCTAAAATGAATGATACTAAACCAAACGTCATGACTTTTCTTGGTCCCCACATTTGTACAAATACCCCTGAAAACCAAGAAGAAGCAGATACAGTAATACCGTAAATAGTAAACAAAAATGCAGCATGTTCTAGCGTTAATCCTTTTTCAACGAGATAAGGGGATAACCATCCTTGCTCTAAACCGTCCCCAATCATAAAAACAATAATCCCTATGTATCCCCAAGTTAAATTAGAAGGGATCCCAATCCTGTCCATAAATGTTTTGTTTGAACTAATAGCGTTCATTCTCCCACCACCGATAAGTTATTTTTGGTTAAGCGCTTAATTCTTTTTGATAAAAAAAGTATACGCTTACATTGTGAGGTCGTCAATTTAATTTTTTGACAATTTACAACTTTCTTTTATAGAGGCATTCTATTTACTTATTGGACAATAAAATTATAGTGAGTATGAAAAGAAAGAAATACCTTATAGATGGGGGTTACTATTTAAAAGGCTTGGTTTTCTTTGTTATATCAGTATTTTAAAAGAATATATTTATAGCTTTTTAGATTATTTATTTCTAATTATTATTCTTTATTTTTATGTAATACGTTTATTGAAGGAACTTAAAATTCGGATGAAAAGGTAAGTATTCAAAAAAATAAAAATGTTTTCAATTTAGAATCAAGTGTGTATAATGAAGAAAAATAAGGAAAGCGCTTAACTAAAATTATTAGGCTAAACCTTATAGACTTTCATTTTTTTCTTAAATTTAAATAAAGAGGGAGAAATCATATGAATGTTTTAACGATTGGAATTATTGGGGCTGGACGAATTGGGAAACTGCATGTTGATAACTTGCAGCTTATGCCACAAGTAAAAATTAAAGCGGTTTCAGATGTAGTGATTAGTCATCTAGAAAAGTGGGCTGAGGATAAAGGGATTTCCACTCTGACTACAAACTATCAGGATTTATTAGCAGATCCAGAAATTGATGCTGTCTTTATATGTTCACCAACAAATACACATGCGCAAATTATTAAAGAAGCGGCTCTTGCGAAAAAACATATTTTCTGTGAAAAGCCTGTTAGTTTCTCAGTAGAAGAAACATTAGATGCATTAGAAGTAGTAAAAGAACAAGGCGTATCTCTTCAAGTAGGTTTTAATCGTCGTTTCGATCCTAACTTCAGAAAAGTCTATGATCTTATTCAACAAGGAGAAGTGGGACACCCACATATTTTAAAAATTACGTCTAGAGATCCACAACCGCCAAGTATTGAATATGTTCGCTCTTCAGGTGGATTGTTTATGGATATGATGATTCATGATTTTGATATGGCTAGGTATGTGATGAATAGTGAAGTTGTTGAAGTATTTGCATATGGCACAACATTAATTGATCCATCCATTCAGGAAGTAAATGATGTTGATACAGCAATTGTCACATTAAAATTTGCAAATGGAGCTTTAGGGGTAATTGATAATAGCCGTCAAGCTGTTTATGGATATGATCAGCGTGTTGAAGTGTTTGGTGAAAAAGGCGCGGTCGCTGCGGATAATTGCTGTCCGACAACAGTACAAGTTTCAAAAACAGAAGGTGTTGTAAAAGACAAGCCGCTTTATTTCTTCTTAGAGCGCTACACGCAAGCTTACATTGAGGAAGTAACACAATTTACAAAGTCAATTATAGAAGGACAAGCTGTTATTTGCAGTGGTAATGATGGATTACAAGCAGAGCGAATCGCGAAGGCTGCGAAGGAATCCTTACTAACAGGAAAACCTGTACAAATTGAACATAAACAGCCTGCATTAAATCAATAAAGAGAGCGCTTACTTATGGATGGATAAAGAGTAATGAATAGTAGGTTTATAAAAATATGAACCATATCATTCACTCATTCATAAAGCATGGGAGGTAGAAACAATGAATCCACTTATTTTTAAAGAAGATTGTCCATTAGACCTAATTGCAGTTGGACGTTTATGCGTTGATTTAAATGCCAATGAAACACAACGTCCTATGGAAGAAACAAGAACGTTTACTAAGTATGTGGGGGGATCTCCTGCGAATATCGCAATTGGTGCGGCGCGTCTTGGCTTACAAACAGGATTTATCGGTAAAGTGTCCGATGATCAAATGGGCCGCTTTATTACAGGGTACCTAAAGGATAACAATATTAATACAGATCAGATATGTATTGATCGTACAGGTGCAGTGACAGGTTTAGCTTTCACAGAAATTAAAAGCCCTGAAGATTGCAGTATTTTAATGTACCGCGACAATGTCGCAGATTTAAATCTTGATCCAACAGAAGTTTCTGAGGACTATATTAAACAATCAAAAGCTCTCTTAATTTCAGGAACAGCTTTAGCGAAAAGTCCTTCTCGCGAGGCGGTATTTTTAGCGCTAGAATATGCGCGTAAACATGATTTAGTCGTATTTTTTGATGTTGATTACCGCCCGTATACATGGCAATCAGAGGCTGAAACGGCTGTGTATTACAATCTAGCGGCTGAAAAATCTGATGTCATTATTGGGACGCGTGAAGAGTTCGATATGATGGAAAAACTATTAAACTACGAACAATCTAATGACAAAGTTACAGCTGAAAGATGGTTTTCTCATCATGCGAAAATCGTCGTAATTAAGCACGGCGGGGATGGTTCAATCGCTTATACGAGAGACGGCCAATCACACCGAGGCGGTATCTTTAAAACAAAGGTATTAAAGACGTTTGGTGCTGGCGACTCGTATGCATCTGCGTTTATTTATGGCCTAATGCAAGGGCTTGAAATTCCTCAGGCGATGCGATTAGGTGGTGCTTCTGCTTCGATTGTTATTTCTAAACATAGCTGTTCGGATGCAATGCCAACAAGGGCAGAGATTTCTACATTCATGGAAACGGCTGAGGAAATTGTATAGAAACATCATAAACCATTAATTAAGCAAGGGCGTATCTTATATACGCTTCTACATTACATAAAAGGGAGAGAATGAATATGACAGTACAAACAGCACAAATTGTAAAAAACTACATTGGCGGCGAATGGGTAGAATCTATTTCAACTAAGATGGAAGCTGTATACAATCCAGCAACAGGGGAAGTAATCGCCCAGGTACCACTTTCAACAAAAGCAGATGTTGAACAAGCTGTATTAGCAGCAAATGAAGCATTCAAATCTTGGTCCAAAACAGCTGTGCCAAAACGTGCTCGTATTCTATTTAAATATCAACAATTATTAGTAGATAACTGGGAAGAGTTAGCGAAACTTATTACGATTGAAAACGGAAAAAGCTATAACGAAGCTTACGGTGAAGTTCTTCGTGGTATTGAGTGCGTGGAGTTTGCTGCAGGTGCTCCGACATTAATGATGGGAAAACAGCTACCTGATATTGCAACAGGTATTGAGTCTGGTATGTATCGTTACCCAATTGGTGTTATAGGCGGGATTACACCTTTTAACTTCCCTATGATGGTTCCATGCTGGATGTTCCCACTTGCAATTGCTTGTGGTAATACATTTGTATTAAAACCTTCAGAGCGTACACCACTTCTAGCAGCAAGATTAGCAGAATTAGCTGCAGAAGCTGGTTTACCTAAAGGTGTATTAAATATCGTAAATGGTGCACACGATGTAGTAAATGGTCTTCTGGAACATAAATTAGTGAAGGCAATTTCATTTGTAGGTTCTCAGCCTGTCGCAGAATATGTATACAAAAAAGGAACAGAAAACTTAAAACGCGTTCAAGCATTAGCGGGTGCGAAAAACCATTCCATTGTATTAAATGATGCGAATCTTGAGCTAGCAACAAAGCAAATTATTAGTGCTGCATTCGGTTCAGCTGGTGAGCGTTGTATGGCTGCTTCTGTTGTTACAGTAGAAGAAGAAATTGCAGATCAATTAGTTGGAAGACTAGTAGAAGAAGCACATAAAATTGTGATTGGTAATGGTCTTGATGAAGATGTATTTTTAGGCCCAGTTATTCGTCATAACCATAAAGAGCGTACAATTGGTTACATCGATTCAGGTGTAGAACAGGGCGCTACATTAGTTCGTGATGGACGCGAAGACACAGCTGTAAAAGGAGCTGGCTACTTCGTTGGTCCAACAATTTTTGACCATGTTACAAAAGAAATGAAAATCTGGCAAGATGAGATTTTTGCTCCTGTTTTATCCATTGTTCGTGTGAAATCATTAGATGAAGCGATTGAAATTGCGAATGAATCTCGCTTTGCAAATGGTGCTTGCATTTATACAGATAGCGGAGCAAGTGTACGTCAATTCCGTGAAACAATTGAATCAGGTATGTTAGGTGTGAATGTTGGGGTTCCAGCACCGATGGCATTCTTCCCGTTCTCTGGCTGGAAAGATTCTTTCTATGGAGATCTTCATGCGAACGGTACTGACGGCGTTGAGTTTTATACGAGAAAGAAAATGCTTACATCTCGTTGGGAAAAGTAATCATGAAGAGAGAAGTAGAATCTCTCTAGGTGCTTGTAAGCGAAAGTAACGGAAGTAGTAAAACATAAGAAGGAAGTATTAGGAGTCTATCAAATTCCTGATACTCCTTTTTCATATGCAGAATGACTGATAGAGATAGAAAGGAGCAAACAATATGCAAACTGTTAGAATGACGACGGCGCAAGCTTTGGTGAAATTTTTGAATCAGCAATACGTAGAGTTTGATGGAAAGCAACAAAAATTTATTAAGGGAATCTTTACGATTTTTGGTCATGGGAATGTAGTAGGCCTAGGTCAAGCTTTAGAAGAAGACGCAGGGGAATTAGAAGTATATCAAGGGAGAAATGAACAAGGGATGGCAAATGCTGCGATGGCCTTTGCAAAACAAAAACACAGAAAACAAATTATGGCATGTACTTCTTCTGTTGGTCCTGGATCAGCAAATATGATTACCTCTGCTGCAACAGCTTCTGCAAATAATATTCCCGTTTTACTACTTCCAGGTGATGTATTTGCAACGAGACAGCCTGATCCTGTTCTTCAACAAATTGAACAAACACATGACTTATCTATTTCTACAAATGATGCTTTCCGTGCAGTAAGTAAGTACTGGGACAGGATAAATCGTCCTGAACAATTGATGACAGCTATGATTCAAGCCATGCGTGTTTTAACGAATCCGGCAGATACAGGAGCTGTAACAATCTGTTTACCACAAGATGTCCAAGGAGAAGCATGGGATTTTCCAAGTTACTTCTTCCAAAAGCGTGTTCACCGTATTGAACGTCGTCTACCTACAAAAGCCAGCTTATTGGATGCGGTGGAAATGATTAAGAGAAAGAAAAAGCCAGTTATGATTTGCGGTGGTGGTGTAAGATACGCAGAAGCGGCAGAACAACTCAAACAGTTTGCTGAAACATTCCGCATTCCATTTGGAGAAACGCAAGCTGGGAAAAGTGCGATTGAAAGTAGCCATCCATATAATCTTGGCGGCATTGGGGTAACTGGGAATTTAGCAGCTAATACAATTGCAAAGGAAGCGGATCTTGTTATTGGAATCGGAACAAGATTTACTGATTTTACAACGGCATCTAAACAATTGTTTCAGAATGAAGAGGTTGAGTTTTTAAACATTAACATTTCAGAATTCCATGCGAATAAGCTTGATGCATTGAAGGTTATAGCAGATGCGAAAGAAGCGCTTCTTGCTCTAATAGATGAACTGCAAGCAATTGAGTATCAATCTAGTTACACAGCAGAAATTGCTGATGTAAAAGAGGCTTGGGAAACAGAATTAGCACGTCTACATAATATTCGCTTTACAAATCAAGGTTTCACACCTGAAGTTGAAGGTCATTTCGATGAGAATTTAAATGAGTATGTAGATGCACTTGGTACACAATTAACACAGACTACGGTCATTGGACAAATCAATACATTACTTGACGAAGATTCGATTATTGTTGGCGCGGCAGGAAGTCTTCCAGGTGATTTACAAAGAATGTGGGCAGCAAGAAAACCTAATACATATCACATGGAGTATGGGTACTCTTGCATGGGTTATGAAGTTGCAGGTGCACTTGGTGCAAAGCTCGCTGAACCATCGAAAGAAGTATATGCAATGGTAGGGGATGGCAGTTACCAAATGCTTCATTCTGAGCTTGTCACAAGTCTTCAAGAAAACAAAAAAATTAACGTCTTATTGTTTGATAACTCCGGATTTGGCTGCATTAATAACTTACAAATGGGCAATGGAATGGGGAGCTTTGGAACAGAGTTTCGTTACCGAAACCAGGAAACTCGTAAATTAAACGGGGCTATTATGAAAATAGATTTTGCAGCTAGCGCGGCTGGATATGGCGTAAAAACGTATCAAGTTACATCAATGGAACAATTACAGGAAGCGCTTAAGGATGCGAAAAAACAAACAGTTTCTACATTAATTGATATTAAAGTATTACCAAAAACAATGACAAATGGATACGATTCATGGTGGCATGTAGGTGTTGCAGAAGTATCTAAAAGTCAAAGTGTACAAGCTGCGCACGAGAGTAAAGTAAGTAACTTGCAAAAAGCAAGATCTTATTAGATTAGAACACAAAGAGAGCTTTTTATCTACATGCATATTGTTTTAGGAAGCTCTCCTTTTAACGAGCGGATAATAAAAGTTGGCGAAATTCTATAACATTTTGCGAAGAGGAGAGACAAGAGGATGTTCAAAGAAAATACAATTAAGCTTGGAATTGCACCAATTGCTTGGACAAATGATGATATGCCGGAGCTAGGAGCAGAAAATACGTTTGAACAATGTATTAGTGAGATGGCACTAGCTGGATTTAATGGAAGTGAAGTAGGTAATAAATACCCGAGAAATACAGCTGTATTGAAAAAATCTTTGGAATTACGAAACTTGGAGATTGCTAGTGCATGGTTTAGTGCGTTCTTGACAACGAAGCCGTTTGAAGAGACGGTACAAGCATTTATTAAGCATAGAGATTTCTTACATGATATGGGTACAAAAGTCATCGTTGTTTCAGAGCAAGGACATAGTATTCAAGGTTTAATGGATGTACCGCTATTTCAAAACAAGCCCGTTTTTACAGAAGAAGAGTGGGAAAAGCTAGCGGATGGGTTACATCACCTCGGTAAATTAGCTCAGGAAAAGGGGCTACATATTGTATACCATCACCATATGGGTACGGGTGTTCAAACAACGGCAGAAATTGAAAAGTTAATGGATATGACGAATCCAGAGCTGGTATCCCTACTTTTTGATACAGGTCATCTTGTTTTTTCAGGAGAAGAGCCGCTTTATATTTTGAAAAAATATTTACCTCGCATTAAACATGTACATTTAAAAGATATTCGCCAGGAAGTAGTAGATGCTGTAAAGGAAAACAATTTAAGCTTCTTACAGGCAGTAAAGAATGGTGCATTTACAGTTCCTGGAGATGGCGTAATTGTATTTGATGAAGTGTTTAATACCCTTGCGAACTCTGAGTATAAAGGATGGTTTGTGGTAGAAGCAGAGCAAGACCCAGCTTTAGCAAATCCTTTTGAATACGCATTAAAAGCTCGAAAATTTATACAAGAAAAAGCAGGTTTGTAATTTAAGCATTTTAAGATTATCCCTAAGTAAATGGTATGGTAATCAACATGTCTTCTTACAAAAGGGGTAAAAAGACGTGACGGTTGATTTTACATTTAATAAATAATATTGAAAAAGGTGAATGTGTAATGCCATTAGTTCAAATGAAGGATATTTTAATAAAGGCAAATCAAGAGAATTATGGGGTTGGTGCTTTTAGTGTCGCTAATATGGAAATGGTAATGGGAGCTATTCGAGCAGCAGAAGAGTTACGTTCGCCGCTTATTCTACAAATTGCGGAAGTTCGTTTGAATCATTCGCCAATTCATCTGATTGGTCCTTTGATCGTAGCTGCGGCGAAAAAAGCGACTGTCCCGGTAGCAGTTCACTTTGATCACGGTATGACATTTGAAAAGATTAAAGAGACATTAGAAATTGGTTTTAGTTCGGTTATGTTTGATGGCTCTCACTATCCGTTAGAAGAGAATATCCAAAGGACAAAAGAAGTTGTGGAGCTTGCGAAACAGTACGGAGCGACAGTAGAGGCTGAGATTGGCAGAGTAGGTGGTAGTGAGGACGGATCAGAAGATATTGAAATGATGCTGACAAGTACTAAAGAAGCAAAAAGATTTGCAGAAGAAACAGATGTTGATGCGTTAGCTGTTGCAATTGGAAATGCGCACGGGATGTACAATGGAGACCCTGATTTACGATTAGACCGCTTGCAGGAGATTAATGGGATAGTCGATATTCCTTTAGTATTACATGGTGGGTCTGGCATTAGCCCAGAGGATTTCAAGCAATGTATTCAACATGGTGTTCGAAAAATTAATGTAGCAACAGCGACGTTTCAGAATATAGTTTCTACGGTTAACACTGTTGTCCTAAATACTCCTTATTCAGATTACTTTATGTATCATCAAGATGTAATTGAGGCCGCATACGAAAACGTTAAAAATCATATGCTCATTTTCGGAAGTGAAAACAAAGCACAACCAGAAAAGGTTTCTTCATTAATTAATAGAAGGAACTCATAATTTAGTTAGCTGACAAAGATAGAGAATGATAGAGTAGCCATTAATTAAAAGGGGGAGAAAGCCGTGTTAGGAAAATTAGGTGAATTAAATGAAGGGTATAATGTATTAACAGAAATGAACGGTCAATGCAGTGATATGTTAATGGATATAGGCATATATAAGATGTCTAATGGAAAAGAAGAGCTGCTATTTGATAATAAAAATGAAGCGGCAGTACTTTTACTAGAAGGGGCAATACGTTTAGAGTGGGATGGAATGGAACAAGTTATTCAAAGGCAGTCTGTTTTTGAAGAAAATCCTTGGTGTTTACATGTGGCTAAAAATGTGAAGGTTACAATTACTGCTCTTTCAGATAGTGAAGTGCTTGTCCAAAAAACAGATAATGACCAAGAATTTGCGTCAAAGTTATATACTCCAAATGATTGTCAAAGTGTCGTAGCTGGAGAAGGCGTATGGGAGGGAACAGCGCAGCGTGTTATTCGTACAATTTTTGACTATAACAATGCAGCATATTCGAATATGGTTGTAGGAGAAGTTATTTCTTATCCAGGGAGATGGTCCAGTTATCCACCGCATCACCATGATCAACCGGAGGTATATTATTATCGCTTTAACAAGCCACAGGGATTTGGATGTGCAATGGTTGGTGAGGATGCTTATCGCGTTGTACATAATAGTTTTATTACAATTCCGGGTGAGCTAGACCATCCGCAAGCAACTGCGCCTGGATATGCAATGTATTTTTGTTGGATGATTCGACATCTTGAGAATAACCCATGGAATGATCGTATCATGGAGGAAGACCACAAGTGGTTATTAGAACCAAATGCGAAAATTTGGCCAGAAAAAGAATAGATGAAAATAAATACAAGCACTCCTATTGTTAGTGATAGGGTGCTCTTTTTTCTGTTTATGCGCATAAAGGAAAATCCTTCTTACTGTTACCGTCGGATTATCGTCCTGCACACATTTGAAGAAGGAGAATTTCTATCTAATAAAATAAGATAAGATTTGATATTTTCTTAGTTTTGGTTAGGTAAGTTTATATACTTAAAGTAAAGGGCTTAATTTCAATTAAGGAGGAGGATAATTTGGAGGTATATAACTCAGCTGCTCCTGCACAAACAAATAATGAAGAGTTACCATTCGATATTTCTTGGATGACCGATTGGATTGTAGACTGGTTTGGTTCTTTGTTTAATAGCGGCAGTAATGTAATAAAAGATGGGGGAGATAAAATAGATGGTGCAGTCCATGCGAGTGTGCCTGCATTCTTTGATGTTATTTTCCTTATACTTTCTGTAGTAATTTTAATATCATTATTAGTTTTTGGGGCTTCGTTATGGTTTAAACATATAAAGTGGAAAAAAAGATCTATATATTTAGGAGTAGGTTCATTTATCCTCATACTTTTAATAAGGATTCTACCAGTGTTAATGTTGACAACACGTTCTTTTGATTTTCAAACTTTTATGAGTAATATGGTGGGCTTAATTACTTCTATAATTTTAGGAACAGCTGTATTAATGTTTTTGATATCTTTAGCATTAGGTATGCTTTATAAGAAGTTTGAACATCCCAAATATGGAAAGTGGAGTTCAAGTTTGAGATATAGTTCAATTTTTATATTTGTAATGACATTGCTAGTACCAGCCTTACTGCGCCATTTATAATTTTGGTTTATATAAGGAGATAGAGGAATAGTGAAGGTAACATCTATATTTATTCCTTCTATATATACTAGTACTTATTCTCCTTTAGGTTTCTAATTTAAATCTAATAAGTTAAACAGCTTTTTGTGTATGAGGTTTTGGTAAGGGAGGATGAGTATTAGTGACTACGTTCATTGTAATGGTTAGTATTTTCTTAATTCTATTCGTAATTGGTCCTAAAGCGACTAAGAGAAAAGAAGAAAAAGATAGAATAGAAAAAGAACATAAGCAGAAAATGGAGGCTTTAGAAGAAAAGTTGGATTTTGATATTAATGGAAGCAAAGTAAGGTTACATAAAAAGCCTAAATTAAAGAAAAGTATATATAAAATAAAGAGTAACAGATAGCTTTTTAATTAAAAGGGGAAAGGGATAGAATGGACAACGGGTTTCTTTGAACAAAGTAGGGAGCATCATACCGGACGGATTTAGAAGAGTGCTTTAGGGAGTTGGTACAAGAAATATGCGACGAATTAGAAATTGTCATTGTCGCTTTAGAATGTAACAAAGACCATACACATATGTTTTTAAACACGCTGTCAACATTTAGTCCTTTGATATTATGGCAAAAATCAAAGGAGTAACTTCAAAAAATTGAGAGAGGAATTTCCTTACCCTAAACATTTTCCAAGTTTATGGGCATGTAGTTATTTTGTATCTACCGCAGGAAATGTATCGAGTGCAACTTTTAAAAAATATGTAGAAAAACAAAAAACAAGGAGATGAGAAAGGTGCAAATTAAATGTAGTAATTGCGGATTTGAACAATTTATGAAAGACCATAAATTCAACAGAGAATATAGAGATGACTACAAAAATGCCTTGTTTGTTCTGTGTGGGAGAAATGCTTGTGATACTTCTCAAATTAAAATCCCGAGTGGTTATATCAGAAAAGTGATGTGGCTTGGCTCGTGGTCAATTGTAAGAGTTATAACTTTAGACGAATACAAAAGTCTTAAAAGAGCCAGACTTCTTAGGGATTTAGTTGTAGAAAAATATAACAATCTGTGACAGAAAAATTAAGCTATTTCCTACAAAAGAACAGGATTTTATCTTAAAGGCTATGGGAAGAGAATATATCTCTACAATCAATGTACTTGTATCTGAAATGGTACAGCAAAGAAAATATATGAGATGAAAGAAGCCATTTGTGATAGAATGGTTCTTTTTGTATTAGAATATTTTCCTATGTTCATTATTTTGTTGCTTGAAGTGAAACTAAATCTAAAGATAGCTACTAATTCTAGAGTGATACCAAAAACTCGAATTACTTTCTTCATGTTCTTCTGTGAATATTCAAAAATAAGTTTCTCAAGTTAAAATATTGTGAATATATTTATAAATGCAAGTATGCCGTGATAATATTTGATAAAAGGGGGTAGGAGCAGATGAGTGTTAACCTCATTTCTAACGAAAAAATCACCAAATTATTAAATGACTGGTATCAAGCTATGATTGCACAACGTGTATTACAGTCTGAAAAGATAAAAGAAGATATTGAAAGTAAAATTAATTATATCAAGGAAGATCAAACAATATTAATGTATTACGCTTTACTAAATGCGCGGTACAGCCTTCTAATTCGTGATACGAAAGGTTCAAAAGATATTTTAGACAAAGTCGAACCTTTACCAGACGAAAATGAAACGTTTTTAGAGTACTATTATCATTTATTTAAAGCTATTTACGCCATCAATACGGCCAACAATAGTGAAGCAAGGATTCATTTTGAAGAAGCTGAAAAGCTTCTAGATTACATGCATGATGAAATTGAAAAAGCAGAATTTAATTATTGGGTTGCTGTTTACTACTACCATATAATGAAACCAATTCAAGCAATTCAATATGCTATGAAGGCAAATGAAATATTTATAAATAATGCAGGATATGAATTGAAAATAGCTGCATGTTTAAATACTTTAGGAATGGCAAACATACGACTAAATGAATTTGAAAGTGCAGAAGAATATTTACTTTCAGCATTAGACACTTTCAAAAAATCAGGTGATGAAATTCTAATTAAACGCGTTAAGCATAATTTAGGACTTTTATATGCAAGTCAAAACATGCCAGAGTTAGCAGTTAAACATTTAGAGAATTCATTAGAGAATAACTTTAAAACTATGTTTCTTTTAGCGAGAGAACATTTCAAGCTAGGAAAGCATACTATTGCAAATGAATATATTGAACAAGGTTATAAGCTTAGTGATGTAGGTTATCGTCATCATTTCGAAATCTTAAGGTCATTACATAATAAAGCACCAATCGAAGAATTTGAGAAATTAGTTATAGAAGGTATTTCTTATTTTGAAGCAGAAGAATTATATGAGTGGATAAAAGAGTATGCTTCTCTTTTAGGTGACCAATTCTACAATTCAAAAAATCATGAAAAGGCAAGCAAATATTTACACATTGCTTTAGACGCAGACAAAATAAGCAAAGAAAGAAGGGCGCTAAAATGAAAAAAGCTATCTTATTAATGATGATGTTGTCCACATTTTTTACTTTTGGTCTTACTAATGTAAAAGACGTACCACAACAAGAATCAATTGAAGTATTTATGGATCATGGGGAACATATTTAATTTTCTAAAAAGAGGCTAATAAAGTTTTATTTAATCTAATTATTAAACAGAGATCTGAGCGTATTACTGATGCTTGGATCTTTTTTAATAATAGGGCTTTGTGAACATAACTAACGGTTGATTACGGAAATAATGATTGTGGGGGAAAAAGATGAAATGGGGAATAGAAGCAATAAAGAGTTATGAATTAAATTGTAATGACTTAGATCGATATACAATTTTAAGGGAAGAATACCAAAGTACAAACTGGAGTTATTTATCTCTCTCGCATCTTCAAAATTTCTTAGAAACATCAGGTTTGGATAGAGATATGATATTAGAACTGCTGCCAATTAATTTTAAAGGAATTGTATGGATGTCTCTTGAAAGCGAGGACTTGGAATTTCTAAATACTTTAACAAGTCCTATTAGATGTTTGGAGATTTTAGATAGATATAACTTAATGGATTCAGCAGCAACTCATACACCAAGCATGGAATATAAACTGAGATGGTTAAAAGAGCGCTGGGTGAAAGGATATTATATTTTCGCCAACTGCTGAGATAAAGCTTGAATAATAGAAAGGAGGATATATTGGAGAGGACCGACTCATGTAGCAGCAGGGGCAGCATTCGCTTTAAAATAGCGTCAAGTTCTTACGTAATATATTAAGCTTGGTACTGATCCATACAAAGAAAAGACACCAAAGGCGTCTTTCTCCGTATGGAACCATCTTAAGTTTAATGTTATGGATAAGATTTCTAACCAAAATGATTGTTGCAATTTAATATATTTTTAATGTATGGATGTGTGCATTCTTATGACAAATAGATTGTGTACTATCATGCAAGTTAGTATTTTATTAGTAATCATTTTCATCTGAGTTACTATTATAACTAGAATTATAAGAAGGACTATCATACCTAGAGGAATCTTCATTTTTGTAACTAGAAGTGCTGTTATAATTGGAGTTACTATAGGAACTTTCAGAACTTGAACTATTTGAAGAGCTATAATAGCTAGGGGAACTGTAGTCGTCATAATAGTCGTTAAAATCATCTTCATCATCCAAATCAGAATTTACAACTTTATTTGTATTTGCTTTCTTTCCAACTGATTGAACTCTATAAGACGTATTCCTTTTTTTATTTTGTTTTCTTTTTCCATTTCCTTTAGATTGCAACGAAGGTGTATACGTTATAGGTATTACTCTAGATAATCCCCTTACAAATAATCGAACAATACATACTAAAATCCACATGCAAATAATAAATACAAAGACATAAAGAGCAATGTTGTAAATCATATTGTTTATTGTATCTATCATCGCACCCTTTGAAATATTAAACATAAAATCAATCACCGCCATTTTTCTATAAAATTTATATTAAAAACGTAATATTAATCTAAATAGAATTATAAAATATTTTTTCCATTTTTTATATAAAAAATATGAATTTGTTACCGCGGATTAGAATTAAGAAAAAGACACCCTGAGGTGCCTTTCAATGACCTTAGTATCATTTTTTAGTGTGAAAAGGCAAATTGTATACAGTTTGATACTCTCGCTGGATTATTTCATTTGTATATAAATTATTTTAAAGTTTTTCTCATTTTTATGCATTTGAAATTTAATAGTGGGGGATACCGCTACATGCCCATCAACTTAAGAAAAATAAATGTCCCAAAAATTAAAAAAGGAACAAATTAATTTACTCCTTTTTTACTTGAATTCCACATGAAATTTAGTATCAATGATTCCAAAAGCAACTTTACATGGGAACGGATTTTTTCCTATTGAAGCAGCGCGCATACATGAAAGCACCCAATAATCCAATTCTAAAGGTAAACGGAATACTTGGATACTACTATCATCGTTTTTTACTGTTACGATTGGTGTATTTACCCTAGTTGTAGTGAAACCGTCAGTTGTTATCATTGCTACTGCATCATTATTATGAAAACCAGCGCTTAAAACCTCGTAAGTTATTCCATCATTCTCATTAATAATCATAGGTATATTTAAATAGGGATAGCTATTTATATTGTTATGAATAACTGTTCTTGCTGTATTCTTTCTTATCTGATTCCCTTGCATTTTATACACTCCTTTATAACAATCCAAACGTTTAAATCTATTCTATTTTACATCAAGTATATCCGAAAATTGTAGTGTCAACTTATTATAGAAAGCATCCGTACATATGATAGCGCTATTTAACGGATCTATATCAATGATGGTCATATAGTTAGTAAGAAAATAGCCGTCTTCATAATATGTAATTAGTATTTCTTCTTCGGATAATAAGGAACATAAAAGCATATTCTCAATAAGTTCTTTTTCTTCAGAGGTTAAAATAGGACGTGCTATTTTATTTTTCTCTTTGATTATTTCACGTATTCCGGCGAATTGTTCTGGCATTGCTGCGAACGGCGCCCATTTTACCATTCCTCTGCCTTTTGGCATATTAGCGTTGTTCATGCTTTGTGTCCTCCTAATAGTGTGTTTCTGTATCTAGCTGTAGCGCTATGCGTGTAGGAAATTCCTCTTAATATACTATTCTTCCAAATTTCGTGCGTATTTCATCCATTACTTTCGTTAGCTTTATTTCTTGTTCTCGTTGCGTGACATTATCAAAAAGTGAAATTTGTTCTTCTCCTTCTTGAAGTAGGTTTGTTAAGGATATGTTTATGCTACGAATGGGTTCACCAGTATATTGCTGATGTAAAAAGTATGTACAGATATGATAAATATCCATCGTTAAATTTGTGGGACGGCTTAAAGTATGTGTTTTTCTAATGCCACCTGCACAATTCTTGCTATAACCAACAGAGAAATGAACGGTTTGAGCAAGTTTGTTTTGTTGTCTTAATCGATAGCAAACTTCTTCGGTATGTTCCGGCAGGATAATCGGAAATTCTTCTATTGTGTAGTCACGCATGAGAATTTGGCTTTTTCCAATAGAAGTTGTGGCAGGAACATATTTCTCTGAAATGCGACTAAAGTCAATTCCATGGCTATGTAAGTGTAATTCTTCTCCAATCACGCCGAAGCTTTGTTTTAAATATTTAAGAGGATAATTAGCTAAATCTTCAATTGAATGTATTCCTTTTTTATTTAACTTTGTTTCAGTTTTATGTGAAATTCCCCAAAACTTACTAAGTGGCCGTATGCTCCATAATTTTGTAGGTACATCTTCGTATTTCCAATAAGCAATTCCGTCTTTATTTTGCTTTCCTTCAATATCTAAAGCTACCTTACTCATCAACAGGTTAGGAGCAATTCCAATTGTGCATTCAATTCGTGTATGTTCATATATTTCACGTTTAAACTGTAATGCAAATTCATGTGGATTTCGGGCAAATAGATGGATGCTATCGGTAATATCCATAAAAAATTCATCAATGCTGTATTGATGAAAGTCTTCAATAGGAACATATTGTAGAGCTAACTTCGTTATGTAATTGGAGCATTTAATATATGTTCCCATAATTGGATTCACAATAAGAATATCTTTTTGTCGAGGAATCTCGTATAGCCTTGCCATCTTCTTTACACCCATTGCTTTTAATGGTGGAGTTGCGGCTAGAACAATTGAACCGTTTCTATTTACATCCCCGACTACAGCTAATTTTGTATGAAGTGGATCAAAGCCCAATTTAATACAACTAACTGAGGCATAAAAGCTTCGAAGATCAACACATAAAATGATTCTATTCGGTAAAATTGAATAGTCATACATCATAATTCCTCCTAACAACAAGAACGTCCGTTCTTATTATACACGAACTTACGTTCTTTTATGAAGTGGTTTTTGAAAAATATTTATGAATTAAAAATACGCAGAATGAAAGAGAGAGCGGCCTAATGTAGTTGGAGTGTTTAGGTTATAAACAGTGTTAGCTATATTAGGTAGTGAGGGAAGAAAAGGATAGGAGGGAAGTTCTTTAAATCAATTTCTAAGTATTTGAAATATAAGTGTTGACTGTAATTTATTACCTATGCTAACATATAGATAATTTAATTTAGGCGGTGGATATGTATTGGACTCAGACGTTGACTCGGATAGTTGGCTAAATAACCTCGATTTTCTTAGAGTACCTCTTATTATTTTGAGAATGTAGATTGTAAACAATCATATATTACACGCAGTTAATAAATAGTAAGTAGGGAAAGTGAAAATATATTAGGAGGTGAATCCTTTAGTTTTTACGAAACTAAGGGGATTAGTTGGACATATTTAATTTAATTATGGTAGCGGTTTTAGTCGCATGTACCGCGTTTTTCGTGGCAATCGAGTTTGCTATTGTAAAAGTAAGAGGATCAAAGATTGATCAATTTGTATTAGAAGGAAAGAAGGGTGCATTGGCAGCTAAGAAAGTAACGTCAAACCTGGATGAATATTTGTCAGCTTGTCAATTAGGTATTACAGTGACAGCAATGGGACTAGGGGCATTAGGTGAACCAACCATTGAGAGACTTTTACATCCTTTATTTGATAAGTGGAATATCAACCCTTCCATTGCAGGTGTATTATCTTTAGGAATTGCTTTTACTTTTATGACGTACTTACATGTTGTAGTTGGTGAATTGGCACCCAAAACATTTGCGATTCAAAAGGCTGAGAAAGTTACTTTATTGCTTTCAGCTCCGCTTATCTGGTTCCACAAAATCATGTATCCGTTTATTCGATTGTTGAATGGCTCTGCAAGGATGATAACAAGACTATTTGGTTTAAAACCAGCATCAGAGCATGATGTCGTACATACAGAAGAAGAATTACGATTGATTCTTTCGGAAAGTTATCAACGTGGAGAGATTAATCAAGCTGAATATAAATATGTAAATAATATTTTTGAATTTGATAATCGTATTGCAAAAGAAATAATGGTCCCTCGTACAGAAATTATAGGGCTTCATGTAGAGAATTCTTTAGCGGATCATATAAATATAATCCGTAATGAAAAGTACACACGCTACCCTGTATTTGGAGAAGACAAAGATGAAATCATTGGCATGGTGAATGTGAAAGATTTCTTGATTCGTTATATGAGTAATGAATCAAAAGAATTTAAATCTATTTCCTCGTATACGCGTCCAGTAATTGTAGCAATAGAAACCATACCAATACATGATTTATTATTAAAAATGCAAACGAAACGTATTCCATTGGCTGTATTATATGATGAATACGGCGGCACAGCTGGTTTGGTAACAATTGAGGATATACTAGAAGAAATTGTAGGCGAAATTCGTGATGAATATGATGGAGATGAGCTTTCACCAATTCAGCAAATAAATAATGATCATGTTGTCGTAGAAGGTAAAGTACGTATAAGTGAAATAAATGATTTGTTAGGATTACATATGAATGATAGTGATGTTGATACAATTGGTGGGTGGATTCTAATGCAGAATTATGATATCCAGGAAGGACAAACGTTATTTAGTGAAGGATATGCATTTACAATTCTTTCAAAAGACCCCCACCAAGTTAAGCGTGTTGAAATACAAAAAGAAATTTTAGAAGCAGCAACTGTATAGTTGCTGCTTTTTATAGGGGTAGCAGAAAATGAAAGCAAAGATACTTGTAACATTAACCTTACTTGTTATGTTATTAGCAGGTTGTACAACCGAAACATACGGACTTACACAGTCAGAGTTCAGACAAGTAGATAAAGAGTTTAAAGCAGATAAGATGATAAAAGAAATGAAACAGTTGCATTATAGCGATGAACAAATTGAGAAACAGCTAAGAATGGCGTTAGCACAATTAAAGTATGAAGAGGAAATGAAGAAGAAAGAGAATGACAAGTACAAGGGTATAGAGACGGGAGAAGAAACCAAGAAAGACAAGAAGAAAGGGGACAATGAAACAGTCTATGAAAAGAAAGAAAAAGAAAAAGAAAAAGTAACGGTAACGGAAGAAAGATATCCGTATCAGTTATACGAAATCTATGCCCGACTTCAGTATCAAATTGAATTTCTAGGTAAGGGGATGGAAAAATCAATTAATGAGCGTAGTGCTACCGTGAACTACACAAGAGAAGAATCAAAACTGGTTGATATGCAACTAAACTACATACTTAACCTGGTGCCAATCGGAAAGTACGAATCAAACTATCCTTTACTCGAAGAAGGTGTATCAAAGTTAAGAGAAGCTTTAGAACTCATTGTAGACTTTGGTATGAGAGCGCAAAATCCGTTATATCCTGATAACAAATTACCTGAGGGATTCGACAAAGCCAATGATATGATTATAGACGTACTGAGCACATGGCAACCGATTTTTGATGAAATAGATAAAGATTTCCCTGATGCGAAACGTAAAGCAGAGAAGAAAGTAGAAAGGAATTTAAATGATGATACAGAAGGTGGATTCCGTATTCATAAATTAAATCCTAAAAAGGTAAGCAGAGAAGAAAATAACAACGATTATTAACGGGGGGATGACGTATGAAATCGAAGAAACTAATCACGTTAGCGATTCCGGTTATGTTATTAGGGGGTTGTGCTACGACTCAAGATCCACCAAAGAAAGAAGCAAAGACAGAAGAGTCAAGCAAAGCGAAAGCTACTGAACAAGATAAAAAGTCTACTAGCTTAAAAGATAACGAGAAAGATATTCAAAGGATTCGAGTTTTAGAAGAGGATTATCCACAATACATGTTAGACATGGAGAAAGATTTAGTGAAGCGGTTAATTTTTTATAAAGATTCAATAAAATACTACCAAAAAGGTAGTAAATCAAGGGAAGAAGTCTTAGTTTCCATTAAAGACTATATGAAAGTACTGGATAAGATAGAGTCTATAGATGCCCCTTCTAAATACAAGGAAGATCACAAAGAAGTCCTTAAAGCAGTCAGTAAGTATAGGGAATCTTTTGAAGAAGTAGAAAAGGTATTCAAGAAAACAGACTTCTCAATGGAAGCTGATAAGGAAGTACTTGAAAAGGCAGACAGTAAGCTATCAGAAGGTAATCGTGTTTGGATACCAGTGTTTGAAAAACTAAAGAATGAATCAAAAAAAGTAGAAAGTTCTTCTGATTCATCTAGTGAAGACGTTTCATCAAATTTTGTTCCAAAATCATCTTCACCTAACTCAAGTCAATCAGACAAGAGCCAAGCCCAAACAGGTATGTTCAAAGGTATAGTTGGTACTGATGAAGAGTTAGGAATAAACGATTCTAATACATCTAGGTATATTAAAAATGAAAGGTCTATTGTAGGTAAGTATGGTATTGATTTAGGAGAAGGAGTCAAAACAATACTCGATTTAAAAGGTGATATGACATTTGCTTTTTATAAGTATGTGGATTTCCCAAGTAGAGATAGTCTAATGAAAGGAACATACGAGTTAGACGTACCTTCTTTACAATTAACATTAAAATTAACAAGCGTAACTGAGAATGGTCATAAGACTCAAAGAACTGAGAGTTTTAGATATCAGGTACAAAATTATGATTTAAATATGTTACAACTTTATAGTGCAGACGAAGATGTCCGTATGAGATTGATTAAACACGGGTAAATATATTAGTAGAGTTAGGTGAAAAAGCCTAGTCCTTATTTTAAGGGGATATTGCATAAATGGAGCAGGTTATACAAGAGTTTTTTTCTCCAAGTAAAAACTATAAGGTTCAAATCATTAAAAGAAAAGATGGTCTATATACAACAGAAGCGTATAGATGGATGGAGGATTGCGGCTATACATTTTGGAGTTATATATCACAAGGATTGACTTTGATAGATAGTAAGGAACATGCGCAAAAGATTGCTATGGAACAACTAATAGAATGTTCAAGAGAAAGGTTTAAAAATACGTAATTATATTTGTAAAATTATAAAGAAGTATGATGTTTTATTAATAGTGAAAGAACACAAATCTTTTGTAAGTGAACCTATTATTATTAATTTCTAGATTCATATATTTTTATGAAAATACATGAAGTGAATTTTATTTAATCCTATTTATTTTATTGGAATTATAAGCTATACTAAAAGTAGGTGCAAAATGTACCATTTGAAAAAGAGTGCATTGCAAAAAGGGATCCGTAAAGGATTCCTTTTTTATTACTGTGAAAATGAAGCAACGTTCTAATTATCTCTTTCTTTTTTATGAATGAACTACCACCTTATATACTTAAAAGGTATTTTTGGAAAATAGGGGGAGTAAATTATTTGAGACTTTAATAATTTGTTTTTATGAATTGTGCCTAATAGCCAAACGTATTTTTGAAAAATCGAAGTATAGCCTTCAAAAAGCAACCGGTGCTCGTATTTTATACAAACAAAATAGAAGCCTTAAAAAAGACTTCTATTTTATACAAACAAAATAGAAGCCTTAAAAAAGACTTCTATTTTGTGACATATAATGAATGATAAGGTGGTAAACAAATCAAGATAATGTGACTGAGCGGTAAAAATTTATTAATAGCTGTTTTAGATTCTCTTATAACTAGGCTAATTACGAAAAGTGAATCTCTACAATGATAATAAAAATTGAAAAATTTTACTCATTAAAACTTAGACTAACTACAGTTGCAATTGATTGGGCCGCATGTTCCCAGCTTCCATCTTGTGCTGTAAACTCATAATAAAATTGATCATCTGGACGAAAACTTAAATGGTGAGAGATTTGCCCCTTAACATATTTTTTTCCTGCACCTAGATTTACTACTTCTATTTCTTTTACATTAAATTAATGTTCGAATACTTTGATTTTTTTGACTTCTGGACCATTTAAGGCAGCTTGAACGGCTGTTTCCAAATTGTTTTGTGCAAAAGGTTGAATACTTAATTGTGCCTCTTTTGGTTGAATGGGAGCCTCCTTTTCTGCAGCAAACACCGAGGTAGTAGGTAGTGCACCTGTAGCTAATGTAGCTGCAAGTGCTGTTGTCATAATGATTTTTCTTTTCATCTTCATAGTTTTCCTTCCTCTCTTAAAGTTATGATATATAATCTTTTAAAGACTGACACGGTGCAATTTTTTTCATAATGTACGCAAAAAATCAGTTTAATAATTATGTGAAATTGTGTCAGAAAATTAAAGTTAATTATATATGTATTTAAGATGATATCTATCTACACATTTTTTCAATCTTTAGATAAATCAAATGCTAATGACTTCTTAAGAATCAATTTAGCACCCTGTTTATCTATAATAGTCCTATAAAATACATTTAGTTCATAGTAAAAGTAATACATTTGATATTAAGTGTCTTACATAATGCGATAAAATTTCACAATTTTTTATTATAATATACAGAAAAGGGTAAAAACATAAGTAATACTAGTCATTGGTGTGAATTATACGAATCTACTTATTGTAACAGCTAAGATGTTAGATAATGTTTTTCTTAAAAATATTACTAATCCATATTCATGAAAAACATTTTAATGGATTAGTTTGATTCGATATAAAAAGAGGACGCATTTTTATTTGCGTCCCCTTTTTATGATAATTTATTTTACAAGTTAAGAAGAATCTTTGATCATCTAAATAAATTCTAGCACCCTATTAGGAGATACTAGTATAACAATAGGGACTTTTATTTAGTTCTTTTTTATCAATCCGTTTAATTCTTTAATAATACTGTAGGCAAGCATAGTACTTAGTTCAGGAGCTTTTTCTATTATTTTATTGATAACACTCCTTCTTAGTACTATTCTAAGTATTTTTCGGCTAGGTAAGAAGGGTATGTTGAAATAGGAGGGCCCATATGAAAGTAGGATAAATTGGTCTTTGAAATTGGTATACAGTTCTTTAATAAATATAGTTTTTGCAATATATCTTTATCTATGGGATGAAGCATATAATCTGTCATGATGAAATAATTGTGATGGTAGATAAATACTTTTCCTTCCGGTAGAATCGCGTGATTAGATAAATTTGGATAAATAGGTGGCCCATCTGAAAGTTGATTTAAACTACATTGTGAAACTTTAATAATTTCTTGGACTGAAAATTTAAATTTGCGAAATGCTATGGTATTAATAAACAGACGTTTTTGATTATTTTCTATATAAAATAACTCTCCTTTTTCATTTTGTACAACTCGTAGATTTGGAATTGACTCTGTAAGGGTTATGGGGGGACCTTCTGTATATTTATAGATAAATGGATCGGGAATTAAGACAATTTCATTTTGATTATATTTGAAGTAAGAAAGCATGTCTTTCGAAATAAGCCTGCGTTTAAGGTTATCAATTAAAAATACTTCACCGTGTGAATTACTAAACAAAATACCATTTAAATCTTTAGAAGGGAGGTTAGCATATAGGTTTTGGAAAGAGAATGGTGTTTTAAAAGTAATATCGAGCACTTTGGGAATGGGATAAAAAGGTTGAAATGTATTTAGGCGTTTCCAAAACATTGCATCTCCAGCAAACCAATATAAAGGATTTGTATCCCAATATCCACGGTACTTTTCATAGACTTTTACTAATATTCTTTTAGTATGCATAACTGAACAGTGATCTACAACATTAGCAGCTGTATATAAAATTTTCGAAGCTTCTCTTACAAATTCATTTGTAGGTTCTAGGTTATAATCAACATATTTAACGTATTGGGAAGAGTAGACTACATCAATTTCAGGGTTTTTTTCTAAGAAAGATAACATTTCAGCTAATCTGTTTGGAAGGTATATAGTGTCATCCGTTAAATAGCAAATATAATCCCCACAGGTTAATGGAAGTGCCTCATTGATAAGTGTTGCATATCTTGTAGTTTTATATCGTTCATCATCTTGTATAAAACTATTCTTATAAGTAATTCGAGGATCCTCTAAATAATTTTTTATGACATTTATAGTTTCTAGACAGGAGTTATCATCCATAATAAAAAGTTCCCATTCTTTATAAGTTTGCATTAGAACACTTTCAATAACTTGATTAATTAATGACGGCTTATTATAACTAGTAAGGATAATTGATATTTTGGGTTGCAAATACTTCACCTCTATTGAGAATATTAAATGTGTTTTTTCTAGTGAAATATAATAATTAAAGCTTTATCAACACTTTCTTTTTTATTTTAAATAGTTTATTACTTTTTCATAGATATGGTATGGACTATAGTGGAGAAAAAAGGATATAGGTGAATATAAATAACGCTATTAATTTTTTATAGGTAAAGAAATCTTTTTTAAAATTATCGGAACGGTTTGTCCTTTCTATTTATATAATAACGTAACTGTTTTTGTATTTGTTGATAAGGAGGAGAGGGATATTTGCCTAAAATTTCAGTTATAATGACAAGTTACAATAAGCCTGCATTTGTTGAAAAATCGATATTAAGTGTATTAAACCAAACCTTTCAGGATTTCGAGCTTTTTATAATGGATGATGATTCAGATGAATTGACCCAGAAGGTGATTCACCCATTCATAAATAAGGAAAATGTACATTTTTATAAAAGTAATGTAGCTCATATTTCTGAAAGGACAAAAAAAGTAAGATATGCTGCTTTAATTAATGAGGCACTTAAGCATGCTAAAGGGGAATATATAACTTATATTACAGATGATAATCAATATGAAGAAGAACGCTTGAAAAAGATGTCTAGTTATCTTGATGAGAATGAAGATGTTCAAATTATTTACTCTGCATCAAAAACGATTCATATAGATGAATCAGATATGCCTATTAAAACTGTTGAAAGACCTGCCAAAAAAATTACAAATAATGCGCCATGTACTATTGATCATTGTTCTATTATGCATAGAGCATCTGTTTTACCAATTCTTGAAAAAAGGTGGAATTCTTACTGGGATGAAGATCCTCAGTTTTACCGGATAGGAGATGCACGTTTCTTTTGGAGATTAAATCACTATTGGGATTTTTATCCCTTAGATGAAATTTTAGATATTAATTATATTACTCCTCATTCAATACATGCACAGTTATTTGCAGAAGAAAAAAATGAATTTGTGCAATTATTACCACCACAAAGAACATGCAAAGAATTAAGAGAAGATCTAAGAAGAAAAAGAGGGTGAAAAATTGAGTGACATTTATTTGAAAAATTACTGGCTATTAAATTTAGAATATATAAATATTTTTTCAGAGTTAAAGCATCATAACATTCCTTTGCCATTACTGAGTAATTTTTATCAATATTTAGATGAAGATATAAAAAATAAAATGAAAGATGATAATTTTTACAAGCAATTGTCAATTGATCCAATAGCGGAAACACAGTTACAGTTGGAGTTTGAAAAAATAATTTCTGCATTTCAATCAAAAATAAAAAGAAAAAATAAAGATGGAACAATCCTGCTAAATTCAGATTATCTCCGTTTTTCAGTAAGTAATTTTACCCACTTTCATCCAAATCAAACTAAGATATTAACAAGATCAAAAAAAACAGAACTTTATGGTCTTCCTACAGTTTGTGCACCAGATTATATAAATAAATCCCCTAATAACGCAAATGTTTATATAGAAAAAGCTAAAGAAATCTTTTTAAGGTTTAATAAACACCCACTACTATCAAACACGTTTTTTCAAAAAAAATTACTCAGCGACCTTCCTATCATGATTGAGAAACTTAATGTGGCTCATTTTATTTTTAAAGAACAAGATATATCTGGTGTGATTGTTGGTACTACGGAAGATATAACAAGTAGAGCTCTTACTTTTCTTTCAAGTAGTGAGGGTATACCAAGTTATTGCTTGCAGCATGGCGCAATAATGGGAGAAGAAGCATACTTTCCGGTTTTCGCAACAAAACAGGTCGTATATGGGAAATATGAAGAAAGTTGGTACCTTCAAAAAGGGGTCACTGAATCTCAAATTGAAATATTAGGGCACCCCAGATATGATGAGATCTTTGATAGAGTATATATGGATGAAAAGAATTTTTTTAATAAATTAAAAATAGACACCTCTACAAAAGTGGTTTTTATTGCAACCCAGCCATTTAAAACTTCATTTTATACCGAACTGACAGAAAAGCTAGTAAAAGACAAAAATATTACGGTTATTATAAAGCCTCATCCTTGGGAAAAAGGGCGCAACCTAGTAGGAGAATATATTAAGTTAAGTAACACATATCCAAATGTTAAATATATAACAAATGAAGTGAACATGTATGATGTTATTTTACATGCAAATCTTGTGGTTATCTCAAATTCAACAGTAGGATTAGAGGCAATGTTATTAGACAAACCTGTAGTTGTTTATAAATCTTTATTAGAGGAAAGGGATTATAAATATTACGATACGCTAGATTGGCTTGTAAACCATTCTATGGAGGATGTGACTAGTACGATTAAAAAGGTTCTACATGATCCTTTACAATCTAATTTAGCAAAAGAATTAAGAAAAAAATTTATTAATGAAAACTATCCGCAAGAAGCATGCACAAAAAGATTAATAAATTTAATTCAAGGTGAAAAAGATTAAACTCATCACCATTTATAAATATTTGAAGTAAAAGATTATATCCTCAGTTTTCAATGATTAATATGTATCTTAAACTTGCAATGGAAACGTGTGTTTTAATATCCGATAAACCAGTTTATCTCTCAACAAATGGCTTGCTAATGGAACTACACACAAATTGAAGAGAGGTTTTCTTAGCTAAAATTAATTTTTTAATATGAGGAGGTATATATTTTCATGTTTTTTAAAGATAAAAACGTTTTAATTATTGGTGGAACAGGAACAATTGGAAAAAGCATTCTTTCTAATGTTCTACAGGAAAAGCCAAAAGTGGTAAGGGTTCTTAGTAGAAGTGAATATAATCAATTTTTATTACAAGAAGAATTTAGGGATAAAAATCAAAATATTCGTTATTTAATTGGGGATATTCGTAATTATGATCGAGTATTTAGTGCGATGGAAAATATTGATTATGTATTTCATGTGGCCGCGATGAAGCATGTGTCTTTTTGTGAATATAATCCGTTTGAAGCAGTTTTGACCAATATTTTTGGAACGCAAAATGTAATAAGAGCCGCAATTGCTCAGAAAGTAAAAAAGGTAGTTTTTACAAGTTCTGATAAAGCGATTTCACCAACAAATAATTACGGTGCAACAAAGTTGACTGCTGAAAGATTGATTACATCAGCGGAATATTCAAAAGGTTCAAGTGAAACGATATTTGCAAGTGTTCGTTTCGGAAATGTGATGGGGTCAAGAGGATCTGTCATTCCTTTATTTGAAAATCAAATTAAAGAAAACCAAAAAATAACTGTAACGGATCTTAGTATGAGTAGATTTATGATGACACTGAATCAAGCAACTATGTTAACAATTGAAGCAATGAAAATAGCAAAGGGTGGTGAAACTTTTATATTAAAAATGCCAGTTATTTCATTAAAAGATTTAAGTGAGGTGATGATAGAAGAAGTTACAAAGTTATATGGGTTGCTTAAGGAGAATATAAAAATTGAAGAAATTGGATTAAAACCTGGTGAAAAAATGTATGAAGAACTTATGACACATGATGAGTCTTTACAGGCTTTTGAATTACCAGATATGTTTATCATTCCTAGCCCATTAAAAAAGGGTACACAATATGAAAATGCAGAAAGGGCGAAAGCAGGATTTTACCGTTCTGATAATCAAAATGCGATTTCAAAAGAAGAGCTTAGAAATTTAATATTAAACCAGCAACTATTAACAGGAGGGGAGAAACTATGAAAATATTAGTAACTGGTGGTGCAGGTTTTATTGGTAGGTGGGTTGTGAAGAGATTATTGCAGGATAAGCATGAAGTATGGATATTAGACAACTTAGCAAATTCAACTACTGCAAATATCACCGGATTTGCACACGATCTAAATTTAAAGCAATGCATTCAAGGAGATATTAAAGATAAAAAATTAGTTGCTGAATTATTTAAAAATAATTCATTTGACCTTTGTTATCATTTAGCAGCGAGTATCAATGTTCAAGATAGTATAGATGATGCTAGATCAACTTTTGAAAATGATACAATAGGTACTTTTAATTTGTTAGAACAATGTCTTAAATATAAAGTCAAAATGGTCTTTATGAGTACTTGTATGGTATATGATAAAGCTACTAATATACAAGGAATATCAGAATTAGACCCGATTAAACCAGCTTCTCCATATGCTGGATCAAAAATTGCTGCTGAAAACATGGTTTTATCTTACTATTATGCTTATAAGCTACCTGTAGTGGTTATTCGCCCATTTAATACGTATGGTCCATTCCAGAAAACAGGTGGGGAAGGTGGGGTTGTTGCCATTTTTATAAATAATAAATTAGATAATGTACCATTAAATATTTATGGGGATGGAAAACAAACGAGAGACCTTTTATACGTTGAAGATTGTGCAGATTTTGTTGTGGCAGCAGGATACTCTGCAAAAGCAAATGGCCATATTATCAACGCTGGAACAGGACAAGATATATCCATTAATAAATTAGCAGAATTGATTTCGGGAAATAAAGTAAGTATTCAACATGTAACTCATATCCATCCGCAAAGTGAAATCCAAAAATTATTATGTAACTATGAAAAAGCAAAAACAATATTAAACTGGGAACCGAAAGTTTCTTTAGAAGATGGAGTTATTAAAACAGAAGAGTGGATTAAATCTTTAAAAATTAACCCTAAGGAGAAAGAGTAATGGTAAGGGGGATTCTCGGTATTCATGGAGGAAAGCCTGTTAGAGAAACTTATTTACCATATGGTCAGCAACAAATTGATGAATATGACATTCAGGCTGTTGTAGACGTATTAAAAGGGGATTTTTTAACAACAGGACCTATGGTTCAACAATTTGAGGAGGCTATAGCGAAATATGTGGGAGCAAAATACACTGTTTCCTTTTCAAGTGGTACAGCTGCATTGCATGCTGCCTGCTATGCAGCTGGCATAACTGAGGGAGATGAAGTAATTACAACTCCAATGACATTTGTAGCAAGTGCAAATTGTATCTTATACCAGGGTGCTAAGCCGGTATTCGCCGATATTGACAATGAAACATATAACATTAGTCCTAAATCTATAGAGGAAAAGATTACAAACAAAACAAAAGCCATTATTCCCGTACACTATACTGGACAACCTGTAGAGTTAGAAGCAATACAAAAAATAGCAAAACAAAATAATTTGATTATCATTGAAGATGCAGCCCACGCATTAGGAGCCACATATAAAAATAAAAAGATTGGTTCAATTGGTGATATGACAATGTTTAGCTTTCATCCGGTAAAACATATTACTACCGGAGAGGGCGGAGTAATTACTACAAATAATCCTCTATTTTATGAAAAACTTGTTCAATTCCGTACACACGGAATTGAAAGGAATCCCCAAAAACTTCTTGAAAATCATGGGCCTTGGTATTATGAAATGCAATTCTTAGGTTACAACTATAGAATAACGGATATACAAGCTGCTCTTGGTTTATCACAGTTAAGTAAATTAGACTCTTTTATTAAGATTCGAAAGAAATATGTAGACATTTATAGTAAAGAATTTAGTTGTTTATCTGAAATCATCATACCAAAGCAATTGCCTCAAACCAGTTCGAGTTGGCACCTTTATATTATTCGTTTAAATACTAAATTATTAAAATGTAATCGAAAAGAATTTTACGAAGCGTTACAAAGAGAAAATATCGGTGTGAATGTGCACTATATACCCGTACATTTACAACCGTTTTATCAAAAATTAGGTTATGAAAAAGGTATTTGTCCGCAAGCAGAAAACGTATATGAGGAAATTATTACGCTGCCTCTATTTCCTAAAATGACAGAAGCTGATGTGTGGGATGTAATACAAGCTGTGAGAAAAGTTCTTTCGTTTTATAGTGTTGCTAAAAATTAAATGAAAGGGGGGTTAATAAAATTGCAAAATCAGAAATTGTTAAGAGCAGTTACAAAAGTTGACATTAAAAAAGGAGAAATTATTACAGCTAATAAAGTAACAATGGAGTTAAATATTGTAGAAAATGCGCTGAACAAGCTTGAAGCAGAGGAATTATTACCCCAGGTAGCTGTATATAATTTGCCTGCAGGTACCCCATTAACAAAAGAGGTTATTGAGCCTCCTAAGGTAGTAATAATTGTACTTTGCCGCTTAAAATCTACTAGGTTACCTTTAAAAGCCATATTGCCAATACACGGAGTTTCTTCCATTGAACGATGTCTTATAAATACATTAGCTATTCCAGGAAAACATCAGGTCATACTTGCTACTTCAGATATTGCACAAGATGACCCTTTGGAAAAATTTAATTTAGATGGAAAGGTTAAGATTTTTAGAGGTGATCCAGAAAATACC
Organism: Bacillus sp. GW823-FHT06A11; assembly: GCF_058795355.1. Classification (NCBI taxonomy): domain Bacteria; kingdom Bacillati; phylum Bacillota; class Bacilli; order Caryophanales; family Bacillaceae; genus Bacillus; species Bacillus sp. GW823-FHT06A11. The sequence goes on along the minus strand of NZ_JBXAHS010000005.1, from coordinate 12,454 downwards.
GCTGATCGCATGTTCCAAGCTGCAAAACAAGAAAATGCAAACATTGTCATAAGGATTACAGGAGATTGCCCAGCTGTGTCACCAGAAATTAATACTTTTTTACTAGATGAACATTTGAAAAGTGGTGCAGATTATACACAGGCAGAGTTAAGTACGTTACCTGTCGGAACAGCAGGCGATATTTTTACATTAGAGGCAATTGAACGACTACTACAAACCCCAAAACCTTTAACCTATGCAGAATACCTTCCGTTTTATTTTATTAATAATCCGCATTTATTTCGTACCAATATAGTGAAACTTCCTCCACCATTTTGTTACCCTACTTGGAGGTTAACATTAGATGAACAACCGGATTTAGATATGTTCAATGAACTTTATAAAGGTCTGAATGTAAAATCTAAACCTTTATTTTTTCATCAAATAAAAGATTACATCCTTCGAAATCCTGAACTTATTGAAATGAATAATCATGTGAAATTGAAATGGGCAAATCAACAATCATTAGTAGATGAGCTAAATAGAGAAACGAAATTATAAGTTAATAAGTTATAGTGCTTTTAGTGAGGAGGGAGTATCTTGCTCGAGAAAAAAATTGCCTTTCGTGCCGACGCATCTATTGAAATAGGTACCGGTCATATTATGCGTTGTTTAACACTGGCCCATGAGTTGCGGAATAAAGGTGTTCAAGTATATTTCATTTGTCGTAAGCTGCAAGGTGATTTACATCAATATATTTTAAATAAAGGATTTCATGTGTTTGTATTAGATGGAGATGGTGAAAATACGAATTTCTTAAGTACAGAAAACAGGAGTTATTTAAATTGGCTAAAATCTCATTGGTTTGTTGATGCGCAGCAGACCAATGGGATTTTGTCGCAACTTCCCAAGTGTGATTGGTTAATTGTTGATCATTATGGATTAGATAATAAGTGGGAGTCTGCTTTAAGAAAAACTGTACGAAAAATTATGGTAATTGATGATCTTGCAAATCGAATGCACGACTGTGATTTGTTACTAGACCAAAATTTATACGATAACCTTAATGATCGCTATAAAGATTTAATACCAGAGCACTCATTAGTAAAATTGGGGCCTAAATACGCTATATTACGACCAGAGTTTCATGCAGCTAAGAAGATTTCACGAAAAAGAACAGGAAAAATTGAGAGGATTTTTATTTTTTTTGGTGGCCATGATGTAACAAATGAGACATTAAAAACGTTAAGAGCTTTACAAAATATAAATAAAGATAACTTAAAAATAGACGTTGTGGTAGGTAGCCAAAATCCTCATAAAGAGGATATTCAAACTTATTGTAAGAGTGTTACTAACGCTTCATATTATTGTCAAATAGAGAATATGGAAGAGCTTCTCGTACGAGCGGATTTAGGGATAGGAGCTGGGGGCACAACCACATGGGAACGATGTTTTCTTGGATTACCTTCTATAACAATTACAACTGCCCAAAATCAAATTGAAGTAACAAAGGCTGTAGCGAAGGTTGGAGCTACATGGAATATTGGTACAGCTGAAAGTGTTTCGGATAAAGCAATTACGAAATGTCTAAACAAACTTTTATCAGATTTTAAAATAGTGAAAGAAATGTCTAATAAAGCTCTTTCTATACAGTGTGCCAGTAATACAAATGAAATAGCAAAAATTATTTTAGGAGGATAGTATGTTAGATATTGGGGATTTTCAATTGGAAAAGTTAAAAAAGAAAGATTTAGAACTTATTTTAAATTGGCGGAATACAAAAGAAATCCGCTCGGTTATGTATGAAAATCATGAAATAACAATAGACGAACATTTAAAGTGGTATGAAAAACTCGTAATGGATGATACAAAGGTTGCAAGATTATTAACATATAAAGAAAAACCAATTGGATTTGTTAATTTTACAAAAATAGATAAAATGGATCGAACTTGTTATTGGGGCTTTTATATAGGTGAAAAGCAAAGTGTAAGACGTGCCGGAACTGTATTAGGTTTATTAGCATTAGATTTTATTTTTGAAATCAAAGACATACACAAAGTATGTGCAGAAATAATAGAATCAAACCGTATTAGTTTAAATTTCCATCAGAAAATTGGTTTCCAAGAAGAGGGAAGATATGAAGATTATATTTACAGGGACAATGATTATGTTGATGTCATTACAATGACCTTGTCCCGTGAACAATGGGAGGAAAGAAGAGAATCTATAAAAAAAGAACTTGAAGGTGACAAAAATGAGTAATGTATATATCGGAGGTAGAGAGATTGGCAATAGTTTGCGACCATTTATTATTGCAGAAATGTCAGGGAATCATAATCAATCATTAGATAGGGCGTTGAAAATTGTAGAGGCAGCTGCGGAGGCCGGGGCACAAGGATTTAAAATTCAAACATATACACCAGATACAATGACTTTAAATATAGAAAATGGTGATTTTTTAATTCATGATAAGAAAAGTTTATGGAAAGGCAAATCACTTTATCATTTATACAAAGAAGCGTATACACCATGGGAGTGGCATAAACCAATTTTTGATCGCTGTATAGAGTTAGGAATGATACCATTTAGTACGCCTTTTGATGAAACAGCTGTAGACTTTCTAGAGACATTAAATGTTTCATGTTATAAAATTGCATCTTTTGAAAATACTGATATTTCCCTCGTACGTAAGGTAGCCGCAACAGGAAAACCAATAATCATTTCGACAGGTATGGCTTCAATCGCTGAACTAGATGAAACAGTAAGGGCTGCGAGAGAAGAAGGGTGTAAAGAACTAATTCTTTTAAAATGTACAAGTACGTATCCTGCATCTCCAAAATCTACAAATATAGTTACTATACCTCATATGAAAGAGTTATTTAACTGTCAGGTGGGCTTATCAGATCATACCCTGGGAGTAGGTGTATCTGTAGCAAGTGTTGCCTTGGGAGCTACAGTAATTGAGAAACATTTAACGCTCTCAAGGTCGGATGGAGGAGTTGATGCTAAATTTTCAATGGAACCAGCTGAATTTAAATTATTAGTAAGCGAAACTGAAAAAGCATGGGAATCTTTGGGGAATGTATATTATGGACCTACTGATATAGAAAAAGATTCTTTAAAGTTTAGAAGATCATTATATGTAGTAGAAAACATAAAAGCGGGAGAAAGATTTACAAATGAAAATGTTAAAGCTATTAGACCAGGGAATGGCTTATTACCAAAACACTTATCCAAAATTATCGGAAAAAAAGCGAGTAAGGATATCAAAAAAGGGACGCCTGTTTCATGGGATTTAATTTGATACCGAGGAAATGAGAGCTTTTATAGAAAGATTTATAACAAAAATGCTATAAATGATAGCAAACATGCTGGCCTATACCCACCGACATTCATCTACCACCTAAAGTTGGTGTTTCACACCTTCATATTTTTGAAGAAGAGTCTTCTGTCAGAAAATGATTTAAAGGGCATGATATTTAACAACTGAAGGTACCTTTACATTACCATTATTGGAATATTTATACCATATGTTAGGTGTTGAGAAATAAAAAATTCATTGGGCACAACAAAGTGGCCAGCGAAGCTGGCTAACCACTTGTTGCACAAAAGAAAATTAGGCCCTTAAAAGTAATAGTTATGTAACCTAAAGTTACATTTATAGTATTAACAAGATTGCATATGTTATACGAAAAGGTACCTGGTGGCAATTACATTTTGGAGAAATAAAAATAAAATTGCCACCGGATAACCTTTTGATAAAACAGAGCACTTTCAAACATAATGTATTCAAAATCTTACGATATGTGTAAATAAAAGAGCAGCTAGTGATGCTAGCTGCTTAATACAGAAAAGAGAAGAACTACAGGGACGGTTAAATGAGTTCTGGCTTTCGCCTATCTTTAGTATTGACGAAATGTTTAGTTTTATGCTGAAAAACCTAAGAAGAGCATCTATAAAAAGACCTCTTTAAGGAAGAAATGAGATATTGAAAAATAAATTAGTAGTTTAAAATTTAATATAATATATGACTATTTCATCATATTGTGACGATGAATCATAAAAGAGCAGCTAACAATAGCTAACTGCTCGACCCTCAACCAAGAGAGTTAGAGTTACCGAGGCCTTTAAGTGCCTATTATTTTTTAAAGAAGTTAGAAATTAAGTAATTCTGGATAAAAAAGATTGGTTCATTTTAGTTTAGAAAAAATTAAGATTTACTTATTATTACTTTAACTATTTAAAGTGAAACCTTAAGGGAAAGTTTAAAAAAAATAAAATGTTGCGTTATAACATAATAATATAATTTTCATTTGAATAATTAAAAGCATATAAAATGGGTGCTAGTCATTATTATGAAGTATGGAATTTTTTGAGTAGTATAGGAGGGTTTCATGAGTAAAATAATAGATTTACTAAGGAGTTTAGATAAAAAACTAATTTTGATCTTATGCATGTTTTGTATTATTAGTATCACTGCAATTTATAGTAGTCAACAAACTGGCCAGTATGGAAGTACAAACTTTGCATTTCAGCAAGGTAGGAACTATATAATTGGTTTTGTACTGTTAATATTAGTTGCAAGTATTGATTGGGATCAATGGCAAAAGTTATCTTGGCCATTGTATATTATTGGATTTGCAGCAATTGTTATATTGAAAATACTACCAGAATCAACGTTTACCCCTGTTAAATTGGGAGCAAAAAGATGGTTTCAATTTCCTGTTATTGGTCAAATTCAACCGTCGGAGTTTTTCAAAATTGCACTAATTATACTTGTCGCAAATTTAGTAGTAAATCATAATGTAAAATATATGATGCGGACATATAAAACTGATTTCATGTTGATTGGAAAAATTATGTTAGTTTCTATTCCTCCTATTGCTCTGGTATACAGTCAGCCAGATACAGGGATGGTGTTCTTATACGCAGCATCTATTGTCTTTATTTTATTCATATCAGGGATTCAAAAAAAATTAATTGCACTTTGTACATTCATACCTGTAACTCTACTATCTACATTAATATTTATATACGTAAGATATCCCGATTTTTTCTTTAAAGATTTAGTTACTAGGTTAAAACCTCACCAACAATCACGCATTATAGGGTGGCTGAATCCAGCTGAAAATGCAGATCAGGGGTATCAAACGCAACAATCTCTTTTAGCTGTTGGAAGTGGTGAATTGCATGGAAAAGGATTTGGTCAAGGAAGTGTATATATTCCTGAAAAGCATACTGATTTTATTTTTGCTACCATCGCTGAAGAAGGTGGATTTATAATAGCGGCTCTCGTTGTATTGGTCTTGTTACTTCTTATATATCGAGTAACTATAATTGCTTATTCAGCAGAGAGTCTGTTTGGTACATTCCTATGTGCGGGGACTATTAGTATTTTAACACTGCAAATCTTCCAAAATATCGGTATGATTGTTGGGATAATGCCGGTAAAAGGAATTGCACTTCCTTTTTTATCATATGGAGGGAGTTCACTGTTTTCAAATATGATAATGATGGGGCTTATCTTATCGGTGCATAAAAATTATAAAAAATACATGTTTCAAGTGAAATAAAAGTTAAGAATATGTTTAGGATTGTTTTTTTAGATTTTTGAAAATGAAAAGAATTGAGATAAAGTCTGATTAGAAATTTAGAAGACGGTAATCTCCTAAATCGGAAATCAAATCCAATTTAGGGGTAGGTATCCATTTCGAAATAAAGTAATACGTAATGATTGAAATCAGCTTAATATAAAACTATTAACAAAAATTAGATATATATAATTCATTTATTATTCATCATTGTTATTAGCAATAGGATAGCTACTTAAAGATAAAAAGGAAGTTGCTAATTTTTTTGCAAAATGTAACGGAGGCTCCACTGATTGGATATGAATATACATGATTAATGGGGTCATATATAACCAGTGATTATGTAAAGCACTAACGATAATTCCCTGTTGTACAATTGATTTCAAAAATAAAGGGATTTCTTCTTGTAGAACAGCAATTTCTCCTAAATTTAATGCATTATCATTTTGATCCATTGATTCGAAACTTAATCCGACGGGTACTACATACGCACTTGGTTTTCCTTGAACTAGCACCTTAAAATCACGATGAAAAGACACCGAACAACCATTTTGACTTATTTTACTTTTTCCTTTAAGGATTGTAGCAAATTGATCACAAATGAAATGAAAGTTTTGCATAAATTCAATTCCCTTCTCATAAAAAATGTTTATTTTAAACGCAATTCCTATGATATTTTCAAGTGGCCATAGCCTTTCTTGAAAGGAATTAATCTATCTAATTTTTTGAACGTATAATTTATTATTGACGAAAAAAAGTATAAATGGCTTAACATAATATACAGTATACAAGCAGTAAAGGAAAAACATATTATGTAACTGTAAATGAAGCCTATGTGAAATGAAAGAATAATAAAAAGGGTTCTTCCCGAGAGAAGAACTTAGTTTGTAGAATATTATAAGATATATTATCCCCGTAATGGCGTTCTGTATCATGTTTATGTAATGATAGCCAAGAGTATGATGAAAATAAAACCAGAGTATTATTAATTAGAGAGAGCTCTGGTTTCGTAGTTTCTCTTGAACCATGTAATATAATGCAGAAAATCATTTTGTATAACTAAAAAGACAGAAAAAAGAGCATTCCTGGTTGGATGGGAGGAATACTCTGTTTCTGTATAACACAATCGGCATTCTAATTATATGAATTCACTATATACAATATGACTTGAAAATAATAAAGACACCTTCCCCAGCTGAAGGTGTCTCATGTGGTGATATTCTAGATGTATAAATAGTATATCCAATATTATAAAAAGATAGAACTTAGTATTAACTGATAAATGTATATGATAAAAGAATAATTCGGTAAACAAAAAGAGCCATTAGATGACGGCTCTTTTTGTTTTATGAATTTAGCATGTCGATAAGATCGTTACCATCAATTAATTCAATGTTCTTATTTGCAGCGTATTGCTGCGCATTTTTATTGAAATGACTTAACGTAACAAAGTATCCTCCTGTAGCTTCTCCATCGATGATGGCACTATGTAGCTTTTGAATGTATGGTCGTCCAATAGATTTTTTTGTATATCTTTTTATTTCAACAAATTTCACTTCATTATCTTTCCAAAGAATAATGTCTTTTCCTCTATCATTAGAACCTGGTGTAACTTGCGCTTGGTATCCTCGAGAATTAAACAAGTCAGCGATTAAATATTCAAACTTTCGCGGATCCATTTTTTCTAAATATTCACGATTTGCTTGTTCTCTTAAGTGTTTCATGCGAATTTCTTCTTCAGAGACCTTGGGTGCTTTAAGTATTATTCCTAATCCAAAAACGATGACTAATGAAATGATAGCCCAAATCATACAATTCACCTCAGTATGAGTATAACCAGCTTAACACTTATTCTATCTCTTCATACCAAATACCCTCTATATGTAATTTAATAACTTTTGAAATAAGATATGCAACAGGAAATGTAGGAGTAGCGCATTTAATAAAGTTTTTCATCGTATTTTAGAAAATTTGAAGCGGAATGTGAGTAAAACAATACTAGGGAGAGAATACGTGTATTATCTCTATAAAGAAGGGATATTTCATGAAGTTGAGGTAGATTGCTCTTAATAAATGAAGTGAAATTAAAAAGTACGAAGAGCTCATCAAAATATATAAGCAGAAATATTACGATAAAATGCCAGTGATTCATTTTTACGGATACTCAATACAAAAAAGGAAACTTGATGAGTTAGTACCTAAGTATAATACGTTTGTGAAGGTGGGTGTAATAGAATAAATATAAAAAAGTGTTAAAAAGTTTGCAAACGAACCTGACAAAACCTATAAAAAAGAAAATATCGCTGATATGTCATCTTCAATAATAGCTAAAATTAACTAAAATACACTAATATGAAATGCTAATAAAAAATCCTTAATACTAAAAATGTAGTAGCAAACTTGTTAAATTGGTCCAAACGATGTTTATTCTCCATCTCATTGAAAGTGCAATTGTATCTTCAGGGGAATTGTGGTAGATTTCTATAGGGAAAAGACAAATTAAAATGCTTCTTCATAAAATTGAAAAAACATTTTAATTTATTAAGAATGAGTATTGAAGAAAAGATATTATTAATTTAATAAATTAATGAATGTGTGATTGTATAGTAGTCGTTATAAAATGGATCCTCTCATAAAAAGTATGCTGGCTAATAACTCTTGCATGAATTTTTTCGACCATTAATCTTTTCGAAATTGCATCATTTAAATAAAAAGATAATTTGTTTAAGCAGTCTTCAAAACTGTTATAGGATACAATTTCATCTTTATTGAAGAAGGATGAAAGGTCAGGTTTTTCTTCAATAATTTGAAAGCCTTGGCAAGCGGCAATATCAAAAGCGCGATTATTAATGGTATTATTTTTCACTTTATTTTTATTTTTATTCTGTGGAAATAGATGACTACGATGAGGATTTAAAATAAGACTAGCATTATTATAATAGAGTGCAACCTCTTGAGGTGGAATCCATCCTTCTATAATCTTAATTCTTCGGTGATTCTTCCATTTTTTTAATAACTTATTTCTCCAGTGTTGACCAATAATAGTATAGTGATAAGGCGTTTTTTCCAAGAGAAACTGTATCAATTTTACTCGGTTAGGATAAGGATATCCAATCAACAATACTTCACTTTTATATTTTGAATTTTTTTGATTTGGTTTAAATAGTTCTATATTAGTTGCTAATGGTAAGTGATATACATTGGTATATCCTAAAGCTGTGTAATATTTAAGTGCTTCGCTATCAATAGTAAATATAAAATCGAAGTTTTTTAATAGAAGAAGAGAAGTATCTATATAAAATGGATCCTCAGTTAGCCACACAGCTAATTTAATGTTCCTTTTTTTAAAATATTGAGTTGCTTTTTGTGGTAGATGATTACCTAATAAGGTGAAAACAATATCGGGATGAAACGTTGTTGTAATGAAATCCAATTGCTGTATTAATTCACTTGGCTGTACTGCTAACCATTCGAATTTTTGATCAATAAGAGTTCTTTGTATGCTTTGATCTAGATATTGATAGATTTTTGAGTAACCAGAAGTAATGTATAAGAGTTTCATATTTCAACACCTGCTTTTAGGTTTAAAATATATTATGAGATAAACGTAATACTTTCTATTTCTTTACAACTAATCTTAGTAATACTTGTAGTAGGAGGAGTAACTGAATTTTCCTCTTCTAATGTGACTATACAAGTATTAGGGTTAAAATTTGTAAACACAGCAGGACCAATAATATTCCCAGATTTACCAGTCACAGTAACGACTTCGCCTGGTTGTAAATTTTTAAAAATACTACATACTCCACCTGAACAACCAAATAAATTGCATAAGAACAAATTTATCCCTCCTTTAAACAATATACTATATCATATGAAATTTTGTAGAACGATGTGTAGACAAGTAACCTTTAGAAGAGAAAAAGTTTAAATTAAAGCATCCTATTGAAATAATAGATGCAATAGAATGTTACATATCAGGGTGTACTGATTAGTACAGTCATTAGATTTTCTTAAATAGGGATTAAGCTAGAAAAATATGAAGCTTCTTAAGGAGTGGTTAAAGTAACACTTTCTATATCTTCACAACTAATAAATATAGTATTGGTTGAAGAGGGGGTTATCACATCTTCTTCTACCAACACTACTGCACATATATTCGGAAAGAATAGTGAAAAAGTAGCAGGCCCGATAATTTGACCTGATCTAGTGGTAACTGTAACTACTGTTCCTGTTGGCCACGAAGAGAATAAAAAACAAGCTAAACCTGTACAATCTGCCATATTAAATCCTCCTAATTTTAAGTTTTAATTAAAATAATAAAGTCCAAACATTTTATAGTGTATGTGTAAGTAACATGAAGTGCTTGGACTAATAGAAATCACGTTCTGATATTATCTCTTTATGATCAGTGAGATAACTACTAAATCCTATAATACAAAGGTTTAATAAATACAACATGGTCGGAAGGGTTAATGAAAAAGATATTCTATGACTTAGTAATTAGCTATTCCAAGGTCCAAATACTATGAATCGGAATTATAAAATGAGAAATTGGGATATATGGGGCTATGATGAATGATATTTGAATAGGATAAAATACAAAGCTAAAGTTTTCGATAGTGTTGATGGAAATCCCGAGCAATTAAAAAATTTTATTTATATGTAATTGTTTTAAAAGTATTTTCTAAGAGTAACAAGTGAAAGTTTTAAAAATGTAGTAAAAAATTGAACACAAGATTCATTCAAAAAAAAGAACACAGATCAGTGCTCTTAGAAAGTAAACTATATGGTTTTTGGATTAGTATATAGTATCATATGCTCGTTTTTTTTAAGGGTGTAAACAAAATTAAATAAAAATACTACATATGAGATCTTTAAAAGAGTAATAGCTCAACAGGATTGATTTGCAAATGGGTTGTTGGCTACATACAAACTAAATAACAATAAACTTATTAATAAATTTATATAAACAAAAATGGTTGAAAAGAAACTTTTTACATTACTAAATTCAATATTCAGGTTCTTATAAGTATAAACGGATACTGTGAGATAGTAATGGGGCAAGGATAAATTGTAAGAGGAAAATTATATAAGTGATTAATTAATATAAAAACATCCTATTATTGTATATGTGGAAATTTGATGTTTCTATGCAGTTCGTTTCATGTAACTCATAATCCAATGTCTATTGGCATGTGATGTAATTAAATGTAGTTAGAATACAGGATAATATTGAAAAATATAAAGTATGTAGTGTTTGAAACAAATTAAAGAAGTAACATGGGGGATTCATGCATATAGTAATTTTGTTGATTTAATTTAACTGAATTTTCATTAAAATCAGATAAAATAATAGTGTTTTTAACTTATAATATTGTTTATAAGATGAAATAAGGCTAAGGTTGAGTTAATTAAAAAATAAATTTTAGATAGGAAGAGGATAATGAAGACCAGAGATAGTTATAAAATTATTGTAATTGGTGCTGGGACTGCAGGACTATCTTCTACTGCACATTTATTACGAAATATATCCCTATTGAAAGAAAGTATAGCGATTATTGATCCATCAAAAAAACATTACTTTCAACCACTATGGAGTTTAGTGGGGGGAGGAATTGTTTCAAAGGAAATTACTGTGCGTGATCAAGAATCACTTATTCCTAAAGGCGCAACGTGGATTCCGAAAAGCGTTGTTGAGTTATTTCCGGAAGAAAATAAGATACTTCTAGATGATGGACTGCTGCTTAAGTATGAAATTCTTATTGTAGCAGCCGGTATACAAATAAATTGGGAAGGTATTAAAGGCTTAAAAGAGTCTATTGGGGATAGTGGGGTTTGTAGCAATTACTCTTATAAATATGTTGATTCAACTTGGAGAGAAATTGAAAAATTTAAAGGAGGAAATGCGATTTTTACGCATCCCAATACTCCTATTAAATGCGGTGGTGCTCCACAAAAGATTATGTATTTAGCAGAAGAGTATTTTTCTAATAGCAGTGTAAGAAACAAAAGTGAAGTAATGTTTTATACTGCGAATGCTAACATATTTCAGGTTCCACGTTATGCAAATACTTTAGAACAAGTACTAGAAAGAAAGCAAATTATAACAAATTATAATAAAAATTTAGTAGAAATTATTGCCGAAAAGAGAGAAGCAATTTTTGAAGATACGCAAACACTGAAAAGAGAAACTGTACCATACAGTATGATCCATGTTGTTCCACCAATGGGGCCACCTAATTTTATTAAAGAGAGTGAGATAAGTAATTCTCAGGGGTGGGTAGATATAAACCCTTATACGTTGCAGCATATACAGTATAAGAATATTTTCGGACTTGGAGATTGTACCAATTTACCCACCTCTAAAACTGGAGCGGCAATTCGAAAACAAATACCTGTCTTAAAACAAAATATTATGGACGTACTTAACGGAAGAGACTTGCATGCTAAATATGATGGATATACATCCTGTCCGATTGTTACAGGATATAAAAGTCTTATACTCGCTGAATTTAACTATGAACATGAGCCACAAGAAACGTTTCCATTTAATCAAGCGAAAGAACGGTATAGTATGTTTTTACTTAAAAGATATATGTTGCCATATATGTATTGGAATTTAATGTTGAAAGGGATTATGTAAGGAAAGATAGAGAGTAGTTGTAAAAATTGAAAAGTAATTTGAAATAAGTATTCGGAGGGAATAGTTATGCTTTTAAAATATTTTTATGATGAAAAATTAGCTCATGCTTCCTATTTAGTTGGTTGTCAGAAGGAAGGTGTAGCAATTGTAATTGATCCAGGTCGCTATATAGAACAATATATAGAATTTGCTAAGAAAGAGGGGATGGAAGTAATTGCTGCGGCTGAGACTCACATT
>NZ_JBXAHS010000004.1:558888-588625 GCF_058795355.1 Bacillus sp. GW823-FHT06A11 | reverse complement strand
GGATCAAACTCTCCAATAAAGTTAGTTTGTCTAGCATCTAAAAATAAAAATTGACGTTTCACGTTGTTTGTTTCGTTCAGTTTTCAAAGAACTACTTGGTCGCTCATTTGCGACTTCCTTATGTTAACATCTTCGTTTTTCGATGTCAACTAAGTTTTTCAATTTCTTTTTTGTCGTTTTCTGCGTTTCCGCATCAGCGACGGTTATTAATATATCATGGTAAAAAATGAAATGCAACACCTTTTATAAACTTTTTTTAAAACTGCCCACATTTCTTTTTTAATATCATATACTTAAACGAAATATCTCTTTCATGTATGAGTAATTCCTACATATATTTTATATAAAGTTACTCTATCAAAAAACGTTTCTTTCTATACTAAGCGTTTTATTCATATACCATATCATACAAGGAGGAATATATATGGACTATACCGATTTATTAATCAAACTAGGTCTCTCGGCTATTTTAGGGTTTGCCATTGGTTTAGAACGCGAATTAAAACGGAAACCACTTGGTTTAAAAACGTGTTTAGTTATTTCTATTATTAGTTGCCTCCTAACGATTGTTTCTATTAAAGCAGCTTATAACTTACCACATACCGATCATATGAATATGGATCCACTTCGACTTGCCGCTCAAATTGTATCAGGAATTGGTTTTTTAGGTGCTGGCGTAATTTTAAGAAGAGGCAACGATAGCATTGCAGGGCTCACGACTGCCGCTATGATCTGGGGTGCTTCTGGTATTGGCATTGCCGTTGGAGCTGGTTTCTATATCGAGGCGATTTTCGGAATGTGTTTCCTTATGATTAGTGTCGAACTTATACCACTCGCGATGAAATATGTAGGCCCTAGGTCATTTCGTCAACGTGATATCGCTGTGAAACTTGTTGTACGAAATATGGACAATATCCCAATTGTAATTGAAGAAATAAAGGAAATGGATATAAAAGTTAAGAATATGAAGCTTAAAACATTAGAAAACGGTTCTCACTATTTACATCTTAAACTGTCCATTGATCAAAAAAGACCTACTGCTGATGTTTACTATGCTCTTCAACATCTTGAAAGTGTCCAACAAACTGAAGTGGAAAGTATGTAGCATAAAACAAACTCTCTTTAATTAGAGAGTTTTTCTTTTTTCTATAATGGTAACAATGAATGTAGTCCTGCAAAACAAGGAGGAATTTACTATTGAAATCCCGTCCGAATTTAGTAGATACATTTCGTGATTCCATTATTTTTCGTTTAATTTGTTTTATTATTGTATTCACTGCTTTTTCTGGTTTTCTTATACATAGATTAGAACCCTCTCATTTCACTACATGGTTTGACGGAATTTGGTGGTCAATCGTTACCATTTTTACAGTTGGATATGGAGACTTTGCTCCTCATACAACGATAGGAAAACTAATAGGTATAAGTATTATTTTATTAGGAACTGGCTTTTGTTCTTATTATATGGTTCTATTCGCTACTGAGATGATCAGTAAACAATATATGAAAATTAAAGGTGAAGAAGCCGCTACCTCTAACGGTCATATGATTATCGTTGGCTGGAATGAGCGTGCAAAACATGTTGTAAAGCAAATGCATGTATTACAACCAAACCTTGATATCGTTTTAATTGATGAAACACTTTCTTTACTCCCAAAACCATTTCATCATTTAGAATTTATAAAAGGTTGTCCGCACCACGATCAAACTTTATTAAAAGCTAATATTAAAACGGCACACACCATATTAATAACAGCGGATAAAGAAAAGAACGAAAGCTTAGCAGATACACAATCCATTTTAAATATTTTAACTGCAAAAGGACTCAATCCAAACATTCACTGCATCGCAGAACTACTTACTACTGAACAAATTCAAAATGCAACGAGAGCTGGCGCGTCAGAAATTATAGAAGGAAATAAATTAACGAGTTATGTATTTACCGCTTCTCTTTTATTCCCTTCTATTTCAGGTGTACTATTCTCACTTTACGATGAAATCTCTGATAATAAATTACAACTGATGGAGCTTTCTCCGTCCTGCACCGGACAAACCTTTGCAAATTGTAGCTATACCCTTTTAAAACAAAACATTCTCTTACTAGGTATAAAGCGCGACGATCAATATATGATTAACCCAGTCCATACCTTCATTCTTATCGAAAGCGACGTACTCATTGTTATTCACCATTAAGAAAATGTTTTTCTAGTTCCCGCATGAGCACTTTTCCAATATTGATATATTTTCTTTTCACTTCTGCATCTGGATCTTTCGGTTCAGCAAATTGATCCATCCCACTCGTTCCCGCGGTTAAAGTATTCACATTATCATCTAGTTCGTCTTGATATACGTGCGAAAGAATATACGGCGTTTCAAGACGGACTACTACACCAGGTACATCTAGTTCACCATCTACTGCTGTAAACGGCACTCGTAAAAATTGATACCCATCTTCTTCATCGATTTTGTAATCGAAGCATCCTTTATCATAATCCCAATTACCACCAATACTATATCCAAGTGGTTTCATAACCTCTTCTAATTTATATAACGCATATGTACGTCCTTCTAAATTTGATTGAATCGGAATCAAGCCCATCCCTCCAAGACTTTTCCTTTAGCATACCCACTCTAGTTTGAATATACTGATGGACTTTTCGATAAAATAATAAAAAGCGACCGGAATCCGGTCGCTTTTTATTATTTTAAACGCTCTTCTAATTCTGCTTTTAATTCTTCAAATCCTGGTTTACCAAGTAAAGCAAACATGTTTTTCTTGTATGCTTCTACGCCAGGTTGGTCAAATGGATTTACGCCTAATAAGTAGCCGCTCATCGCACATGCTTTTTCGAAGAAGTATACAAGGTAACCGAATGTGTACTCATTTAATTCAGGAATATTTACGATTAAATTTGGTACTCCCCCGTCGCTATGTGCAAGTAATGTACCTTCGTATGCTTTTGTGTTTACGAAGTCTACAGTTTCACCAGCAAGGTAGTTTAATCCGTCTAAATCGTTGTCTTCTAATTCGATTGTTAGTTCATGTGTAGATTTACCTACTTTAAGAACTGTTTCAAATAAGTCACGACGACCTTCTTGAACGTATTGACCTAATGAGTGTAAGTCAGTTGAGAAGTTTGCTGAAGATGGGAAAATACCTTTTTGATCTTTTCCTTCACTTTCACCAAATAACTGTTTCCACCACTCAGCGAAGTATTGAAGTGCTGGCTCATAGTTAACAAGCATTTCAATTGTTTTTCCTTTATTGTATAAAGCGTTACGAACTACTGCGTATTGGTAAGCTGGGTTTTCTTCTAGTTCTGATGTTCCGAAGTCATCATGACCAGCAGCTGCACCTTTCATCATCTCTTCAATATTTAAGCCACTTACTGCGATTGGTAATAAACCAACTGGCGTTAATACAGAGAAACGTCCTCCAACATCATCTGGAATAACGAATGTTTCGTAACCTTCGTTATCAGCTAATGTTTTTAATGCACCACGTGCTTTATCTGTAGTTGCATAAATACGTTTGCGAGCTTCTTCTTTTCCATACTTCTCTTCTAATAACTTACGGAAAATACGGAATGCTAGTGCTGGCTCTGTTGTTGTACCTGATTTGGAAATAACGTTAATAGAGAAGTCTTTACCTTCTAATACGTCCATTAAATCTTTCATGTAAGTGGAGCTAATGTTTTGTCCAACAAATAGCACTTGTGGAGTTTTACGTTGTTCTTTAGATAGCGTGTTGTAGAAAGAATGGCTTAACATTTCGATTGCTGCGCGTGCTCCTAGGTAAGAACCACCAATACCTACAACAAGTAAAATGTCAGAGTCGTTTTTAATTTTTTCTGCGCATTTTTGAATGCGAGCGAATTCTTCTTTGTCATATTGAAGCGGAAGGTCTACCCACCCAAGGAAATCGTTCCCAGCTCCAGTTTTTTCGTGGATTGCGTGATGTGTTACTTTCACTGCATCACGTAAATAAGTGATTTCATGTTCACCGATGAAGGATAACGCTTTAGAATAGTCGAACGTTACATGTGTACTCATCTTTTTCCCTCCAATTATGGATATGTATTTCTGTATTCACTTTAGCGAAACTGAAGTTGTAAATCAAGCGATTCAACCATTGTAAACGTAACCAATATATATTTTTTAGAAAAAGTTCATTTTTTGCATAAAAATTCGCATTTTTCGGTATAGATGTATATACATCCTCTTTCGAACATTTTTTATGTATAAAAACAACATAACTACCCCATTCTATAAAAGAGTTAATTAACTCATCGCTTGCTCATGCTTCACAATTAAGGGGGGCTTTTTCATGAGTACTTTGCAACGTATCGCATTAGTCTTTACTGTAATTGGCGCTGTGAACTGGGGACTAATCGGATTTTTCCAGTTTGACTTAGTAGCAGCCATTTTCGGCGGACAAAATTCAGCTCTTGCACGTATTATTTACGGCATCGTTGGTATATCTGGGCTTATCAACCTTGGTTTACTGTTTAAACCATCTGAAAATCTTGGTACGCACCCAGAAACAAACGAAATTCGATAATCAGTATGTCCTTTCACCTCCGACATACGAATATGATTGCATGCAATCATATTTGCAAATATATATCATAAGATAAAGTAAAAGAGGAACGCTCATATGCGTTCCTCTTTTACTTTGTTAACTCGGACTCTTCAATCCATTCTGCCAACTTTTCTCGCAGCGTATTAAACCCGTTTTCAGATGGGTTCGGTATAAGAATCCTTCCTTGTTTTCTTTTCGCCGCTTTTAACGATAAACTCATTTTTCTGTGCTCTTCATCAATTGAAAGTACCTTTACTTCTACTGTATCGCCGACTTTTAAAAAGTCATGAATATCCTTTACATATCCATTTGTAATTTCAGATATATGCACAAGTCCTTGTGTTTCTGCATCTAACGCTACAAATGCACCGTAATCTTGAATTCCAGTCACTTTCCCTGTTACAACCACTCCTGTTGTATATTGTTCTGACATATGAAACACTCCCATACGTTTACCATTCTCTCTACAATTATAGAGAGCAAAGCAGATATATTTATTTTAAATATCCGATTGGTTAGTACGCATTCTAGATAATGATATCTAGAATGCGTATACCTTATATTAGTAAATTATACCACTATGACAGAACTCATTCAAAATTCATGAAAAATTTCCCTTAAAGAAGTATAATTCTCCAATATTGGGATAGACTACTAACACATGGCTTTCTAGTATTCCCCCCCTTTTATGGACAAAACGTATTACGTTTTGTCCTTTTTTTATTTTCTACAAATCGTTCCATTCTCTTCATCGCTTCCATAAGTTGTTCAAGCGACGTCGCATATGAACAACGAATAAATCCTTCACCACTTTCGCCAAATACGCTACCAGGGACAACGGCCACTTTTTCTTCCAACAATAACTGTTCTGCAAATTCCGCTGAAGATAATCCGGTTGAAGATATAGAAGGAAAAACATAAAATGCTCCGCCCGGCACATGACACGTTAAGCCCATTTCATTGAAAGATGTCGTCATGAAGTTACGACGCTTCTTATAGCTATCTCTCATTCGAATTACTTCATCGTTCCCTGCGCGTAACGCCTCAAGTGCTGCAAACTGAGACATCGTCGGTGCACACATCATTGAATACTGATGGATTTTGAGCATTAATTCTGAAAATTGAACAGGAGCTGCAATCATACCGAGGCGCCATCCTGTCATCGCAAATCCTTTTGAAAATCCTGAAATTAAAATCGTATGCTCACGCATATTTTTAATACTCGCGAAACTTGTATATACTTCGTCGTATACAAGTTCTGCATAAATTTCATCAGATAATACGATTAAATTGTACTTCTCAACAATCACTGCTATTTCATCAAGCTCGGATTTATTTAGCATTGCACCTGTCGGGTTATTTGGTGAACAAAGCAAAATTGCCTTTGTTTTCGCTGTAATAGCTGCTTCAATTTGTTCTGGTTGTACTTTAAACTCGTTTTCTAACGTAGTCGCCACAGGAACCGGAACTCCTCCAGCTAATGTCACAAGTGGTGCATAAGAAACGAAGCTCGGTTCAATAATGAGCACTTCATCATCAGGATTTATAATGGCGCGCATCGCTACATCTAACGCCTGGCTCGCTCCAACTGTAACAATGATTTCATCACTTGGATCATAAGATACTGCAAATTGTTTTTTTAGATACTTTGCTATTTCTTGACGGAGCTCCAATAATCCTGCATTTGCTGTATATGACGTATACCCTTGTTCCAAAGAACGAATACATGCTTGCCTTACATTCCAAGGTGTAACAAAATCCGGCTCTCCTACCCCGAGGGAAATAACACCTTTCATATTTGCTGCTAAATCAAAAAATTTTCGAATACCCGATGGTTTTAAAGATTCTGCTGATCTAGATAGTTCAAATTGCTTCATGGTGTCACCACAATTCGCTTATCATCATCGTCTTTTTCATAAATAACGCCCTCATGTTTATACTTCTTCAAAATGAAATGAGTAGTTGTAGAAACAACAGATTCAATTGTTGCTAATTTCTCAGAAACAAACATCGCTACTTCTCCCATCGTTTTCCCTTCTAATGTAATAGAAAGATCATATGTCCCTGACATTAAATAAACGGATTTCACTTCTGAATAACGATAAATTTGTTCAGCAACCGCATCAAACCCAACGCCATGCTTTGGCGTAACTTTCACATCGATCATTGCCGTTAAACCTGTATGTTCTTTCACCTTCGTCCAATCAATATGTGTTACATAATCCACAATAATCTTTTCATTTTCTAACCTCGCAACCATCTTCTTTACTTCTTCTACCTCTATATTTAACAGCTTCGCTAATGTATCTACAGATAATCGACTACTCTTTTCAAGACAAGCTAATAATTCTAATTCTTTTTCTGTCACCATATAAATCATCCTTCCTTTTCGTTTGTGTTTAAATTATACAAATACCCTTTCCAGTTTGAAAAGAAGATTTTTCTATTGAATTATGTCAAAATAAAGTGAAACTTTAATCAGCGGAAAAATGCGTGATAAAGCGAAAGGGGATGGAACCGTGAAACCAAAAGTTTATATTGCTGAACCAGTTCCAACATTTGTAGAAAACTATTTATCAGAACACTGTGATTATGAAAAATGGGATCAAAATGAGAAAGTACCTCGTGATGTTCTATTAGAGAAAATACAAGATAAAGATGGGTTATTAAATTTCGGATCTGCTATTAATGAAGAATTACTGACAGTGGCTCCTAACTTAAAAGTAGTGAGCAACATTTCTGTCGGTTACGATAATTTTGATTTACAAGCGATGAAAAACCGAAATGTTATCGGAACGAATACACCATATGTATTAGATGATACAGTAGCTGATCTCGTTTTCGCCCTTATGCTATCAGCTGGGCGCCGCGTTTGCGAACTCGATTCTTACGTGAAAAATGGTGAATGGAACGCTGAAATCGGAAAAGAACACTTCGGACTCGATGTACACCATAGCACAATTGGTATTATCGGTATGGGCCGAATTGGAGAAGCCGTTGCAAAACGAGCAAAATTCGGATTTGATATGAATGTTCTTTACTATAACCGCCGTCGTAAAGAAGAAGCTGAACAAAAATTCGATGCTACATATTGTGATTTACAGACGCTACTGAAGCAGTCTGACTTTATTGTTCTTCTTACTCCATTAACAGATGAAACATATCACCTTATTGGAGAAAAGGAATTTTCATTAATGAAAGAAACAGCAATCTTCATTAATGCTTCTCGCGGGAAAACAGTAGATGAAGAAGCGTTAATCCATGCTTTAACAGAAAAGAAAATCTTTGCAGCAGGTATCGATACATTTACACAAGAGCCGATTCAAAAAGATAATCCACTCTTATCATTACAAAATGTTGTGACTTTACCACACATCGGATCTGCAACATTAAAAACTAGGCAGCAAATGGCTATGACCGCCGCTGAAAATTTAGTTGCAGGATTACAAGGAAAAACACCGCCTAATATTGTTCGCGGGTAATACTGAATAAACGAAAGGCAAGATGACGTCGTCATCTTGCCTTTTTTTGTTAACATATTTTCTTCTTCCTTGGAGATGATATGAACAAAAATCAATGGAGTGACAAAAAATGAATCACGAATATACTTGTCCTTATTTCACTTTTTCCACTCGCGGCACTACTATTCATTACGAATTGTATGAACACGATAACAAAACAGAACGTCCTACTTTCGTACTCGTTCACGGCTTTTTATCTTCCTCATTCAGTTACCGTCGTCTCATTCCCTTACTATCGAAAGCAGGAACAGTGATTGCTCTTGATTTACCACCGTTCGGAAAAAGTGATAAGTCTCATCTGTTTAAGTATTCTTATCACAATTTAGCAACGATTATTATTGATTTAATTGAACATTTATCTCTCTCAAACATTGTATTAGTTGGGCACTCTATGGGTGGGCAAATTTCTCTCTATGTAAACCGTATACGTCCTGAACTCATTTCAAAAACGATTTTACTATGTAGCTCTAGCTATTTAGCACGCGCAACCTTACCTTTACTATACTCTTCTTATTTACCGTTCTTTCATTTATACGTAAAGAACTGGATTATTAGACGCGGTATCGTTCATAACTTAATGAATGTCGTTCATGATCACTCATTAATTGACGATGAAATGAAAAAAGGTTACTCCGCTCCTTTTTATGACGACCGTATATTTCCCGCTTTAACTCGCATGATACGAGACCGTGAAGGTGACTTATCTTCAACTGAATTACAAAAAATCGAAACACCTACACTACTCATTTGGGGTGAAAAAGACCGCGTCGTCCCTGTACATGTAGGTCATCGTCTACACAAAGATTTACCGAATTCAAAATTTATTTCTTACGAAAATACAGGACATTTACTACCTGAAGAAAAGCCTGAACATGTTTATGAAGAAATTATCGCTTTTTCTGCGCAATAAAGTGAAACTTTAATTAGCCCCCACCTAACTTCTTTGCTTCTGCTGAATTTTGAGGTGGGGGTCTTACTGCCCGGCAAATAGCGGGATAATATAAAAAAGGCCGTCGGAAATTCCGACAGCCTATAATGAACAGCTTCCGCCTTCTTTTATTACAAGTAATTCCACAGCTAATTTCTCACATTTTTCAAGCGCAGGTACTTCCTCAAAAGACATAAAGTATATATGTTGAATCTTCTTTGCGATGTATTTTGGATCATCAAACACACTTATGACGTTCACAACATCGCTCGCTTCTGTTTCATAAAACTCCGGTCCCATTTGAAACGGATCCCAATTCTTCACAACCTCTATCATCTTTTCATATGTACCCATTCGCTTCCCGCCTTTTCACTTTTTAATACTTTTCTTTATCCTATCACATCAGCTATTCTATAAGAAGAGAGAGAACTTTCATAACTTATTGGTTTTACAGAAGAAGGGAGCAAACGTATGCAACTATTTCATAAAGCAATCAATCGACGTGGAACGCATAGTATAAAATGGGATACATATAAAAACGAAGAACTTATCCATGCTTGGATTGCTGATATGGATTTTGAAGTACCAACACAAATTCAAACTGCTTTAAAGAAACGTATTGAGCATCCTATTTTCGGCTATACACTTCCTCCCGAAAATATTGGAGATATTATTTGTAACTGGACAAAAAAACAATATAACTGGGACATTCAAAAAGAATGGATTGTTTTTAGCGCGGGGATCGTTCCAGCTCTTAGTACGAGCATACAGGCTTTCACAAAAGAAAACGAATCCGTTCTCGTACAACCACCTATTTATCCTCCATTTTTCGAAATGGTCACAACAAACAACAGGCAGTTATGCGTGAGTCCATTACAGAAACAAAATGATACATATGTGATAGACTTCGAGCATTTAGAAAAGCAGTTTCAGCAAGGTGTCAAACTCATGCTTCTTTGTAGCCCTCATAACCCAATCGGACGCGTTTGGACGAAAGAGGAACTTGTGCAGCTCGGATCGTTATGTACTAAATATGACGTTATCGTTGTCGCGGATGAAATTCATTCCGATATCATTTATGCAGAACATACACATACGCCGTTCGCTTCCTTATCTGAAGAATTAGCAGAGCGCACTATCACTTGTATGGCTCCAAGTAAAACATTTAATATCGCTGGATTACAAGCTTCGATTATTATCATTCCAAACGAAAAACTCCGTCACGCCTTTACAGCTATCCAATATAGACAAGGCTTCCACGGGTTAAATATCTTTGCCTACACAGCGATGCAAAGTGCCTATACAGAATGTAATGATTGGTTAAACGAAATTCGATTATATATAGAAGATAATGCTCAATTTGCTTGTGAATATATTAAAACTCACATACCTGCTCTTTCCGTAACGAAGCCAGAAGGTAGCTTTTTATTATGGATTGATTGTTCTCGTCTAAAGCTTTCTCAAAACGAGCGTACTGCATTACTTGAGGAAAAAGGAAAAATCATCGTTGAACCTGGTGAGAAATATGGGTTAGGTGGCGAAGAACATATTCGAATTAACATCGGCTGTCCACGATCTGTTTTAGAAGAAATTTTGAACAGACTGCGTCATACGTTTTCATAATAATAGAGGAGTCTGTCCCCTAATCATTCTTGGACAGACTCCTTTGTCCTATTTTATCGGTAAGTCGATATATTTCAAGTTACGGTCGATATATTCTAATAATCGCCGATATAATTTGAGTTACAATCGATATATTCCAATAATCGCTGATATATTTTCACTTATACTACACAAAAAAAAGCTACCAGTACGGTAGCTTTTACTTTTTCTTCATATCTGCTGCTTTTTTTACAATTACACCACAAGCAATTCGATCGCCTGATTTACCTGTCGGTTGTGTCATACCATCATCAGGGTTTTCTGTAATAATAATAGACGCTCCATCTTTTCTATGAATCGTCGTTTTTCCTTCTTCAAGTGTGATGCGAGGTGCATCGATTTCCGCTTTAATCTTTCCAGAACCATCTGCAACTACGTTCGGTAAATCACCGTTTTCTGCACCCTTCGGATTAAGAAGACCATGTTTTTTATCATCAGGATTAAAATGGTTCCCGGATGATTCAAAACGAGGTGCCTTACACTCTCCGATTTCATGTACATGTAGTCCGTGTGGTCCTGGCGTGAAACCTTCTCCTTTAATCGTAATTTTCACGCCACTTGTTTGCTGCACTACTTTCGCAGTCCCTACTTCATCTCCTGAAGCATTATGTAATTTCACTTCAATTTCTTTCGGCTTTCCTTGGTCACAACCTGCCATCAGAAATAATAAACAACAACTGAAAAAAAGCCGCTTCTTCATTCTATTCCCTCCAAAATATATTCTGCCCTTAGATTGTCCGAGCATAGAGGGAAACATACAAAAATGAGTTACTGTTTCTTTTCCGCTAAAAGTTTTTCTTCAACTTTCTGTAATCGCTCCGCTTCTCGTTTTGATACACGAATGAACATACGCCACGTAGCAACGGCACCAATTATAAATAGCACGCAAACAATCCCTGGAATAATATATTCTGTTTTATCTTCCGGAAAATATAAAGGCATCATATAGAACACTCCTTATTATAGGATTTGTAAAACATCAGAATTTTCTGTTATATAACTTTAAATTATAGTGGAACCTATCCATATTCTCAAGGGGGCGTTCCGAAAGCAAATGATTTCTTTGACTCCTTCTCCTACTTTCCTTACTATAAACTTGAGGTGAAAAATATGAGAGAAACATTTGAAATTGGTGAAATCGTTACTGGGATTTATAAAACTGGCAAATACATCGGCGAAGTTACAAATAGCCGCCCTGGCAGTTACGTCGTAAAAGTATTAGCTGTTTTAAAACATCCGGTGCAAGGTGACTTACATAACGTAAAACAAGCTGACGTACCATTTTTCCATGAAAGACGCGCTTTAGCTTTCCGTGAACAGACGAACATTCCAGAGCAAATGGTGAAAAAATATGAAGGAGAAATTCCGGATTATACCGAGTCACTAAAATTAGCATTAGAAACCCAAATGAATTCATTTTCTGAAGATGATTCACCTTTTGCAGAGCGTAGTCTAGAAACATTAGAACAGTTAAAGAAAGACTACAAACTTTAAAAAACAAAACGACCAAATTACATAATGTGCAATTTGGTCGTTACTGTGTGCTCACTTTCTTTAACACTTTTGAAAAATCAACGAGTTCTCCTAATGTTGGAGGTGCTGGTTTTACTAAATACTCTTTATCTTTTTCTACTAGTTTAAAAATATTGTACGTCGTCATCGCATCATCAAGCGCACAATGATGCTTCCCTGTCCCTACTTTTCCGTACGCCTCAATTGCTTTCCATAATCCTGTTTGATTTCTTTCTCCAAAAAACTTCTTATACTCAAGCGATAAATCACGACACTGTCCGAAGAATGGAAAAGCTATCCCTGCCATTTCACAATTATGCTTCAGCACTTTCATATCCATATTTCCCCACGTTACAATTGTCGGTTTACATTTCGTTTCGTATTCCGCAAGCTTCTTAACGAGTTCAGGAAATGAAATCCCTTTATCCACGACTTCTTGTTTTATTCCTAAAAACTTCTTACATCGATCCGTTAAAGAGGGAAATGTTTTCGGCCTGACATGTGATGAATACGTATCTTCCACCTTACAGCCAGCAACTGAAACGAGTCCTACCTCAATAATTTCCGGAAAAAATCCTTTCGGTTTCTTTCTATGCTGGGGCATCGTAAACTCAAAGTCTAAAAATAAAAATCGTTGTTCATCCATACGATCCCTTCCTTATCATTTTTATCATTCCTTTCTATTTGACACTCCTACACGAACAAGCTCGAATGCTAATTCCATTTTAAATATTCAGATTGGATGTATCTTATATATATGTCAAATGCCCACAAATATTTTAAAAAATAAGAAAAAATGACCTATGCAGAAAATATGACAAAATCCCTCCTTGCATTTACATCCGCAGTTTTTCTACTTTATAATGACGTTATGTGTGTTTCATCTAGTTAATATTTGACACACTAAGAAAAATGAATGAAAGGAGATGAGATTTTTGCACGAAACAACGCAAGAACTCGCTAACTGGCAGTATTATTTTGCTATCGCAGTCTTTTTAATTACATATGCCATTATTATTTCTGAAAAAATTAATCGCGCTGTCATCGCACTTCTTGGTGCAGCATTCATGGTAATTGTGGGGGTCGTCGATTTACATAACGCCTTTACGAAACATATTGAATGGGGAACGATTACGCTACTCATCGGTATGATGATTTTGGTGAACATTACGAGTAAATCAGGTGTTTTCCAATACGTTGCCATTAAAGCAGCAAAAGGGGCACAAGGAAATCCAATTAAAATTTTAATTTCCCTTTCCCTACTTACCGCGCTTGGCTCCGCATTTTTAGATAACGTTACAACTGTACTTCTTGTTGTTCCAGTTACTTTATCTATTACGCGCATACTGCAAGTAAATCCTGTTCCGTATCTACTTTCTGAAATTATTTTTTCAAACATTGGGGGAACGGCAACATTAATTGGTGATCCACCTAACATTATGATTGGTTCTGCCAATAAGCATTTAGATTTCAATGCTTTCCTATTGAATCTAGCACCAATCGTAATTATTATTATTGGAGTTACAGCAACAATACTTTACTTCATGTACCGTAAACAATTAATTGCCGATCCTGTACAGGTTAAAAAATTAATGAGCTTAGATGAAAAACAATACATTAAAGATCCAGTATTAATGAAAAAATCTTTAACGGTGCTTGGACTTACGATTGTAGGTTTCATGACTCATTCTATTTTCCATATTGATGCGGCTATCATTGCCTTAACTGGTGCTACTGTACTTATGTTAATTGGTGTGAAAGAGCATGAAATTGAAGAAGTATTTGCAAGCGTAGAGTGGGTAACAATCTTCTTCTTCGCAGGGCTATTCGTACTTGTTGGAGGACTTATCGATATCGGTCTTATCAAAATGTTAGCTCAAAAAGTAATTGGTATAACAGGCGGAGATATTTCTTACGCATCCATCCTTATTTTATGGGTATCTGGTATCGCCTCTGCAACAATTGATAACATCCCATTCGTCGCAACAATGATTCCACTTATTAACGATATGGCAGTTGGGCTAGGCTTATCACCATCTGACGCACAAATCGATGTATTATGGTGGGCATTAGCACTAGGTGCTTGTCTCGGTGGAAACGGAACATTAATCGGAGCTTCTGCTAACGTAATCGTTGCAGGTATTGCGAGCCGCGAAGGACATAAATTTAGTTACATGGAATTCCTAAAAGTCGGTTTCCCAATTATGATCGTTTCATTAATCATTTCTCACATTTATATTTATTTACGCTACCTTATGTAGTAAAAAGAGCGCTCTGATAATCAGGGCGCTTTTTTACTTATATCTAAAATATATCGACTTATCAACAAAAACGAAAAATCTACTCTTTATATCTCACCGGTTCATTTCGAATAATAAATAAATGAATCGGTAAGAACACCGAAAATGTGATTACATGAATAATCGTAAATAATATAGAGTTCGTTCCATATCTGTCTAAAATAGCGTAGATAAGATAAATAGACAATACAATCGATACAGCTGTTGCTAGTAAACTTATAATTGGTACGAAATTAAAAATGAAACATGCAACATATATACCGAACACTTTCCACCCTGCTTCTTCTTTCAAAAAATCTGGTAATTTATCTTTCGCTAAGTCACCCCACGTCTTACTATTCAAAAACGGAATAAACGCAAGCACCCCGTCCGTTGCACCATCATTTTTCGCCATCGAATAAAGTGCAAAAGCCGTTAACAAATATGAAATAATTGCCCAAATCAATATAACAAGAATAAACGCAAAACTAAGAGCAAAGAAACCTGCTAGTACGCCTTGATCCTCCATCTTATCCTCTCCTCTCTACTTTCAACATATTTCATTACATTGCAAGTTATGTTTTAAAATTTATCCAAACTCTTTGTATAATAAGAGAAGATAGAGAATAAGAGAGGAGAAACACTTATGCATCCATTTGTAAAAGCATTACAAGAGCATTTCACAGCTCATAAAAATCCTGAAAAAGCAGAACCTATGGCTCGTTATATGAAAAATCACTTCCCATTTCTAGGTATTCAAACACCGGAAAGACGCCAATTATTAAAAGACATCATTCAAATACATACTCTCCCAGATAAAAAAGACTTCCAAATTATCGTACGTGAGCTTTGGGACTTACCAGAACGTGAATTCCAAGCGGCCGCACTTGATATTATGCAAAAATATAAAAAACATATAAACGAAACTCATATCCCCTTCTTAGAAGAACTTATTGTCACAAAATCTTGGTGGGACTCTGTCGATAGCATCGTCCCTACATTCTTAGGTACTATCTTTTTAAAACACCCAGAATTGATTTCTGCTTATATTCCAAAATGGATTGCATCAGATAACATATGGTTACAACGCGCCGCTATTTTATTCCAACTGAAATATAAACAAAAGATGGATGAAGAACTTCTTTTCTGGATTATTGGACAACTATATTCTTCAAAAGAATTTTTCATTCAAAAAGCGATTGGCTGGGTCCTTCGTGAATATGCAAAAACAAATCCGGATGTAGTTTGGGAATACGTGCAAAACAACGAGCTCGCTCCATTAAGTAAGCGTGAAGCAATTAAGCATATTAAAGAAAATTACGGAATAAATAATGAAAAAATAGGCGAGACTCTATCATAGATAGACGCGTTCCTCTATTGAGATTTAAAAAAGAACGTGTTAGAATATGTTCATTATTACTAATATAAGTAGCGATGACGGACTTATAAGTACTTGCATAAAAAGCGATTCAGGGATAGTGAAAGCCTGAAGCCGCAAGGAAACGGCAGTCCCGAGCAATACATGATAAAGTGGATGCACCTTTTGTGTATCAACTAGGGTGGAACCGCGGGCAAACGCTCGTCCCTAGGCAAATAAGCCTTGGGATGAGCGTTTTTTTATGTTCTTTTTAGCTATACTGCTCGTTTCCAAAGTATCAGAGTATGTCATCGCCAATACGTTAACTTTCAAAAGGAGGATTTTCTTATGTATTCAATGGAACAAGTTGTAAACTTAGCGAAACATCGCGGTTTTGTTTTCCCTGGTTCTGAAATTTACGGTGGTCTTGCAAACACTTGGGATTACGGTCCACTTGGAATCGAATTAAAAAATAATGTTAAAAAAGCTTGGTGGAAAAAATTCATTCAAGAATCTCCATACAACGTTGGTTTAGACGCAGCTATTTTAATGAACCCTAAAACTTGGATCGCTTCTGGTCACGTTGGTAACTTCAACGATCCAATGATCGACTGTAAAAAATGTAAAGCTCGTCACCGTGCTGACAAATTAATTGAGGATGCTTTAGATGCAAAAGGCATCGAAATGGTTGTTGATGGTCTTACTTTCGACCAAATGGCTGACTTAATGAAAGAACATGAAGTAAAATGTCCTGATTGCGGTAGTGAAGAATTCACTGAAATCCGTCAGTTCAACTTAATGTTCAAAACATTCCAAGGTGTTACAGAGTCTAGCACAAACGAAATCTTCCTTCGTCCTGAAACAGCACAAGGTATTTTCGTAAACTTCAAAAACGTTCAACGCTCTATGCGTAAAAAGCTTCCATTTGGTATTGGCCAAATCGGTAAGAGTTTCCGTAACGAAATCACACCTGGTAACTTCACATTCCGTACACGTGAATTCGAACAAATGGAACTTGAATTCTTCTGTAAGCCTGGTGAAGATTTAGAGTGGTTCGCATTCTGGCGTGAAACTTGTAAAAACTGGTTACTTTCACTTGGTATGACTGAAGAGAGCATGCGTCTTCGTGACCACGGTGAAGAAGAGTTATCTCACTATAGTAATGCAACAACTGACATTGAATTCAAATTCCCATTCGGTTGGGGCGAACTTTGGGGCGTTGCATCTCGTACAGACTTCGACTTAAAACGTCACATGGAACACTCAAACGAAGACTTTAACTATATCGATCCACAAACGAATGAGCGTTACGTACCATACTGCATCGAGCCATCTTTAGGCGCAGACCGTGTAACATTAGCATTCTTATGTGATGCATATGAAGAAGAGCAATTAGAAAACGATTCTCGTACAGTTCTTCGTTTCCACCCTGCTTTAGCACCATACAAAGCAGCTATCTTACCATTATCTAAAAAGCTATCTGAAGGTGCTACTGAAGTATTCGCAGAATTAGCTAAAGACTTCATGGTAGACTTTGATGAAACTGGTTCTATCGGTAAACGTTACCGTCGTCAAGACGAAATCGGTACACCATTCTGTATCACATACGACTTCGACTCAGTTGAAGACAAAGCTGTTACAGTACGTGACCGTGATACAATGGAACAAGTTCGTATGCCAATTAGCGAACTAAAAGGTTTCTTAGAGAAGAAAATCCAGTTCTAATTATAAGAAAAAGAGGCTGCTCATAAGAGCGCCTCTTTTTTACTTTTCACGTTTTTCTTTAATTGCTACTGTACATCTTGATATACATAGTAAATCATCATTTTCATCAATAATACGAACATCCCAAACCATTGTCGATTGTCCTCTATGTATCGGTGTTCCGATCGCTGTTACAATTCCATCTTTCTTTGAGCGAATGTGGTTTGCATTAATTTCTAATCCGAAACAAATACATTTTTCTTGATCAATTAAATTGTATGAACCAACACTTGCCACTGTTTCTGCTAATGCAACCGATGCACCGCCATGTAAAAATCCAAATGGCTGATGCGTACGCTCATCAACAGGCATCGTAGCAACCACCTTATCTTCTGTCATCTCTAACAACTCAATTCCAAGTGAATCCATTAAAGTTTTTGCCATATCGCTTCCTCCTTCTCTTGCTTTAATTAAATGTATAATTTTACCTATTTATTTTCAAACTACTTATAACACTTATATAAGGAGGCTTCACCTAAATGAAACAGAAATTTTGTATATTACTGCTTATGTTCTCCTTGCTGACTATTGTACCAAATTGTGCAATAACAGCCAAAGCATCTAACCTGACAATCGATGTTAAGACTGTAACGCAAAAAGGTAAGAAACCTTATATAGAATATCAAATAAATAGGCCTTCTTTTCACAACTTTTCTGACTCTACATTTCAAAATAAGCTCAATTTATACTACAAAAAATCCACTGACAAATTTAAAAACAAATTAGAAAAAGAAGCAAAAAAATACTATAAAGAGACAGAAGGATCTAGTACACCATTTCATCCGTACGTAGCAAATGTTGATTATAAAGTCTCTTTAAACAAACCACCTTTTCTTAGCCTATATGTGAATTACTATCAATATACTGGCGGAGCACACGGTCTTTATACGTGGAAGGCAAATACATTTGATTTAAAAGAAAAAAAGCTACTGCACTTAGACGATTTATTTCAACAAAAAGATACATATAAAGATGTAATCCGTGCAGAGATTGTAAGACAAATTAAACAAAATGAAAGTATTTATTTTCCTGATGCAACTGAAAAGGTAATGAGTATGAAAAAGTTTCACTTCTTTTTAGAGCCAGACAATCTCGTCATTTATTTCCCTTTATATGAGATTGCTCCGTATTCAAGTGGAATTCCGCAATTTCGTATTCCATATACGTTGTTAAGAGACTATTTAAAGCCTTCTTATCAAAATATTTTGATTGACAACAAGTAAATATTTTAGCTACGATAATGTTAACCTAAAAACAACAGGAGGTTAACATTATGAGAAGATTACATGTTTTAGATTTAGCATTAGCTGCCATGTTCGTTGCTCTTATGGCCATCGGTGCAAATATTGTATCTTGGGCACCATTCCTTCAAGTAGCAGGTATCCCATTATCTATGCAACCATTTTTCGCAATTTTAGCAGGTCTTCTTCTTGGAAGTAGACTTGGTGCTTTATCCATGACTGTTTATATGCTCGTTGGCGTAGCCGGCGCACCAATTTTCGCTAACTTCAAGGCTGGATTTGGAGCACTTTTAGATCCTACTGGTGGTTTTATTATCGCATTTATTATCGTTGCTTACGTATCGGGGAAACTAGTAGAACAAAAAGAAAGACCAACATTCATTACATTTGCGATTGCCTCTTTCACAGGAATTATTTTAACTTATATAATCGGTACTACTTACATGTACGGGGCAGTCAATCTCTTTATGGGCGGTAATATGAGCTATAAAGCTGCTTGGATGATTATGATGTGGTTTGCAGTAAAAGATATTGTATTTACAATTATCGGTGCTATTATCGCCCCTCGCATATACTATGCTGTGCGTCGTTCTGCTTATCAGCATTCTCATTCGACGATTTCATAATAAAAAAGAGTTATTGCAGCTTGCTGCAATAACTCTTTTTTTATATTAAGACTCTTGATTCACTTGTTCTTCTAAAATTTTCTTCATCATTACAACCATGTCATCACGTAATTCTGGGTGTTGCAGGGCCATTTCGATTGTCGTTTGAACAAATCCTAGCTTTTCACCTACGTCGTAGCGCTTTCCTTCGAAATCGTAAGCAAATACACGTTGGATTTCATTTAAGCTTTGGATTGCATCTGTTAACTGAATTTCACCACCAGCACCGACATGTTGCTGCTCTAAGAACATAAAGATTTCAGGCGTTAAAATGTAACGGCCCATAATCGCTAAGTTTGAAGGTGCTGTACCTTGTGCTGGTTTCTCAACGAAATTGCGAACTTGGTAACGACGACCTTCTTGTTCTAATGGATCAATAATTCCGTAGCGGTGTGTTTCATTTTCTGGAACCGTTTGTACACCAATAACAGAAGAAAGCGTTTTATCATATTCTTCGATTAATTGACGTAAGCATGGTTTTTCAGCTTGAACGATATCATCGCCTAATAAAACAGCAAATGGCTCATCACCGATGAATTTACGTGCACACCAAACAGCGTGTCCTAATCCTCTTGGTTCTTTTTGACGAATATAATGAATATCTACCATTTTTGAAGAAGCCTGTACTTTTTCAAGTAACTCATACTTTTTCTTTTCTAATAAGTTTTGCTCTAACTCAAATGCATTATCAAAATGATCTTCAATAGAGCGCTTTGTTTTACCAGTAACGATAATAATATCTTCGATTCCTGATTGTATTGCTTCTTCTACGATGTATTGGATAGTTGGTTTATCTACTATCGGCAACATTTCTTTCGGCATTGCTTTTGTTGCTGGTAAAAAACGTGTTCCCAATCCAGCTGCTGGGATTATGGCTTTTCTTACTTTTTTCATCACAAAATACCCTCTCTTCTGTCAGAATCAATAACGATCATTTCCTTACATAAAACAAAAGGGAGATTTCGCTCCCTTTTGTTCCCTACTACTTAAAATTACTTTATATTATAAACGATTCATAATATCTTCTTTAATAGTAAGTAACTTTTGTTCACTATTTTGTAAAGAACTATCTTTTACACCAAAGTAGAACTTAATCTTCGGTTCAGTTCCAGATGGACGTAGGCAGAACCATGAACCATCCTCTAATTGATATTTTAACACATTTGATTTCGGTAAGTGAATCTCTTCTTTATGTCCATCTTGTAAAGATGTAACAATGCTTGCTTTATAGTCTTCAACTGCTACGACTGTTAAGCCCGCTACTTCTTTCGGAGGATTCTCACGGAACGTCGCCATCATCTCTTGGATTTGTTCCGCTCCATCTTTTCCTTTTAACGTTAACGATACAAGGTCTTCACGGAAGAATCCGTATTTCTCAAATACTTCTAATAGACCATCATATAACGTTTTCCCTTGTGATTTGTAGTATGCAGCTACTTCACATGCAAATAGGACAGATTGTACTGCATCTTTATCACGGCAGAATGGACGGATTAAATAACCATAGCTTTCCTCATAACCGAATTGGAATTCGTATTGTCCGCTTTCTTCATACTGTCTAATTTTCTCACCGATAAATTTAAATCCAGTTAACGTATCAATTGTATCTAAACCGTATGCTTTTGCAATTGTACGACCAATTTCAGACGTTACAATTGTTTTTAATACGACACCGTTCTCTGGAAGCGTTCCGTTTTCTTTCTTTTGAGATAGTAAGTAATCAAGCATTAATGCACCTGTTTGGTTACCTGTTAATACTTGGAACTCACCATTATGATTACGAACTGCTACACCAAGGCGATCTGCGTCAGGATCAGTTGCGATTAATACATCTGCGCCTACCTTTTCACCGTCACGAATTGCATACTCAAACGCTGCGTGCTCTTCTGGGTTCGGTGATTTTACTGTAGAGAAGTTTGGATCTGGTAACTCTTGCTCTTTTACAACTGTTACATCTGTAAATCCAACTTCTTTTAAACCACGGCGTACAGAAATATTTGATGTTCCGTGTAATGGTGTAAAGACGATTTTTAAGTCTTTACCAACCTTTTGTACCATTTCTTTATTAATGATAACATTGTTCAATTCTGCAGCATATGCATCATCTACTTCTTGTCCAATAATATGTAATAAACCGTCAGCTTTTAATTGCTCTACATCAGCGACTTCAACTGTTAATTCATCTTCTACTGCGTTTACGTAGCTAATTAACTCATCTGCCTCTTTTGGAGGCAACTGTCCACCATCTTCACCGTATACTTTATATCCGTTATATTCAGGCGGATTATGGCTTGCCGTAAGAACGATTCCACTTACTGTATGTAAATGACGAACTGCGAAAGAAAGCACTGGCGTTGGACGTAAGCTTTCAAACACATATGTTGTGATACCGCGTGCGCCAAGTGTTGCAGCGACCTCCATTGCGAATTCAGGCGATTTATGTCGAGAATCATAGGCTACAACAACACCTCGTTTTTTCGCTTCCTCACCTAACTTTTCAATAAAGCTTGCTAATCCTTTTGTTGCTTTACGAACTGTATATACGTTTAAACGGTTCGTACCAGCACCAAGTTCACCACGCATACCACCTGTGCCAAACTCTAGATTTTTATAAAAACTATCCTCGATTTTCTTCTCATCTTGCTTCATATTTTCTAGCTGTTCTTTTAATTCTGCATCTAATTGTGCGTAAGAAAGCCAGCGACTAAATTCTTGTTTCCAATTCATTCTTCTCTCTCCTCCCGCTTGTCATATCTTTATTATATGAAAAAAATATGCTGTATCTCAATATTTTATAAAATCTAGCAGGATTTTACTAGGAATATTTGTATACACTATTGTTAAATACTCCACTAAAGGGAATGAGGATTATGCAAGAATGGGGCTTGTCAGAAGAGCTCAAAATACAAACAAAGCAAATGATTGAAATTGCTGAAAGAGAACTATCGATTATGAGAAACGCAATCGATAAAGAAGATGAATGTATTTTATGCAAAATGGAAGATATTCATCATATGTTGGCAAATGTACAAACATTGGCAGCTACATACTATATTCAGGCATATTTATCACCTTATACGGAAAGTTCATCTTTTATTACGACAGCTATCCAACATTTAAGCGCTAGAAAACATGGTGCTCTTATCGTTGTGGAACGAAATGAAACGCTTGAAGCTTTCATTCAAACTGGAACGACATTAAACGCTCATTTAACTGCGCCATTACTCGAATCAATATTTTACCCAGGTAACCCTCTTCATGACGGTGCCGTTCTCGTAAAAAATAATCATATAGTCTCAGCTGCTAATATTCTTCCTTTAACGAAAAGTACAGAAGTTGATTCTGAGCTAGGAACGCGTCACAGAGCTGCAATAGGCTTATCAGAAAAGAGTGATGCACTTATATTAGTTGTCTCTGAAGAAACGGGCCGTACTTCTTTTGCTTTAAATGGGATTTTGTATACAATTTCTTTATAAAGTGAAACTTTAATCAGCCCTCACCAATTGAGCGTTTACGGGCAACCCCACCTCACTTCTTTGCTTCCACTAAATTTTGAGGTTAGGGTCTTACTGTCCGGCAAATAGCGGGATAAACAAACCTATAAAAAAGAAGACTGTTCCAAAATATTGGAACAGTCTTCACTTATACTCTTATTCTTCTCCGAAACGCTCCACAAGTATTGCAAGTGTACGTACCATTGCACCAGTTGCTCCAGCTGGACCTAAGTCGTGCGCGCCTTTTGTTTCTGATGTTCCAGCGATATCTAAGTGTACCCACGGTGTATCTTCAGCGAATTCGCCTAGGAATGTACCTGCCATAACCGCATGTCCTTCACGGCCTGGTGAGTTATTTAAATCAGCAAACTTACTGTTTCTCACACGTTCTTTATCACGATCAAAAATCGGTAGTTGCCAAATTGGTTCATCTGTTTCCATAGAAGCCTCTAGTACTTGCTCAAACAACTCTTCATTATTTGTCATTGCGCCTGTCGTATGGTTTCCAAGTGCAACAATTACACCGCCTGTTAATGTTGCAACATCAACAAGGTAGTTTGCGCCAAGTTTTTTCGCATACGTAATACCATCAGCTAAAGCTAGACGACCTTCTGCATCCGTATTTAATACTTCAATTGTTTTTCCACTCATAGATGTGATTACATCGTCTGGCTTAAATGCCGTACCACTTACAACGTTATCAGTTGAAGGAATAACAGCGATCACATTTTGTTCTGGGCGCAGTTCTCCGATAATTTCCATCGCACCTAATACAGCAGCTGCACCGCCCATATCACCTTTCATACCAACCATGCCTTCACGTGGTTTTAAAGAATAACCACCTGTATCGTATGTAATACCTTTTCCAACGAATCCAATGACATCTGTCCACTCTTCTTTTCCTTTATAAATAAGAGCAATCATTTTGGGTGGCTCTGTACTACCTTGGTTTACTGCAAGTAACGCACCCATACCAAGATCTTCCATCTCTTCTTTTTCAAGAACTTTATAGTCCATATCATACTTCTCCGCTAACTCAACAGCATACTCAGCAAGCTTTGTCGCTGTTAATACGTTTGGCGGCATATTTACAAGTGTACGAGCTGAATTTGTTGCACGTCCATGTACGTAGCCAACTGTTAATGCGGCTTCAATTTCTTGTGCATCTTCCGCTGTAATAGCCGTGAACTTCTCTAACTCTACACGATCCTTTTTATCTGATTTATACGTTTGTAATTCATATGTACCAAGGCCTTGTACCTCTGCTGCAATATGAGCGACATCAATCACGTCTAATTTCTCTGTTACGAAAGAATCAAGTAAGATTGCTGCATCTTGTACTTTTGCTGCTTGTAGTGTTTTAAACGTTTTTCCAAGAGCCACACGTAACGTTTCTGTCGTATAAGACTCTTTCTTGCCTAAACCAACAAAGTAATACCGTTTCACATTTGTTTTTCCTAAGCTATGTACTTTCGAAATGGCCTTTTTCTTCGTAGATAATTCTTTCTCTTCTAGTAAAACTTGTAATTGTCCTTCAAACGCTTTGTCCAGTTCTTGTACAAAACTACTCATTTTTTCTTCTTCAAATAAAGCGACAATTACTGCTTCGTGACCTGCTAATTCTTTTTGTACTTGAAACATGTTCAGACCCCCTAAATTTCTCTACCACCATTATAACTTTATTTTCGATAAAATGCGACAATTCTAACTACAGTTATATGACGTGTAAAATCTCCTCTATTATGAAATAAGCCAAGAAAAAAAGTCTAGCGTAATTACGACTAGACTATCTTTGCTTTAAATATTGACCACGAAACACTTGCATCGTTTCGTCTTGATTTAACATCGTTAACTCTTCTTCTGTAAACTTACCTTTTCCTACTTTTACTACATACACATTTACTTTTTTCTTACCCCATTGGCTATAAACATCTTTCACCGTATCATAATATAAATCAAGACGGTTTCCTTTTATTGCTCCGCCCTTATCAGCTACTACACCATACCCGTAACCTGGCACGAAGAGAATCGTTCCAATCGGGAATACGCGTAAGTCCGCAGCAATTGTGGAATATAAATCCCTTTTCACTTTAACACCTGAATATGTAATACCATACTCTGGATGCCCTGGCCTCTTACCTGTTGACTCAATCCCCGATGTATAACCTGTTGCAGTCATTTCAATTGAACGATATTTAGACCAGTCGTTTGCCTGCTCTAAAGCATTTATCACTTCTTTACTCGGAGCAACATTTCTCTTAACTTCTGCTGCATGTACTTCTTTTGCACTTATTCCTTCATATGTCTTTACAATCTCTAATAAAGAAACTCCAGTGAAAGCCTTCCATGTTACGCATAATGCAAATGCAAGTAAACAAGTCATCATAATGCGAATACAATATCGTTTTAACATTTTTATATTCCACACTCCTTCATCGTTAATCATTCCCTATACGATGAAGGAATATGCAAAAAATAATCTCCAACTTAGTTGGAGATTAAAACATTTGATATCCGCTTTTCCGAAGTTTCTTGATCACGACTCCTGCTAAAGCAGCCCCTACTAATCCAGTAGATAGAATAAACACGTCTGCTTGTCCTAAGTGCGATACACTTGTCCCAAATGAAGAAAATGTTTCTTTCGGTTTTGAAAAATAATCCCACATACTCGCTTTATTAATAATAAGCATACAAACAATCGGATACACAATAACCATTACCCAAGTAGCTCGCAAAATCATGTTGAGTAAAAATCCAATTCCAAAGAACAAAATAAAAAATAACATCATTGAAATAAGTAGTACCGGTATACTCACTCTTTCTCCCTCTCCTTCGCACGTGCCGTAAATACGTGATAGGCTGTATAACCAAATGGTTCTCCTGGATTTAATGTTTTGTCCACTTCAAGATGTAGTTCTGATCTTCCTTCTAACAAATATTTAATAAGTACAGACGTATTCGGATCGTCCGCAATCTTGTCTGGATGTAAGAACGCCACTTCAGACAATTCTTTCTCCTGTACAATAATATTTTCTCCTTCAGGCTCCAAAAGGAAAATAATCATATTATCACTAATTTCATCACGAATAACACCCGATCGAACACCAATGATCCCCTTCACATGAGCGACAATGCCTGTCTCTTCTAACACTTCGCGTTTCACAGCTTCATCAACTGTCTCACCTTCATTTACAAAACCAGCCGGTAAAGACCATTTCCCTTTTAATCCACTGTATTTCTTCTTAACGAATAGCCACCTGCCATCTTTTGTAGCTACTAAGCCACTAACAGCTAACCATACTTTCCCGCGCTTCCCCATGATGCATCCTCCTCCATCCGAACGGACAGAATATTCTTTCTTTTCTATATATTATACTATACTTTTTAATTCGCTGTGAAATTTCCTTTTTTCAAAAAGTGAAAAAACCCATTTTGTCGATATACTGTTAACAAAAAAATATCAAGATGCAGAAATGTAATTATGAAGAAAATAAAACATTTCTCCCATCTTTCTATTGTTATATTGAAAACATGTATTATATGAAAAAAAAGCAGAAACGGCGCTTAGCCGTTTCTGCTTTTTCTACTATATATTAAAAGAACTTTAATTTACCTTTTTTAAGAACTAATAAAGGTCCACCTAATAAGAATAAGTAGCGGTTATCGATTACTTTCTTCATGAAGGAAGCTTTCCAACCTGTTAACTTTTTACCCATAACAACGCCCATTGCATCGTCATGACCTAAAGAACATACAGATCCTTTATTATCGAATGCGAATTTTTTCATTTCGCCCTTGCCACGAACTAATACAGTTAAGTTGTGTGCAATATTGTAACCTTGTTGAATTGCAATTTGTGCTGTTGGTGGGTAAGGACGGTTAATTTCTTCGTTAATGATTAACGCTGCATCACCAACCATGAATACCTCTTCGTATCCTGGAGCGTGCATGTACTCATCAACTTTTACACGTCCGCGCATTGCTTCAAAGCCAGACTCTTCCACAATACCATTACCACGAACACCTGCAGCCCAAACTACTGTTTCAGACTTAATTAATTCAGTATCATCACCATTTGCAACAATAATACCTTCTTCAGTTGCTTCTTTAATTGCTGTACCGATGCGGAATTCTACGCCTTTTTTCTCAAGTTGTTTTACAGCATATTCTACTAATGCTGGATCGAAACCTGGAAGTGCTGTTGGAGCAGCTTCTACACAGATGATACGTGCTTTTTCACGTGGTACATTGTACTGTTTGCAAAGTTCAGGAACACGGTTTGCAAGCTCACCTACGTACTCGATACCAGTAAATCCAGCACCACCAACAACGATTGTTACTAACTCATCGCGCTTTTCATCTGCATATTTAGCGAAACTAGCTTCCATATGCTCACGAATTTCACGAGTTGCATTAATGTTAGCGATTGAGAATGCATGCTCTTTTAATCCTGTAATTCCGAATGTTTCTGATTCGAAACCAAGACCGATTACCAAGTAGTCATACTCTAACTCGCCGTCTTTTAAGATAATACGTTTTTCAGCAGCTTTAATTTCTACTACTGTGTCTTGTACAAAGTTCACTTTATTTGTATCAATAACGTCTTGAATATCTAGACAGATTTTTTCATCTTGTAATGTACCAGCTGCGCTCTCGTGTAACCAAGTCGCTTGGTAGTGATAGCTGTTGTTGTTTACTAACGTAATTTCAGCTTCATTTACAGATAATGCTTTTTGCAGACGAACAGTCGTAATCATCCCGCCATAACCTGCACCTAAAACTACGATTTTTGGAGTCTTCACCAAATCACAACCCTTTTCTTTATATAATAGTAATGAGAAATAATACCAAGTACTAAAAACTCTATTTGTCAAGAATGTGGAATTTATCACATTCTATATCATAACAAAACGCAGTCAAAAAATCGTACGAATTTTGTCATAGAAATTTAACATAATACTTCCCTATATTAGTCGGTTTTATTCCAGAATTCAAGCTTCTGGAGAATTATCAATATTTTAAAATAACATAGCGTTTTCAAGGGTTTTTCAGCCTTTTTTTCATGTATTTTCCTTTCTGTATATTTTATACAATACAAAAAGCATCTATGCGAAAACTTACACACAATTCAGTCGTTTTCAGAAGTATTATGAACTCAAATATGCTATCATTTATTTGAAAGTGTCATCATTTGCAGGATTTTCGTGTACATATGAACAATATATGAAATCAATATCAAAATTCCATCTATAGGGGGAATGAAAGTGGCAGAAAATCAAAAAGTTTACGACATAACAATTATTGGTGGTGGTCCAACAGGACTATTCACAGCATTTTATGGTGGGATGAGACAAGCAAGTGTAAAAATCATTGAAAGCTTACCTCAACTTGGAGGACAATTATCCGCACTCTACCCTGAAAAATACATTTATGATGTAGCTGGATTTCCAAAAGTGCGCGCACAAGAATTAGTTGATAACTTAAAAGAGCAAATGAAGAAATTTGATCCAACCATTTGCTTAGAAGAAGCTGTTGATACGCTTGAAAAACAAGCTGATGGTATATTTAAACTTGTTACGAATAAACAAACTCACTATTCTAAATCAGTCATTATTACTGCCGGCAATGGTGCTTTCCAACCACGCCGCTTAGAATTAGAAGGTACAGCAAAATACGAAAAGAAAAACTTACATTATTTCGTTGATGATATGAATAAATTTGCTGGCAAGCGCGTCGTAGTATTTGGCGGTGGCGACTCAGCAGTAGACTGGACGATGATGTTAGAACCGATTGCTGACAAAGTTACAATCGTTCATCGCCGTGATAAATTCCGCGCACATGAACATAGCGTCGAAAACTTAATGAATTCTCGTGCAGAAGTAAGTACACCGTATGTTCCAGTTGAACTCATTGGTGATGACAAAATTGAACAAGTCGTTCTTCAGCACGTAAAAACTGAAGAAAAAGTTATCATCGATGTTGATGATGTAATTGTAAACTACGGCTTCGTTTCCTCTCTTGGCCCAATTAAAAACTGGGGCTTAGATATACAAAAAAATAGCATCCTTGTGAATTCAAAAATGGAAACAAATATTCCTGGCATTTACGCTGCTGGTGACATTTGTACATATGAAGGAAAAGTAAAACTTATCGCTTGTGGATTTGGCGAAGCACCGACAGCAGTAAACAATGCAAAAGCTTACTTCGATCCAAATGCAAAACTTCAACCAATGCATAGCTCAAGCATGTTTTAATATGTAAAAATAAAAGCTCCTTCCATACGCGGAAGGAGCTTTTATTTTATATACCACGAAAGCACACTGAATTCGATAAACTATCGAACTCAGTGTGCTTTTCGTCTACAAAAATTATTGTTTTCTTCTTCTACCTAATACGAATAATACTCCGCCAACTAAGAATGAAATTCCCGCACCAACTGACATCATCCATGGATGTGCTGCCCCTGTTTTCGGTAATTCTTTTTCTACTTTTACTTGCGGGTCTTTATTTAACTTTTCCAGTCTTACTTCCGGTTTCTTCAGATCTTTCGGGTCTTCCGGTTTCACTTCTGGCTCCTTCGGTTCTTTCGGATCCTCCGGTTTCACTTCTGGTTCCTTCGGTTCTTTCGGATCTTCCGGTTTCACTTCTGGCTCCTTCGGTTCTTTCGGATCCTCTGGTTTCACTTCTGGCTCCTTCGGTTCTTTCGGATCCTCCGGTTTCACTTCTGGTTCC
>NZ_JBXAHS010000004.1:208709-558795 GCF_058795355.1 Bacillus sp. GW823-FHT06A11 | reverse complement strand
TAGTCCGGTTTCACTTCTGGTTCTTTCGGTTCTTTCGGATCCTCCGGTTTCACTTCTGGTTCTTTCGGTTCTTTCGGATCCTCCGGTTTCACTTCTGGCTCCTTCGGTTCTTTCGGATCCTCTGGTTTCACTTCTGGGTCCTTCGGTTCTTTCGGATCCTCTGGTTTCACTTCTGGCTCCTTCGGTTCTTTCGGATCCTCCGGTTTCACTTCTGGTTCCTTCGGTTCTTTCGGTTCTTCCGGTTTCACTTCTGGTTCCTTCGGTTCTTTCGGTTCTTCCGGTTTCACTTCTGGTTCTTTCGGTTCTTTCGGATCCTCCGGTTTCACTTCTGGTTCTTTCGGTTCTTTCGGATCTTCTGGTTTTGCTTCTGGTTCTTTCGGTTCTTTCAGATCCTCCGGTTTCACTTCTGGCTCCTTCGGTTCTTTCGGATCTTCCGGTTTCACTTCTGGTTCTTTCGGATCTTCCGGTTTCACTTCTGGTTCTTTCGGATCTTCCGGTATCTTAAAATCTTCTTTTGTTTTCGGTAAAATTGTAACTGTAGGCTCAAGTGGTGGATTTATTCTATCGTCCACTATCGCTCTATTTGTTATCCCTTTACTTGGTGCTGCTTTTACCTTCGCTTTAAAAATAATACTACGTTCTTTTGTATCTGTAATTTCTAAATACTTCGCTATTACTTTTCCAAACTCCATTTTTAACTCTACTGGATTTGGTTCAGCCCCTTCAAATCGAATACTATCTTGCACGTACTCTAAACCGGCTGGAATTTCATCTTCTATCTTTACCTCTGCTATTTTTCCGTTTTCTACCGTATTTTCAAAGCTAATTCGGTATTCGATTTCTTCTCCTAGCTTCGGTTCTTTATTACTTACTGTCTTCGTTGCTTTTACCTTACCATCTTTATATTCTGGCTTTATTGTCGCTGTCGGTTCCATAACTGGATGATTTGGATCATCTACGTGAATAATCGCTTTATTTGTTATTTCCTCTCCAACTTTTACTGATTCTTTTACCTTTACTTTAAAGATGATACTTCTTTCTTTCGTATCTGTAATTTCTGGATACTTCACTGTTACTTTTCCATTCTCAACTTTAAGTTCTGTTGGTACAGGCTTATCACCTACGGCCTTCAGACTATCTTTCACATACTCTAAAACAGACGGAATTTCATCTTCAATCTTTACATCAACTAACTTCCCGCCATCTACTATGCCGTTAAAAGTAATTCGATATTCGATTTCTTCCCCTAGCTTTGGTTCATGATTACTTACTTCTTTCCTTGCCTCTAGTTTCCCATCTTTATATTGCGGTGTAATTGGTACAAGTGACTCAACCGGTGGATTTGTCGGATTATTATCATCCACAACCGCCTTGTTTATAATTTCTTTTCCTACTTGTACCGTTTCTTGTACTTTCGCTTTAAAGATGATACTTCTTTTTTTCGTATCCGTAATTTCTGGATACTTTGCTGTTACTTTTCCATTCTCAACTTTAAGTTCTACTGGATTTGGTTCCGGCCCATCAGACTTTATACTATCCTGTACGTATTCTAAACCGGCTGGAATTTTATCTTCTACTTTTACCTCAGTTAGTTTTCCGTTTTCTACCGTATTTTCAAAGCTAATTCGATATTCTACTTCTTCTCCTAACTTCGGTTCATGATTGCTTACTGTTTTTTCTGCTTGTAATGCACCATCTTTATGTTGAGGCTGTATAGCGACATTTGGTTTCTCTGGTGGATTTATAGTATCTTCCACAACCGCCGTATTCACAATCGCTTCGCCAATTTTAGCTTTTTCTTTCACTTTTCCTTTAAAGACGATGCTTCTTTCTTTCGTATCCGTAATTTCTGGATATTCTGCGAGTACTGTGCCGTTTTTCACTTTCACATGCAACGGTTTTGGACTATCCCCCTCAGCTCTTTCGCTACCTTCTACAAACTCTAAACTGTTTGGTAATTCATCCTTAATTTTCACCTTCGCTACTTTTCCGTGCTCAACTACGTTACGGAACGTAATTCGATACTCTACTTCTTCTCCTAATTTTGGAGCTGGGTTATTTACTGTTTTCTCAGCTTTTATTTTTCCATTCTTATACTCCGGTGTAATAATCGCTTCTGGTTTTTGCGGAGGATTCTTCGGATTATCATCATCCACAATTGCCGTATTCACGATTTTCTTCCCGACTTTTACTGCTTCTGTTACTTTTACCTTAAAGATAATGCTACGCTCAGCTGTATCAGTAATATTTTCA
The DNA here is from genome assembly GCF_058795355.1 of Bacillus sp. GW823-FHT06A11. NCBI lineage: Bacteria > Bacillati > Bacillota > Bacilli > Caryophanales > Bacillaceae > Bacillus > Bacillus sp. GW823-FHT06A11. The sequence continues at coordinate 556,542 of NZ_JBXAHS010000004.1, read as the reverse complement.
TACTTCGCTGTGATTTTTCCAGCTTCTTCTTTTAGCTCTACTGGATTTGGTTCATTACCTTCTGCTTTTAAACTATCCTTCACATACTCTAATCCATTTGGTAGTTGATCCTCAATTTTCACTTCTGCTAGTTTTCCGTTTTCTACCGTATTATTAAAACTAATTCGGTACTCTACTTCTTCTCCTAGCTTTGGATCTTTTTTACTTACCTTTTTATTAGCTTTAAATTTACCATCTTTATGCTGCGGTGTAATATCTACTTCCGGTCGCTCTGGTGGATTTTTTGTATCATCAACAATTGCTTTATTTACAATTGCCTTGTCCACTTCAACGGAATCTTTCACCTTCACTTTAAAGATAATGCTTCTTTCTTTCATGTCAGTGATATTTTCATACTTCGCACTAACCTTACCAGCTTCTTCTTTCAACTCTACTGGGGCCGGCTTATCACCTTCTGCTTTTAGACTATCTTTCACATACTCTAAACCAAACGGAATTTCATCCTCAATTTTGACCTCTGCCAGTTTTCCATCTTTCACCGTATTATTAAATGAAATTCGATATTCGATTTCTTCACCTAGCTTCGGTTTATGATTATTCACCTTTTTATGAGCAGCAATTTTACCGTCTTTATATTGCGGTGTAATTTTTGCTGTTGGATCAATTACTGGATGGTTCGGATCATCAACATGGATAATCGCTTTATTTGTAATGTCCTTACCTATTGTAACCGAATCTTTCACCTTCACTTTAAAGACGATACTTCTTTCTTTCGTATCCATAATCTCTGAATACTTTGCCATTACCTTACCATTTTCTACTTTCAACTCCACTGGTTTTGGCTCTTCACCTTCAGCCTTTTCGCTTCCTTCTACAAACTCTAATCCAGCTGGAATTTTATCTTCTATCTTTACCTCTACTAGTTTTCCATCTTTCACCGTATTATTAAAAATAATTCGATATTCGATTTCCTCACCTAACTTCGGTTCACGATTACTTACTTCTTTTCTTGCCTCAATTTTTCCATCTTTATATTGTGGTGTAATCGGTACATAAGGCTCTTCTGGTAGATTCTTTGTATCATCTACAATTGCCTCATTTACGATTTCTTCTCCCACTTTTGCGCTTTCTTTTACCTTCGCTTTAAAGACAATACTTCTTTCCTCTGTATCTGTAATTTCTGGATACTTTGCCATTACTTTATTATTTTTCACCTGTAGCTCTATTGGTTTCGGTTTAGAACCTTCTGCTGTGATGCTGCCTTCTACATACTCTAAACCATTTGGTAAGGCATCCTTTATATTTACCTCTGCTAGTTTCCCGTTTTCTATCGTATTTTTAAAACTAATTCGATATTCTACTTCTTCTCCTAGTTTCGGTTTATGATTATTGGCTACTTTCTGCGCAGCAATTTTACCATCTTTATATTGCGGAGTAATTTCCACACGAGGCTCTTCTGGCTCATTTTTTGTATCTACTACGATTGCTTTATTAACAATCTCCTTGCCTATTTCTGCCTCTTCTTTTACTTTCACTTTAAAAATAATACTTCTTTCTTTTGTATCCGCAATTTCTAGATACTTTGCCATTACCTTGCCGTTTTCAAATTTTAATTCTACCGGACTAGGCTTAAATCCTTCTGCTTGTAAACTGTTCTCTACAAACTCTAATCCAGCTGGAATTTCATCTTCTACTTTAACCTCTACTAGTTTTCCGTTTTCTACCGTGTTTTTAAAACTAATTCGGTATTCTACTTCTTCTCCTAATTTCGGTTTTTTATTGTTTACAAATTTCTCTGCTTTAAGCTTACCGTCTTTATATTCTGGCGTAATTGTTACTTCTGAAGTTGTTGGATCTTTTGTATCATCAACAACTACTTTATTGACAATGCCTTCACCAACCTTAAATTCTTCTTTTACTTTCGCTTTAAAGACGATACTTCTTTCTTCTATATCCGTAATTTCTGGATATTTTGCGATTACTTTTCCATCTTTCACTTTCAGTTCTACCGGATCTGGCTTAGAACCTTCTGCTCGTAAACTATCTTTCACATACTCTAATCCATTTGGTAAATCGTCTTCTATTTTTAACTCTGCTAGCTTTCCGTTTTCTACCGTATTTTTAAAGCTAATTCGGTATTCCACTTCTTCTCCTAACTTCGGCGTTTCATTATTTACCGTCTTCTTCGCTTCCACTTTTCCGTCTTTATGCTGTGGAGTAATTTCTGCCGTCGGTGTTTCTGGCTCATTTTTCGTATCATCAATAATTGCTTTATTGACGATTTTTTTACCGACTTTCACTTCTTCTTTTACTTTCACTTTAAAAGTGATACTTCTTTCTTCTGTATCCGTAATCTCTGGATACTTCGCCATTACCTTACCATTTTCCACTTTCAATTCTACTGGATCCGGCTTAGAACCTTCTGCTTTCACACTGTTTTCTACGTACTCTAAACCTTCGGGTAAAGTATCTTCTATTTTCACCTCTGCTAGTTTTCCGTCTTCTACCGTGTTTTTAAAACTAATTCGGTATTCTACTTCTTCTCCTAACTTCGGCGTTTCATTATTTACCGTCTTCTTCGCTTTCACTTTTCCGTCTTTATGTTGCGGAATAATTTCTGCTGTCGGTGTTTCTGGCGGATGTTTCGTATCGCTCACAATCGCTTCATTAACAATCCAATCGCTCACTTTACCTTTTACTTTCACTTTAAAGGTAATACTTCTCTCTTTTGTATCTGTAATCTCAGGATACTTCGCCATTACCTTACCGTTTTCAAATTTCAATTCCACTGGAGCTGGCTTAGCACCTACTGCTTTTACACTATCTTTCACATACTCTAATCCATTTGGTAAATCATCTTCTATCTTTACCTCTGTTAGCTTTCCATGTTCTACCGTATTTTTAAAGCTGATTCGGTATTCCACTTCTTCTCCTAACTTCAGCGTTTCATTATTTACCATCTTTTTCGCTTCAAGTTTTCCATCTTTATACTGAGGAATAATTTCCGCAGTCGGATTAACTGGCTTATTTTGCGAATCATCAATAGTTGCTTTATTAATGATTTTTTTACCGACTGTTACTTCTTCTTTTACTTTCACTTTAAAAACGATACTTCTTTCTTCTGTATCCATAATTTCTGGATATTTTGCCATTACCTTACCATTTTCAAATTTCAGCTCTACTGAATCTGTTCCGGCACCTTCTGCTTTCAAACTATTTTCTACATACTCTAAACCTTCTGGTAGAGTATCCTCTATTATCACGTCTGTTAGCTTTCCGTACTTAACCGTATTTTTCATACTAATTCGGTATTCTACTTCTTCTCCTAACTTCGGTGTTTCATTATTTACGATTTTCTTCGCTTTAATTTTTCCATCTTTGTGTAATGGTGTGATTTTTGCTTCTGGTTCTTTCGGATGTTTCATATCATCAACAATTGCCTTATTAATGATTTCCTTACCTACTTCCGCTTCTTCCTTCACCTTTACCTTAAAGACAATACTTCTTTCTTTCATATCTGTAATATTTTCGTATTCAGCAATGACTTTTCCATCTTTCACACTTAACTTTAATGGAGCTGGTTTTTCACCTTCAGCCTTTTCACTGCCTTTTACATACTCTAAACCGTTAGGAATTATATCCTCTATCGTTACCTTTTCTAGTTTTCCGTTTTCTACCGTATTTTTAAAGCTAATTCGGTATTCTACTTCTTCTCCTAGTTTTGGTGATGGATTATCTACTGTCTTCTTCGAATCAATTATTCCATCCTTATATTGCGGAGTAATTCTTTCTTCCGGCTCAATCGGTGGATTTTTCGTATCATCAACAATTGCTTTATTGACAATCTCTTTATCTACTTTTGCTTCTTCCTTCACCTTTACTTTAAAGACGATACTTCTTTCTTTCATATCCATAATATCGATATACTTAGCTTTGACTATTCCATTTTCAACAGCTAATTCTACTGGTCCAGGTGCTTCTCCTTCGGCCTTGATACTATTTTCTACATATTCAAGACCTTTTGGAATTGTATCTTCCACTCGCACCTCTTCTAGTTTTCCGTTCTCAACCGTATTATGAAAACTAATGCGGTACTCGATTTCCTCGCCTAGCTTCGGTTTCTTATTATTAACTACCTTTGTAGCAGCAATTTCACCTTTTTTACTTTGTGGTGTAATAACAACCTTCGATTCAGCAGGCTCATTTTTCGGATCTTTTGCAATTGCTTTATTTACAATTGCCTCCCCTACTTTTGCCGAATCTTTTACTTTCACTTTAAATACAATACTTCTTTTTTCTGTATCCGTAATTTCTGGATACTTTGCCATTACTTTGCCGTCTTCCACTTTTAGTTCTACTGGCTCTGGTTTTATACCTTCAGCTTTCAAACTATCTTTCACGTATTCAACACCTTTAGGTAGTGTATCTTCTACTAGCACCTTTTCTAGTTTTCCGTTTTCTACCGTATTATAAAATGTAATTCGGTATTCCACTTCTTCTCCTAGTTTTGGTGTTTGATTCGTTACGCTTTTTTCAACATCCACTTTACCGTATTTATAATCCGGCGTAATCTTTTCTTCTGGATGCTCAGACTGTCCATTTGGCTCACTCACAACCGCTTTATTAACAATCGTTTCTCCGGCTTTTGCCTCTTCTTTTACTTTCACTTTAAAGGAAATGCTTCGCTCTTTTGTATCCGTAATCTCTGGATATTTTGCGATTACCTTACCATTTTCTACTTTTAACTCTACTGGATTTGGTTCAGCACCTTCAGCTCTCTCACTACCTTGAACAAATTCTAAGTTAGCTGGAATTTCATCTTCTATTGTAACTGCATCTAGCTTTCCGTTTTCCACCGTATTTTTGAAGCTAATTTGATATTCAACTTCTTCTCCTAGCTTCGGCTTTTTATTTGTTGCTTTTTTCTTTGCAGCAATTTTACCGGCCTTATGCTGTGGTGTAATCTTCTCCTCTAAATCCTTTGGTGGATTTGTTTTATCACTAACGGTTGCTTTATTAACAATTTCTTCACCAATTTTTGCAGTTTCTTTTACTTTTGTTTTAAAGACGATACTTCTTTCTTCCATATCCATAATTTCTGGATACTTTGCCATTACTTTGCCATTTTCAAACTTCAGCTCTACTGGCTCTGGTTTTGCACCTTCTGCTTTCAAGCTATCTTTCACGTATTCAAGATTACTTGGTAATTCGTCTTCAATTGTCAATACATCTAGACGTCCATCTTTTGTCTTATTTTTAAATGTAATACGATACTCTACCTCGTCACCTAGCTTCGGTGTTTTATTAGAAGCTATTTTTCTTGCTTCTATTTCTCCCGGAACTTCTTTCGGAAGCGTAACCGTAACATTTGCATCATCTGTAGTTTCATAATTTACCTCGGTACTATCTTTTCCCTTTACAGCAACGATATTTTTTATTGTTGTATCTGATTGTACAGAAGCTTTCACTTTTACTTTGAATGTAATAATGGCACTTTCACCAGGCTTTAAAACACCGCCGTCTTTAGCATTAGCACCTTCACCAACACGGAAATCAATTTGATTATTTACAAACTCCGCTTCATCATCGCTTGCATTATCTGTTTTATTTCCTTTATTACTTCCAGAAATATATTGTATAGATCCCGGAACATACTCTAAACGATTATCTAATTTATCAAAACCTTTTACATTAGATACAGGTGCTTGGTTATTTTTCGTATCATTCTTCACTTCAATTTGATACGTAAACTCTTCACCAGCTTTAATTTCCTTAACTTCTTTACCGGCACTATCTAATGCCTTTTTATCAACTTGTAAGTTTGGAGCATTATGTTCTGTAACGAATGTAGCGTTATTTAATACGTAAATATCACCACCGCCACCATTTGCTCTAAAACGCATTTTTGCTTCTTTTAAATCATTTTTTACTTGAGTAGGTCCTTCAAGATGATACGTATGAATGTCAGTACTGAATGAATTTGTCCAATCCGGGTTATATCCTGGATATTTTTTTGTAACAAACTCGTTAGTACCGTCTACTTGTACTTCTGTCATAGACGAATCATTCGCATCATTGTCTTTACCGTTAATATTTTTTATCTTTATATATCCAGCACCAAAATCATATTCTCCATAATCATATGCATATCCATCTTTCTCAGCTGGGTCACCTTGCGATGAAAAATAACTAAATTTCGCCTTAAAAGCACCTTCTTTTGGTGTGTTTATTTTATTAACACTAATATCTGTCCAGGCTGTACTTTTTTGAGAGACTAGCCCTTCCCAAATCTTCATGTCTTTTACTGTTTCTTTATAGTTTTCATAAACTAATATAAGATTCCAGTTACCCCAGTAATAGCCGCCACCTGTTACATCTTTAATTTGTGGCACATTTGCAACTGTCAACGTTTGTGAAATCCCTTGCTGTGCAATTACATTTGTTACATCTGCATACGCAACATATCCTGCGCCACTACCTGAGTAATTAGAAATATAAGGTAGGTAATCCGCTTTTCGTATGCTATCAGCAGTTACATCTGCATATTCTTTATTTCCCATTTTCATTTTGACTGGTTGCCTTACTTGATCCTCGGTAACCTTTCTATCAGCAATATTTCCTGGTAACCCCATTGCTGCTGTCCAGAATAAGTAAGCCTTTTTCACTTTACTTCCGGCAGGAATGTTAGGAAATGCACCTGTTGACGAATTAAAAGTACTATCATCGTTATCAACGTCCACAGTCATTTTATTCGTTTTATAACCCATACTTTGTCTGCCATAATGATCAGTCGTCAAACCAAGTGTTACATTACCAGTCTGTACTAAATTACCAGCAGTAATTGTAGAATACAGTGGATCTCCAAATCCTTGCTTATCCCCTGTTTGCATTTGAACCTTCGAAGCATTCTCTGATGCAGCTTGTACTTTTGCATCGCTCTGATTTTCCGCTTCTTTTTCTAGTTTCTTCTCATCTTTATCTACTGGCTGCTTCACTAGTTCCGTGTTCGCTGTAGGTTTATTTTTATCTCCTGCAGATACTTTTAATTTTCCATCCACTTCTTTTGATTTAGCATCAGCTGGTGATCCGATTTCTTTCTTACTACTGTCAGCCTCATCATCGGTATTAGCTTCAACCTTGTCTTCAGAAGGAATCCCTTCAACATCTACAGACATGTTTCCTATTTGTAGTTGATCCTTTTGCACACTAATTTTTTGCTTATACTCTTTATTAAAATGTTGTGCACGACGAGCTTTTATTAACACAGTCATTTTTTCATGTGATTTTAAATCTTTAATTTTAAGATTAGAAGAAAGAACCTTTCCTCCCTTATCTTTTTCCTCTACATAGAAATCCGCTACCTTATTTTCAGGTAACTTCTCTCCGTTTACTTTCACAGATTGCGAAGGGAACGTAATTTCATTTTCATTATTTTGTTTAAGCACCAATTCTTGAATTGGTGTAGCTCCCGTATTTTCAATCGTATATTGAAATACGTGCTCCCTCTCCGCTACTTCTCCCTTATATATTTCAGCATTTACTTGCTCTGCCTTAATTTTCACATCATTTCCTTGTAACTCATCCCAGCTTTTTTTATTTATCTCTGTAGCAAAAGCACTGGGTGAAGGCAATATGATGGATAGGAGAAGTGTGATCATCGTTACGACATTAAAACACTTCAATACTTGCTTCATATTTTCTACCTTTCTCCTTTCTATATACTTGCTATCCGTCTACTTAATTTCGTAGCCGTATACATAGCAATATATATCCACTCGCAACAATCCGACCTATGAAAATGTATCGTTGAAATCCCAATTTCAACAATATAAATCTCATAGAATATTACTATTTTAATTTATCAAAAATAGCGTATATATCGGACACTTATACAAACCTTTACCATTTTTAATATAGTAAAAACGTTCTACTGTATAGGCTTATATAACAGTTAAAGGATACATAAAAATCTTAACATACTCCCTAACCTATTCATACATACAATAGAATTTTTACCATTTTTTAGTTATTTCAGTTTGTTGTTTATGATTAAAATTTTCAAAAAACAATAACCGTTACATGTAAAAATATGTTATATTATTAAAGAACGTATGTTCTTATTTTAAAGGAGGAATTTGTAATGATAAACGAACCCATTATCGTAAAAAAAGAAGCTTTCCAAGCAATCGGCGTTTCGGTTACGACAACTAATGAAATAGAGGCATCTCCTGAAGGAAAAATCCCCGGGCTTTGGAACAAATACTTTCAAGAACAAATGATGCATCACATCCCAAATCAACAAACGAAAGAAACATTCGCTTTCTACTCCAACTACGAATCAGATGAAACTGGTACATATACATTTACAATCGGTATGCCCGTTTCTTCATTAGAAGATGTTCCTGAAAATATGACAACTTTAACAATACCTGCCGCTACGTATGCGGTATTTACAACGAGAAAGGGACCAGTTGCTGAAGTCGTTTGCGAAGCTTGGGAATATATTTGGAAATGGTCGAAAGAAAATAAACGTGCCTTCACAACAGACTTTGAACTTTACGCCGAAAGAGCATTAGACCCAAATCATGCACAATTGGATATTTATATTGCGTTAGCCTAAAAAAAGATGCCCATTCGGCATCTTTTTTTGTCGTTAAATAGCTACTGGGCAAATCCATTATTATTGTCTACAATGAGAAAGTGCAGTATAGAAATATTAGAAACTGTATAAAGTGAAACTATACTCAGCGGAGGGCATCTCCCATTGAGTATTAGCCCTCACCAATCGGGCGTTTACTGGTTTTTTAGTTTAAATTTGTCACATAGAAAGGAAGCAATATGGAGGAACTACAACAAAATAAAACTGCTTTAGAAGGAAGCGGAAAACCGTTATTAAAAAATACGAATTTCCTTTTTCTTTGGGCAGCTACTCTTTTTTCAAGCTTTGCTTTAGCCTTTTTTACTTTTTCACAAACGTGGTACATAGCAAAAACATTAAACCTTGAAGCTTCACTCGGTGTTGTTTTCGTAGCTCTTAGTGTTCCAAGGCTTATTTTTATGATTATCGGCGGCGCTGTAGCTGATAAATTCCCGAAAAAAAACATTATGTTTTACTCCAATATTATTCGAGCGATTCTTGTCGCAACCATTCTCACATGGTTTATCGTTGGTGATGTAACACTATATACATTTGCTTTATTCGCTTTATTCTTTGGACTTGCTGATGCTTTCTTCTGGTCAGCAGATGGATCTATCTTACCTGAATTGGTAGAAAAAAGCCGGTTAACACAAGCGAATTCACTTACACAAATGACGAACCAAGCATCGGTCATCTTAGGCCCTGTACTTGGCGGAATTCTGATCAAATTTACAAACTACGAGACAATATTTTCTATTACAATTTTATTACTGATTGTCGCAGCCATACTCGTTCAAAAAATACAATTTACGATGCCAGAACTAAAAGATACAGATAAAGGTATGTTCACTTCCATTAAAGAAGGAATCTTATATGTAAAGGAATCGCCATTCCTTTCAACTTTCCTTCTTTGTAGCGCCTTTTTAAATTTATTTTTAATTGGTCCGATGCAAGTCGGTTTCCCGCTTTTCGTTAAAAATGTTCTGCACGGTGACTCGCTCCATTTCAGTTACTTAGAAGCATCTGTAGGCGGCGGAATGGCAATAGGCGCTGTCATTGTCGGTTTAAAAAATATTAATCGTAGACGCGGACTATTTTGCATTATCATGATGCTACTGTCTGGTGTATTCTTCTTATCCATCAACTTTAGCACCGTACTTTGGCAAGCATTATTAGCCGGCATGTTTTATGGTATTACAATTGCAATGGCTATCGTTCCGCTTATGGCGATGATTCAATCGACAGTAAAAGAGGAAATGATGGGACGCGTAATGAGCTTACTTATGCTATCATCAATGGGCTTTATCCCGCTCTCTTATGCATTCACATCAATCGCACTTGCAATGGGAATTCCAATCGTAACCGTTATGAAAAGCGGTGCAATTGCTGTTATCGTCTTCGTACTATTTGTAGCGATTCGTGTTCCAGTTGTAAGAAAGTTCGACTAGCTACTTGGAGTCATGTATTATACGCATGGCTCCTTTTTAAATGGATCAAATAACGCTATCCCCTTACTTCTTCTCACAGCTGCTCCCCATTCTAATCCAACCTCTAAAAATAAATCTCGCACTGTACTATATAAAAGTGCCTTCACATTTTTACGGATTTCCCCATATTTATAAGCTCTCACAACACTCTTCACTCGCCAAATGAAATTTCCATACACTTCTTCATCAGCTAATATCTGCTCTAGTAAAACACCTTGCTCTAGTAACCCGCTCTTTTTATACGCAAGCTCGACCTTACTCCAAAATATATTAATTTTCTTCGGATTACTCGTCATCGGTACCAGTGCGTATATAAAAGGCTTCGGTATATCATGACGGCAATACGTCTCATCAAGCTCGTACGTTATTTTTCTTTTCTCTTTTATTTGTGGAATGTTTTTAGAAAGAGTTGTTTCCCTCTCGCTTTTTTGCTCCTTTCCGCTACAGCCAGCTGTATAATCCTCACTTTCACATGCGGACATTTTCATACGGTCATCCATGCGGTCAATTGCAGATATAAGAAAAATATATAAGTTCGCACTATACCCGCCGCGCTTATGTCTTTCTTTTGTTGCAACACGCTTTATAATTCCTAGTTCCTCTAACTTTGCAATTGAACGGCGTACTGTACGAATACTCTTTCCAACATTCTTCGCAATCGTCTCCATTAACGGACAGGCGACTCCTACTGTTTTTTGTTTCTCATTCACCGCATACTTTCCTAAAAAAATGAATAATGGTAGCATCCGTTTTATTCAATTGAAATCGATAGCACTTCAAAACTTGTTTTTGATATGCATTAAACTCTTCTTTACTTCGAAATTCACTGTATGGTTTCATTAAATTATATAAGCTTCCCATTTATATCACCTCATTTATAAGTAAGAGGCAGGAAGAGAATTTGGCGTGGAATTTAATATTTTTTTAATGGAGATGAAAATATGATCGTAATTAGCGCTTGTTTAGGTGGTATAGCTTGTCGATATGACGGAAATGACAATCTCGTTTCAAAAATAGAGAAGCTACTACAAAAAGAAGATACAGTCCTCATTTGTCCTGAAGTATTAGGAGGACTGCCAACACCTCGTCCTTCTGCTGAAATTATTGGCGGGAATGGCGACGACGTTTTGGACGGAAAAGCGAAAGTGATGACAAAAGATGGTGAAGATGTCACAGAAGCTTTCGTAAATGGTGCTTATAAAGCATTAGAACAAATTAAAAATTTACATCCAGAATATATTATTTTAAAGGAACGTAGTCCATCTTGTGGCAGTTCTACGATTTACACTGGTGAATTTAATGGCAATAAGCAAACTGGTTACGGGGTAACTACTGCTTTATTTAAAAGACACGGATTTAAAGTCATTTCAGAAGAAGAATTTGAAAGCAAAAAAAGGAATTGACCCTGTTCGTCAATTCCTTTTCTATCTGTCTTATTTCACGCCTAATTTTTCTTTCACTTTCGCTGGAAGCTCGTCTTTCTTCACTTCTTCCCAAGCTGTTACACCTTTTTTATCTGAGTGGTATACGCGTAGGAATGCTTCTTTACGAAGATTTTTTTGAGCTATGAATTCTAATTCTTTCTCTTTACCGTCTTTATCAAAGCCAGTCAGCTTATATTCATAATCTTTAAATTTCTGCCCATCACTAGCTTTACTATCAAATTCTTTTCCATCTACTGTAATTTGAACATAATACTCATCTTTACCCATACGGTTTAAATCACAACCAACTAACAAACTTGCAAATACAACTAAAATACTAAATAGTGCAATGTATCTTTTCATTTCCTTCACCTCATATGTTTTTTCTTATATTCTTATCTTAAAGCCCGGAGCTTAAAGAAGAAATTCAAAAACATGACATGAACATTACATTTTTGTAAGATAATAATTATTTCTTCACTTTAGAAATTGTCATTCCATCACCAATTGGAACGAGTACAGATTCTAAATGCGGATGGTTTGCTATCATTTCATTAAACTTCTTCATAACTTCTGTATAACGTTTTTGTTTTGCACTCTCATCAACTACACTACCGCCAATAACGTCTTTCACGCCAATTTCGCCACTTATCACGTAATTTCCTTATACCGTTTATTACGCCTTCTATTATCCCCTCAATTATAATCTCTATTACAAGATATCTCACTAAACTAATAATAGGTTTAATTACGTATCTCCCTATGAATTCAAGAATATCCTCCATCATATTTTCCTCCTTCTTTTAAAAGGAAGCTGCTACTCCTCCGCTTCCTTTTACGTCCAGTTACAATTGCTGCCATACTGCGGTATATACCAACAAGAATAATACGACAACAACATGCACAATAACGCTATTGAATTGGGAAGAAACTTCGGTAAATACTAATACTATAATCAACATGGCTAATAGAATTATTTTTCCACCTATATTCGGGGATGCTCCAAAAACTTTATAAAATCAAAGACAACTTTACTACAACTCTTCCCGTAACTAATTTATTATCGTGGTAAACCGTCTTCCACTACATCCGTAACAGTTCCATTCGGTTCAAAGATTACACGTAATGATCCTTCTCCACCATAACCAGTATAGTCATATACTGAATAAGATTTATATTTCTCAATCACATGTGGCTGTCCAATTGCAGCTTTTACTTGATTCGCAGGCATACCTTTTTTGATTTTCAAATAGTGATTGTAACTTACTGCTGCCGAATTGTTATTTACATCTTTATACCACGGTACACGATCGTTTTTTTCTTCATATTCCTTTACAGGCTCTTCAATACGTTTCGTAGATACCCGATTCTCCTTACCTTTATCTTTATCTGTATCCTTTATAGCAGTACGTTCAATATTCACAACGTAACCATATGTATTTAATTCAACCATAATTTCATATGTACCATCCGTATCTTTTTCAGTATAAAATACGCGTTTTTCATTGTTATTATAATATTTTATGGTCTCACCACCGTAGTCAATCGTATTAAGAATATCCGTATACGTCATACCTTCCTCAATTTTTTGAGATTCATCATGAGAAATATAACGCTTCTGTGATGATGAAGCGTCCTCATTTTTAATACTTTCACGTTTACTCGTAGTCATAGGTGTTTTCTTCTGATCTTTTAGTACGTCACCTTCCGCCTTCGCTGGTTGCTTTGCTCCTACTTTTGTTAATACGTCTGTATCGCTAGAACAAGCTCCCAAAATCGATACTGTAGTCAACGCCATCCCTACTATAAGTACTTTCTTAAATGACTTCACTCTAATCCCCCCGGTATTTTTTAATATTTAGTAATCAACGTATTTAAATTAATACGGAACTATTCAGTTCTATACAATTTGCTATAGCCTTCTCCCTCATGCACCTTTTTTATATAAAATGAAACTTTAATCAGCCCTCACCAATCATCTTCGTTACAAATATTAACATTAAATATAACTAATAAATAGTATATTTCTGCTATTCATTTACATTTCTGTTGCATAATCTTGTCTTAAACGAACAATATGAAAGTCGAATTCACAATAATTATCATATATTCTATATATAATAACATTCAAATTAAATTCTAAAGTAACTTTACATGCATTTTCTGTTTTAACGCCAAAAGAAAAGACCTTTCTAACGATTTTATTCTATCGCTAAAAAGGTCTTTTCTATTTTGGCTAAAAACTTAGCACTCTTCTGGCTTACCAGCATTCGTCGCTGTACGGAAAAATGATCCAAATCTGCATGATGCGATTGCGTTTAGATAATCAATCGTGAATTATGCGTTCAATTTAAAGCAGGTTAAAAAATAATAACTCCTTATTCAATTAACATATGCATTAGTTTAACAACCTAATGCTGCTGTACCAACTGATAGTTTAGTTTTCAATATGTGAAAAGGGATTTCTAAATGATGAATTGAATATATATTTATTGTTTACTCGTTTTTGAGAGGTTCCTTTATGGGAGATAAGCTTTACTATATTCCTGTACTTCGCACAGTTCTATAATAACTAATAGTGATGCTGTGACGTGATTTTCTATTAGTGAGATAAAGTATTTTTCAATTCATTTATTATAAATTGCAACTCTCGTCCTCCAGAATTATTTCTTTTGGGTGAAAGTTTTTTTATGATATAAGTTTCATTCTGTCCTAATTTAAAGGTTTCGAGAGGAGAAATGATATGAACCCTATTTTATTAGATGTTCCGTTACAAATAGAAACAGACAGACTCATTCTTCGAGCACCACTTCAAGCTGGTGAAGGGGATATAGTACAACAAGCTATTAAAGATTCCATTAATGAATTAAAGCAATGGTTGTCTTTATTTCAGTCCATTCCTACTGTTGAAGAAACGGAAATTCTTCTGAGAAATGCACATATAGATTTTTTGAAAAGAGAAAGCTTTCGCTATCTTATCTATCATAAAGAGACGAATGATTTTGTTGGAACAGCTAGCCTTCATCGAATTGATTGGAAGGTTTCTAAATGTGAAATTGGATACTGGATTAACACGCAATTTAGTGGCAGTGGATATATGACAGAAACAGTAAGTGCGTTAACAAACCTTGGATTTCAGTTATTCAAATTTAGAAGGATTGAAATACGATGTGAATGTAATAACACGAAAAGTCGTGCACTCCCTGAAAAACTAGGCTTTGAACTTGAAGGGATATTACGTAATGAAGATTTTTCAGCTGACGGCAAACAACTAACTGATACTTGCATCTATGCAAAAATAAAGTGAAATATTGATTAGCCTTGGTAATCGGGCTTTTACGGCAAAAGAAAAGACCTCCTTAACGATTTTATTCCATCGCTAAAAAGGTCTTTTTCTATTTCGGCTAAAAACTTAGCACTCTTCTGGCTTACCAGCATTCGTCGCTGTACGGAAAGATGATCCGCATCCGCATGATGCGATTGCGTTTGGATTGTCGATTGTGAATCCGCCGCCAAGCATAGATTGTTTATAATCAATTTTTACTCCTTTAACAATTGGAGCACTTTCTGTATCGATAACAAATTCAACACCGAAAAACTCAAGAACTGTGTCGTCTTCTTTTGGTTCTACTTCAAATCCTAAGCCGTAAGAAAGGCCAGTACATCCGCCGCCATGTACAGCAAGGCGCACGTACTTCTCTCCATCTTCAGCATCTTTTAACATATCTTTAATTTGAAAAGCTGCTTGTTCTGTTACTTCAATCATGAAATACACCATCCTTTCTGTTCTCATTCTATTATACATCTTTACGCTTCTATCTTGTACTCATACACTCCGCGGCAAATTGCTTCCGCAGGTCCTTTCATTAACACGTTTCCTTCTTCTGTCCACGCAATCATTAAATCGCCGCCAGCTAAATGGACTGTAATTTCTTTACCACGTTCCATCTTGCCATTCAAAATAGCAGCTACAACGGCAGCACATGCCCCTGTTCCGCAAGCTTGCGTTACACCAGAACCACGTTCCCAAACGCGGAAATTCATTTCTTCATCGTTTAAAATCTCGATAAATTCAACATTCACTCGCTCTGGGAACATTTCATGTGTCTCAAGAACTGGACCAAGTGTTGTAAGAGGTGCCTTCTCTACATCCTCAACAAAAATAACCGCGTGCGGGTTCCCCATTGAAACAGCCGTAAATGCATAACGATGATTATTGTATAAGAAGTTTTCACGAATAAATGGTGTTTCACCTTCACCGAGCATCGGTATCTCTTCGCGTGTTAAGCGTGGTGCACCCATATCAATTTTCGCTAATATAACTTTTCCATCTTCTACCGTTACTTCTGCCGTTACAATGCCAGCTAACGTTTCAATTGTGAAAACTGTTTCCTCTACTAGTTTATGCTCATACGCATATTTCGCTACGCAGCGCAAACCATTACCACAGCTCTTTCCTTCTGATCCATCATTATTAAACATACGCATTTTCACCGGAGCTACATCAGACGGACAAATTAAAATCATTCCGTCTGCTCCAATACCAGTATTAATATTTGAAACCTTTTCCGCCACAAGAGCTAAATCTTCTTCAGGAATTTGCTCTTCAAACATATTTACATATATATAACTATTGCCAAGACCATGCATTTTTGTAAAAGAAAATTGGCTCATTTGTATTCACTCCAAAAATAATTTGTTATTTTAAGTATAGAATGCATGCTTTTAGAACACAATATGAATGTCCCCCGTTTCTCATATTTGACAACGTTTGGCGATGAGCCACTCTTACACACATTGTGTAAGAAAAAAGCCCTTCTAAAAAGGGCCTTTTTTTATTTATCTATAGTATTAAACTACCCTCCAAAATAACGTTTTATCTAAAATAAAATGAAAAAGGCGTTGCTCATTCGCAACACCTTAAAACATTGGATTTTCATCCAAATACTCATATACATTATTAACAAGCTCTTCTACTGTTGCACCTTGTACAACTTCACCATTTACAAGTGCAAACGGTCCTTCAAAACAAATACCACAATACCCTAGACAACCATACTCCATTACATCTAAATTTGGATCTTTTTCTAATTTTTCTAGAGCTGCTTGTGAACCACTTGCAAGGTTACCTACACAAAATTCAATTAATGGTTTAATCAAAATTCTCCCCCCTGTACTACAAAACAAATTACCTTCTGACTTCATCTATAAGAAGAAAACTAAGCTGTCTCTTGTTGTTTTCGTTATACATCCTAAACTATTTAGTTACTTCACTATTTCACTTCAAAGTAGATGATTTTATTTTATATAACATGCTACTTGCAATGAAATAGTAACTAAAAAGGCAAAACAGTTTACTTTACTTTTCTTCTTATTGTACAACAGAGTATTCATTCATGCATTGTTATTTGTTCACAAATTCGATATAATTTGATTGAGTAAAGTCAAAATATTTTATTAATATAAAATTTTATGATTAGGGGATATTTCAACAGAAAAGGGGTAATCCATCATGAAACACCTCGTAATACTAGGTGGCGGCTACGGTGGAATGAGAATTCTACAAAGGCTACTTCCAAGCAACCAACTTCCAGATGATGTACAAGTGACATTAATCGACAAAGTACCATATCATTGCTTCAAAACTGAATATTATGCATTAGTTGCGGGTACTATTTCAGAAACGCATATTCGTATACCGTTTCCTGAGCACCCACGCCTCAATATTCAATACGGCACAATAACAAATATTGACCTCGAAGAAAAAGCGGTTCATCTCGATGGCGGCGAAGCAATCCAATATGATGATTTAATTATCGGACTTGGCTGTGAAGATAAATATCATAACGTTCCTGGGGCGAAGGAATATACACATAGTCTACAATCAATTGAACAAACACGTAAAACATATGAACAATTAAATAGTCTAGAACCAAATGCAACAGTAGCTGTCGTTGGTGCTGGCTTAAGTGGTGTGGAAGTTGCAAGTGAACTTCGCGAAAGCCGTTCTGATTTAAAAATCTATTTATTTGATCGAAAAGATAGAATTTTATTCCCGTATCCAGAGAAATTAAGTAGATACGTAGAAGAATGGTTCGTAAAACATAAAGTTAATATTATAAGAAACTCTAACATTACAAAAGTGGAACCAAATATTGTGTATAATCACGATGAACCACTTGAATGTGATGCAATTGTCTGGACAGCTGGTATTCAAGCAAATGAAGTTGTTCGAAACCTTCCAGTTGAACAAGACGGTAGCGGACGGGTTGTCTTAACGAAATATCACAATATTCCAAACAACGAGCACGTTTACGTTGTAGGAGATTGCGCAGCACTTCCACATGCACCATCTGCCCAACTTGCTGAAGGTCAAGGAGAACAAATTGTCCAAATATTATTAAAACGTTGGAATAATGAACCACTCCCTGATGAACTACCTGTTATTAAATTAAAAGGTGTTCTAGGATCTCTTGGTAAGAAGCATGGATTCGGTTTACTCGCAAATCAACCGTTAATGGGACGTGTACCAAGATTATTAAAATCCGGCCTTCTTTGGATGTACAAATATCATAAAGGTTAATACTTTACAGGCTGTCTACTATGTAGGCAGCTTCTTTGCATCAGTTTTTAAAAATTATCAGACACATCTTTCTCAATATGTATAATGATTTATTTTTCATTTTTATATTAAAAACTATTGATAAACAGTGTATGCTATTTGTAAGTTGTTTTATTATTTCCTTGAAGACCGAATTCATTCGGTCTTATTTTTTATGTTATAAATACTTTTGTAGGAGGCATTACATTCCACTTATGAACTTATCGAAACTAAACAATCGAATAGAAGCGAAAAAGAAAGAGTTAATCTATCTCGTTGAACGATACGGATTCACTCATGATAAAGTGATTTCTTTCAGCCAAGAATTAGATCGTTTACTTAACTTATTAATAAAACTCAAGACGCAGAAAAAACGTTGTTCGTTATAACCATTTCCCCCTCTTTTTTGATACGATATAACTAGAATCAGAAAGGAGCGATTTATGTTTATATTAAAAGACGTTATATATAAAGATATACTACACATTCCTTATTTACAGATTCAAAAAGAAAAGATCACTTGCATTATCGGTGAAAGCGGAAGCGGAAAAAGCACATTGCTTCGCATGTTAAACGATTTACAATCTCCAACATCCGGCACAATTGAATATAACGGAAAGTTAATTTCTGATTATCCGCCTATTCAATTACGTCGTGACGTAGTTATGCTTGGGCAAACTCCACCTCTTTTTGATGGAACCGTTAAAGAAAATCTATTAATGGGACTTCGTCTTTCTGAAAAACCATTTCCAAATGATGATGCCCTGCGGAGCGCACTACAAACCGTTAGCTTAGACAAGCAATTAGAAGATAGCGCCTCCTCATTATCCGGCGGTGAAAAACAAAGACTTGCCTTTGCACGTATCGTACTTATGGATCCGCCTGTCTATTTATTAGATGAACCAACTTCAGCATTAGACAGTGATACAGAACGCCGCGTTATGAAACAATTTACTGAACTAGCACGAAAAAAGAAAAAAACAATTATCTTCATCACACACTCACAACAACTTCCAGAAGAAATTGCAGACGACATTATTGAGATTAGTAAAGCAAACGGTGCAACTAGAAAGGAAGTGCTCTCTGTTGAAGGGCGTTATTGAACTCCAAATTTGGCAACTTGCAGCTGCCTATATTTTTATTCTTATTTTAATTGGACTTGTAAAATTAAAAGGAATACCTCGCGAAAAACAAATCGCGCTCGCAACATTCCGTATGACCATTCAGCTCGTACTTGTTGCATATGTCCTTACATACGTATTTGAAAACAGTAATCCATTTTATACAATTGCTCTTATTACTTCTATTACTACCTTTGCAATTTTTAATATTTATAAACGAGTTAACATCCCGATGTCTAAAGAATTAAAACGAGTAGCCGCCCTTTCCATGGTCGCCGGATCAATTGGGCCACTTCTACTATTTATCTTCGTTATTATCGGTCATGACCCTTGGTATGCTCCGCAATATATCGTCCCTATTACAGGAATGTTAGTTGGGAATGCCATGACTGGTGTTTCTCTCGGCGCAAATACGTTCTTAAACAATATGAAGTCGCAAAGAGGTCAAATTGAAGGTGCACTTATGCTCGGAGCAACACCGAAAGAAGCAGCTGCTCCGCTCATTCGAGACGCTTTTGATTCTGCTATTTTACCGACAATCAATTCTATGGTCGGAATGGGGATTATAAGCTTACCAGGCATGATGACTGGTCAAATATTATCCGGTGTATCACCGTTCACAGCCATTCAATATCAAATCGCCATTATACTCGGTATTTCTGGAAGCACTGCCTTTGCTGTCATTATCTTTTTACAGCTTGGATATAAAACGTTCTTTAATAAGCGATGTCAATTGAAAGAGGTTGACTATGATGCGAGGTAAACCGTAACTTTCGCTCAGTAAATGATGCATCGTTCTCGGTGAGTGAAATTATATTAACGATTTTTTCAATATATCTATCATAACTTGCAATATATCAACGATTTTTCAAATATATCTATCATAACTCAGAATATATCAACGATTTTGTACGAAATATCGATTTACCGACAAAAAGTGACATAATAAAAAGAGGAGGCTATTCGCCTCCTCTTTTATTTACTTACGCCTTCTTAACGAACTGTGATTTTAACTTCATAGCTCCGAAACCGTCGATTTTGCAATCGATATCGTGATCGCCATCAACTAGACGGATACTTTTTACTTTCGTACCGATCTTCACAACTGAAGAAGTTCCTTTTACTTTTAAGTCTTTAATAACAGTAACTGCATCGCCATCTTGAAGAACGTTTCCGTTCGCATCTTTTACAACTTTTGCACCATCATTATTTTCAGCTTCTGCGTCTTGGCCCCACTCATGAGCACATTCTGGACATACGAAAAGAACGCCATCCTCATACGTATATTCTGAATTACATTTTGGACAATTTGGTAAAGTAGCCATAAATTCATTTCCTCCGTTCATTATTTATACGTAAAAATCAAAATTGATGTTTACATCTCGATAAATAAAATTTGTATAGCATTTCTTTATAGTGCCATAGTCTCACGTTATTGACAAGCCTACCTCAAATTCTCATTTTTTATTGTATTTTACAAAATTTCAATTCGTATGCCTTTTTTCTATTTGTTCTTCTACTAATTTTAAAAATCTTCGTTGTGCATTTTTATTTTTTACGAGCAATCGAACTCTTAACTTACTTTGTAAATATGAGCGAACTTTGTAGTTCGTAATAAATAACTTTCGATACTTCTCGTCTTCATATATGATTCGAAACCATTCATACTGCTGCAAGTAAAGTATGTTAGCATCAATCTTTTTCGTGTGTAAACCCGTACTTAAACTAATAGATCCTATTAGAGCTTCTATTAATGCTGAAATTATTTCTCTCCCCCTAATAAATAAAAGAAGAACCTTCACAAGATTCTTCTTTTCAAAATGAACGAGTTCCCTCTAGAAACCCCAATTATTTTCTTCAATATAAATTTGATATTCTTCTACTTCTTCTTCACTTAACTTCTTATTATTTTCATATACCTCTTGCCACTCGAAATAATCTTCATCGAAATAAACAGCAAATTTAATTTTCACGTTTTTCTTCTCTGTATAATCATAGCCAGTAAACTCTACTACATCATAATCTTTTTCTTTCTTCACAAACTTCCAGGTTGGATTATCAGTCATAATCTCTAAAGTAACCCCTTCACCAGTTGAACGAACAACGTTTTTAATATTCGGCTCAGTTGGTAAAAGAGAAAGTCCGAGCATAGCTCCGCCAAACACAATCCCGACTATAACTTGTAAACCAATCATACCAGCTACACTAGCGCCACCCTTAGATTGTAAGAAATACGCCTTCTCATGATCAGACGCATCTTCTCCCTTACGAAAAACACGAACAGCCTGCTTATAATATAAACGGTTTCCTTGCCATCCAGTAAATATCATCATTCCTAATTGAAGAGCTAAACTAAATGTTACATAAATCCCCTCTGGAATATCTATAAAAGGGGTTATAACTATACTAGGTATAGCCAATAACGCAAATATAATAAATAACTTATACATTTTGCGATAAGCTAACCAAAAGGTTGGGAAGAAAAAGGCTACCCAATTCCATGTATTCCCTTGCGCAGGGTTTTCTACTTTACCCCACTTAAAATCATAATAAGCTGTATTCTTTTGAACAACTTTATGTAATTCTTGTGGAGAAATCGTTTCTTGTAAAACAGTGTCCTTCACGTACATCATCCTTTTCTTATTTCTATATACATTTATTGTATATGGACAAAATGAAGGAATCTAACAAAAAGTACACATATTTCATAAAAATGAACGGAAATCGAATATATTCCGACAATTATCCGTTTCTTATTTCATTTTACTTTTAAATATATTAGAATACTTATGAATGATACGTTTAATACACTAAGTTAATCATTTTGTATATTTGATAATAAAAATGTTTCACATGAAACTATTTATATTTTGTATTACCTTGCCTCTACACAATGCGTATAAAGCCCTTTCTACTTACTACAAAATACGAAAGACGCCCTTTTCAAAAAGGCGCCTTTTTATGGTTGAAAATTCAATAATAAATAAAACGAATTATTTAATAAATGAATCCCAATTGGAACGAGTAAATTCTTCGTTTTCTTATATGTGTATGCTAAACATATACCCATACCAAAAATATATAAAATACTACCTACTGTAAGGGGATGGCCAAAAGTAAATATGAAAGCACTTATAACGGCACTAGTAAGTGCAGAAAAGCGCTGGGATAATTTCGTAAAAAACATCCCCCGAAATAAAAGTTCTTCCCAAATCGGTGCAAAAATGGTGAGCACAACTACATATAAAATGATTTCACTTTTAGTAGGCTTTATTACTATACTAGACTCGTCCACACCAATCCCATGTGGTAAAACTAAATTTAATATTGCAAGATATATAAGCATTACAATCGCTGTCATTACTATCGTTACATAGTGTTTAAAATTATTGAATTGTAATGATTTTATTAAATGTAAGCAGCAATTTCTTGCCGGTGCATACATTACGATAATCATACAAAACGTGAAAGGTGGAATAAGATGATCTACATACCATGGATATAAGGAAGAATCATATAAAAGGTTCAAAAAACCAATTCCATGCATGACCCCAAAAATAATTAATAGAATGCTAATTACTTGGCGCATACTCATTTGTTCATTCTTTTCTTCATATGTAGCTAATTCTATATTCATCCTATCCCCTCCAGTATAATTAAACCTTTTAAACCATTATATACCAAATTAAACATAAAAAAAAAAGACAATACACCCCACTGTATTGTCCATTTTCTTCCCTACCATTTCTCTCTACACGTCTCAATTAAATGCAGTAAGTACCTCTTCGTCATATCTGCTCTTCTCCACCTTGAGAGCATTCGCTTTTCTTTTGGATTGTGCCGTATTCTCGCTACTTCTTTTAATAAGAGCTCCCATTCTTCCGCTGAACGTTCTGACAAGTATTGCAATCCTCTATCTTTTGAAACGATTGTTTTATAATCTAGTGTATATAAAATACGTCCCATCGTAACGACAGCTGATTCTACCCACTCTTCTATAAAAAATAAATATGGCTTCTTCGCCTTTTCACTCCAGTACTGTTCTACGTTGTATTTCATCGTATTTACTACATCATTCCATTGTATTTGCAGCGGAAGATCTTCTGCTTCTTTTCCTGTAACTGTAATGCCTTGATTTTTCAACGTCCACCATGTGACCGCATTAATGTCCCAATGACCAACATTAGCTTTACCATCTGCACAATACACGTACTCGTTCATTTCATCATTGTATTTCCCTAAGTCAGCAAGCGGAATATACATACCGTCCATTCTTTTACCTAGCGTATTATCACTAAGTTTATTATGTAGTTCCACAAGCTGCTGTTTTTCAGCTTCATTCACGGAATCATTTATCACTGTAACAAAATCAACATCGCTCGTTTCTGCATAAAATGCACCAAGTGCGATGGAGCCGTAAATATATACCCCGACTATTTTTTCATCCAAAAAAATTTCTTTTAATTCTACTGTATACCGCTCCATTAACTGTTGTACTTCCGTTGGTAACGCATGCTTCACTCCATTTTTCATATCTATCCCTCCAATAAAAAAAGCCTTTGCAAATTCGCAAAGACTTCTTGTTTTATAAATATTTCTCGATTTCTTCGTAAACATCCTTCAAACGAGGATTTCCTTCTCCAACAATTTCTCCATTTACAAGAACGACCGGATAAAATAAATCTTCTTCCACTACGCGCTCTGCGAATGCTTTTTTATCTGCATCTTCTTGTTCTTCTTGGAAATCGATATACTCGAAATTAAATTTATTTTCTTGTCCTTCATATTTACGACCAATTGCCGCTTGTAACCATTCAAACGTTTCTGTTGAAGATGGCATTCCGACGCAGCTCGCACAAATTACTTTCGTCCCATACACTTGAACATTAACCATTTCTTCTCCCCCACTTCTTGTTCCAACAGTATATTCAGATGTCTTATTACATAAGCACATCATTTTACAATCTTATCCCATACCCCTATACTGAAAAAACACGATACAATATTTCGACAATAAAACAAGAAGAGAAAAAATAGATTTTCCCCTCTATCTTGATTATAATAAAACTGATGAAAGGAGTCGATAAAAATGGAAAACCCACATATGCAAGAACAAGTATTAGAAGTATTAGATAAATTACGTCCATTCTTACTTCGCGATGGCGGAGACGTTGAATTAGTAGACATTGAAGAAGGTATCGTAAAACTACGCCTTATGGGTGCATGCGGAAGCTGCCCAAGTTCTACAATCACACTAAAAGCTGGTA
This sequence comes from Bacillus sp. GW823-FHT06A11, assembly GCF_058795355.1. Classification (NCBI taxonomy): domain Bacteria; kingdom Bacillati; phylum Bacillota; class Bacilli; order Caryophanales; family Bacillaceae; genus Bacillus; species Bacillus sp. GW823-FHT06A11. Next base: position 532,004 of record NZ_JBXAHS010000004.1, on the reverse strand, counting down.
TCGAGCGCGCGTTACTTGAAGAAGTACCAGGCGTTATCGAAGTAGAACAAGTATTTTAATCTAAAAGCGGAAGCGGCTCGTTCAGAATCGCCTTCTAAAAGGAGACCAAATTTGGTCTCCTTTTTTTATTCAAATCACATTTATCCGTTAACATCATAAAACAAAATTGGAAATCCTTCTCAAAAAATGCGATAATTAATACTATATAGTGAATCGTTCACACATATACAGTAAAAAAACATAGGGGGACGACAGATGCCAAAAATGGGGAACACTTTTGTAACAATTCAAGAACTAGAAAAGAAAAAAGAGTATTTATTAGGCCTTTCATCCGTTATACCAACATGGAATACAAGCTATCAATTTTTATTTAAAGAAATCCAGCAAGAATTATTGGGTAAAGTAAATGAAAAGCTCGAAAGGCATCAATTCGTTTTAAATATATGTACAGATCAGCAGGTAGGGGCATAATGTATTACATAAAATTGTGGTATATAAAAAAGAGACCTCACTCGGTCTCTTTTTTATATTTTTAAGATAACCAATCTAATTTTCTAATCCCAAGCTTATCTACTGGTAAACGAAGTGAACCATAAAAATGCTTCATAAATTGCTCTGAGCGGTTCACATCGTGTAAAATGGCTTCTAAGCGATCTCTATATATGCTTTTTTGTTCTTCGTTTCCAGTTTGGTAATATCGTTCGACCGTTTCAAAATAGTGAAGCGGGAACAGGAGCCTTGCAAATAATAAGCGCCAACCAAATGAGGACAGCGAGTAATTTCGTTCATAATCTGTAACAAATTGAACGATTGTTTGATCCCAGTCTTTCTTTTTTTCAATCATCATATAGCGAATCCATTCTGCTATATCTCGAGTTGGGTGATCATACACCCAATCAAAAGGGAGTTTGAGACGCTTCGTTTGATGCCATAATAAAGGTGTGAATCTTTCTTGGCAAATTGTCGCTGCATCCGTTAGTTGCGGCGTATCATCCATTTCTGTATCAACAACATATTGAATGGCATTTTCTGCAACTCCTAAGTAATACGGGAAGGATTCAATAAACAATTGATCGAATACGTCTGTAGGGTGGTTCATCACTTGCGATTGCCAAAACTTTTCTAACTGATCGAGTCTCTTTTCCCATAACGCTTTCCATTCACCAATGCGGCTTAATTGCTCGATTTCTTCTGGAAAGAATGCACCTCGTTTATGGAATATAGAAAGTTCATTTCCTAATGACATAGCATGTCGTTCTAACGTGCGCATACCTTTTAATAAGCAATAATTTTGTTCTTCTATCTCACTTACATAGTAGCCGTGTATAGTCGGAACGAAAGTCGCTACAGTTATATCCCCTTGCTGGTTCATATAATCACTGAGCTTTTTCATCTCTACAAGTACTTCTTCCTCCATTTCTCCAATTGGAACAAGTACATAAATTTTGTTGCGAATCCAAAAGCTTTTATAGGGGCCAAGGGGGATTAATTCTTTAACATGCATGTGATAATGCTCATAAATATGCTGAATCATCGCAGTCGCCACCTATGGTTTTTCTTTATATATATGAGCTTGTGCTCGCCTTTCATTCCTATGCACATGATAAAGCAACGAAACGTATACAAATACTAAAAAGAAAAAAAGGTGATAAACATGAAAGAATCAAATCAACTACAAGAAAGAGCATTACAACTATTACAAGAACGCGGTGTAACAATTGACGATATTGCTGAACTTGTTCATTTTCTTCAAAAAAAATACCATCCAAATTTAGAGATGTCAGAATGCCGTTACAATGTAGAACGTGTACTATCAAAACGTGAAGTACAAAACGCACTGATTACAGGTATCGAACTTGATGTCCTTGCTGAAAAGGGAATGCTAAGTGAACCGTTACAAGATATTGTAAAACGTGATGAAGGCTTATACGGAATTGATGAAGTTATCGCACTTTCTATCGTGAACGTGTACGGCTCTATCGGTTTCACAAACTTTGGATATATTGATAAATTAAAACCTGGTATTTTAGAATACTTAAATGATAAATCAACTGGAAAGGTGCACACGTTCCTTGATGATATCGTTGGCGGAATCGCTGCCGCTGCATCAAGTCGTTTAGCGCACCGAGCTGAGCACTCAGAATAATAATGTTTTCTAGGCCGTCAGTTTCATGCTGACGGTCTTTCGTATTCCATAAGCATAAATTCTCTTCCGCGGCTCAAAAAAATAAGCCCTTGCTTAAATCCGATATTTTTATATAACGTAATCGCTCTTGTATTAAATGTTGCTACACTTAATCGAAACATTTTCGAATTAAATTCCTTAGCAGCAAACGCTATTCCAGCTTGGAAAAATTCTTTCCCCATTCCTTTCCCAGTTAACGCCGGCTTCATACCAAGTCCGATATCAATCACATCTTCTCCACCATATAAATTAGCATCTCTTCCACCTGGTACTTGTGCATTTTCTCCAAAACAAAAATAGCCGATGAACTCTCCTTGATCGTCACAACAGCCATAATAAGTTCCATCTAATAATTCTTTTATTACTTCTTTCTCGCCTGAAAAACTATATAAATTATATGGTTCCTCGTACGCCCACATATTTATCTCATTTGCTTCTTCCTCTGTTAACTTATGTATATCCACTTTCTCTTTCCCCCTATTATATTTCTATTAACAATATTCGATATTCATCTTATAATTCATCTTTCTCAATATGTTTTTTTAATTTATCGCTTCATTTTAATGGAAGATTTTTCTTATTATGTTACGATTAAACAGAATCATTATAAATAAGGTGGTGACAATTTGAATTACTTTTCTTATCTCTCCTCAGAAGAACGGCAAAATTTTTTCTATAAAGAACCTCTTAGTTTTTCAAAAAATATAGAAAAAGAACAACTAGCTTACGCACTAGGCGCTACACTATATACTCCTGGCACGAAAGAAACGATTGCGGAAGATATAATTAGAAGGAAACATGTGGATGCTATCTCAATTATTCTTTGTCTAGAGGATGCTATCAGCGATGAGGAAGTAAAACTTGCAGAGCAAAACATCGTCGTTCAAATACAGCAAATCGCTAACTTAGTCAGTGCCAAAATACTAAATCAAGCAGACATCCCACTTCTTTTTATTAGAGTTCGACAACCAAGTCAAATGAAGACAATTGTTACTGAATTAGGTAGTGCTGTTCATTGTTTATGTGGTTTTGTCTTTCCAAAATTCACACCGATTAACGGAAAGACTTATATCGATCAGCTTGCATATATAAACGAGTTATACTCATTATCGCTATATGGCATGCCGATTTTAGAATCACCCGAAATTATGTATAAGGAAACACGGGCAGAATCATTATTACAAATAAAGGATTTACTAGATTCTTATCACGATTACATCTTAAATGTACGTATTGGTGCTACTGATTTTTCAAGTATATTTAGTATTCGGCGCAATAAATACACACCTATCTATCATATTACTGTTGTCCGTGATTGTATTTCAGACATTATTAACGTTTTCTCAAGGGCAACAAATGAATATATTATTTCAGGATGTGTATGGGAATATTTTTCTAATGATCATGAAGAAGGGCTTATTCAAGAGGTATCACTTGACCATGCAAATGGCTTAATCGGAAAGACAGTTATTCACCCATCTCATATTAAAGTTGTACAGGCAATGCATATCGTCACAATGGAAGATTATTTAGATGCGAGATTAATTTTACAAAATGCAGATACGTATAATGGAGTGCTAAAAAGCAGTTTTTCTAACAAAATGAATGAAGTAAAACCTCATTATGGCTGGGCTCGCAAAACCATTTTAAAATCTAATATTTACGGGGTGCTACATGAAAACAAACAATTCACCGATCTCCTTATTGCAAAAGCAAAGCAACACGTATAACGTTTTAAATAATATACAAGTTCATGTAGAAGTACGTGATAATCCATATAATTTAGCGCTAGACAATCTTTTTCAAATGGCTGCGAGAATAAATAAGAAACGTAGTTTTTTATTTGTGAGTACAATCCTTGGAAAGCATCTTCCTATTAAACCTGCAGTCTCTCTATCAAGTGGAGTTGCTCTCGCTGCAAGATATATGGAAATACTACATAATATTTCTCATCCATTTCAAAAAGAAATTTTAAATCTCATTTCATTAGAAATTGATGAAATCCCAGAGGAAGTATTTCGTTATCAATATCCTCTGCAAGAAGAAGTTTTGTTCATCGGATTCGCTGAAACAGCGACATCACTTGGTCATTCTATGTTTCAATGCTTTCAAAATGCAAAGTATGTACATACAACTAGGGAATCGATACCCCACCTAGAATCTGTCATTACATTTGAGGAAGAACATTCTCATGCAACATCGCACCGTTGTTATGTAGATGAAAGCTTTTTTCAAAACAACAATCCAATTGTTCTCGTAGATGATGAGATGACAACAGGAAAAACAGCATTAAATATTATTAGATCTATTCAAAATAAATTCCCACGAGAAGAATATATAATTGCTTCTTTATTAGACTGGCGTTCTCATACTAATAGAAAACAATTTAAACAATTAGAAGAAGAACTTCAAATTAAGATTCATGTTATTTCTTTATTAAAAGGCAGTATTCATACAACTGGCCAACCATTAAATATTACAAAAACAGAGATTCAAATTGAAGAAACAAAACCTGATTTCAAAAAACATACCCTTACCTGCCCAAAATCACCCTATACATCAAATTATATAAAATATACTGGGCGATTTGGCATTTCAGCATATGAACAAAAGCACATTCATTCTTTCGCCCAAGAAGCAGGAAAAACTTTAAAAAGAGAAAGAATGGGAAAACGAACACTCTGTCTCGGAACGGGTGAATTTATGTATATCCCAATGAAAATTGCTGCTGAAATGGGTGAAAATATTTTATATCAATCTACAACAAGAAGCCCTATCCATCCTGTTTCAAATGATGTGAACTATGCCATTCATAATCATTTCTCATATCCAAGTCCTGAAGATTCTACTATTACAAATTACTTTTATAATATTTCACCTCATGATTACGATGAAGTATTTGTTTTTATTGAGCGTGATTTAGGAGAAGAAGCCCTGTTTCCTCTTCTACAGCAGTTACAAACAGTTATTCCTTTTATTCATATCGTCTCATTTTCAAATAGCATAGAAAAGGAAGGTTGATAATTATGGTAAAAGTAAATTCTCATATTAGTAGTTATGATCCAAATGATGCTATTTTTCTATTAAAAGATATTAGTAATTTAATGAAAGAAAGTTCCACAGAAACTAGAGAACAAGCAATTCAAGCTGGCACACATTATTCTGAAATGTTACCAATGGAATATAAACCATCTAAAGCGTATATGGATTTATTCTTTTCTTCCCTGCAACAATACAAACACAAACTAGCCATCGCTGTTGGAGTTGTCGCCGAACAAATTATACGGACTAAAGGAACTAACCTTGTCCTCGTTTCATTAGCTCGTGCTGGTACACCTATTGGCATTCTTATTAAACGCTACATACGCTATCAATACAACCTTGATGTACCTCACTATTGTATTTCTATTGTTCGCGGACGCGGTATTGATGAAAATGCACTCCATTATATTTTGGAACATCACCCTAAAGAAACAATTCAATTCATTGATGGATGGACTGGGAAAGGTGCAATAAAAAAAGAATTAGAATATGCCGTACACACATTTAACGAACGAAATAATACACACATTTCTCATTGTATGGCTGTGCTTGCTGATCCCGGTTACTGTACTTCAATTTACGGTACACGTGAAGATTTTCTTATTCCTAGCGCTTGCTTAAATGCAACTGTCTCTGGACTAATTAGCCGCACTGTACTAAATGATACCTATATCGGTCCAAATGATTTTCATGGTGTTAAATATTATAAAGAGCTAGAGCAAGAAGACTTATCAAATTTCTTCGTTGATGAGGTAACAAATTTATTCCCTTCTGTTCATTCTCATATAGATAATCAATTACGTTATATTACTTCAACTTACACTGATCCCTCTTGGCAAGGATTAAAAGATATACAGTCTATCCAAAATCACTTTGAAATTGACGATATTAACTTAATTAAACCAGGAGTCGGTGAAACAACTCGCGTATTACTCCGGAGAATACCGTGGAAAATTTTAATACGTAAGCAAAACAATCCCGATTTAAAGCATATTTTACTTCTTGCTAAAGAAAAGAATGTCCCTATTGAAATCTATGAGAATATGGCTTATTCATGTTGCGGGCTCATTAAGCCTCTTAGGAAGGAAACAATATGATTTTCGCCAGTGATCTTGATCAAACGCTTATTTATTCCCGGAAATCGTTTCGTGCCCCTATAGAAGATGAATCAATTCAACTCATTGAAACTTTAGATGGAAAAGAAATTTCTTTCATATCACATAAAACCATTTCACTACTAAAAAAATTACAACTGCACTCACATTTCATCCCAGTTACAACAAGAACTATTGAGCAGTTTCAGCGTATTGCTTTATTCCAAAACGAAATCATTCCCGAATACGCCATTACAAGTAACGGCGGTAATATCCTTCATAACGGGAAACAAGATGGGACTTGGAACAGGACAGTAAAAGAAAGACTATCGGTTGAATGTATAGAGAGAAACGACATACTAAAGGAATTTGGACAAATAGCTCATAAAGATTGGGTTATATCACAAAAAACAGCTGATGATCTATTCCATTATTGCATTATTAAACGGGAGAACATTCCTTATGATGAATTATCATCCTTCACTTCCTGGTTAGACAAACACGGCTGGAATCATTCACTTCAAGGTAGAAAGCTATACTTTGTACCAAAACCAATTAATAAATGGGACGCCGTGCAATATATAAAAGAAATTTTGCAAATAGATACGATTATTACAGCTGGGGATTCTTTACTTGATTTATGTATGCTTGAAAAGGCGAACCATGCCTTCGCACCACTTCATGGTGAGTTAGGGGCAATGCATGATAACTTACAACCCCATATTTTAAAAACAGACGCAATCGGCATATATGCCGCAGAAGAAATCGTAAATAAATCACTTCAAATTATTCACAGTTCATTACCTACCTCATGATCATAATATGCACAATTGCATACGCACCGCGATTAAACAGATGGTACAATTTATTTGAATCGCTGTTGCTACACTTCTTGATTAAAGAAAAGGCGTTAACACGGAAATTAGCGTCTTATCAACCTCAAGCAATTGGCACATTTTGTCATCTTAAAAGACACTCGAACGAGTGTCTTTTTTCTATATCTAACAAGGACTTACTCATTTCAAAGTATAAATACATAAAATAATGTAAATCATTACACGCATGAATCACTCTCTAAAAGTTATAAAGTAGATTCAAAATAAAAAAAGCACTCTTAACTAGAGTGCTTTTTACTTTCAAACAAGGAGGCTACATATATGGATAGTACTCTCGTATTTAACTTTGGCATTGGTATTGTTATCATTTTATTCGTCTTCTTTGTACTTTGTATGAGCGGGGTATAAAAAGGCGATTTTCGAGCGTCTTTTTATACATATGTATTACTTGACTTCTATAAAAGTAGTAACCATAATAGTTACAGATATACAAATAGCTATTCACATATCCACAAATAGGAGGAAGAACAATGAAACATGTAATCGTTTATGCACACCCAAATACAGAAAGCTTCAACCATGCGATTTTAGAAACGGTAAAACGTGAATTAGAAGAAAAAGGTCATGAAGTACGCGTTCGCGATCTATACGAATTAAACTTCAATCCAGTATTAGGCGCTTCCGATTTCATCTCATTTTCTCAAGGAAATACACCCGAAGATATTAAAGAAGAACAAGAGCATATCTCTTGGGCTGATAGCATTACATTTATTTATCCAGTTTGGTGGGCGGGACTTCCTGCTATTTTAAAAGGATACGTTGACCGTGTGTTTAGCCATGGATTTGCTTATGCTTACGGTGAAAACGGCATTGAAAAGTTATTAAGCGGTAAAAAAGGATTGTTATTATCTACAATGGGTAATACGAAAGAGGCATACACAGCAGGCGGCATGTTTGATGCAATGAAGAAAACAGCGGATGTTGGTATTTTTGAATTCACAGGTATTGAAACACTTGAGCATACATTCTATACAAGTGTCCCTTCTGTGGATAATGATGTGCGTAAACAATATCTTGAAGAAGTAAAAGACGTTGTGAATCGTGCATTCTAATAAAATTATATCAGCGATTTTTTTAATATATCAGCGCAACTCAGATTATATCAGCGATTTTCTAAATATATCGGCGTAACTCAGATTATATCGGCGATTTTTCAAATATATCGACTTACCGACAAAAATCGACACTAGTCACAACGAAATAAAAAAAGCTGTTCCAAAGTTTGGAACAGCTTTTTTCATTACATCTTCTCAATCCACTCCGTCAAGTTATGCACAACTTGCGTCGGTTGAACTTCGTATTCTGTTAACTTCTCCACAGTTGTGACTCCAGTGTGGACAAGAAGCGTATGCATACCAGCATTTACTCCTGCTAAAATGTCTGTATCATAGTTATCCCCAACCATTAATGCTTCATCTTTTCCTATACCAAGAACTTTTAACGCTTGTTCCATAATGATTGATTCTGGTTTGCCGATAAAGATTGGATCCACACCTGTTGATACTGCTACAACCGATGTTAATGAACCGTTACCTGGTAATAATCCTCGCTCAGTTGGGATGGCAATGTCCCCATTTGTGGAAATAAACGTTGCGCCATTACGCACAGCAAGACACGCTTTTGCTAACTTTTCATATGTGATGTCACGATCTAAACCAACAACAACGAAATCAGGATTTTCATCCACAAGTTCAAATCCTTTTTCCACAAGTGCATCGTGTAAGCCTTCTTCACCAATCATATATACAGTTGCATCTTGTTTACGTTCATAAATGAAGTTCGCAGTCGCCATACTCGTTGTGAATACTTGCTCTGCTTTCGCTGGAATATCGAAACGAACAAGTTTTTCTGCCACTTGTTCTGGTTTACGCGTTGAGTTATTCGTAACGAATAAATAAGGAATGCCGCGCTCTCCTAAAGCTTTTACGAAGTCGCTCGCTTCTTCAATTTGTTCTTCTCCGCGATACATCGTACCGTCTAAGTCAATTAAGTAACCTTTATACATCATTATGTCTCTCCTTCTATGCTAACGTTCTCACCTATCATACCACTCTTATATTACCCGCTTTTTCCAAAGAAAAAAACGCTTTACCTTAAAGCGCCCCATAACGTTCATTTTTTCTCTTTTATTTGGTAAGAACAACTACAATCGCCCTCGCACATGTTTGCTAGTGTTTTCACTTCTGCGTTCGTAAATAAACGATTATACATCTCTTTTTCATCTTCACATACTTGCGGGAATCTCTCTGCAATTTCTTTTAATGGACAGTTTTGTTTTTCAATTACGAAAGAGTTCTCTCCATCTCTCTTTATTTGAACCATATAACCATTTTTCTCTTGCATAGCTGCTATCTCTTGCACTTTATATGCTAAATTCTTTTGATTACTTACTCTCTTTTGCAACTGTTCTTCCATTCGCTTCGTTCTCTCTTTTAAAACGTAACGAAGTATTTTTTCATCGCCCATTCGAGCTAAATCTTCTAACATATCAATCGCAAATTGCTTATACTCTTTCGGGAATGTATCTTCTCCCTTTTCACTTAATCCATACAAATAAGTTGGTCTTCCGACATGTTGCCTTACCATCTTAGAATAAATGAGTCCGTCTTTCTCAAGATTACTTAAATGTCTTCTGATTGCCATTTCTGTAATCTCTAAAACGTCAGCTAGTTCAGCTACTGTGTGCTCTCCCTTTACTTTCAACAATTGTACAATCTCGTCTTTCGTAGTACGTGCTTCCCCCATACTTCACCCTTCTCCCTTTTCTTTCTCACATACAATATAAGATCCCCAAAAGGCATTCTCTGGGGATCTTATAAGCATAATTATTCTGGTACAAATGCAGATACAGGTCCTAATTCCTTTTCTAAATAACTGCGAATATTTGCTGGGTATTTTTCTACCACTGCAATATGTTTTTGAATCGTCTTATATAATTCGTCATGATTCATTTGAATATAATCTTGCGTAAGCATCTTTCGAAGAAGGATAATTTCTTTCATCCCTTGTCCATCTTCTTCACTTATCACTCGCTCGTCCATTAAAATATCAATAATATCTTCATAGCTTCCTGGATCGCGCATAATAAATCCATCAATCATCGCATTTCCTACATCTAATACAGTATCAATAATCAGATGGGCTATGCGCTCTAATGCGTAAAATTCAAACTCGGTTTCATATATCTTTTTCTCTTGAAATGTACTTGTTGCTCGTTCTAAACATACTAGCATTTGTTCTATTTTCTTTCTGTCTACAAAATACATGAATGTCACCTACCTGGAAATTAAAGCATTTACATTTTAATTGTAACGCTTTCTTCTGAAAAAATCGACAATTTTTCGAATTCACCTTTTCTCCGTTATTTGTTATAGTTATATTTGTATGATTTTTGAAATTGGAGGAATGGAATCTTGGAACGTGAACTCGCACTAGAAATTGTCCGTGTAACAGAAGCAGCAGCCTTAGCATCCGCACAGTGGATGGGCCGCGGAAAGAAAAATGAAGCAGATGATGCAGCAACTACAGCAATGCGTGATATGTTCGATTCAGTAAACATGGCAGGTACAGTTGTAATTGGTGAGGGAGAACTTGATGAAGCACCGATGTTGTATATTGGTGAAGAACTAGGAACAGGTAACGGTCCGGAAGTAGACATCGCCGTTGATCCATTAGAAGGTACAAACATCGTTGCAAAAGGTCTTGCAAATGCAATGGCAGTTATTGCAATCGCAGACAAAGGGAACCTTCTTCATGCTCCTGATATGTACATGGAAAAAATCGCGGTTGGTCCAAAAGCAGCTGGTAAAATTAGCTTAGATGATCCAATTGAAAAAACAATTGAAATTGTAGCAGAAGCTAACAATAAAAAGATTCGTGACCTAACGGTTATCGTTCAAGAACGTGAACGTCATCAAGATATTATTGACCGTGTTCGTGCAAAAGGTGCACGCGTAAAATTATTTGGTGACGGTGATGTTGGTGCGTCAATCGCAACAGCACTACCTGGAACGGGTATCGACTTATTCGTAGGTATTGGCGGAGCTCCAGAAGGTGTTATTTCTGCAGCAGCATTAAAGTGCCTTGAAGGTGAAATGCAAGCTCGCTTAGTTCCAATGAACGAAGAAGAAGAAGCTCGTTGTCGTGAAATGGGATTAGAAGACCCTCGTCAACTTCTTATGTTAGATGACTTAGTATCTGGGGATGATGCAATCTTCTCAGCAACTGGTGTATCTGCTGGTGAGTTATTAGACGGTGTTAAATTCCTTGGCGGAGATTTAGCTGAAACATACTCTATCGTAATGCGTTACAAAACAAGAACAGTACGATTCATTAAAACACATCACCATTTAGATCATAAACCACACTTAAACTTAGATATTTAATAAAGGAGCCATGTGTATGGAAGAACGTTTCTTTCTGTACGACGACACTGTCGCTACAAAAACTCGTTTCGTTAGCTTTATGGGAGAAAATGAGCGTCACGATTTAGCGCTTTTATACTCCGATCGTCATTACGGTAAAACAATTGTACTTGATATGCAAAGTAATAAATTTGCAATTATCGGTGCTGACGATTTAAACGAACCAGGCTACTTAGAGCACGCATTTTCTATGACTGAAGAAATTGCAGAAGAATTACGCTCATTTTTATTTGAACTTATATAATTTATCGTATGCACCAGCTATTTTAGCTGGTGTTTTTCCGCCTTCATTATTTCGAATTTTCAGTATTATATGTTATAATGAAGAATAAATCTATTTGGATAGAAAGGACGTTATCTACGTATGCCAACATTTACTTTGTAATGGACCAGCAATTGGATAGCATTACTCTCAAAAAAGCACCACGCTTTTTCAAGGGAGTAGTCTGCCCATTCCCATTACAAAGGAACGTATTGCATCTGTAGTATGATGTTTACGGAGGTTCCTCTTTTGGGAACCTCCTTTTATTTTTGTCTTTTTCTCATGTCTTCATACTACAAGACATCCAAATAGCTGTATTACGTTTCTTTGCCACTACTATAAGAGGTGAAGGAAAATGCAGAAAGTACAACTTTCTTGGAGTTTATATGAAAATCAGCAACACACAATCGAAAAATATTGTAAAAATTGCGGACGTACTACCCTATTTACTGATACGAATATTCGTAGGCATAACGCTAATGGAAAAAACATATACCGCTTTGCCATTTATAAATGTTCGAAAGATCATACGTGGAATCAAAAACTGCGTATTTATAAATCATTTACTGATCACGTTGAAACGATTGATATGACTCAGCAAGATCAAACAGAAACAAGTACTACTATTTCTATTACGCAACATAAAGAAAGTGGCGTAGCTGAAATCACGATCGTATTAGATATCGTTTTCGGTTCCCACCGCATTGATAAAGCCTTATCCACATATATTTCCGACTGGAGCCGTACACGCATTGTGGATAAAATTAAAAATGGGGATATTCAATTAAATGGACAACAAATGAAACCAAATGCAATACTTTCTGAAGGCGATCATATCTCGATTTGTTTATAAGCGAGAATATGTAAAAAATCCTCTTACAATTGTAAGAGGATTTTTTTATTTCTTCACTTTTCGTAATACGAAGTGTGCACAACCGAAGTTACAGTACTCGTATAAATACTCCGTTAACGTACTAATTTTCGTATCATATGTCGCACGTTGGTTACTATCATCAAAGAATCCTCGCAGTCTAAGTTGCTCATATCCCCAGTCTCCAACGATATAATCATATTTATTTAAAATTTCTGCATAGCGCTCTTTAAATGCTTCTTCACTAAAACCGTCACGAAAGTTTTTAATTACTTCGTACTGAACATTATTAATGCTCACCGTAGCATGAATCTCTTGCTCTTGCTTTTGCTCCATCATTAACTTCCTCTCTAAGCATTCTTCTTTTTATCGTATCACAAAGCATAACAACCAACAATTTCAAATACAAAAAATTGCAAATTAGTACATGCTATGGAGAAGGAGGTGATACATCGTGAAAAAACAAATTTTACTTTCCCTTCTCACTCTTTCCTTATTTGCAGGCTGCCAATCAGCGAACAAAGCTGAAATGGAACGTGAAGAAGGAAGCCGTGTTCTTGTTTCCAATAAAAACGACATGTATCATACGGAAAATACAAATACAAGACTCACAAGAGTCGGTTATTCTTCTAAACAAAAGCATGAAGTATCTAACAAACAAGTAGGGGCCATTAATCGCGAGAAAGTCGCTGAAATGATTACAAGCATGACAGTCAAACTTCCTGACGTTACAAACGCTGCTACACTCGTTACCGATGATGAAGTATTTGTTGTATACCGTGCAAACACAACGGATCCAAAACTCGTAGCAGATCAAGTATATAAAACCGCTTTGTCCATCGTCCCTCGCTATTATAAAGCATATGTATCAACAGACCAAAAGTTGATTTCTCAAATTCAAGGGCTTCAATCTGGCGCATTAAATGATACAGAATATACGCAAAGCCTCGATATGCTAAAACGTGAAATGAGTAAAAATCCTCATTTGAACAATACGGGGGATCAGACTTTAAATAATATGATTAAAAAGTAAAACAGGTGGAGAGAACCTCCACCTGTTTTACTTTTTATTTTTTATTACGATCCGCATAAATCTCCATCGCATCACACATAAACTGCGCTAACCCCTCGCCAAACTTATCGATATTTTTCGTAAAGCGCTCATCAGCGACGTACATTTGACCGAGTCCCTTAAAAGCGTCTAATGAATAGTGACTAAAGTTTTGCAAGTAATCGTACCATACTTTGATAGCTGCCTGCGCCTCTTTAGAATCTGGTGCATCGTGTCTAAGCGTTGCTAAATTTCTATAAATAGCATTAAACTCCTCTTGGTTCTCTTTTGACATACCTTTTGCATATTCGTTCGCTTTATCTACAGCTGCATCTCCCCATTTTTCACGTGCTTCTTCTTCATATGGGTTATGGCTGAAATCGAATCCTTCAAATTTCTCTTTATTCGTCATTTCAATCTCTCCTTTTGTATGCTGAATTGTTTTATCAATCGTCGCAATCACCTTATCTAATCTGGCACGCTTTTCAAGAAGCATCTTCTTATGAAGCTGTAGTGCCTCTTCGCGATCAAATGATGGACTCATGATAATCTCTTTAATTTTCTTCAAAGGGAAGCCAAGCTCTTTAAAAAACAAAATTTGCTGCAATGTCTCTAAATTTTCATTGGAATACAGACGATATCCAGACTCTGTCGTCTCGTCTGGGGTTAACAACCCAATTTCATCGTAATGATGCAGTGTGCGCACACTAATTCCAACTAAATCAGCTACTTCTTTTACTCTCATTGTCATTTGTATCTCCCCCTTAGTACATACGATAAAGTATGACGCAACGTTAGAGTCAATAAGTAAATTCATTTTCTTTCTAAAAGTTTCATCTCTCCCCTATTTCATGCATAATAGATATGTACATATATTAGAAAGCGGTGAAAGTATGGTTTCAAATACTGTAATTGCCAGCATCATTTTTCAACTCATTGTCTCGATTCTGGTCCCAATTATCGTACTCGTTTATTTCCGTAAAAAATATAATATTAATTGGAAAGTAGTCGGCGTTGGTGTTCTTATCTTTATCGGATTCACCCAAATTCTTGAAACACCATTCCACCTATTTATGCGCGGTAATCCAACAATCGCTCCATTTTTAGAAAATCCGTTTGTCTTCGCAATTTATGGCGGATTGACTGCTGGTATTTTTGAAGAATTAGGACGCTTCGTTGCCTTCTTCTTCTTACTAAAAAAATATCTAGAATATAAAGATGGCTTCGCTTATGGAATTGGTCACGGCGGAATTGAATCTATTTTAATTGGCGGTTTTTCTGCATTACAAGCATTAATTTTTGCTAATTCTATTAACGATGGTAGCTTCTCTCGACTGATTGAACAAAAACCCGAGCTCAGTATTTTACAGGACATGTTAATTCAGCAACCTGCCTACTTATACTTCCTTGGTAGCTTAGAAAGAATTATGGCACTCGTGCTTCAAATCGCCTTTACAATGCTTGTTTTATACGCAGTAAAACAGAAGAAATACATCTTCCTAGTATACGCTATACTATTCCACGCATTTGTAGACTTTTTCGCGGCACTTTACCAAACAAAAACAATCAACATCTTCGTTGCCGAAGGAATTACACTTCTGTGTACAATTGGCGCTGTCGTTCTTATTCGCAAAATGAAAGAGAAATTAATGAGTGTACCGGAGTAAAAAATAAACCACCAAAATTGGTGGTTTATTTTTTATATGGATGATAACTTTTGCCCTCTTGCAGCTCCCTCTTTGTTTCTGCATCTATAACGATGTACTTATGAAACGCTTCTACTTCATTTTGAGTAAAAGAAGCGAAAAAATAAACTTGGCGATCAGGGTGAACAAAAAAATCTTGAAGCACCACTCTACTTCGACAACCGACAGCTGTTTTTTGCAGGAAAGAAAATTCCTCATCAGCCACTTCTTTAAATGAAATTTTTTTACGAACACTATATGCTGCATTTTTGTACTCTTTATAAATTTTCTTATCTAACTGTTTATAAAAAACATCCCCACTCACAAATGACTTATTTTGATTGCTTGGATAATTTAGTTTTCGGTTGGATTCTGCATATGTTGTGGACAATTGCGCAAGAAAACAAATAATGAATACGATACATATCATTTTTTTCATCATTGCACCTCAATTTTTTATTATCCACATTACTTTTCCACATATTTAAATCCATATGCTGTTTCCAATAAAAAGGAATTATTTCCACATTTGTCGAAGTATATAGCGTCAACTTGAAAGATGGGGATGAATTATGAAGAAAATTATTTTAATACGACATTGTTCAGCAACTGGGCAAGAATGTGATGCTGAATTAACGACCGATGGAAAAGACCAAGCAAATACCCTTGCTACATTCCTCTTAGAAAATACTCTACAAATCGATCATATTATTTCAAGCCCATTTGTCCGAGCTATCGATTCCATTCGGCCCTATGCACTCCAAGCTAA
The DNA here is from genome assembly GCF_058795355.1 of Bacillus sp. GW823-FHT06A11. NCBI lineage: Bacteria > Bacillati > Bacillota > Bacilli > Caryophanales > Bacillaceae > Bacillus > Bacillus sp. GW823-FHT06A11. The sequence goes on along the minus strand of NZ_JBXAHS010000004.1, from coordinate 515,725 downwards.
CTTATCTATCCAAGAAGATGAACGATTAACTGAACGCATATTGAGCAACGTTCCAATGGATGATTGGATGCAAAAACTAGAATCCACTTTTACGAATATAGATATTGCCTTTTCAGGCGGAGAGTCAACAAAACAAGCAACAGACCGTGCCATATCGCTTATTCAAGACGTTTTACAATTAAACCATACGACAACACTGCTTGTTACACATGGCAATTTACTTACGCTCATTTTAAAGCATTTTGATCATACGATTGGCTTTAATGAATGGAGAACTTTAACGAATCCTGATATTTACGAAATTACAATCGACGAACAATGTATCATAACACGCTTATGGGAAGCATCGTCCAAGTAATATCCCTTTCCAAAACATTCAGTTGACGCCACGAGAAGAGACTGTTCTAACAATAGAAAGGGGTATCATTTCATATGTACGAAGACGTACTTGCTTTACTACATAAAACAAATGTTTCTTATGAAAAATTCGAACACGAACCAGTACTCGATTATGAGACGGATCGGATTGTACGTGAAAGACTTGGCTTACAAGGTACTCCAAGTAAAAGCTTATTTTTAAAATCAACATCTGGAAATTTTTATGTGTTTTTTACGTTAGAAGGAAATCGGCTTAACCGCGGAGAGATGAAAGAAATAACGGGAGAACGCTTATCGCTCTGTTCTCCTGATGAACTAAGAATGGAAACTGGCTGTACTCCAGGATGTGTAGCTCCTTTTGGTTATTCACAAGAAGTAACAATTATTGTGGACAGTTCCGTTTATACGTACGATAAAATTTTAATTACACCTGGTGTACCTGAATTTACAATTGAATTATCCACAGAAGAATTAAAAAAGATTTTATTAACATGTACAAATACCGTTTTAGAGTACAAACAAAAAGAGAGCTGATCGTTAGCTCTCTTTTTTCATTATTTAGCTTCTGCTGTTTTTTCTTTTGCAGAACGTACTTGCTCGTCCGCATGGTAAGAAGAACGCACAAGTGGGCCAGCTTCACAGTGGCTAAATCCTTTGCTAAGTGCAATTTCTTTAAGCTCTGCAAATTCTGCTGGTGGATAATATTTAATAACTGGTAAATGCTTCTTAGATGGTTGTAGATATTGTCCAAGAGTTAAAATATCCACATTGTTTGCACGTAAGTCATCCATTGCTTCAATTAAATCTTCTCTTGTTTCACCTAAGCCGACCATAATGCTCGATTTAGTTGGAATATCAGGCTGCATTTCTTTTGCTCGACGTAAAAACTCTAATGAACGGTCATACTTTGCTCTAGCGCGAACTCGGTTAGATAATCGACGTACTGTTTCAATGTTATGGTTTAAAATATCTGGTTTTGCATCCATTAACATTTTTAAGTTTTCTTCTACCCCAGCCATATCAGATGGTAATACTTCGATAGACGTGAATGGGTTTTTACGACGTACTGCTCGTACTGTTTCAGCAAAAACAGCTGCTCCGCCGTCCTTTAAATCATCACGTGCAACCGCTGTTATAACAACGTGCTTTAAGCCCATTTGTACTACTGAATCTGCTACGCGTTCTGGTTCTTGTAAATCAAGCTCAGTTGGTAAGCCTGTTTTAACCGCACAAAAACGACAAGCACGTGTACAAACCGCACCTAAAATCATAAATGTTGCTGTTTTTCTTACAGCCCAGCATTCATGAATATTCGGACATTTTGCCTCTTCACAAACGGTATGAAGATTCTTAGAACGCATCATTTTCTTTAAGCCTGTATAGTTTTCATTCGTGTTTAACTTAATTTTCAACCATTCGGGCTTGCGCTTATATTCTGTTTGTTTTGTCATGGTTATCAACTCCGCACAATATGAAATAGTTTACCGTGTTCGCTTCTTTCAATGTAACATATCTATTCTAACGTATGAAAGCGATTTGCTCAAATGAAGATTCTAAGATTTTTTCCAATCGTTCCCTATAATGAAATACTCCGTATATCCCACACTAAAAAGAGTGATGTTGTGAAAGGAGTCTATTTCATGCTTCGAAAAATTTCTCTTTTGCTTTCTATTTGTTTTCTTCTCCACCAAAACATCGCTTACGGTGAAGATAATCAGCAAAGCATATACGAAAAGCGCATGGCACTATATAAAGAAACCGAGCAGTCTTCAGGCATTCCATGGTATTACTTAGCTGCAATGGATCAATATGAAAGAAATATACGGAGCGTAAGAAAAGATATTCCAAAAAAACCAGATGCCATCATTTCCCTTTATTTCAAACCAGAAATATGGGCTGGACCTGTTAATAGTAACGATACTCTCCCCCATACAATTTCTCTATTTGGCGGAATAGGTTTAGATGGTGACAAAGATGGATTTGCAAATGCAAATAGCGACCGTGATCTTCTGCATACCGCAGCGACTATTTTAAGGAAACAAGGAACGTCAGAAGACCGTATTAAAATTATGCTTTGGGAATATTATAGACGTGCAAAAACAGTTGATTTAATTAGCGAGTACGCCCAAATTTATAAACATTATGGACGTATTAATTTAGAAGGAAATGCTTTTCCTCTTCCGATTCGTAGTGACCATAGCTACCGTAGTACTTTCGGCGCTGGAAGAAGTTTTGGCGGAAGACGAATTCATGAAGGCACCGATATTTTCGCTGGATATGGCGTGCCAGTAAGATCGACTTGCTATGGCATTATTGAAACAAAAGGCTGGAACCGCCTTGGTGGATGGCGCATTGGTATTCGAGACCTTCATAACAATTACCATTATTACGCTCATTTAGGCGGGTTCTCAAAAGAAATACAGCTTGGACAAATTGTTGAGCCAGGAAAAGTAATTGGATTTGTTGGTAGCACTGGTTATGGACCTCCTGGTACAGCCGGAAAATTCCCACCCCACTTACATTTTGGCATATATAAAGACAATGGCTATACAGAATGGGCCTTCGATCCATACATGCATTTAAGCCTTTGGGAACGCAAAGAACGAGCAAATACAAAAAGATAACCGTAGCTGCATTGCTACGGTTATTTTTTATCCAGTAAAAGCCCGGCTCAGCCGAGTATCACTTTATATGCAACTAACTATCTGTTTTCTTTTTATCAGGTACAGCAACACTTCCGCTTCCATAATACGTAGGCACTTCCCCTTGAACGATACGCGTCGCAATCGGAACATTTTGTTTCACAGTTATCTCTTTCGTATGAAATGGAATAATTACTTGCAATGTTACTTCCATTTCCATAACAATTTGAATCGCTGTAGTATTAATTCCATGCGGCTCAATTTTTTGTTTAATATCTGTATTCACATGCCCAATTGGCGTGAAATGAATCGGAATATCTGGTCCTATATTACCAAGGAGTGCATTATCAGTTACACGTCCAAAAGGAACTGCCATAGTCGCCCCGTTTTTTTCAGAAATACCTAGCTCCTTCAACTTCCCTTGTTCTACTTGTTGCAAATATTTTTCTATGTACGTGGTCGTTGACGTTACGATTTCATTTACTTGCTTCGTATTTAAATTAATTGTGGATACTTTTCCGTTTTTATCATTCTGTACTTTCATTAATGAATCGACATCAAATCCTTCATTAATTCTATCCTTTACCGCCTTCGTCATAATTGCTGTCGCCATTTTATGTGTCTCTACTTCCCCATATTTAATTAAGGTCGGCTGAATACTATTATTCACAATCCACAACCCTTGCGTAAGTAATATAACAAAAAGAATAAACGACATAAGCAGTATATACCGAAAGGCAATAGGTCCCCTTCGAAACCGCGAGTTTTTCGAGCGAAATATACTCATAAAAAAACCTCCTTCTTATATCATTTCTATGCAAGAAGGAGGGACGATATATGCTTATCTCATTTTTAATAATGCTTCTTTTCCAATCGTTCCTACTGGAATTCCTAACGCTTCAGCTCCAGTCGTTACCGATTCTAGTGGCGCTTCAAGAAGTTGTTCAATCGTTCTTACACCAACCGCACGGCCAGCAATAATTCCTCGATCACCTAATTTCTCATTTAAAAGACCTACATCTAATGCACCACACATAATATATCCTTTATCGCTCATTACAGCTAGCAAATTCGTCTTTGGAAGTTTCACGCTAACCGCAATAAACGTATAATTATCAATTATAATTGGCTCCACATTAACCATAGTTCACACTCCTCTCTTTCTTATCTGTATGACAAGAGAAAAATGAGTGTTACAAGTTAACTAGCCTATAGTTTAACGGAAGTTGTATGAGTTATTAACATATCCGTTAACACATCTCTAAGGAGTTCTGGCATATAATATTGTTTGCCAGAAAGTGTGGATAGCTCTGGGTATAAGTATCCAAACGTAAACATATCGATTGTTCCTACCGTATATATACGGTCTAACTCCAGCGATTCGCCGTTAATCAATACATCTTCTAATAAAATTTTATTGCCAGGAATCGTATCTGGAATGACTTCTACACCAGCGTAAATCATTTTCCCCATCACTTTCCCCCGAAATCCGAATCCTTTCACCTCAAGATTCTCCATGTTCGGTTTACGTGCTTTCAAAATAACTTCTCTTAATATCTTTCCTGGAACTTTCAAAGCACACGGATTAATTGGATGTGGACAAATTCTGTGAATATCTCCGCGCGTTACAACACCCTCTTCTAGCCCTTCAAGAAGTACACCGGCGTTCACCATGCCAATCTCTGCATCGCACCATGTTTTCAGCGCACTTGCTAACATATGAGAAAACGGCGTCTCCTGAAACCAATCAACCGGTAATGACTCTTTTAAATGAACGACAGGCTCTGCCATTATATGCTTACTTTCTTCCTGCAGTATTTCAATTGTGGATAACGGCTCGCTATAAGCACCTAACCGTTCCGTCTTAATCGCTCTACCGTCTTTTTTCAACAGCTTCTTCGTCTCTTTATCCACAGTAAGCTGAACGTGGCCAACGTAACGTCCCCACTTTTCACAACAGCAAAGTAAAGTATTGTTCAGTAGAACACCACGCTCAAATAAATGATGCGTATGTGCACCTAAAATAACATCTATATCATAATGCTCTGCCATATACTCATCCATACTTTTTCCAAGGTGAGATAGGACAACGGTAATATGCGCCTCATCTTTCACTTCTTCTAAAATAGACTCTAAATGGATAAGCGGATCTTCAATATGCCAATCGAGCATATGATAAAACTCTGGATAAGCTACCGTTAATCCGATAAAAGCAATGATAATCCCATCTGTCGTCGTATGTAATTTATAAGGCTTCGCCCACGCTGGACGTACCCCTTCTTTTTTAAATAAATTCGCAACGAGCACCTCAAATCCAGCATCATCATATAGACGATTCAAATGCTCCTTCGCTAACGTAATGCCTTCATTATTTCCGATCGTTACATAATCATATAACGCCTCATTTAAAAGCTTCGTATTCCCAAGGCCATTTGTCGCTTCCGAAATACTATGAAAACGATCCACATGATCACCAATATCAACCGTCAAAACAGTCTCTCCCGCTTCCTGTCTTCGCTTTTTCTCCCCTAGAACAAACCGAGAAATTTGCGGCCAATTTTCAAAATGACTATGTATATCGTTTGTATGATAAAGGTGGATGATTGTTTCTTTATTTGTATTCAGAGAAAAAACCTCCTCTCAGTTCCTTACTGCCATTTACGCTATGCGCACACAATAATCCTGTAAATACTTTTCGTCTTTTCTTGCTATTTTACATTGTACTCGCATTGTGAGAAAAAGCAAAAGATTGTCCTTTTCATATGAGAAACTTTTGCTAATGCAGGAAAGAATTCCAGATAGTGGAGGGAGGGGTGGATTTGTCAAAAAGTTTAATAGAGAATTCAGTGGGTGGTTGTTCAAGTGGATTTGTCAGTATCTTTGTCTTAAACCTAGTCGTTCTCTGTTCTTATAAAATGTTTAGGGTATGTGAGGATTTTCTTTTGTCTTATCTTGTCGACAAATCGATATTCCTTGTCGAAACGTTGATATATTGAAATAATCGTTGATATATTCCCGTTTATGATCGATATATTTGAAAAATCGTTGATATATTTAACTGAACACCCACCCGGGTATCATCTCCCAAGCCAAGACAAATCCGCAAAACAAAAAAGCGCCCTGCACAGCAGGGCGCTTCTACTTTATCTATTAACCAATAGAACCTTCCATCTCAAACTTGATTAGGCGGTTCATTTCAACTGCGTATTCCATTGGAAGTTCGCGAGTGAATGGCTCGATGAAGCCCATTACGATCATTTCTGTAGCTTCTTGCTCAGAAATACCACGGCTCATTAGGTAGAATAATTGTTCTTCTGATACTTTCGATACTTTCGCTTCGTGCTCAAGTGAAACGTAATCGTTTTTGATTTCGTTGTAAGGAATTGTATCAGATGTAGATTGGTTATCCATGATTAACGTGTCACACTCGATGTTAGAGCGAGAGTTTTTCGCTTTTGGTCCGAAGTGTACGATACCACGGTAAGTTACTTTACCACCATGCTTCGCAATCGATTTAGAAACGATTGTTGAAGACGTGTTTGGTGCTAAGTGAATCATTTTCGCACCAGCATCTTGGTGTTGGCCTTTACCAGCAATCGCGATTGATAATGTTAAACCGCGAGCGCCTTCGCCTTTTAAGATAACTGCTGGGTATTTCATCGTTAATTTAGAACCGATGTTACCATCAATCCATTCCATCGTTGCGTTTTCTTCACAAACCGCACGTTTTGTAACTAGGTTGTATACGTTGTTCGCCCAGTTTTGGATTGTTGTATAACGGCAATACGCATCTTTTTTAATGATGATTTCTACTACCGCACTGTGAAGTGAGTTAGTAGTGTAAACAGGTGCTGTACAACCTTCTACGTAGTGTACGTGTGCGCCTTCGTCTACGATGATAAGCGTACGCTCGAATTGTCCCATATTTTCAGAGTTAATACGGAAATACGCTTGAAGTGGTGTATCAACTTTAATACCTTTTGGAACGTAGATGAATGATCCACCAGACCAAACTGCAGAGTTTAATGCAGAGAATTTGTTGTCTGTTGGTGGAATTACTTTTCCGAAATGCTCACGGAAAATATCTTCGTTCTCTTTTAATGCGCTATCTGTATCTTTGAAGACGATTCCTAGAGCTTCTAGGTCTTCTTTCATGTTGTGGTATACAACTTCAGATTCGTACTGTGCAGATACACCAGCTAAATATTTTTGCTCAGCTTCTGGAATACCTAATTTATCAAATGTTGCTTTAATTTCATCAGGTACTTCATCCCAAGACTTCTCAGATTTCTCAGATGGTTTTACGTAGTACGTAATTTCATCGAAATCTAAGTCGTTTAAGTCGCCGCCCCATTGTGGCATTGGCATTTCATAGAACTTATCCAGTGATTTTAAACGGAAGTCTAACATCCACTGTGGTTCTTCTTTCATACGTGAAATCTCTTCAACGATCTCTTTTGTTAAACCGCGTCCAGCACGGAAAATCGAAACGTCTTTGTCTTTGAAACCATATTTGTAATCGCCGATATCTGGCAGTTGCTTCGCCATGTTGGTGTGTCCCTCCTTAGATAACCTCATTTTTAGGAACCTTTAACATTACTTATCTTCGTTTAAGCCCTTTTCTAACGCTTTCCACGCTAATGTTGCACATTTAATACGTGCAGGGAACTTGCATACGCCTTGTAATGCTTCAATATCTCCTAAATCGATGCTGTCATCGTACTCTTTTCCTAGCATCATGTCAGAGAAAATTTTCGAAAGCTGAAGTGCTTCTTCAATTTTCTTACCTTTTACTGCTTGTGTCATCATTGAAGCTGAAGACATTGAGATTGAACATCCTTCGCCTTCAAACTTCGCCTCTTGCACAATACCTTCTTCTACTTTCATCGTAAGTTGAATACGATCGCCGCAAGTTGGATTGTTCAAGTTAACGGTAACACTATCTTCTAACACGCCATGGTTACGAGGATTTTTGTAATGATCCATAATAACTTGACGATATAACGTATCTAAATTATTAAATGACATTTGTGAAATACTCCTTTGTCTTGATTAGCGATTCAACAAATGTATCAATTTCTTCTTTTGTATTATATAAATAGAAGCTCGCACGTGCTGTTGAAGAAGCTTTTAGCCACTTCATAAGCGGTTGTGCACAGTGATGTCCTGCGCGAACTGCAATGCCTTCTACATCTAATACAGTCGCTACATCGTGAGGATGTACGTCTTCAATATTAAATGTAACAAGACCAGCGCGATGCTTTGGACCATAAATTGTAACGCCATCTACTTCTGATAGTCTTTCTAAAGCGTATTGCGCTAATTCATGCTCATGCTTTTCAATATTATCAAGACCGATTTCTTCTAGGAAATCAATTGCCGCACCAAGTCCGATTGCATTACCGATAATCGGTGTACCCGCTTCAAACTTCCACGGAAGCTCTTTCCAAGTAGATTCTTGTAAATCTACGAAATCAATCATTTCACCACCAAATTCAATTGGCTCCATATTGTTTAGCAATTCTTTCTTACCATATAATACGCCGATACCTGTAGGTCCGCACATCTTATGAGCAGATAATGCGTAGAAATCACAGTTTAAATCTTGCACATCCACTTTCATGTGAGGTGTACTTTGTGCACCATCAACGACCATAATTGCTCCGTTTTCGTGTGCGATTGCTCCGATTTCTTTTACAGGGTTAATCGTTCCAAGTACGTTTGATACTTGCATAATAGAAACGATTTTTGTATTCGGTGTAACAGTTTGACGAACATCTTCTAAAGAAATTGTACCGTCTGGTTGAAGCGGAAGGTATTTCAAAGTTGCGCCAGTTTTCTTCGCAACTTGTTGCCACGGAATGATGTTACTATGGTGTTCCATGTAAGAAATAACGATTTCATCGCCTTCTTTTACATTTTCAAGGCCATAGCTAGCCGCTACTGTATTTAATGCAGTTGTCGTTCCGCGCGTGAAAATAATCTCTTCCATTGATTTCGCGTTAATAAACTTGCGAACTTTCTCACGTGCACCTTCATACGCGTCGGTAGCTTTCGTACCGAGCGTATGAACACCGCGATGCACGTTAGAATTATATTCTTTATAGTAACGTTCTAACGTTTCAATGACTTGAATTGGTTTTTGAGAAGTTGCTGCACTATCGAAATAAACAAGTTGTTTGCCGTTCACTTTTTGATCAAGAATTGGAAACTGTTTGCGTATTTCATGAATATTCATTAGCGAACTTTCCTTTCAATTACCTCAACAAGCTGTGCTTTTACTCCTTCAATTGGAAGCTCATTTACTACAGGTGCTAAGAATCCATGGATGACTAAACGTTCTGCTTCGCGTTTTGGAATACCACGGCTCATCAAGTAGTATAATTGGTACGGATCTACGCGGCCTACTGAAGCTGCGTGACCTGCCATAACATCATCTTCATCAATTAAAAGAATTGGGTTCGCATCACCGCGAGCTTTTTCGTCTAGCATAAGAACGCGAGAAGATTGTTGTGCATTTGATTTAGATGCACCGTGTTCAATCTTACCAATTCCATTAAAGATAGATGTTGCACTATCTTTTTGTACACCGTGTTTTAAAATCCAACCTTCAGAGTGTTTACCGAAGTGAACAACTTTAGTTGTAAAGTTTTGTGTTTGGTTACCACGGCCAATTGTTACTGTTTTCGTATCAGCATATGAACCGTCGCCCATTAAGTTCGTAACGTTCTCTGAAATTGTGTTTCCATCATTCATAAGGCCTAGAGCCCAATCAATGCGGCCGTCGCGTCCAACAACACCGCGGCGGTTAACGTAAGTTGTTACGTCTTTTGCTAATAGATCAACCGCACCGAATTTCACTTGTGCGCCTTGTTCCACAATTACTTCTGCTACGATATTTGCAATACCTTTAGCATTTTCATTTGCAACATAGTTTTCTACATAAGTTGCAGTACTGTTCGCATCAGCTACGAATAATACGTGGTTATATACGTTAGCTTCTTCGCCGTCTACTAAGAATACAGCTTGAAGTGGAGTTTCAAGAACAACGTTTTTCGGAACATATACGAATGCACCGCCGTTGATTAATGCAGCATGAAGTGCAGTTAGACGATGCTCGTCTACTTTCACTCCGTCTTTCATTAAATACTTTTGTAGTAATTCAGCATGCTCTGTTGCAGCTGTTACGATATCTGTGAAAATAACACCTTTGTCTTTTGCTTCGTCTGCTAAAGAAACGAACGCAGTTGTACCAGTACGTTGCACTAATACGCTGTTATTTTCATCGATTAAGTTTTTCACTGCTTCTGGAAGCTCTGTTAAAGAACTTACAGGCTCTTGCTTAGCAGCGTCGCCTTTTCCGATAAAGTCCCATTTTTCAATTTTCGTTTTATCAGGCGTTGGCATTGGAAGTTCTGTTGCTTGTGCAAGAGCTTGTAAGCGGAACTCAGTCAACCAAGCAGCTTCGTTTACTTCGCTTGCGCGTTGACGGATTGTTTCTTGATCGAAAGGTAATGTACCGATTGTCATGTTTATGCTCCTCTCTTACGCTTCTTGCTCTGTTGTTTCGTCTTCAATACCTAATTCTTTTTTAATCCAGTCGTAACCTTCAGCTTCTAGACGTTGTGCAAGCTCAGGGCCACCAGATTTAACGATACGACCGTTCATCATAACGTGAACGAAGTCTGGAGTGATGTAGTTTAATAAGCGTTGGTAATGCGTAATCATTAGGCAACCGAACTCTTCGCCGCGCATTTGGTTAATACCTTTAGATACAACTTTTAATGCATCGATATCAAGACCTGAGTCGATTTCATCTAAGATTGCGATTTTTGGCTCAATCATCATTAATTGAAGAATTTCGTTACGCTTTTTCTCTCCACCAGAGAAACCTTCGTTTAAGTAACGTTGTGCCATTTCTGGATCCATTTCTAGGAATTCCATGTTTTTATCTAATGTACGGATAAATTTCATAAGAGAAATTTCATCGCCTTCTTCACGACGTGCGTTAATTGCAGAACGTAAGAAGTCAGCGTTTGTTACTCCGCTAATTTCACTTGGATATTGCATTGCTAGGAATAGACCCGCTTGTGCGCGCTCGTCTACTTCCATTTCTAATACATCTTCACCGTCAATGATGATGCTACCTTCTGTTACTTCATACTTTGGGTGACCCATAATTGCAGAAGATAAAGTTGATTTACCTGTTCCGTTAGGTCCCATAATTGCGTGGATTTCTCCACCTTTTACTTCAAGGTTTACACCCTTTAAAATTTCTTTGCCGTCAATTGATACGTGTAAGTCTTTAACCGTTAATGTAGAACCAGCCATCTCAATACCTCCATTAATCCTATATATACATTTTAAAAATTCCTAAAACGTTCATATTCTCATTTTATTCTCATTCTAATTTTATATCAAATAAAATGATATCGCAAACGACGAAAAAAAGTAACCGTTTTTTCACAAATGTATATAAGTATTTCCTTTACATCTTTCTATGATACACCTTTCTTCTTATTTATATAAAGAAAAAAGGACTGGTAATTTCCCAGTCCTTTCCTTATATTTATTCACTTACCGGAAGTACAGCACCTTTATATTCTTTATTAATAAAATCTTGAATTTCTTTTGAATGTAACACTTCTACTAGCTCTTTAATTTCTTTTTTCTTCTCATCACCTTTACGAACTGCAATGATGTTTGCATACGGAGAGTCTGCTCCTTCAATCGCAATTGCATCCTTCGTTGGATTTAATTTTGCATCAATTGCGTAGTTCGAATTAATGAATAAAGCATCTCCCTCATTATTTTCATACAACTTCGGTGAAAGTCCAGGTTCAACATCTGTTTTAAATTTTAAGTTTTTCGGATTTTCGACTACATCTTTTACTGTCGCCTTAACCACATCTACACCATCTTTAAGCTTAATCACGCCGCCTTTTTGTAACAATGCTAACATACGGCCTCGCTCCGCTACGTTATTACTCATAATCACTGTCCCGCCATCTGGTAAGTCTTTTAAGCTTTTATATTTCTTAGAATAAATACCCATTGGCTCTAAATGAATTTTTCCTGCGTTTACAATTTTATATCCCTTTTCTTGGATCTCCTTATCTAAATACGGAATATGCTGGAAGTAGTTCGCATCAATCTCTTTATCCGCTAACGCTTTATTTGGCAGTACATAATCCTGGAACTTTTTAATCTCTAACTTAATGCCTTTTTTCTCTAAGATTGGCTGTGCTTTCTCTAAAATAACAGCATGCGGCACGTTAGAAGCTCCAACAACAAGCTTATTCTCTTCTTTTCCTCCGCAAGCAGCTAATGTAAATACAGACAGCGCTGTAACAACTGACAATAGAATCTTTTTCATATGATGTCCCCTTCTCCCCTATAGTTATGTAGTTATAAAAAAGGCTGGCATACACCAGCCTTTTCAGCAATTATTCTTTTACAGGAACAACCGCTCCTTTATATTCTTTATTAATAAAGTCTTCGATTTCTTTAGAATGCAATACTTCTACAAGCTCTTTAATCTCTTTTTTATCTTTATCACCTTTACGAACAGCTACTATGTTTGCGTACGGTGAATCATCACCTTCAATTGCAATTGCATCTTTTTCTGGGTTTAATTTCGCATCAATTGCATAGTTAGAGTTAATTAAAACAGCATCGCCTTCCTTATTGTTATACACTTGTGGTAGTAAACCCGGCTCGATATCTGTTTTAAATTTTAAGTTTTTCGGATTATCTGCAATATCTTTTGGAGTTGCATTAACTGGCTCTACTCCGTCTTTAATTTTTAAAATGCCTTCTTTTTGTAAAATTGCTAAACCACGTCCATGGTCAGTAACGGAATTACTCATAATGATTGTCGCCCCGTCTGGAAGTTCTTTTAGGCTCTTATACTTTTGAGAGTATACACCAATTGGTTCTAAATGAATTTTCCCCGCTATTTCAAAATCATATTTTTTATCTTTAATTTCTTTTTCTAAATACGGAATGTGCTGAAAGTAGTTTGCATCTAAATCTTTATCCGCTAACGATTTATTTGGTAATACGTAGTCTTGGAATTTTTTAATTTCTAACTCGATTCCTTTTTTCTCAAGTAACGGTTTTGCCTTTTCTAAAATTTCAGCGTGCGGTACGTTAGAAGCACCAACAACGAGTTTCTTTTCATCTTTATCTTTCCCGCCACAAGCAGCTAAACCAAAAATTGAAGTTGAAATAAGTGCCGTAAGTAATAATTTTTTCATTTGAAACATCCTCCCGTTTTTATTATCGTTTATCTATTCGAGTCGTTAAACTATCACCAATCCACTGAATTAAAAATACAACTAGTAATACACAAATTGTCGCAACGATTGTTACATCGTTATTTCCCCTTTGGAATCCTTCTAAGTAAGCAAGTGTTCCAAGGCCACCAGCACCAACAACTCCCGCCATTGCTGTATAGCCTACTAAAGCAATTGTCGTAACCGTAATACCAGATACTAATGCTGGTAACGATTCTGGAATCAATACTTTTAAAATAATTGTGCTTGTTTTTGCTCCCATTGCTTTGGAAGCTTCAATTACACCTTTATCAATTTCGCGAAGTGCGATTTCAACCATTCTCGCGTAGAATGGTGCCGCCCCAATAATTAAAGCTGGCAGCGCTGCACTTGCTCCAAGAATTGTTCCAAGAAGAATCTTTGTGAATGGGATTAATAAAATAATTAAAATGATGAACGGTATAGAACGGAATATATTTACGAATGCTCCAATCACCGTATTAATTGATTTGTTTTCCCATAAATTATCTTTCGCTGTCATGAAGAGTAACAATCCTAAAATTAATCCTAAAACAAATGTCGCAAGAGCTGCGATTGCCGTCATATATAACGTTTCACCAGTTGCTTCTAACATTTGATTCCAATCAACATTTGCGAGTAACTTATCCATGTGCAATCACCTCCAGCTCTACTTGATCTTGATGAATTCCTTCTATCGCTTGCTGGATCGCTGTTTCCTCACCATTTAAATGAACAACTAAACTACCGTAAGAACCGTTATTCGTTTGTGCGATATTTCCTTGCAAAATGCTAACTTCTATATCACTGCGTTGCATCAATCGTTGAAGGACTGGTCTTTCTACAGCCTCACCAATAAACTGCAAACGAATTACTTTTCCATCTGGATATTTTTCAATTAAACTTTCAATCGTTTCATTTGTATCTTCAGAATCTGTTAACTGCTGTACAAATCGTTTCGTAATATCTTGCTTCGGATTACGGAATACATCAAGTACTGGACCCGTTTCCACAATCTTTCCTCTCTCCATTACCGCCACTCGATTACAAATCTTTCGAATTACGTGCATCTCATGTGTAATGAGTACAATTGTTAAACCAAGGCGCTTATTAATGTCTAATAGTAAATCCAAAATTTGATCTGTCGTTTCTGGATCAAGAGCCGACGTTGCTTCATCACATAAAAGTACTTGTGGGTTGTTAGCTAATGCTCTTGCAATCCCAACGCGTTGTTTTTGTCCCCCGCTCAGCTGAGATGGGTACGCGTCTCCTCTTCCTTCTAATCCAACAAGATGAATTAATTCATCAACACGTTTTCTTCTCTTCGTTTTATCAACACCTGCAATTTCAAGTGGAAACTCTATATTTTCACGTACAGTTCGTGACCAAAGTAAGTTAAAGTGCTGAAAAATCATTCCGATTTCTTGCCTTGCCTTACGAAGTTCACTTCCTGTAATTGCTGATATGACACGATTCGCAATTGTAATTTGGCCAGAAGTCGGTTTCTCTAACTGATTAAACAATCTGATTAAAGAACTTTTCCCAGCGCCGCTATATCCGATAACACCAAATATTTCGCCTTTTTCTATTTTTAAATTGGCGTTATCTACAGCAGTGACATCACCGCTTTTCGCCTTATATATTTTCCTTACATTCTCTAATAGAATCATGATGTTCACCCCTTTTTTGTTTAGGTCGACTCCGCAATTTTTTATTTTTAATGCGTGTAGTCCACTGTTATCATTACTTTTATTATTTGAATGTCCTCCACATTCAAACAATAAAAAAACCTTTCTGCTTTAGAGAAGCAGAAAGGTTTATATGCGTATATAACAACATTATCCCTCTCTCTCATCTCTCAAAGCATTCGCTTTGCAGGAATTGGCACCATTTCAACATAAGTTGACGGTTGCCGGGCTTCACAGGGCACAGTCCCTCCACCTCTCTTGATAAGAGAAATCAGATTCAATTTTCGTCTGATTTGAAATTTATGAAATTGTCTATATTTTATGACTTGAATTGTATCAATATACGCTCACCATGTCAACAGAAATTTTCGCAAAAAATGAAACTTCAGAATTTTAAGCACCTACTGACATCGGTTTACATATATGAAACATCGATTCCACTAATAACATCGTTCGGTACGTTCCTGAATATTGTACACGTCCATCATTCATTAACATTTGCAATCGTACATTTCCATTCACCAATTGTTCTATATCCTTTTCGTCTAAGCAAATGATTTGTTCCGTTCCTCTTTCCTCATGTACCAGCTCTATATAATCTCTTGAAATTTGTAACGAACAACTTTCATCTCTAAAGCGGAAATTAACAGTTTTTTCTTCTTGTCTTAAAAGTGGTTCTAAATGATATTGACCATTAGCGTAATTTACAAATGATTGAAGCAAAGAATATAATCTCACCCTAAATCACATCCTTCATATCACTTTCTATTACATACCATTCCCTCTCACTAAAGAGCAATCCTGTTATTTTCGCTCGACAAATACTGTATCCACCCTGCATCTCGACATATTTCCCAAGAAATATGTCGAGGCGGCAAAAATTTTGCCGCCTACTTTAATTCCGTATATAAATATTCAACCGAATGAAATGCGTATATCTTCTTCATCAGTGTCCCATTTTCAAAAACAAGTAAACAAGGTACACTTTCAATCCCATACTCTTTCGCTAAATGCGGAGCATAATTTAAATCTAACATCCCAATTTTGAGGCCTTCAATTGTCATCTCAACGACTGTTAACATCTTTTTTGCTAATTGGCATGTTCCACACATTGGAGTATATACATATAACACTGTTTTTTCTTCATTCTCTATTAGGGCTGTAGCTTCGGCTCCTGTCCAATCGATCACTTCTATCATTCCTTACCGTAAATATTCTGTATAAACGTCAATATCGGCTCCCCATAATACATTTGCTAAGTGTGTAGATGGCGCAGTTGCCACTTCTCGGTACGAGCGATCAATATAGATATGCTCGGCTTGCGGAAATTCTTTTCGAAATTGTTTCCTTAACTTTTCTCCAGCATCATCAGCATCCACTAGCACATACACTTCCTTATCAAAAAACTGATCAACGAGCTCATCCATTTTCGACAAACCAATTGTACCATTTGTACAAACAATTTCCACCGGTTCACGAATAATAGATTCAATCTTTCTTCTATCTGATGTACCTTCTACAATAATGACTTTTTCTACATAAATCATATGTCATCACCCGATCACCATATACTATACAACCTTTAACTTAGTATATAGTATATTCGTTATTTTCATGTTGTTTCCTGTTTATTTTTGCAAAAGAAAAGCGGAAGCGGCTCGTTTAGAACAAGAATGTACCCGAACTCCTTCACTCAAGGCTCTTTTCGCCTCAAGTAAAGGAGTGAAATGCCCAACTTTTTAGTTCTTTTGGCTAAAGTTCTTTCGCACAGAAAACGCTTTTTTGTCTTCTTGTGCAGAAAATTCTTAGACGTGAAAAGCTAGACAACGAAAAGCAAAAGCGGCTAGACCTGCATAAAGGTTATACGAAAAAGTTTTTTTCAAAAAACGTTCTCCTACACGATAATTAGTATATGATTCTACATTCATTATTTTACACAAAATAAAAAAGGACAGCACAAAGGCTGTCCTTTAGTCGACTATAATTAGTCTTGGTTTGTCATTTCTGCATATTTTTCTGCAGTTAATAACTTCTCAACTTGGCTTGCATCAGAAAGTTCAACTTTAACCATCCATGCACCCTCGTATGGAGATTCGTTAACAAGTTCTGGTTGGTCACTTAATTCTTCGTTTACTGCTACAACTTTACCACTTACAGGTGCGTATAGCTCAGAAACTGTTTTAACAGATTCTACGCTTCCGAATGGCTCGTCAGCTTCGATTGTTGCACCTACTTCAGGAAGTTCAACGAATACGATATCGCCTAGCTCACCTTGTGCAAAGTGAGTGATACCGATAACAACTTCATTACCTTCAGTTTTTACCCATTCGTGTTCTTCAGAGTAACGTAAATTATTTGGAATGCTCATGACTGTACCTCCAGTGAATGTATTAATTATGTAAAAATACCTTATTGGTACTTTTTCCACACACTTTCAAACTGCTCTTCGTTAAAACCAAGTGTTACATTCGTTCCATCTGTTACAATTGGACGTTTGATCAACATGCCATCAGATGCTAAAAGCTCATACATTTCGTCTTCGCTTGCATCTTTCAACTTATCTTTCAGACCAAGTTCACGGTAACGCATTCCACTTGTATTAAAGAATTTTTTTAATGGTAATTCACTTTTTTCATGTAAATTACGTAAATCTTCTTTTGATGGTGGATTTTCAACAATATGAATCATCTCATATGCTACATCGTTTGCCTCAAACCATTTCTTTGCCTTTTGACATGTGCCACACTTTGGATATGAATAAAATGTTACTGTCATAAATTCACCTACTTTTTTACTAACCTTTACCTTTATCATATAGAAAACGTTTTATTATTTCAAACCATTATTCGCTAAACTTTTACTTATTTCGTGATAATTTTTAATAATCCTGCGAATTTTTCTTATTTTTCCGCCATTTGTTAAGAAAAAAATAAATATATAAATTTTTTTAGATTCTGCACCAAACATATATCTTAAACAAGCGTTTGATTAATTTCTTATTTTTCTTTGTTAGCCTTTGAACTACATGAGTTTCTTTCTACCGAACATACAGCTTAAACAAACGTTTGATTAATTCTCCATTTTTCTTTCTTAACCTTTGAGCTGCATCGGTTTCTTCCTACCGAACATACAGCTTAAACAAACGTTTGATTAACTCCCTATTTTTCTTTACTAACCCTTGGGCTGCATCGGTTTCTTCCTATAGTCACAAAACCTGGAAACAATTCACATGACAAAGGCGTACAGATAAAAGGAACTAACGATTTTGGCCGTAATAGTGAGAGAATTCCATGATGATTAAGAAATTACTACAAAGAAAAAGCCATGCATACACATGACTTTCATAGCATACTCACTTCTATATTCAATAGAAATTAAAGTGAATTATATTTCTTTACTTTTAAAGGAATATAATTCACATATAAATCTATAGCATAAGTAATAATCAAAATTCCTTTTCCTTCATCAGCAAATTTCGCTTACAGAAACTGTTCTGAAATTTTCCTTTTTCCCCATCTCTTTGGAAGCCATTCAACTCCTAAGAACATAATAATAATCCTCTACTTATTAACTAGCTACTTTTCTTTTTTCCATGATATTTCAAATTCCCCACCATGTTCTTCTGTTATAATTTTAACTTTATATGTATCATCTTTAGACACTTTAATATTATTTTCGCCTTTTCCACTATTAACTTCCAGTATTGTATTATCATTTGAATCTAAAACATAAGCTTTTATGGTTCCTTGCTTAGTTTT
This sequence comes from Bacillus sp. GW823-FHT06A11, assembly GCF_058795355.1. Taxonomy (NCBI): domain Bacteria; kingdom Bacillati; phylum Bacillota; class Bacilli; order Caryophanales; family Bacillaceae; genus Bacillus; species Bacillus sp. GW823-FHT06A11. The sequence goes on along the minus strand of NZ_JBXAHS010000004.1, from coordinate 496,964 downwards.
ATCATCAAAGGAGAATATCCAGCTTTCACCTTTTTTCACATCCATATCTTGAGTTGCAAAACCTGTGAAACTTTTATACTTCCCAGATATACTATCTGAAGCACCATGAACTTTACCACCAACAATCGTTCCCTCTCTTGTAAAACAACCACTAAGAACTACCAAACATAGAACAAATAATAATGTGTTTTTAATAGTTTTCAATATCATTCCCCCTTATCCCCACAATAAATATCCTTCTATTTACATTCAAAAAAACTATAATAATTATAATATACCCTAGTGAATATATTATAGTTATTATAGTTGTAAAATCAATAATGCTAGTTTAAATCTTCACGCAACTTTATTTCATCTTCATTTACATATCCAGTAAAAATAACTTCTGATATATGTTCATGATTAAAAAACATATTATATTCAGTTGAAATATTTCCGATAGGATAATAACAAGCTACATAATCCCAAGTTTTCTTAGTTTTTGAATCTTCTTGTTTTCTACCATATATCATCAATGGTTGTTCCCATGTTTTAAATCTCACAACTGAACCAATCGGAAGTAATGTATCTTTCTCTACCTTCTCCATTTTAATTCACCTCTTTATTTAATGAAAAATTTACCTATTTTATATAAAATTAAAAAACTAATAGGAACTGTAATTAAATATATCAATGAAAAAATTATTTTTTCTTTTAAATTATATGTAGCATCGAACATTGTAAAAATAATAGTACCAAAAAAACAAATAACAAAAAGAATTGTTAAAATTTTTTTCAAACTTTCTAAAGTCATAAAAGATACCCCTTTTTACTTTATCTCTACTTCAACACCTGTACCCACAGGACTAGCTCCAGGTCCCCAAGGGAAATTTACTTTAAATCCACTTGAACTTACCTTAAAAGAACCACCCGTTTGTCCAAGTGAGGGTGAACCCCGATATGTAAATCATGATTTGTAAATGGTATAGGTATATCTATACCCACTTCATATTTTGCTAAAGAGGCCTCCTCCCCAAGTTCAAAACCATTTTTATCTATTTTATCAGCAACTTCTGTATTCCCCATACTTAAACTAGCTTCTACATAAAAAAATAAGAAGCCTCGTTTACAGGCTCCTTCATCATCGACTTAAGTAATCCGAAATGGTTTGAAATACTACTATATACATATTATGAATATTTCGATCGGAAACAGTATCATTATATAATCCCATACCCCAATATTGCCCTTCAGGGTTCCCCATATTTACAAACCCTTGCGTATAAGTCATCGTTTTATCCTTTGGGGTATTATCATAATCTAAATCCTTGTTAGTAAAAATTAAATACGGTCTATCTTGCAAACCAATAAAAAATACCGGCTTCTTTAACGATAAAAATAAGTCCGTATACTGCTCCTTTGATGCCTCTTTAAAGTATTCTTTCATAACGAAAAAACCATCAACTTTTGCTGATTTCTCCTGCATTTCTTCTAACTTTATACTTTCAAACTTTACATTCCTAAACGTATCTTTCGGCTTTTCTCCAACAACTCCAATTACGAGTGCTCTTCCGTTATATTCTAATTTTTCTCCTTCGTTATTCTTTGCACACCCAGCACCTACTAGGCATAACAATATAAAAACTAAAAAATATGATAAACGCTTCATTTAGCACCCTCCCCCTTCTTTTTAGTCAAGTGACAAAAACGTAAGGTTAATTCAAGAAAATGTAAGTAAAATCGATAGCCCAATTCACGTTTCTATATTATAATCAATTGAATTTACTTACATTACTAAACATAGGAGATCAACATGAAGAAATTTAAACTTTCATCTTTTCTTCCGTTAAGTTATATACTTCTACTCGTACTCGTAAGTCCCCTTTACGACGTATTAAATAAATCGACTGTTCACGCAGTAGACGTTACAACTGTAGTAGATGATTGGATTCCATTTGTAAAAGCATTTATTATTCCTTATTTACTTTGGTTTCCATACTTATACGGCGCACTTATTTATTACTGCTTCGCTGACCGAAAGCAATATTATGTCACTTTAAGTAGTGTTATTTTTGGAAAGCTTGCTTGTTTTTCTATTTATTATTTTTGGCAAACAACTGTACCGCGTCCGACTGTCGTTGGAACAGATGTATTTTCTGAACTAGTTCGCTATATTTATAGTATCGACCAGCCAGTAAACTGTTTCCCTAGCATTCACGTTCTTACTACATTTGTAATTATGTTAGCTGCCTTTAAGCGTAGAGAACAACATGCTTTTGAATATTACATCCTTACTTTCTTCGGTACACTTATTATTTTATCAACGCTATTTACGAAGCAACATGCCTTTGTAGATGCCGTTTCTGGAATGACACTTGCAAGCATACTTTACTTCGGCGTTCAACTCTTATTGGCCAAAGAACCAATAAGAGTTCCAGTAAAACAAAATCATAGAATGTAACATGACAAAAAAGCAGACTGTGGCTTCTCAGTCTGCTTTTATCTATTATTAAGGAGATTTTCAATTTAAGATTGCGGTACAGTCATATCACCAGAATGAATACGACCTGCTTTTTTAAGAGCAATGTAAAGTATATAAGAAACAGCTACTGGAATGACGATATAAGTAATTACCATCGCCGGGAGAACTTCCCATCCTTCGCTGGAAATTAAATTAATTGGTGCGATAAGAGAACTTAATCCAAGACCTGCAATTTCTTTTCCTGCTTCCAGTTGGAAAATTAATGCGGATACCGGACCGACTATAGCACTGGCGACGACAGTTGGGACGAGAATCATTGGATTTTTAGTGATATTTGGCAACTGTACTTTCGGAGTACAAAGAGCTTGAGCTAATATGCCACCTAAATTGTTTTCTTTTGCTGAGATGACAGAGAATCCGATAAACTGAGCGACGCATCCGGCAAGAGCTGCACCACCTGCAACACCGTCTAAGCTAAGTGCGATCGCTAACGCAGCTGATGAAGCTGGAGAGATAAGTAATAGTCCCCAAACTACTGCAATGACGATAGAAGCGATAAACGGGCTACCAGCTGAGCTATCTTTAATGAACGCTCCAACTGCATTTAAAACAGGAGTAATATTATGAGATAACCAAATACCAACTAAACCAGAACCTAATATGGCCGCAAATGGAACGAGCATCATATCTAAAGCAGTTTTTCCGCTTAAACGTTTACCAATATATACAGCTAAAGTTGCTGTTAATAAAGCACCGATTGGCTCACCTGTTTTAATAATTAGACCAGCTTCAGTAATTGAAATGGATCCGGCACCAATTGCTCCAGCCACCATAGCCGAGAAGATTACAAGACCATTTGCACCGATCATAAAAGCAATTCCAGCACCAATGGCTGGTGCCATAAGTGATTTTGCAACAACTCCAATTGTAATAAGCAACGGAATATCAACAATTCTTCCTATATTTTCGATTAGTAAACCAATTCCGAGGGATACGAAAATACCTTGTGCGATTCCAGCAGATGCTTTAAATACACGAGACATTATATATTCCTTCATTTGTTTCACCTTCTTCTATAAGTTAGTAACCAATTGTTTTCATATAATCACGTAAAATATCGTTTGATTTTGCGAATCGAGATTCTTCATCCTCTGTTAAATTGAGTTCTACAACTTCTCTTATACCGTCTCTAGTAATAATAGCTGGTACTCCTGTACAAATATCGTATTCACCGTACTCACCATCTAAAATGGCTGATACAGCAATGACACGGTGATCATCGTTAAAGATTGAACTCGCAATATACGCTAGAGAGTTTCCGATTCCGTAATAAGTAGTTCCTTTACGTTTATAAATTTCCCAGCCAGCTTTTGCAGTTTTCTCAACAATTTCATCTAAATTTATTTCTCCAAATCGTTCTTTTTGTTCTTCTAAAATTTGCAGAATTGGCTTTCCACCAACAGTTACATGAGACCAAGCAACCATTTGAGAATCACCATGTTCTCCTAATGAATACCCATGAATACTACGAGGGTCTACATGTAGCATTTCAGATAAAATTGTTCTTAAGCGAGAAGAATCTAGTGATGTACCAGTACCGATTACGCGATTTCTAGGTAATCCAGATAATTTCCAAACTTGATATGTAATAATATCAACTGGGTTCGATGCAAGTAAGAAAATACCATCAAATCCACTTTCCATTACGCCACCAACAACACTTTCCATAATCTTCGCACTCGCTCCTAAAGTATCTAAGCGACTTTGCCCTGGTTTTGGTGCTGGTCCTGCTGTAATAATGACAATGTCCATATCTATGCAGTCTTCATAGTTTCCTGCATATACTTTTGTTCTTGTATTTGTAAAGTTAATGCAATGTGATAAATCCATTGCTTCCCCAACTGCACGTTCATGATTTATATCAATTAATAATAGCTCTTCGCAAATACCTTGATTCACAATAGAATACGCACAACTTGATCCAACTAATCCAGTACCGATAATTGCAATTTTTCTTGTATGTCTTTTCATAGCAATCTCTCCTAATTGATCATATAATCTATTTCTTTTGCTCTTTACACTCCTAATTATAGAGGTTCTCACGATAGAAACCATGGATACTTTGTGAAATATTGAACAAAGTTTTTGTCCTTTTTGTGAATTGTTATATTCCATTTTCGTCATATTTGTTACAACTGGAAAAATATTTATTATGTATTTATTGACATATACAAAAAGAAAACGAGCGAATAAATTCGCTCGTTTTCTTTTCACTATTGTTCCGCACTTAATTGACTTTTTAATTGCTGTACAATCATTGGATTAGCAGGTGCTGCCGGTTTGTAATAACTCTTTTGCTTTGCGTACTCATACATATTACGTTGGCGCGCCTCGTCTTGATTACGAATTTGAATTAACGTTTGATGTAACTGTTCATTATCAGACTGAGCAATATAATTTGCATAGCTCGTTAAACTTGCATTCAATCCTGCTAAATAATCATTTACCATATCTTTTTCATTCATCTTTCTCTTCCTCCTATCCTAGGAAAGTCAGTAATTGCTGTTTTGTATTTCGTGCATCTTGCGCATCTTTTTGTAGCATTTGTTTCAGTTGTGGATCTGTACACGTCTGTGCATACTGCTCCAACTTGTTAATAATTGTTGCGTGTCCACCAATTAAATGACGTAAGTTTTCTACTTCAAGCTCTGTTAAGTTTTGCATATAACATACCCGCCTTTCTTTGTTCATTCATCATTAGTATTTGGTTCTTTTTGGATTGTATTCATCAACTTTTCGCACATATAAACAAAATAAAAGATGAATAGCTAGGCCATTCATCTTTTATGCTAAATATTCATTCAATTTTATAAAGAAACAATCATACTTATACTCACAAGTAGGTTCCATACAATATGTAAAATAATGCTAGGTAAAATAGATTGTGTTTTCTTATATAACATAGCAAATACAATCCCCATAATCATTGCCGTAACTGGAAAACCACCATGAAGAATCCCAAAGATAAAGGAAGAAATAATGATACCAACTAGAAAACTATATTTCTTTTCAAAAAATCGATACAAAATACCTCTATATAAAATTTCTTCTTTAATTGGTGTAATTATAGCAACACTTAACACATATATAATACTTTGTAGACTATTTTGAAGTCCTAAGCTCCCTAATTGATCTCGTTGCTGCTCTGCACTTTCAAAGCTAAACAACTCTAACATTACATACTGAGTTAATGCAATGATGATAAAACCTATTAATAAATACAAGTAGGTTTTCCCATTTTTTAAAATAGATACATCCCATATGTTCTTAATAAAATGAAGCACTGGTTTATACGCAAATAAAACAATAGTAACAACAGCTGCATCAAATAGAAGTAAATAATATCCCTCTAAATTAGCACGTAATACCTCTTCTCCAAAAATCCCAAGGGCTAAAGCAAGGAATAATCCCCCTAAGAGTGAGAACCCTAGAATGCTTGCAATCGTCACAACTAGATTTTTATATGTTATGTTATCTACTTCTCTTTCTGCATTATACGCGTCTAATACTGTTTTTCTCATACTATTCCTCCATTTGTTTTCATTACCTTAACAAAAACCCTTTAATACAAATATATAGATAATATAACAAATTTTTCAAAAAGAATAATATGCAATTTTACATATCATGAAAGCTTTGTATTATATAGTTTTTGGAATTAGATTACTATAGAATAATTATTAGATGAAATTCCAAAAATTTCTTATCTATCCACCATAACCCTCGCATCATATAAAACTTATTAGTTAAAGGAGCAATGAACATGAAAACACATGACTTCCTTACAGAAATCCAGAAGGGCTCTGAGCCTAGTCCATATCAAGATCCTATTGCTTTTATTTTCGTTTGCCTTTCCGTAGCTATATACACATTTTTCAAACCTGCTAAATAATATCATGTAATGAGAAAAAGCCTACCGCTCTTTTCGAATTATATGCACTAAAAAACCTTAGAATCACTTCTAAGGTTTTTGTTTGCCTCGCTTCTTATTCACGTAACCCTTTAATAAACGTTTCCAACAATACATGTAAACTTATATCTAAATCTAACGGCAAACCAAATCCGCCCTGCTGTTCAATCGAAGCAAATCCATGACAAATACTTCTGAATCCGCGTGTCGCATGAAGTGCATTCTCTCCTTCTAAGCCATACTGTTGTAAAACCTGAAGACAAAGCTTTACAATTCCGTCACCTGCTTTTCTTACTTCTTCATCTCGTAAAAAAGTTGCTTCATATAGTCCAGGATGTTTTCGGACAAATGCTACATATGCTTCTCCTAATGCATGAATTGCTTCATCCATCTGTTTATCCTCGGCTACTTCTTCCAGTTTGTTATGCAGCTGTTGTATTCCGTAAATACCAAGATTTTTCCGTACATCTTGTAACCCTTTTACATGATTATATAGTGAGGGCGAACGTATCCCTAATCTTTGCGCTAATGAAGCTAACGTTACTTCTTGTATTCCATTTGTATCTGCAATTTCTGCAGCTGTTTCTACAATTTTCTGTAATGTAAGTCCGATTCTAGGTGACATAAATTAACCCTCTTTCTTACTTTCTATATTCCGCTTCGCTTCCTGAATAGCAAGCTCTATGACAGCCCCTGGATCCTTTATCATTTTTCCGTGCCCTGCCGCAAGCAAGGAAGGTTCATATTCGCTTAGCTTCTGTGCACTTTGTAATGATATTTCTTTGCTCCACGTTGCCATCGCTGGAAACGGAAACCAAAATTTCATTTGTCCCGAAACAGCCATACCTCCTCTTGTTTGAAATGCATCCCCAACAATAAGAGCTTTATTTCGTACATCAAGAAACGACATGGAGCCCGGCGTATGTCCCGGTGTCATAATCGCAAGAAGCGATCCAACTCGGTCGCCATCTTCCAATAAAACATCAGGTACCGTTTTTATCTTTTTAGGTACACCGCCTTTTATTGGCGTATTTGGTTCATCCTTTTGTAACGTCGTATCTCCTTCTAACAGCTTTGCGTCCCGCTTAGAAATGTAGACTGGAACATGAGGAAGTACTTCCTTTAATGCGTCTAATGCACCGATGTGATCATCATGCGCATGTGTTAATACAATATTCGTAATTGGTTTTCCTATTTTCTCAGCCGCCTGTAAAATTCCTTTTGCGCTATATGGCAAAGCAGCATCAATTAAAGTTAAACCATCCTCTTCCTCCACAAAGTAACAATTCACAGGAAACGCTCTTGGCAAAAATGACAATTGATATACCGTTTTTTCATGCATCATTCTCATATTCCCATCTCCCTCTCCACGAAAACTAATACCATTAGTTTTATTATACTAATGGTATTAGTTTTATACCACTAAAAATTTCATTTTTTCAGAAAAAAGAACAGTAGCCGTATAAACGACTACTGTTCTTTAAAGATATTAAACTGTGTAACGCTCATCTTCTAAAATTTTCGCAGCGATTTCACGTTTCTTCGGAATTACGTTAAGTGGTGTGTGGCGAGTTAATTTACGTAATGATGATAACATCATGCGCAGCATGTCGCCGTTTTCAACTGCGATAAGTGTTTCTTTCGCATCTGCTTCGATTTCGTTAAATGCTTCTTGGCAGAATACTTCAGTGTATAACACTTTTTGTTTATTCTTTTCAAGACCAGTTGTTTTGATTGCTTTTTCTGTACGAAGAACAGCTGATTCCATTGCGTATAGATTGCTTACAATGTCAGCGATATTCACAAGAATTTCTTGCTCTTTATCTAATGCTTTACCGTATTTTTGAGCAGCTAATCCAGCTACCATTAAGCCGATTTTCTTCGCGTTAGTTACTAAATATTTTTGAAGTGCTAATGGCTCATCGCCTACTTCTTCTGGCATCATCATCATTAACTCTTCTTGTAATTTTTGTGCTTTTTGAAGAAGTGGTAATTCACCTTTCATCGCTTTACGTAAGAACGTACCTGGTACGATTAGGCGATTAATTTCGTTCGTTCCTTCGAAAATACGGTTAATACGAGAATCACGGTACATTCTTTCAATCTCGTACTCTGCCATAAACCCGTAACCACCGTGAATTTGAACACCTTCATCTACTGTATAGTCTAATACTTCAGAACCGAATACTTTGTTTAAAGAGCACTCGATTGCATATTCAGCGATAGAAGCTGCTACTGCTTTACCGTCTTTTACTTCTTCTTCAGATAATGTGCTCATGCGGCTTTCGAATAAACCTACTGTACGATATACAGAACTTTCAGCTGCATATGTTTTTGCTGCCATATTCGCAAGTTTCTCTTGAATTAATGGGAAGCGAGCGATTGGTTGCTTGAACTGTTGACGTTGGTTTGCATATTGTGCTGAAATTTCTACTGCACGTTTTGCAGATCCAACTGTACCAACACCTAATTTATAACGACCGATATTTAAAATGTTGAATGCGATAATATGACCTTTACCGATTTCACCAAGTAGGTTTTCTTTCGGTACTAACGCATCTTCTAAAATTAACGTACGAGTTGAAGAACATTTAATACCCATTTTCTTCTCTTCAGGGCTTGTAGATACACCAGCGTATTCTTTCTCTACGATAAATGCTGAGAAATGCTCTCCATCAATTTTTGCATATACAACGAATACGTCAGCGAATGCAGAGTTTGTAATCCACTGTTTTTCACCGTTTAATACATAATGTGTACCTTCTGCATTTAAACGTGCAGTTGTTTTTGCGCCTAATGCGTCAGATCCTGAACCTGGCTCAGTTAATGCGTATGCAGCTAATTTTTCACCAGTTGCAAGTAATGGTAAATACTTTTTCTTTTGCTCTTCGTTACCGAATAATACGATTGGTAAAGATCCGATACCTACGTGAGCACCGTGAGTGATTGCAAAGCCGCCAGCGCGAGAGAATTTCTCTGCGATTAACGCTGAGCTTACTTTATCAAGACCAATCCCACCGTACTCTTCTGGTACGTCAGCGCCTAATAAACCAAGCTCCCCAGCTTCTTTTAAAAGACGAACTGAACGATCAAATTCATGTTGCTCTAAATATTCAAGCTCTGGAAGAACTTCATTTACGATAAAGTCCTCTGTCGTTTTTGCAATCATTTTATGCTCAGATGAAAAATCTTCTGGCGTAAACACTTGATCAATCGTAATCTCATCAACTAAAAAGCTACCGCCTTTAACCGCATTTCCTACTGTTTTTTCCATGAAAATTTCCTCCTTCATATTTTCATGAGCAGCTTCTCTCTTTTTGAAAGAAGCTGGCTCTCCCGTTTATTTTTTATAAACCTTTGTTGCTTCCATTCTTTGCTTTAGCGTCGTCTCGTTCTGAGCGAACTGCTTGCACTTTTTTTATAATCCAGTTCCAGCGGCTAGAATGTTCGGTGGCTTCGCTTCTTCCTACGAGGTAAAGAGCGCCTCTACGTCTGAAGCTCCATCCCCCTCACATTCTGAACAAGCCGCTTCCACTTTTTTTATAGTAATTCAAACACTCCCGCTGCTCCCATTCCGCCGCCAATACACATTGTTACGATACCGAATTGTTCGTTGCGGCGTTTCATTTCGTGAATAAGAGATAGTGTTAGTTTTGCTCCTGTACAGCCAAGTGGATGTCCAAGTGCGATTGCACCACCGTTTACGTTTACTTTTTCTTCATCTAAACCAAGTTCACGAATAACTTGGATCGATTGAGAAGCAAATGCTTCGTTTAGTTCGAATAAGCCAATATCAGATAGCTCTAAGCCAGCTAGTTTTAACGCTTTTGGAATTGCAGCGATTGGGCCGATTCCCATTACTTCTGGTGGTACGCCAGCTACTGCAAATGAACGGAATTTCGCAAGTGGCTTCATGCCATCGCTCACTGCTTTTTCACGATCCATTAATAGTACAGATGCTGCACCGTCACTCATTTGTGAAGAGTTACCAGCTGTTACAGAACCGCGAACGTTAAATGCTGGACGTAATTTCCCTAAAATGTCTAGCGTCGTCTCTGCTCTTACACCTTCATCTTGTGCGAAAATGATTGTTTCTTCTTGCAGTTTATTGTTTGAGCCAACCGAGCGTAACGTCACATCTACAGATACTGTTTCATCAGCAAAGTTTCCTGCCGCTAATGCTTTGGCAGCACGTTGATGACTTCTTACTGCAAATGCATCTTGCTCTTCACGAGAAATTCCATATTTCACAGCAACTTGCTCTGCTGTATGTCCCATACCCATATAATATTCCGGAGCCGCTTCTACAAGGCGACTATTCGGACGAACAACGTGTCCCATCATTGGAACTAAACTCATTGATTCCGCTCCGCCTGATAATACAGCTTCAGAGTGACCAAGCATAATGCGCTCTGCTCCGTAAGCGATACTTTGTAAACCAGAAGAACAGTAACGGTTAATTGTAATAGCTGGAACATCGTAAGAAAGTCCTGCTAGTCCGCCGATATTACGAGCCATATTTAAACCTTGTTCTGCTTCTGGCATCGCACAACCGAAAATTAAATCATCGATTGGTCCTTCATAATTTGCACGCTTTAACGTTTCCTTTACTACTAACGCCCCTAGATCGTCAGGACGAACTGTTTTTAATGAACCCCTCTTTGCTTTTCCAATTGGTGTTCTTGCTCCCGCAACAATGACAGCTTCTCTCATGAACGATATCTCCCCTCGTTATTAGTTACGTAATGGCTTTCCTTTTACAAGCATGTGCTGCATTCTTGCTTGTGATTTCATCTCACTTACTAAGCTAATAAATGCTTCACGTTCTACATCTAATAAATACTGCTCATCAACTTCTGTTCCGTACGGCACTTTTCCGCCCGCAATGACATATGCAAGTTTCTTCGCAATGTGAAGATCATGTTCAGAAATGTAACCTGATAAATGCATTGCTTCTGCACCAAGTACAAGAGTTGCATATCCTGTTTCACCAACAACTGGTATCTTTTTACGAATCGGTGCTTTATAGCCCGCTTCATATAAAGCAAGTGCTTTCTGTTTCGCATCATATAGTAAGTGATCACCATTCACACTAATACCGTCTTTATCGCCTAAGAAGTTGTTCGATACAGCTTCTTGTGCTGATGTAGAAACTTTCGCCATCGCTACAGATTCAAACACTTTATTCGCAACTTTTTGCAGATCAAACTCTACACCGTTTGGCATTTTATTTAAGTGTTTAATGTATAGCTCTTTATTACCGCCTCCGCCAGGGATTAAGCCAACACCAACTTCTACTAAGCCCATATACGTTTCACTAGAAGCTTGAATGCTAGCTGCTGGTAAGCAAACTTCTGTACCTCCGCCAAGCGTCATACCGTATGGTGCTGCTACAACTGGCTTAGAAGAGTACTTAATTTTCGTCATTGCATCTTGGAAGTTTTTCACAACCAACTCAATTTCAAAGTAATTGTCGTCTTGTGCTTCCATTAAGATCATTGCTAGGTTCGCACCAACGCAGAAGTTCTTCGATTGGTTACCGATAACAAGACCTTTATAATTCTTTTCTACTTCATCAACAGCGTAGTTAATCATTTGCGTAATATCCATACCGATTGCATTGCTCTTCGAATGGAACTCTAAGCAAAGGATGCCGTCGCCTAAATCAATTAAGCTCGCTCCGCTATTTTTCTTTAATACACCATTTTTCGCTTTTAATTGCTTAAGAGAAATTGCTTTTTTATTACGCTCGATTAGCTTATATTCGCCATTATCGTAATAGTAGCTATCGCCGTTATCATGTTTATAGAAAGTAGTGAAACCTTTCTCTAACATTTCTTTCACCCAAGTAGGAACGACTACGCCGTTTTCTTCCATCTTTTGAACAGATTTTTCAACGCCGATTGCATCCCAAACTTCAAACGGTCCTTGCTCCCAGCCGAAGCCCCACTTCATCGCTTGGTCAATTGCAACGATATCGTCAGCAATTTCTTTATGAAGTTTTGCAGAGTATAAAAGAGTTGGTGTAATGATGTTCCATAATAACTCTCCTGCGCGGTCTTTTGCGTATACAAGCGCTTTCAATTTATTCGCTAATCCTTTTTCTTGTTTACTTAACTCTACGGATGCAGCTTTTAATTTTTTACGCGCTTCATATTCCATCGTTTCAGGATTTAGTTCTAAAATTTCTTTTCCTTGTTTTAAGAAGAAGCCTTGACCTGTTTTGCTTCCAAGCCATTTTTTATCAAGCATGTCATGCATGAAAGCTGGTACTTTAAATACATCACGCTCTTCTTCTTGTACGTTTTCATATACGTTATTTGCAACGTGTACGAATGTATCTAAACCAACAACATCTAATGTACGGAACGTTGCACTCTTCGGACGACCAATTAATGGACCTGTTACAGAATCAACTTCCCCAATGCTGTAGCCCCGTTTTATCATCTCTTGAAGAGTTACTAATAAACCGTACGTACCGATGCGGTTTCCAATAAAGTTTGGTGTGTCTTTTGCGATAACAACGCCTTTTCCAAGAACGTCTTCGCCAAATAGTTTCATGAAGCTTAATACTTGTGGATCTGTTTCTTTCGTCGGTATTACCTCTAGAAGTTTTAAATATCGTGGTGGGTTAAAAAAGTGTGTGCCTAAGAAGTGTTTCTGGAAGTCGTCTGAACGACCTTCTGCCATTTTTTCAACTGAAATACCTGACGTATTCGAGCTTACAATAGAACCTGGTTTACGAACAGCGTCTACTTTTTCAAATAATTTCTTTTTAATATCTAAGTTTTCAACTACTACTTCAATAATCCAATCTACATCAGCAAGAAGCTCAAGATCATCTTCTAAGTTACCTGCTTCAATCAGTGCTAGATTTCCTTTCACTGTCAGAGGAGCTGGTTTTTGCTTCAATAGTTTCTGTACAGCCGTATTACTAAAACGATTTCTCACACTTTTATGTTCTAATGTAAGTCCCTTCGCTTCCTCTTCTTTCGTAAGCGCAGGTGGTACAATATCAAGCAATAATGTCGGAATACCAATATTAGCTAAGTGTGCCGCAATTCCCGAACCCATTACGCCTGAACCTAGAACAGCAGCCTTTTTAATTTGGAACATCCAATTCTCCCCCTATTCTTGAATGAATGCTCATTCAATTTTTCGACATAAGTCGCAATCAATGAGTGAGCCTCTACTAATAAATATATGATACTGTTTAAATTTTCGCAATATATTTATTGATAAAATTTTCTGAAATAAATATTTTTCTTTCATTTGGCTATGCTATACATGTGTATTTTCTTTGTTTAAATGCACTTTTCCTTTTTATAATCTGACGAAACTGGAGGAATATATATGGCAAAACTTAAGAAGAACCCTTCAAAGGCTGGAATTAGTGCAGCTAGTGTAACTGGAAACGCAGGTCCACATAATCACGGTGTTGAAAAAGGACGCCAAGGTAATAACCAACAATATAAGAAGCATAATATGGGCGAAAAATAACGCTATATTTTTGGGCAGAGAACGTGGCATAATGATTAATGGCTGCTTTTTCTGCCCAATTTATTTGTACATATGGAAAACAAAAGAGGGAACGATGATGAAACGAACAATAGTTATGATTGTAATGATTGCTACACTATTTACAGGGATGATTTTCTTCTCTTATGCACAAAGGCAACAAGCTGTAAGAGCTGATCAACCTAACATTACTGGGCAATATGGGGTTACAATCGATGCAAACACAGGTGAAATTTTATATGGGAAACGCGAAGACGAACGTTCTTATCCGGCTAGTATAGCCAAAATGATGACAACCCTTCTTTTACTAGAGAATGTAAAAGAAGATGAAGAAATTACGGTTACAGAAAATGCAATTAAAACAGAAAGTCAAAGCAAGAAAATTAAACTTCGTGCTGGAGAAAAATTAAAGCGTGATGAGGCATTAAAACTTATGCTTATCATTAGTGCAGATCCAATAGCTGAATCAATTGCAGAACATATCGCAGGATCAAAAAATGAATTTGTGAAAATGATGAATGCTAGAGCAAAGGAACTTGGTACAAAGCATGCAACTTTCAAGAACGCAAGTGGTGCTGATGCAATTGGGAATAAAGTATCACCATATGACATTGCTATTATTACGAAAGAAGCATTAAAGTATCCAGTTGTTTTAGAATATATGAATTCAACACGTACAACTCTACATACTTCAGAACGCTCTCCAAACATCGCAAACTATGGACGAGAAGAACTATATGACGATCCATATGCGATTGGAAGTAAAAGCGGTCTATCAGCACTTGGCAAATATACAGTCGTAACAGTGGATGAAAAAGACGGTAAACGCGTCATTAATGTTGTATTATCTTCTACCCGCAAGCAACTGTATCCTGATACGAAGAAAATGGCACATTACGCATTTCAGCAATTAAAATAACCAAGGAGTATTTACTCCTTGGTTATTTTTTAACCATACCTTTTAATACGAACGCAACGTTTGCTGGACGCTCTGCTAGACGACGCATGAAGTAGCCATACCAGTCGTTTCCATAAGGTACGTAAACACGCATTTTGTAACCTTCTTTTACTAGCTCAAGTTGACGCTCATTACGAATACCATATAACATTTGGAATTCAAATTGATCCCTTGGAATGTTGTGTTCTTCGGCAAGTTTTTTTGTATATTCAATAATCGCTTCGTCATGTGAAGCAATTGCAGTATAATTCCCATTTAATAAGTGCATTTTAATAATTTTTTTATAATTGTCATCTACATCTTTCTTGTCTGGGAATGCCACTTCTTCAGGTTCTTTATAAGCACCTTTTACAAGACGTAAATTAGGATTATAAGCATTTAAATCTTCAATATCTTTTTCTGTACGATATAGGTAAGCTTGAATAACAGTACCAATATTATCGTATTCAGATTTTAATTGTTTAAAGATATCAATTGTTTTCCCGCAGCGTGTATAGTCTTCCATATCAATTGTAACGAACACACCATTTTCTTTTGCCGCTTCTAAAATACGGCGCATATTGTTCATTACGATTTCATCAGAGATATCTAATCCCATAGAAGTCATCTTTAAAGAAAGCTGCGAATCAAGACCTTCTCTTCCAATTGCACGGATCGCTTCAATCGATTGGTTAGCCATTTCATTTGCTTCCGCTTCATTATCAACGAATTCACCTAAATAATCGATTGTTACACAAAGTCCTTGCTTATTTAATGCCTGAATGGCAGCTGTCGCTAATTCAATCGTCTCCCCTGCGACGAAGCGACCTGCACCAAAGCGTAAACCGTACTTTTTAGCCAGTTTTGTTAGCGCTTTATTTTTAGATAAGAAAAGAAACGAATTTCGCATTAATTGTTCCATGTAATTCACCCCTATGACTGTAATTTATCTGTTTTTTACCCCTCTTCAAAATTATATCATTGTTTAAAATTATTGGATACAAATAATTATTTAGATAATTTATAAAATACTATAAAAACATTTAAAAACCTATATTCTCGCATGTAAATATGAAGGGAATATTTTTCGACATTTAGAAAAAACGGGTTTACTAGGGCAAAAATAGGCATACCGAAAATATTCGACATGCCTATAAAACCCTTAATATTCCATGTAAATTATATAAGGATATTAATAAAGAAAACTTGAGGTAACATTCACCTCAAGTTTTCTCACTGCTCATTTCGCTTCTCTTCATTCAGCCTTTTAATATCCGTAATTAACTGCACCATCTCTTCTTTCGCATCTGGATATGTCTCATTCCAATGCTTCACTAAAGCTGGCATCGTCTTCGCTATGTAAGAATAAAGTGCCCACTTCTGCACCTGTTCTTTTCGCTCTTCACTACTCTCTCCAAGTAACAGCTCAGTGTATTTCTCTAGTAACCCGTCAAACTGCTCGTTAAACTTTTCACTCATTTCATTTACCTCCTATATGAAAAAAGCAGCGAAGATCGCTGCTTTTTCTTATAATTTTGATCGAACAGAGTTTAATTTCTTCTCCATTGTGCTTACTTTATCACGACGATCATCAATACGAATTGTTGTTGCAACACGCTGTGCACCTTTCGTATAAGGCACTTCATGCATTTGTTGAATTACTTCTAGAATGACAGGAAGATCTCCTTCAATAATTGTATTCATCGGTGTTAATTGATACTTCACGCGATCCGCATTTTTCTCTAGCACCTTTTGTACTTCTGCTACATATTCACTAACACTTGGATTACCTGTTCCTACTGGAATAATCGATACATCAACAATTGCCATAGTAGTCTTCCTCCTATAATCGTTTCTTATATATCCATTGTCTATTTTACCGAAATCCTCATCATTTTACTAATATGTTACTCTTCCACTTTAAACTGCTCGACTAATCTTTCTAAATCTCTCATATGTTCTGTCAAACTTTCCATCGTGTGAGCTACCTTTTCTAAATGATTCACCTGTGATTCCGTTGCAGCATGTACCTCTTCGGAAACAGCTGCACTTTCTTGACTCGTACCAGCAATTGTGTGCATTACCGCTGTAATCTCTCCTTGCTCGTAACCTATGTTATGTACCTCTTCTACAATTTTTTCAACTGAAGTACTAATCGTATTTACAACTGACATAATTGTGCGGAACTCCATTTCTGCCTCTGTCGTCACTTTATTTTGCACATCTGCAATGTCTTTCAATTTACTTACAACTTCTACAACTCTTTTTACTTCTACTTGCACATCACCAATCATCGTTGTAATTTCTCCTGTTGCCTCTTTTGATTGTTCCGCTAATTTCCGAACCTCTTCAGCAACAACCGCAAATCCCTTACCTTGCTCACCTGCACGGGCAGCTTCAATCGAAGCATTTAAAGCAAGTAAATTTGTTTGATCCGAAATACCTTTTATAAGCTCAACAACATTTTGAATCGATCCAACTCTTTGTTCTAACTTATCCGATGCTTCTTCTGTATGAACAACAATCGAAGATGATTGTCCCCTCGTACGGATTAAATTCCTCATTGTATTTAATCCTTGCTTAGATGCCTCTTCCGCTTTGCCAGCCACTCCTTTTATTTCACCAACGGAGCTATTCATTTGTTCCACTGACTCCGCCATATTCTCGAGCTGAGCTGAAACTTCATCCACACTATTCGCAAGAGTAGAAGCTCCTCCGCTCACATCATCCATCGCTCCTGAAACTTCTCTACTAGCCGCTACTGTTTCGTTCGTTAAATAATGTAAACTATTCGTTGATTGTTGCACCGTTGATACGCTGTTTTTAATTTTACTTACCATTTCATTCATTTGTTCAACCATATCATTAAAGTGCTTAGTCAACTCTCCAACTTCATCTTTACTTGTCACTTTCATTCGCAGCGTTAAATCGCCTTCTGCTACTTTTTGCACGTGATTCTTTAATAGTTGCAGTGGTCTTGCTAATCTTCTTGAGAACAAGTAGGAAGCTACGATTCCAACTAATAAACTAATACATGCCATTATAATAACTGTATTCCTCGTACTATTTAATAACCCATCGATCGTTTCTTTCGGATAAAAGATTCCTATCGTCCATTTCATCGTATCAAATGATTGACTATAAACTACTACATCTTCACCTTTTATTGTACTGCCCGCATATTTTGTTACCTCTTTATTCAAGCTCTTTATAAGTGGCTCTTTAGAAACATCTTTTCCTATCTTTTCTGGATAAACAAGAGCCATATTTTTATCATTTATAATAAACATTTCTCCGTCATTATTGTATTGAATATTGTGAAGCAACTTCTGAATCGTCCCAAGCGATACATCCATCGCAACAACGCCTAATACAGATCCATCTTGAGCTGTAATTGCTTTAGAAACACCTACACTTAACTTTCCTGTTGCAATTTCATAAGAAGGTTGTCCCCAATGGACCTTTTTTACATCAGCCTCTGAATCTTTATACCATGGTCTTGTCGTTGGATCATATCCTTCTGGCACTTGCCCACCTTCAGCAAGATTGGCACTTAATGTTTTTTTATCTTTCGTACCAATATATAAATCTAAAATACCAGGATGATTCTTTTTATACTCTGCAAACTCTTTCGTTAAAAACGCTTCCTCTTCCGGAGTAACCCCACCTTGAAGCATATTACGAATCATCTCACTGTTCGCGTAATACCCCATATCTTCATCCGTTCTTTGAACAAATGTCATAAGTTGCTCTGTCACAAGATCCATCGCATTTTGAGAATACTCGTCTAAGGAACGCACTTCCTTTTCTTTCTGTAATTGATACACAGCTGTACCCAATATTACGAACATCATAGAAATAAGTACTGAAAACACTACCGCAATTTTTAAACGTAGACTTCTTAACATCTTCCCCCCAGCATCCCCTTCGCATTAAATTGAAATCTTATTAATCATTATATTAAGTATAATAGATAAAATTAAAAAATTGAAATTAATTCTCACCTTAATACAATTAGAAAACGGACTACCACTTGTGCAAAAACAAATAGTTCATTATCCTTAAAATATAATCTCATTCGTTCGGAGGGAACTATGTTACAAAAATTCGGTTTCTCACAATATGAAAGCCAAGCTTATGAAGTTGTCGTATCAAGCAATGAACCATTAGATGCTACAACAATTGTGAAGCATTCAGGTGTTCCAAAAGCAAAAATATATGAAGTACTAGCACGCCTAATCGATAAAGGAATGGTAATGGATTCTGTTTCAGAAAAGAAAAAATTGTATACAGCATTACCACTAAAACTAGCAATTGAAAAATTAACGACAGAATTCCAATCAAATATTAAAGAACTGGAAACAAACATATCAAAAAAATCATTTACAGATGACCGTGTGTGGAGCTTAAAAATGCAATCTTCTATTCGAGTTCAAAGTAAAGAACTCATTGAAAGTGCACAAGAATCAATCCGTATTTCAGCTTGGAATGATACTCTTTTAGAATATCTCCCTTTACTAGAACAAAAAGCAAAACAAGGTGTTCAAATTGAATCTCTTATTGTTGGAGAAGTAGAAACAGACTTAGAAAACATGCATTTTCTAATCCCAGCTGAAGAGCCTAATGCATTAGAGCGCTACTTGCTACTCATCGTTGACGATCGTGAAATTTTATTTGCTGGCGTAGAACAAGAATCATGGCAAGCGATGAAAACAATGTCACAACCTTTCGTAAAGTTCTTTACAGAATTTTTCTATCACGACGTTGCACTTGCAAAGATTACTCAGAAACATCATGATCTCTTTATGGAAGATGAGGAAATTAAGAGTTTGTTAATGAAATTAAGATACTAATTAAATAATAAAAAGGAGTCTAGTTTTTCACTTAGACTCCTTTTTATTTTGTTCCTTTATCTCCATCAACAGCTCAATGATTTTCTCATTTTGCTCTATCTGTTTCTCTGAATTTTTATAGATGAAACGAACCCATCTAAGTGCAAGAATAATAAGAAACAACGGGATCACTGAAATTAGAAAACCAATAATTGAAAAATTCGTATACATATATCTCACCTCGCTATATACCCTTTTCTCCATTTACCTACTAAAACCTGCAATATTTTACAAATAAAAAAGAACCTATCAAACGATAGATTCTTCTTTCACGAACTGAGTAGAGCGTCCTCTCGTAATCGAGAAAATCGCGCAAAGCAGTGCTAATATAATAAAGCCACCACCTACCCAAGCATTATATATAACAGATGATTTTTCAATAACAACTCCACCTACTGTTGAACCAAGTGCAATTCCTAAATGAAGCGCAGAGTTATTTAAACCTTGTTGAATACCAGCTGATTCCGGTGCAATTTCAATTAAATAATTTTGCTGCGCTGGTGAAATCGCCCAGCTCAGCATACTCCAAAGTCCCATCATAATGATGAAGAGCGGGAATGAGAATGTCATTAATGGCAACATGAAGATTGCACATGCAAATACGATAATAATCGAGATAATACTTTTCTTCGATCCCCATTTATCAGCAAGCCATCCACCGAATCCGCCGCCAATTACTGCTGCGATTCCGAAAATGAAGTAAAACACACTAATCCAATTTGCTTCAACATGCATGACATCTTTTAAAAACGGTGTTAAATATGCATACAATGTTAAATGCCCCGTTAAAAACAAAAATGATGTTAACTGTGCACTTACAATTTTTTTATCTTTTAAAGTAGCAAGTTGTTCTTTTATTGATAATACCGATGTCGGTGGTACTTTCGTTAAGAACAATGAAATACAAGCTATTGCCATAACTGTTAATACAGAAATTAATACAAATGGTGCACGCCATCCGTATGCATTTCCGAGTACAAGACCAAGCGGTACTCCAAGTACAAGTGATCCACTAATTCCCATAAAAATGATTCCAATTGCACGCGCACGAAAATGCGGTTCTACTACACTAGAAGCAAGTGTTACCGATAGTGCAATAATTAATGAACCACTGGCCGCACAAATAACCCTTGAGAACATCAGCATTCCGTAATTCACACTAAATGCCGAAATAATATTTCCGATTAAGAAAATCGATAATGCTCCAACATACAATGTTTTTCTTTCAAACTTCCCTGTCAAAGCTAATAAAACTGGACCTGACAAAGCAAATACTACCGAAAATATTGTTATAAGCTGACCAGCTGCACTAATAGATACTCCTAAATCATTGGCAACTAAATCGAGCGTTCCTCCTATAATTAGCTCAACCGTTCCGACTACAAAAGCCGCGATAGCTAAAATATAAACACGAAAATTCAAGTCTTTCCCCACGCTTTCTATTTTGGTTACTACCATCATAGTAACCAAAATAGAAAGTGGAAGCAAGTACAATTTTTTTACAGTAAAAAAGGTAGGCGTATAATACGCCTACCTTTTCATCATTCTGTTTCTTTCTTCTTATTCAAGTACCAATACACCGGCAGCCCCGTAAATACAATTCCAATCGATAAGAAACAACTTACTGGATTGTTAATAATCGCACTACCAATTACAAATAACGAACCTAAAATCGCTACGATTGGTACGATTGGGAATAACGGTACACTATATGCACGCTCTTTATTCTTATTACGTTTTCTTAAAATGAAGACACCAATAAACGTCATTACATAGAAAATATAAATAATGAATACGGAAATCTCAGATAGCTTATTTGGATCACTAATAATCATTAAAATAATTCCTAAAATGATTTCAACAGTAATCGCATTTGCTGGTGTTTTAAATCTCGGACTTTCCTTTGCAATAAACTTAGAAAATGGAAGTTGTCCACGCTCTGCCATAGACATTGGGATACGTGGAAACGTTAAAATCTTTCCATTTAAACAGCCGAAAATAGAAACGATAATACCGATACTAATAATTTTCCCGCCATATTCTCCAAGTAACATACCCGCAGCTGTCGCTGTCGCATTTTCTCCAAGGTCTACAATTTTCGCTGCTGGTAATACATTTAATAACGCCAAGTTAATTAATACGTAAGCAGCAGTTACGATTAAAATCCCCACTGTCATTGCTTTCGGTAATAACTTTGTTGGATTCTTCATTTCTCCGCCAATCGAAGCAAGTAAAATCCATCCGTCATAAGCAAATAACGTTGCTAAAATTGCCATACCGATACTTTGATTTTCTGATATCGGCACTACTACGTTAAAGATATCGCTATTCCCTTTCCAAAAACCTAGCACGACAATTAATATGATCGGAATCATCTTCCCGATTGTCGTGATTGTTTGGACGATACCTCCGTATTTTGTTCCCATACTATTTATAACGCCAAGGAACAAAACCGTTCCAATTGCAATTGGTAAATTCCACACTTTATCTAAATAGAAA
The DNA here is from genome assembly GCF_058795355.1 of Bacillus sp. GW823-FHT06A11. Taxonomy (NCBI): domain Bacteria; kingdom Bacillati; phylum Bacillota; class Bacilli; order Caryophanales; family Bacillaceae; genus Bacillus; species Bacillus sp. GW823-FHT06A11. The sequence goes on along the minus strand of NZ_JBXAHS010000004.1, from coordinate 474,687 downwards.
AAATTAATCATTAAAGAACTAAAGTATAAACCTAATGTTCCGATAATAGCAGGTCCATAAACAATTGTTTGCATCCAACCTGATAAATATCCCCAAAAACTCCCGTAAATCTCCTCTAAATACGTATACAACCCACCATTTTTCGGGATTTGCGCTCCAATTTCAGCTACTGTTAAACCACTTGCTAGCGTCAACAGACCACCAATTACCCAAGCAAGAATGGCCATATTAGAACTCCCCGAGTAATCTAATACGCTCCCTGGTTTCATAAACACACCAGATCCAATAATCGTTCCTACTACGATAGAAAGTGCTACTGTTAAACCAATTTTGTTCTTCTCATCATGATGCATGCTGCGTATCCTCCTTCCAATCCTAGTGTGATGCAAAAATGAAATAAAAAAACACTCCTCCCTAAAAAAGGGACGAGTGTTGTATTCGTGGTTCCACCCTTGTTTCAATTCGTAAAGTAACACACTTCACCAATTTCTCAAGTCTAAATAACGGTTTTTGCCGGCAAGCAATTACTAGATGTCCGTTCACTGCTGCAGTTCAGAGGTGGTAATCCATTTTTCCGTATTAGGAAGCTCACAGCCAAAGGCTTCCCTCTCTGAGAATCGTAAAAAATTGATCGTGTCCTCATCATCACTTCTTGATGTCGAATTTTGTAGTTATTGTTCATTATATTGAATTGTTAGAAAAAATCAATATATTTTTTTATATAACATAGGAAATATTTCTCTTCTTATATTATAACAGAAGGTACGACACTTCTCCATTTCCCTAAAAATGGTATAATCTATTTAGGAGGTGCACCAATAATGATTGCTGTCTTTTGTATCATCGCTACGTTTCTCTCTGTTCTATTCGCTATCATGCATCGGCACAAGTATCCTGGTTATAGCATTTTAGCGGTAGCTATTATACCAGCTGTTTCCTTCTACGTATTGGGTAAATATCAATATACGGAAGTGTTTATCGGTTTTGCAATCTTCTACTGCATCTTCGGATACATACTAACAATGAAAAGAATTTTATTGAATCATTAAAAGGGACCGATTTCTGCTGACAGAAATCGGTCCTCGCACGTACCTTCCGGTTGCCCGCACGAAAGATACGACTTCATTCAATTATTTATCTTCTTTTTTCATAAAAAACTTATGGTGCGGTAAATCAACATTCAATGCCTCTAATTGTTTCTTTTCATTGTCTAAAATCGCTTTTGCTTTTATTTTTGTTGCTTCATCTAATCCCGCAAAGATATCTTCACGCTTCTCTTTCTCTGGAAGTTTCACACCTAATTTTGTTAATTCTTCTTTTGCTTGCTCATGCGTTAATTTTCCAGATTTCTTTTGCTCTAAAATTGACTTTGCTTTCTCTTTTGCCTGTTCATCTAAGTTAGCAAACATGTCTCCATGTTTATCTTTCTCCGGCATTTTCACGCCTAGCTTTGTTAATTCCTCTTTTGCTTGCTCATGCGTTAATTTTCCAGATTTCTTTTGCTCTAAAATCGCCTTCGCTTTCTCCTTCGCCTGTTCATCTAAGTTAGCAAACATGTCTCCACGCTTACCTTTCTCCGGCATTTTCACGCCTAGCTTTGTTAATTCCTCTTTTGCTTGTTCACGTGTTAGTTTTCCGGATTTCTCTTGCTCTAAAATGGACTTCGCTTTTTCTTTCGCCTGTTCATCTAATCCTGCAAACATATCTTTACGCTTCTCTTTCTCTGGAAGCTTTACACCTAGTTCCTCTAACTGTTTCTTTGTATCGTCCATAATTGTTTTTAATTTTTGTTTTGTAGCGTCATCCAAATCCTTTTTCGCCGTTTTTGCAGGCTGATCCACTGCTGGAGTATTCGTTGCCGCGAATGCCGGAATGCCGACTCCTCCAATGATTCCGAATGATAACGCACCTGCAATCGCTAAATACCCAACTGTTTTCTTCTTCATAGGAAATTTCCTCCTTCATATTTCTAATGCATGTACACTTTCGTATACAATGCCTATAGTAATGCCGGTTTCTTAACATTTCCTTAACGACTTAACAAAAAAACACCGCTCGTAATGAGCGGTGTTTCTCTATGCTTTTTGTAATTGTAACTCTTCACGTTCCATTATTTTTCTTAATACAATTGTTTGTGTCATTGTAAATAAGTTACCTGTTATCCAGTACAACACAAGTCCTGATGGCGCCGCAAACCCCATAAATAGAATCATTGCCGGCATCATAATTTGCTGCATCTTTAGCATCTGTACTTGTTCTCCAGATGTAATATTCGATTGGAAAACTTTCATCTGAATAAATGTCGTTAACGCTGCAATAATCGGTAATATATGATATGGATCTGCATGTCCTAGGTTCACCCATAAAAACGAAGATGTGCGAATCTCTTCCGTTCTGCTAATCGCATAATACAAAGCAGAGAAAATCGGCATTTGTATTAATAATGGCCAGCAACCAGCAAGTGGATTCCAACCGCCTGATTTCATTAGTTCTGACATTTCTTTTTGATACTGCTTTTGTTTTTCAAGGTCTTTGCTTACATCACCGTACTTTTTCTTTAGCTTCTGCAGTTCAGGTTGCATTTTCTTCATTTTCGCTTGACTGCGATATTGCGAAACAGCTAATGGAATCATTGCTGAACGAATAACGAGCGTCATAATAATGATGGCAATCCCAAAGCTAGCTCCAGGTATATGATGAGCGACAAATTGAATCATAAACGAGATTGGATATACAAAATAATGATCCCAAATCCCAGTACTATGTGCATCAATTGGGGCTGCATTACTGCAACCAGATAAAACAAAAACAAATAATAATGATAAACTAACGAGCACAGCTCGGTATGATTTTAACATGTTCATTCCTCCAATGTTTCGTAATTATTTAGCGAAACATTGGTGTATACGGACCGACCTCGTCATTCTCTTCACTTGATTCTTGTCTGCGTACAGAACGAATCATTCCATATTTATAAAAAATAGAAAATAGCGGTACATTTCCCGCACTATCTTCACATGTATCAACTAGCGCAAAAGCTCTTTGTCTACCGCTTGATGCTTGTTGACGCACAAAGCGAGAAACATTAGCAAGGAAGAAAACTTCTAATAAACAAAGTGCCGTCGTTACAAACGATATATATAGAATTGCATCCTGCAATAAAAATTCCATCGCTTCACATCCTTAATAAGGTCATTTTAGCACATTAGGCAAACATTCTCTATTTCCTTTTATTTTCAAAAAAAGTATTTTGCATATTTTCTCAAGAAAATAATAATTAAGAAACGTTGTATTCGCTTTCTTTAGTATATTCACGCACCTCAATGAATAGGCTTGATTTATTAGAAATTTATAAAATTTTTGCATTATAATAAAACTATTGCCAGTTTTTGAAAAAACCTTTATTCTCTTCTTGTAATCAAAAATGAATATGGAGATGAAACATACTATGGGTCAACTAGGAGACGCCGATTACGTTCCCGACACCGCCTTTTTATCCTTCCCAGCAGCTAAAACATTTCACTTAGAATTTATGATACAGTTGGTTGTTATTTTTATAGCTTCTATTTTGTATGCAATTTCTATGAATATGTTTTTTATCCCGCATAACATGATTAGCGGTGGATTCGCTGGTGTAGGGATGATTATCGGTTATTTAATGCACTACAATATCGGTGCACTTATCTTTTTACTAAACATTCCTCTTCTTATTTTAAGTCACTTTTACTTAGGCAAGAAGACAACCTTTTTAACAGCTTACTTTGTAGCTGTATCATCGTTAGCGATGAACATTATCCCTGTACACCAGGTTTCAGACGATATTTTACTATCTTCTGTATTCGGTGGTGTAATCTGCGGAGCAGCTTCCGGAATCATATTCCGATTTGCTTCTTCAACAGGTGGCTTTGATGTTGTTGGATTGATTGTAGCGAAACATCGAGATATTTCAATTGGAGCAATCATCTTTGTATTCAACTTAGTCTTACTTGTTGCAGCAGGTTTTATTTTCGGATGGGATATTACACTTTATACGTTAATTAGCCGGTTTGTAGTCAGCAAAGTTATCGATGCTGTGCATACGAAACATATTAAATTAACGATAATGACAGTTACAGAAAAAGGTGAGGAAATAAAAAGCGCACTACTACATCACGGCATACGCGGGGTGACAATGGTAGACGCTGTCGGCGGCTATACAAACCATAAGAAAAAAATGATTTACACTGTCGTGACTCGCTATGAGTTAGGCGAAATGAAACGTATTATCCGTCAAGTGGATAACAAAGCATTTATGAACATTACTGAAACAGTTGAAATTGTCGGCCGTTTCAAACGCATATAAAAAAGGTTAATAAATTAAAGGGCATAACATATTAGTCATATATAATATGTTATGCCCTTTGTTATTCAACTCACGTACCTTTTAGCATAATAAAATCACTAAGTTTATTACTACAAATCGGAGGATAGCATCCCATATACAATACTATCTGTCCATTCATCTTTATTCCAAAAATCTTGTATGAAATGGGCTTCCTTTCTCATGCCTATTCGTTCACACAATTTTTGTGAAGCTGTATTACGTGCATCAAGATTAGCCTGTATACGATGTACATTAAATTCATTAAATAATTTCAATACCAAACTACTTACTGCTTCTGTCGCCAAACCTTTCCCAGCTACTTCATTTGAAAAACTATAACCAATCTCAACAGTGTCTTTCATATTTGTGTACCATACGGATAAATCACCAACTACTTTAGTTTTGTATATAACTGCCAAACTTAATATTGATTCTTTAGTAAGTACATTATTTGCTAACTTCTTATTAAATCTTTTCTGCATGTCTTCATGAGTCCACTTATTATGTAATAGGAACTTACATGTATCATCACTATTATAAATAACAAATACATCCTGTAAATCAGTACTCTTAAAAGGTCTAATTATTAATCTTTCTGTTGTGAACTCCAAGTTAGCTCTCCTCCCTTACATTCATACTATAAAACATTTTTTATAGTATTTAAGCCTCCTTCTTAGATCTCACCTTTATTACATATTTCATCATAATAAATTAAAATCCTTCTTCCACTAAACTGCACCGCTAATGGTATTTCCTTGCGCTTTTTATTTTTTACACTTATTACAAAATCAGATAATTCTATTATTATGTCTCTAAATGTGTTATAATGAAAGCAGACTCACAAAAAAAGAGTATATAGACTTGGAAGTTTCTCTTATTTTACAAGCAAAAAGAAACGAGCAGTCGGGTATATTTCAGACACCATACACGTAACGGTTTAAACAACCGATCATCTTAGTTACTCTTCAATGATCTTTTTATAAAAAGATACGTACAATTAAAACTCACTTCAATATACTATACCTACCTTTTTGACTTCCAAATCATCTTATTACATAAGGAGATGAACATATGAATCAATATATACGATATACAATAGCTGTCCTGTTTGCTATTATCGGCGGAACAATCTGCTTCTGGACAAACACACAGCTTGGAGAGAATATCATTTTTAATGGAATCGAAACACTTGTAAGCGCTTCAATTTTAGGTGGATACATTTACTTCCTCTTCAATCCAGAAGAAAATGCTCAAAAAACAATGTTATTAACAATGATCGGAATCGTTGGTGGATGTATTTCCTACTCAATGACAAACTATACATTACCACTTCAATTAAGCTCAGCTTTCTTCCACGGTCTATGGACTTGGTTCATTGCATTCTGCCTAGCAGACGTATTCAACCTATTACAAGACAATGAAGAAGATAGCGGTCGCCAAATCGAAAGTAACTCTTAAGCTGGAAGATACTCTTCCAGCTTTTTTATGTTGGTTTGCATATCCCCGCATCACGATAAAAAGAAGTTACCCTCACGGCAACTTCTTTTCCATATACCCCACTTCGTATTCACTAAAATATATCAACGATTTTTCAAATATATCGATCGTTTCTCCACTTATATCAACGATTTTTTCATTATATCGACGCTTCGACACAAGATATCGATTTACCGACAACCTTCGACACTCAAAACGCACAACATACCCTATCCCCCAAGCAACTTACTGCCGAACTCTACGATTAAAAAGATAATTAATAGGATCGCGAGTATCTTTAATGCTACATATGCTACTTTAAAAACAACATAAATGAGCAAGACTATCAAAATAATTGATAAGATTTCCATATTTACTTCCTCCAAGCTTTGCTCTTCTTATCTCATTTTACTCGCCCTAGGCTGTTTATGGAACGGCATAAGATGACATATAAAAAAGAGGATACCTCACCCATCGTAAGATACCCTCTCTTTCAGCTGCTTAAACCATTCTCTTTCTAATTGTAAATATCCCATCTCACTCTTCTCGGCGCTCTTTAATTCTTGATCAGCTTTCTTCATATAAGTACGGGACGCTTCCATATTGCCCTCTACATATTTAATAATTCCTTGTGTACGGTAATATCCACTTAGGTCCATTTTTGTAATAGCCTTTGCATGTTCCTTTGCTTCTTGCAAAGAAAGACTATCCATCTGATAAAGGGCTTTATATAAAAGATACCAACTATGAAAACTACTAACGAAAAACTTATTTTCTTTCGTTACAGGTAGTTGAACAATTCGTTCTATATACGGTATCGCTCTTTCCATTCCCTCTTGATCTGCACGAGCAAAAAAGACGAGCATAAGTCTACTCATTATCTCTCTTATCCCTTTATTCTCTTTTATTTTCTCCTCACTCAATTCTACTAATCTTTCATCCCAATCTTTCGGTCTTTTATAACTAAATAACTCACTCGATATTTGAATCTCATATAAGTGATTTCTAGCTCTTTCATCATCTTTAATTAAAATAAGAAATTGCATCCCATCACTCATAAGCATTCCTTTTATTGGCACAATTGTAACCGCAAAGATTGCAAAATGGAAAAAGGAAAAATATAAAAGATATTGATAATAACTCACCATGTATATGTAACCGGAAGTAATACCAAATAGTAAACTCGTAATCGGTCCACCTAAAGTGAGCCACGCCCACTTTTTCGAAAGATTCGGTGTCTCTATAGAAGGTGGTACTAATGTTGCAACACCTCCAAAGTACGCCCATAATTTATTTTCTCGAATGCGTAATTTTCCCTTTTCTTTTTGAATAGTAATGGGTCCTACTGTCATAAATTTAAATGTTAAACCACCTATTACACCAAATACTACATGTCCTAGCTCATGAATGGCTAACACTAACAATGAAATTCCAACTATTGCCCATAGGTTCAAAATTACTTCTAATTTCCCAGTTCGGATTACTCCGTATAAAATGGACAGAATTAGCGCCACTGTCATTGAGCCAGCTGGCCTTCTTAAAATATCCACCTTTTTCTCCCCTTAATAAATCATTTTTCTCTGCATTTCGTACATGAACTTCCCGAGATGCAATATCCAAATAAATGAGATTAAGCCAATTAATACAAAATCGATATCACTAGCAGCTGTATATATAACGGCAGCCCACCATACATATGCCAATATTGTATTCGTAAATTCATACGCTTTATATCCAGCCTCATGCACAATGTGCTTTAATCCTTCATCTGCATTTTTCGTCCACATTTTCATAGATTCCATATACGTTACACCTTGTTCAGGATATAGCTTATTATAACGATTTTTTGTTATGAGTCCGATAGTTACTACAGTAGTTAAACAAACAATAGAAGCTACTAAATTCCACACCGCAAATGAAACATTTGTATCCTGCAACAGTGCACGTCTACATGTAATAACTGCATATACAAACCATGCCTGCGTAACTATATCACCTACACGTAAATATATACTTATAATGCCTAATTTTCTGCCTTGTACGCTCTCTTCTTCATCGCGTGCCTCTGCTAACATACGTGTATTCTTCCAAGTATAGTACATCATTAAGATTCCAAAAATAGTACATATACCTATAAATGTATTAGATGATAATTTTCTCGGTTCATCCGAGAGTAAATTTAAAGCTATATAAGACGTTAAAAAGCCACCCATCATACTTACTGCTATTTTCCCCACAGAATCAAATTGTTTTTTTCGCTTACTCTTCATCGTCCTCTTCCCCCTCTACTAACGTAAATATTTCCTCCACTGGTACATTGAAAATTTGCGCGATTTTTAAAGACAATACAATAGATGGTGCATAATCCCCACGTTCAATTAAACTAATCGTTTGCCGTGATGATCCAATCACTTTTCCTAAATCCCCTTGTGATAAACGATGCTTTGCTCGCAATTCCCTCACTCGATTTTGAAGCTTCATGTCTTCCCTCTTTTTCATTTATTTAATTAAAATTGTAAATAATATCCTTATTTTTGTCAATTATAATTGTCATTACGACTATAATAATTGACAAGATACTTATTTCTTATCCTGTATCAAATTCCTATAAAGAATGTAAAATGTGCATTAAACATAGTCTTAACAATAAAATAAAAAAGGCAGTGCTTTTGCACTGCCTTCCTAAATTCTGACATAGAATGGATTTCATATTAGCTTGCGTTTTGTAGTAATACTCGTTTTAGCTGCTTACGGAAACGAATACCTAACGTAACCGCTACAATCACAATAACTCCAAAAATGATTTTACCGATATGACCTTCTAGCACTCCAAATATATCATGTAAATTTCCACCTAGCCAGTAACCACCGATTAAGAAGAATGATACCCAAAATAGAGCACCTGAATAAATTGTAATGGCAAAACGACGGAATGGTAAATTAATAATTCCTGCAAAGTATCCTGTGAAATGACGTACACCAGGAATAAAGAAACCAATAAAAATTAAGAAGTACCCATACTTATCAAACCACATTCTCGTTAAGTCAATTTTTCTTTGTGTTAAAAATACGTATTTCCCATACTTTTGAATGAAAGGCATACCTAATTTATTTCCTAAAAAGTATTGAATCGTCATTCCTACACTTGTCCCAATAAAGGATAGAATAATTAAAATTGGTAAACTTAAATCACCCTTATGTGCTAAAAATCCCGCATATGCTAACGTTGGCTCTCCCGGAAACGGAAGTGCAATATATTCTAACAGCAAACCTACAAGTACAACATAGTACCCGTATTGCTGAAATAATTCATGAATCCATTCCATGTCATCTCTCCTTTCAATCACGTACAACTTCTTACTATTATTGTATAAAAAAATTGTCGAAATAACTATCACAATAGCTTACATTTTTATTACATTTTTGTAAGGGTCACACTAATGATTTCCGTTATTTATTAAGTAGCTAAAAGCATTTTTCAAGTCGAAATAACAAAAAGACGCATTAATAATATGCAAATTTTATCCATTTTTTAACACTGAAAAACCTTTCTTATTTTGTTCTCAATAAAAAACCACCACAAACTCATGCTAACTTCATATTAGCTTCATATACGTATTGTAAGATTATATCGGAATTTGTTGAAAAATTTAACTAATATATGACTAAGCATTAATTTGAATAAATATAAGTCGTTTTTCGAAATTGAAAAAAGGGTGAATACGAAATGGAAGCATATAAAATGCACGATTTTATTAATACAAATGTTGAATCTCATCAAAATGAAACCGTTTTTAATTTACACATATGTGAAACAAGTGAATTTGACGTAAGTTTAACAAAATCTACAACACTATCTTTTATCGTTTCAAAAAAGAATATTAAAATTGTCACGAAAAAATGGACTAACTCAAACCAAGAAAGCATGATTGGCAAAAGCTACATCATTCCAACGAAAGCTTTTCACTATTTCTTACCAATTATTTCTGAAAATGAAGATGAGCTAAATATTCAAGTTCAAAGTTTTGGACTACGTGGTGAGCTTTTATTGAACGAAAGATTACTTATTGATAAAAACAACAAACACAACAGCAAAATCACTACATTCTTTGAAACATTAGATGAAAATGTAAATAAAGCATTACGAGGATTACAACTTCATTGTATGTAAGACTATTACGATAGTAAAAGGAGAATAACAATGAAAAAATTATTATTAAGCGCACTATTATCATTAGGATTTTTAACTCTTCCATTCGCTAGCGCAGAGGCCGCTACAACGAAAGATCAATTAATTGTAGACACTCAGTTAAATAAAATGGATTATTATCAGGATGGAAAATTTATAAAAAGTTTTACTGTCGCTACTGGAAAAGCTGCAACGCCTACACCTAAAGGCACTTTTCAAATCGTAAATAAAATTAAAAACCGCCCTTATTATACAGGCAAAATTAAAGGCGGGGATCCACGTAATCCACTTGGTGACCGTTGGCTTGGATTAAATATGGCAGGAACTTACGGAACAACTTATGCGATTCACGGAACTAACAATAATCAAGCAATCGGCAAATGGACAACACTTGGTTGTATTCGTATGTATAATAATGATATACACTGGTTATTTGAGCGCGTTCAGCAGCAAGCTACTGTCACTGTCAAATAGCCTAAAAACAAGATTTATGTGTAGCCAAGAATTTTATGTCTTGGCTTATTTTATTTATTCATTTACAGTAGCAAAACAACTGTATTTACATATATAATAGGAATAGATTTGATTAGCTAATATCTAAACATTGATAAACGTAGATATTAAAATTATACAGTTATAATGTTTTATAAATTTTATAATACATACTATAATAGAACTACTGTAATTCTGAACTATTCAGTAACACTAAACTATTCCCCTTGCTACCTTCATGATTATTTTATAGCGGGGGCTTATTATATGTATAAACAATCTGAGTCACTCGAAAAATGATGAATTCGAATATTGCAGTAAAAAGCGTTATTTAGGAGGTGTTACTATGACGCATATACTGGTGATTGAAGACAACCCAGATATACAAGAACTTATTCGTGAATTTCTAATGGCACAAAACTTTACCGTTGATGTAGTTGGTGCTGGAACAGAAGGTATTCTTCTTTTCCAAAAAAATTCATATGACCTTGTCCTCCTCGATGTAATGTTACCAGATATAGATGGCTATAGTATTTGTAAAATTATGCGAGGACAATCTGATGTACCAATCATTATGTTAACAGGCTTACATAATGAAGAAAGTGAAATTAAAGGATTTGAGTTAGGTATTGATGACTATATTACGAAACCGTTCCATTACACTGTATTTATTAAGCGTGTAGAGGCTGTATTAAGAAGGGCAGCAACGAAGGAAGCAGAAGCTGCAACTATACTACAATTCCATGAATTGATGTTAAACTCTACAGCATATGCAGCTTATGTTCATGGTAATCAAATTGAATTGACAACAAAAGAATTTGAAATTATTTATACTTTACTGCAAAATCGAGGAAAAGTATTATCAAGAAGTGATTTGTTGAATAAGGTATGGGGCTATGAACATTATGGTGATGTAAGAGTTATAGATACACATATTAAAAACTTAAGAAAAAAATTAGGAATTACTTATATTAAAACGGTGAAAGGTATTGGCTACAAAATCGAATCGTAGTAAAGACAACATCACCAAAAATATTTTCATCAAAACCTTATTATTTTGTATTCTTTTATCACTTTGTCTTTATCAAATTATTTACTTTCTAGCTTCAAACTACGATAAAGAACGTTTTGCGAAAGAAAATGGAACGCCGACTACAGAACAGGCGGATTCAGATAAGCAAAACGATCAAAGTAAAACGAATCAAAATAAAGCTGCGTCAGAAGGGAACATTTCTAATTTCCAATCTTCTATTGTAGATTATAAATCTCTTTCTGCAGCTATCAATCACCTTTTGCAGCCTAGCCAAACTGCAAAAGCAAAAGAACATACACAAAACCTTTCGGGGAAAAATAGCACTTCTAATCAGCTTACAGAAGCAGAAAAGAAAGCCGCTAATAATGATGCCTTACATACACAAAATGCAGCAAGTAAAACAAATGATACAAATGATAATCCAAAGTTAGCAGATGCGTTGCAGCAGTTAGCTCCACAGGTTGGCGCGACAATGCTTGCATTATCTCTACTCGGATCTTTAATGTACGCAAAACTAATTGCTAAACCTTTTCAATATATGAGCGATGCTTTAAAAGATATTATGAATCTTGATTTCTCAGATAAAAAGCTACTTAACAAAAATACAGATCAAACAGATTTTAATTTGTCAGTAGCCGCTTCACAAGTACCAAATATTGTGAAGAATTTACATGAAAGCAATCAAGATTTAAGAAATGAGCTCAAGAAGGAACAACAATTAGAACAATCTCGTAAAGAATTTATGTCTATGGTATCCCATGAATTAAAAACACCCATCGCAGCCGTTATGGGACAACTAGATGGCATGATTCACGGAATTGGAGCTTATAAAGATAGAGATAAGTATTTGAAACGTTCCTACGAGATGATGCAAGACATTAACATATTAACGGAAAAAATGTCGGAATTATCCAAAATACAAAACCCTCAATTTAAACCGAATTTAGAAGTCATTTCTTTATCTAATATTATTGAGGATGTTATAAAGAAAGTAGATTACTTTGTATCTGTAAAACAATTAAATGTACAATCTAATATTAAACACGACGTACAAATTTTAGCTGATCCTAAATTTATTCAAACTGCTATTTTTAACATTATTTCAAATGCAATTCATTATACAATTGACCATCAGCACGTATATATAAAGCTTTATGAAAAACCAAACGGTTACGCATTAGAAGTATTGAATACAGGTTCACAAATTGATGAAGATAAACTTGCTCATTTATTTGAGCCTTTCTATCGCGCAAACCCTGATAAACACGGTTTAGTACAAGGTAGTGGTCTTGGATTATATATCGTGAAACAAATATTAGATAAACATCAGTTTCCTTACGGGATACAAAACACAGCTCAAGGTGTAAAATGCTCCATTGTATTCCCAAAAGCAATGTAACATTCACTATAATTACATACCCCAAACTCATACTTCATGTGTGAGTGGCGGAATTTTGTAGAGTGTCTTACTCTGTTTCGTTCGCCCGTTATCCTTATTTGGATAGCGGGCGTTTTTTATTACTTAAAAGGAGGATTTTTTATGGATAAGTTTAAATATTCATTGCTCGTTTTATTCGGTGCTTGCAGCTACGGCATACTTTCAACTATTTTCAAACTCGGATTCATAAATGGATTTTCAGCACATCAACTATTAGGGGGACAATATGTCTTCGGATGGATTGGACTATTTCTACTCGTTCTTTTCTTTTCACGTCATAAAGTAACAAAAAAACAATTCTTTTCATTACTAACCGTCGGAACAACAATGAGTATGACTGGGATTTTCTACGCTATTTCTGTAGAAGAACTACCCGCATCTATCGCTGTCGTCCTACTGTTTCAGTTCACTTGGATTGGTGTCATTATCGAAGCGATTGCAAATCGAACCTTTCCAAGCCGCGATAAGATCATATCTATCCTTATTTTATTTGCTGGTACATTGTTTGCAGGTGGTGTATTTGAAGGCCTCGGACAAAGTTTTTCTACGAAAGGGATTATCTTTGGACTATTAGCTGCAGTCTCTTTTTCATTCTATGTTTTTGCAAGCGGACGCGTTGCTACAGATGTTCCCCCTTATACGAAAAGCTTTCTCATGACAACAAGTGCGACTCTTATCGTATGTCTATTCTTCCCACCAACCTTTTTAACAGATGGTGCCCTCCAAGCCGGTCTATGGAAATATGCTTTCTTCCTCGGATTATTCGGCGTTGTTGTACCTGTCATTTGTTTTTCAATCGGTGTACCAAAGGTTGGAACAGGACTCGGTACAATATTAGGTGCAGCTGAATTACCAACTGCTATTATCGCTTCTATTACACTTGTACATGAAGTCGTAACATTCATGCAGTGGATTGGTATTATTTTTATATTGGTTGGGATTTTCACTCCTCAGCTGCTTACGGCTAGGAAAGAAAGGAAACACAATCGCGTGCATAGCGCTTGAAAAAATACAGAATTTATATAAAAGATATAACTGCAATTAAAATAAGTAAATTTATCTGGAGGTATAAATGACTATTTTAAGCATCATATTTTTTGCTATTATGTGTATCTTCTTCCTAATAAGATATATGAAAGAAAAGAAATTTTACGATTTACTTCTCATTCCCGTTTGTATATATGCAGGAGCAGTGAAAACTCCTTTCGTAGAGTACTTAAACTTTAATACTACATTTAAAATAACGTATGATATTGCAGCTATTATTCTTGTAATCCTTGCCGTACTTTTCTTTTTGAAAGATAAGAAAGAGAATCATACTGCATAACAAAAGACCTTTCATTTACTTGAAAGGTCTTTTTCTATATTTCACTTTACCGCTCCATATAGCTTCCCTACCTCATGCTCAATTTGTTTTACATCGATTCGCTCAAATAGTGGCTGCACGCTATCAATTCTACTTGGCAACGTATTTTGCGGTTCCCAATTTCGTTTAATAATCGACAATGTGCTTCTAACTCTTTCACTTGAAAATGGTAAAAACGGTTCAAGGAGATTTGCAAAATTAGCGATAAGATACACACAGTTATAAATCGTTTCTTCACACGAAACTGGATCATCTTCTCTTTGTTTCCAAGGCTGCTTTTCATCAAAATATTTATTTGCAAAACGTACTGCATCAAATATTGTCTCTAACGCCACCTTAAATTTAGTTTGCTCAATCGCCTCTCCTACATTTTTATATAATCCTTCTACTTTATCTTTCAGCTCTATATCAATAGTCCCCTTTGGTACAGTGCCATCATAATATTTTTCAATAAACTTTAATGTGCGGTTCACGAAGTTTCCATATGCTCCTAACAATTCACTATTATGACTGTAAATAAATTCACGCCATGAAAAATCAGTGTCACGATTTTCTGGTGCATTTACTGTTAAGAAGTAACGGATAGAATCTGGATCATAGCGTTCTAATATGTCAGGCACCCATACTGCCCAGTTTTTACTTGTAGATAATTTTCTTTTTTCAACTGTTAAATATTCATTCGAAACGATATGACGCGGGATTGCTTCTTCCCCTATTCCAAGTAATACCGCTGGCCAAATGACGGAGTGAAATGGAATATTATCCTTGCCGTGTACATAATATGTTTGCGCATCGCTATTCCAAAACTCTTGATCATCTTTTCCTGTTTCTTCAGCCCAATGTTTACTCGCTGAATAATATCCTGCCACTGCTTCAATCCATACGTAAATTTTTTTATCTTCATACCCTTTCACTGGAATTGATACCCCGATTGGTAAATCTCTTGATACAGCCCTATCTTGTAACCCTTCCTTTACATATCTTTCCGTTAATTGAATTGCATTATCACGCCATGTTCCTTTTTCTTTTGCGATTTCTACAACTTTTTTAATTTGCTCCTGAAATGTATGCAATGCAAAATAGAAATGCTCTGTTTCCTCTACAGATGGCGTACTACCACATAACTTACATTTCTTTTCTAACAAATCAAGAGGATCTAAAATAGCAGAACAAGCATCGCATTGATCTCCTCTTGCTGCTTCATGGCAATATGGACATATTCCTTCTACATAACGATCCGGTAAAAACTGCGTACACGTTTCACAATACGCTTGTTCCACTGTTTTTTTATAAATATAGCCTTCTTCTAATAAACGTAAAAAAACTTTTTGAACAGTTTCATGATGATGCTCGCTATCGGTACGTGTATAGCAATCATACGTAAAACCGAGATCACGAAAACATCGCTGAAATTCTTCATGATACTTATTAGCAATTTCTTTTGCTGTCACACCTTCTTGTTTTGCTCTAATTGCAATCGGTGTTCCATTGCAGTCACTCCCTGAAACATACAGCACATTCTCACCTTTTGCCCTGTAATAACGCGCTAAAATATCTCCAGGTAATAAACTCGCAATATGGCCAAGGTGTAACGAACCATTTGCATACGGCCAAGCGCCTCCAATAAAAATACTCATCTTATATTCCTCCTTTAAAATATAAAAAGCCCCGCCCCTATCTTAAAAAAGATAAGGGCGGGGCTGTATAAACAGTCGCGGTACCACCTTATTTCGCCAATCACTCACATAATTAGCCTTAACAAGTACGGAGCTCTATGCTCTTATACTGTGGTTTTGATAACGAGTACCAACTCTCGTCGCCGCCTACTATTATCATTTGATAAGTTCAGGACGAAGCTCAAAGGCCATTGTTCAAATGAATATTCTTGCTTCTTCTCAGCTACCGAAGCTCTCTGGAAAGAATGTGTTCATCCTACTTTTCCTTTTCAACGCTTTTACGTATAACAAGTATTTTACGACTTAATCACAGAAAAATCAAACTTTTATCCAGAACGAAAAGGAAATCCCATCCTCCCGCCGAATACCTATACGTTCACAAAAGGAGTGATAACATTGAACCAAAAACAACTAAGCACTATAAATGAAAAAAGCTGGAATACAGCTGCTTATGAAGCTTGGACGAATCGCCACGGGGCACCGGAGAATTATGCGAAAAAAATCATGGAAGATCCCACACGCGAAGTAGCACATTATTTACCTTACATACAATCTCCAAAAGGAAAATGTATTATTAATTTACTCGGCTCAAAAGGAAATAAAGCTGTTGCTCTCGCCCTTTTAGGCTCTGACGTAACAGTTGTTGATATTTCAGCAAGTAATGCAAAATATGCAAATGAACTTGCTGCCGCCGCAGACGTCTCTATTCATTACATCGTTTCTGATGTACTAGATGTAAATCTCTCCGAATCATTTGATATCGTATTACTGGAGCTTGGTGTACTTCATTACTTTCTAGATTTAAAACCACTTTTCAAAAAAATTTCTCAACTACTAAAGCCAGGTGGGATACTTATCCTTCGCGATTACCATCCAATATACACAAAGCTATTAGGAGTAGACCATCCATCATTTCGAGCAAGTGGAAATTATTTCGATGAAGAATTAATTGAAGATGATGTTGCTTATAGCATCCTTCTTACAGAAGCACAGAAAGAATCGCTACCTAAAACAGCCATCCGTCGCTGGACGCTAGGAGAAATCATTACAACACTTGCGGAAGAACGTTTTAAAATTGAAAAACTAGTTGAAGAACATGGATCTCATCAAAGATGGGTCTTCCCTTCTACTGCACCAGAAGGAATCGAAGAACGTATCCCTGGTCTATATACAATAATTGCGACAGCATGCAAAAAAGGATCCCTTCACGGATAGGATCCTTTTTGCATGCTCACGCATATAAGTTGAGGTTGGAGATTACCATAATTCTGTAGAATAGGACACAAGATATTTCAACATTTCGTCTCTGACTTACGTCGTCAAAAAGGGGTATGACCAACATAACGAAGAGTAATGTTTTTAGTTGATACTGATAATCGTTATCAACTAATTAGAAGTATACATGATGTCATTTCAAATTTCAATAGCATTTCTAATATTTATTTATGAATTTTATGATATGCAAATGTATACATTTTAAGAACTTTTTCTAATACCAATCTGACTCCTTCCATTATCTGCTATAATTTTTATTGAACAGATTAATAACTTCATAATAATGTTTTTATTAATTTCGTTTTAAATATCTATAAATCATAATAAACAGTTTAAATGAGGGTAGGGGTAACGATGAAATATGTTAGTATTCGAAAAAAACTACTGTTCACACTCTTAAGCATTTCTTCTTTATTTAGCATTGCTCTTATTGTTATTCTTTCATTCGCCATGAATCAAGCAAGTGAAATCGAAACGTTAAAAAATGATGTATCGAAAAGAGCGACGATTTTAAAAGAACGTGGCGATTGGTTCCAAGGACAAGTTGCTGGTTTACAAGAATATTTGCTATCACATGATCAAAAAGGATTAGATAAGTTCAACCGAGAAGGGAAAAAATTAGCTGATACTAGAGAGAAAGTAACAAGTGACAAAAAGCTCCCAGAAGGAATGAAAGAAGCCATTTTAATGGGAGGAAAATGGCGTAGCGTCATAGATAATGAGGTACTCCCTCTTGCGCGTGAAGGAAAATGGGACGAAGCATCTAGAATTGCTTTAGCACAAACAGATTATGTAAATGATCTTTTAGGTCGTTTTAATAAATATACAAATGAAGAAAATGAGAAACGTGACGCATTAATTGCTGATGTCGAGTCTTCTTCATCACTTATTCAATATATTATTTTCTTCTCACTCATTACATGTACATTAACGTCTATTTTATTAGCATGGTGGTTCTCTGGTAAACTCGTTAAACCAATTCGACAAATTGATGAGAAGTTAAAAGAATTAGCTTCTCAAGATGGAGATTTAACGGCTAGATTACACGTAACGAGTAAAGATGAAATTGGTGACATTGCAAATTCCTTTAATCAAATGCTCACTAACTTACAGCATATAATAAAACAAGTTCAACAAACATCAACAAGTGTAAAAGAAGCTTCCGAAAATGTATTTATTGAAACAACCGCTTCTATGGAAAATACCGCAAGGACCCAAGAAACTATGAATGCTCTTGAACACAATATTCGTTCACAAGTTTCTAGCATTGAAGAAAGTTCAACCGCAATGGATGACATGGCAACGAGTGTTCAGCGTATCGCTGAGTCTGCCTCTTCTGTTACTAGTTTAGCTGCCACAACTTCAGAAAAAGCAGATAATGGGAATAAAGTCATTGAGAAATCTATTACACAAATGCATACAATTAACGAAGCCGTTAACGCTACATCACAAGTAGTTGAGCGACTCATTACACATACAAATCATATCGATACTGCACTTCAATCTATTTCGAATATCGCCGAACAAACAAATTTACTTGCTTTAAATGCTTCTATTGAAGCAGCTCGTGCTGGTGAACACGGAAAAGGATTCGCTGTTGTTGCCGATGAAGTTAGAAAACTTGCTGAACAATCTCAACTAGCCGCAACTGACATTAACCATTTACTGCATCAAATTCAAACTGATACAAAAATAGCAAATGACATGATGACACAAGGTCAAGCAGAGGCTTCTGAAGGAATTACGGTTATTCGTACCGCTGGATCTTCATTCTCAGAAATTGTTAACCACATTAACAAAGTCTCTACGCAAATGCAAGAAATGTCTGCAACTGCTGAAGAGATGGCTGCAAGCTCTGAAGAAATGAACGCAGCTTTAAATAATATCGCTTCTATTTCAAACGAAGTTGCTGCAGAAACATCACAAACAGCACATTCGGCTGGTGATCAAGTAAACAAAATGAGTATCGTGGCTAACAAATCATCTGAAATGAAAACAATCGTACAAGAACTTGAAGTTCTCGTTTCTCATTTCAAAACAAACGCTTAAAGTGAAAATGACACAAGCTCAAAGGTATAAGAAAGAAAGTTTTACAGTCTCTCTTTTTTCACTTTAAAATATCTCTTTCTATCTCTCATTCCGTCTGCTATAATTCCTAAAGGAAATAAGAAAGCTTTATTCCAACTGGAGTAAAGCTTTCTTTCAATTTTTTACATTAATTAATTCTAATACTAAGATTTCACAAAGGAGGCTTTTTATCATATGAATTTTGTAAGTATCAGAAAAAAACTTATGTTCATGATGGGAACGATTTGCGCTTTATTTGGTATCGCCTTAGCTTTTATTTTATTTTTTGCTATCGACCAATCTCGTAAAGCTGAAACATTACAAAAAGAAATTTCTCCACTGGCAACAGAATTGAAAGAACGTGGAGACGCTTATCAAGTACAGCTCTCTGCTTTAAGAGGTTATTTACTACAACATGATCAAGTCGAATTAGACAAGTTTAATGAGATGAGTAAACGTCTTGAGGATTCAAAAGATAAACTTCTTTCTAATCCAAATGCTTCTTCGTCCGTAAAAAGCACAATGGAATTAGGGTCTACTTGGAGAAAGTTCGTTGAAGAAAAAGTATTCACTCTTGCAAAAGAACAAAAATGGGAAGAAGCTTTACAAGTAGCTTCTTCAGAGAACGGAACTGTCTATAAGGTAATTGGTGACTTCACAAATTACAGTAATGAACAAGCTAAATTACGTGAACAATCTATTGAAAAAATTGACCAATCTGCACTCTTAATCGAATATGTTATTTTCTTATCACTTGTTATTTGTATTGTCGCTGCAATTATTCTTGCATGGTGGTTCTCTGGTAAACTTGTGAAACCAATTCAACAAATTGACACGAAGCTAAAAGAATTAGCCTCTCAAGAAGGTGACTTAACGGCACGTCTACAAGTAAATAGCAACGATGAAATCGGTGCTATCGCAACATCATTTAATAAAATGTTAGAAAACCTACAACATATCATTAATCGTGTTCAAAAAACATCAGTGGAAGTACAAACTGCTTCTGAAAATATGCTAGAAAAAACGAATACATCACGTGAGGCGACAGTAAGAGTCCAAAGCTCGATGTCTAACTTAAATGCAAGTATTCAATCACAAACTTCTAGTATGGAAGAAAGTTCAACTGCAATGGACGATATGGCAGTAAGTGTTCAGCGTATTGCTGAATCTGCTTCATCTGTAGCGGAACTTGCTGTTGCCACATCTGAACATGCTAGCGATGGAAGTACCGTTATCCAAAAATCTGTTTCACAAATGACAACGATACACGAAGCTGTAAATGCTACGTCAGAAGTGGTTGAACGTCTAATCACTCATACGAAATATATTGATACTGCTGTACAATCTATTTCTAATATTGCTGAGCAAACAAACTTACTTGCTTTAAATGCTTCTATTGAGGCAGCTCGTGCTGGCGAGCAAGGAAAAGGATTTGCTGTCGTAGCTGACGAAGTTCGAAAACTTGCTGAACAATCTAAAACAGCTGCAACAGACATTAATCAATTACTACATCAAATTCAAAATGATACAGAAACTGCTAGCTCTATGATGTCTCAAGGCCGTTCTGAAGCATTTGAAGGCATTAATGTTATTCGTGAAGCTGGTACTTCTTTCTCAACAATTGTAGAACAAGTAAATAAAGTATCTACTCAAATGCAAGATATATCAGCAACTGCTGAAGAGATGGCTGCAAGTGCTGAAGAAATGAACGCTTCACTTAATAACATCGCTTCTATCTCGACTGAAGTATCCAGCGAAACCGCCGCAACGGCACAATCTGCTGAACAGAAAGTTATCGTTATGAATGAAATGACAGTAACTGCTGGAAAAATGAAACAAACAGTTGAAGAGTTAGATCAACTCGTATCTCATTTTAAAACAGAATAAATTTTCAAAAAAATATCCCTCTTTCAAAGAGGGATATTTTTTTGAGCTCATTTCCTGCACATTATGCTCATTTCCGTTATAATGAGAATCGATATCATTAAAATGTAGGAGGGGCTGCTTATGTCACAAGAAGCATTTGAAAATAAATTATTTGCCAATTTAGAAGCTGTTATTGACCCTGAACTAGGTGTTGATATCGTTAATCTTGGATTAGTGTATGATGTTACAGCAGATGAAAATAATAATGCTGTCATTACGATGACTATGACTTCTATCGGTTGTCCAATGGCTGGGCAAATCGTATCAGACGTTAAAAAAGTATTATCAACGAACGTACCTGAAGTTAATGAAATAGAAGTAAATGTCGTTTGGAATCCACCGTGGTCGAAAGAACGTATGTCACGTATGGCGAAAATCGCATTAGGCATTCGCGACTAGCGGGATAAAGAAAAAAACCTGACACTCTAGTCAGGTTTTTTTCTCTTATTATTTTACGCCTACTGCATCATAAGCTTTCGTTACAGCTTGTACAGCTTTAGAGTTTTTACCATATAAATCTTCAGCTGACTGAAGTGCAGCTTGACGCATCATTTTGAAGTCAGAGTTTGCAGTTAAATATTTCGTAAGCGCACGGTAGTAAATTTTTTCTGTCGCTTCACGGCCCACTCCAGTTACTTTCACGCCGTAATGATCTCCGCCTTCAGATACTAAATAAGCAGCTTTATTATTAATACTACTGTTAATATGAACGCCGCCATTATCAGCTGTTCCAGTATAACGTTTACTATAGTGATCTGGGTAACCTTCACTTGGTTTTAATGGGTTTGGAATAGACGCTGGATCTTTTAATGAACGAAGTGCATCGCCTGGTTTATCAGGTGTATAAATGTCAGCACCTAAATCCCAGCTCTTCTTCTCAACCATAACACCCATAATGTCAGATAACGATTCATTTAACGCCCCTGACTCATTTTTGTAAACAAGGTTTGCTGTATGTTCAGTTACAGCATGCGTTAATTCATGACCGATAACATCAAGTCCCGCAGATAATGGAATGAATGTTTTTCCATCGCCATCACCATACATCATTTGCACACCATTCCAAGCTGCGTTATTCCAGCTCTCCCCTACGTGAACAGTAGAAATAAGCTTCGCACCTTTATCATCGAAAGAGTTACGATTAAATGTCTTTTTGTAGTAATCATATACTTTTCCTGCATTTACATGCGCATCGACTGCAGCTTTATCCTCGAAGAACTTAGATTTACTTTCAACTTCTTCGCCTGTATATCCAAGCCATTGTGAGAATAAATTAAACAAGTTTTCATCCATATTTTCTGCATCAAATGTATGAACACCTTGTCCACGCTTACCATCAAATAAATTGAATGCTCCTGTTTTCTCATCTTGAGCAATTTCAAATGATTGTCTAGCACCTAATACTCCGTAGCCAAACCCTGTAACGTGATCTACAGCATTATATTTCTCAATAACTTTTCCATTTGTTGCATCAACAAAATAATGCCAATACCCTGGAGCTGGTTTTGAAATCGATGCCTTAACTAAGTATGCAAGGTAGTAATTACCGTCCTTTTCATATACAAATAAATCTTTTTTCACACCGTCATAACTCTTTACTTTACCAATTTCTTTCTCAATATCTGCCTTAGCAATTGTTTCTGCTTGTTCCGCAGTAATGCTTGCAGCTGCAGGAATATTTTTATCATCTAAATTCGGAATAACTTGTCCGAAGAATGCTTTTACATTATTCTCTTTATCAAGTGTAACAGTTTGATCAGAACCGTACACAGGAATGTTATTATGTTTCTCAACTAGCTTTACATGTGTCGTATCAGATTCAGCGTCTTTTTCTTCCCCAACGATATTAAAATGCTTTTCAATATTTCCTGCTAATTTAAACATATCTTTCTTACTCTCTAAGTATTGAAAGACCGTCTCTTTTTTATCTAGCCCTTCCGGTGCTTTCCATTCTTCACCTATGTATGCAGGTGTTTTAAATTCTTGATGATATTGAATTTTTTGTTCTTCCGCTTTCGTTGTCGTTGCCCCAAACGCTCCAAATCCCCCGGCGATAACAGTTAACGCTAATGCTGATGAAATGACTTGCTTTTTCACTATAACATTCCCCATTCCCATAAAGATTTTTGACACTTTTATAAAATTCTGATTTTTACAACCGATACCTCTACCAAAAAATTGAGAAACATTTTTCAGACAATTCCAATCAAAAAAGAGGACATCTATCGGATGTCCTCTTTTCTATAAACCTTTTATTGTTTTTTCAATTCAATTGCTAAATAGTGTGATTGCTCTTTCGCTTGAATGTGAATATCTTCTACCGCTTCTGCTGCATCACGCATAACAAGATTTTCACCATTGATTACACTGCTTCCTTCAATTTGTACAAGGTACAATTGACGGCCTTCTTTCACTGGAAAATGAATTTCTTTTCCAGCCTCTAATGATAAGGAGTATAAATTCGCATCTTGGTGAATTTGAATTGGTGCATTTCCTTCTACTGAAGATACCATATGGAACCATTCATTTTCGCGCTTGCTCCAATCAAATTTAAACTCACCATAGTTTGGTTTATGATCCGCACGGTCTGGTAAAATCCAAATTTGTAATAAACGCAGCGTTTCATTGCCTAAATTATGCTCGCTATGAAATACACCCGTGCCAGCACTCATATATTGAACATGTCCACGCTCAATCGTTCCGCGATTTCCCATGCTGTCTTCGTGTGTTAAAGCACCATCTACAACGTAAGAAATAATCTCCATATCACGGTGCGGATGCATATCAAAACCAGTTTGTGCCGCTACTAGATCATCATTAATAACACGTAACGCTCCGAAGTTCATGTTATTTGGGTTATAATAATTAGCAAAAGAGAAATGAAAATGTGTATTTAACCAGCCATGATTTGCTCTGCCCATATTTTTATGATCAACTTTTCTAAACATAGCCTTCACCTCATACTATCTCGAATTCGAGATTTATTTTAAAATTTTTTCTTACTGTAACTTTTTTAGTAGTGTTAATAATTGCTTTTGTTCCTCTATATTTAAATTATGAAACTTCTCTGCTTGGAACGTTTCTTGAGGTGGGACGATTTCCTCATATAAAGCTCTTCCCTTTTCTGTTAAAGAAATATATTTCGTAGTACCCTCTTGTTCACGCGAAATCCACTCAAGCTGCTCCATTTTATTTAAAAGCTGCGTTACATTTCCTTTCGTAACAAATAGCTTATTTCCAAGTTCTTGCTGCGTTAAACGATCATGTCCTCCAACTTGAGCTAACACATCAAACTGGGCGGCAGATACATTCCATTTCTTCAAATGCTGATTCGTCTCACGAATACTCTTATTATAAAAACGTGATAAACGAAACCATAATAGTAGCCCTAGTCTATCTTCTGTTTTCATTTCATCACCTCGCTCGTTTCATACCATTAGTTTAGAACTAAACTTTATAAAAGTCAAATACTTATTTTTAATAAGTAAAAAGAAAGCACAGCGCTATTTCTCCACTATGCTTTACATTAACTTTCTACTCTTATATTCATCCAATTTCCTCTCCGCGAACTTCCTCGCATCTTTTTCAATCCACCGCTCTTCGTACCGTTCACTTCCCACATACAATATATCTCTCTTATGCTGCATCGCATGGCGGAATTCATGCAGTAGCGTTCTGAGAACTTGCTCATACTCTTCCCATATACAAACGAAAATTAATTGCTTTTCTTTATGATAAAAACCACCTACTGGGAATAGGAACTCTTCTTCCTCTTCTCCTAATGATAGAAGCACATCGTTTGCATCACACGTATCACAAAAAATAACGGGCGTTTTACATACTTCAATAAGAGAAAACAAATCCTCTCTCAACTTTTTGACATCCCAAGGAAGCTCCGAATCCAACACATACCAATTCTCTACCTGTTGATATACATTTTCAAACTGGAGTTCCATTTCTCTTTATTCCCCTTTCCAAGCACCCTTTTTCTATATGTATGCCACAATATGGTAAATATTAAACGTATTCTTTCATCCTTGAAAAAATGCCAATAAAAAAGAATCTACGTCGACATAGATTCCTTTTCTGTAATCACTTTTTTTTCATTATTTTTTTTAATACAAAATAACTAATTGCACAAACAATAGCAGCAAGTGCAAAGTATTTCACATATGGCCCCGCAACTTTATTAATACTTTCCCACTCTGTTCCTAATTTAAAACCTAAATATACAAACACAATGGACCACGGAATAACAGCTAATGTAGTTAGCGTAATAAACTTAGCATGTGACATTTTCGCAATACCCGCTGGTATCGAAATAGCATGACGCACAACCGGAATAAAACGTGCGGTAAAGATAACGCCAGTTCCATAACGATTAAACCAATCTTCAGCATAATCAATATGTTTCTTCTGAATTAAAATATATTTTCCATATCGCTCAAGAACAGGTCTTCCTCCATATCGACCAATCCAATAAATGAATAGTTGTGCAATTACACCACCAATTGTACCGAACGCGACAGCGCCCCAAAATGTAATGCTTCCTGTTGATACTAAATAACCCGCATAAGACAATACGATTTCACTTGGAATAACCTCTAGCATTAATCCAAGCATAATTCCCCAATAACCAAGTCCTTCTAAAAAAACTAAAACCGAATGAATCAACTCTCCTAACATCATTTACCTCTCTTTACTGTTTTCATTACAAAAATAAAAGTACAAGCAGGAAATATCTTGTACTTTTATTTTTTTTAATTTAGTTAGTTTTCGTATCCCACTTAAAGATTTTATTTAAGAATTTATATACATTCTTCGACTCTTTTGTCAGAAGTGGGCCTAAAATGGATAGTATAAGCACGTATAGTGCTGAGAATGGTTTTAAGACTGACATTAAACCACCGGCGATACCGATATTAGCCATAATGATGGAGAACTCTCCTCTTGAAACGATTGTTAATCCGATATTTGTTGATGCTTTATGAGATAATCCAGCTTGTCTTCCTGCAATCATCCCTGCTACAAAGTTACCGATTATCGTAAGAAGGACAGCACCTAACGTTAACCATATCGCTCCGCCTAATGAGAATGGATCAATACTTAACCCGAAGCTGAAGAAGAAAATAGCTCCGAAAAAGTCTCTAAATGGAACAACAAGATGTTCAATTCGGTCACTATGCTCCGTCTCAGAGAAAACTAATCCTAGAAGAAGTGCTCCAATTGCTTCTGCAACGTGAATTGTTTCTGAAAAACCAGCAATGAAGAATAACGAAGCAAATACTACAATAATAAAGATTTCATCTGAGCTAATATTGAGCAATTTATTTAATAACGGCGTAGCCTTTCTAGCTACTATAAAGAATAGAAGCATATATCCTAAAGCAATTCCAATTGAAGTAAGGGCACCTAAGAAGGAAGCGTGATCCCCAAGTACTAAACCAGAAACAACTGATAAATATACAGCAAGGAATATATCTTCAAACATAATAATTCCTAAAATTAATTCGGTTTCATTATTACCAGTTCTTCTTAAGTCCACTAACACTTTAGCAACGATAGCGCTAGAAGAAATCGTAATAATACCCGCAATAATTAAGATTTCTAGTAATGGGAATCCCATTATAAATCCGTATAACAAACCAAGTGAAAAGTTAATTAAAATATAAATCGTTCCGCCAATCGCAATAGAGCGTCCAGATTTAATTAGTTTTTTCATTGAAAATTCTAATCCTAGATAGAATAGAAGGAATAGAACCCCAATTCGTCCAAGGAAGGAAATTACACTTGCACTTTCAATAAATTTGAGATCGATAACACCTATTGTCGGTGCATGCGGTCCTACTAACATTCCAAGAACGATTAGAAAAGGAATTACTGAGAATTTAAATTTCCCAGCAATTACTGCTGCAATTGCCACTAAAACTAAAGCTGTACCAACTTCAAAAATTAACGTATCCATATAATCAGTCCCCCCTATTTGAAAGTAATTCATTAATGATTTTTTTTATTTCTTCTCTCTCACCTGAAACTACAAGCATATCTCCTTCTTCAATTACTGTTTCTGGTCCTGGATTAAATAACTTCTTCATGTTCTTCTTCATAACTGCGATGATCGTTACGCTATATGTTTTTCTTATTTCAAGATCGCCAATTGTTTTTCCGATTGCTGGAGCTGTATTCTCCACTTTAAACCACTCAATCGCTAAACCTTCAAAAACCATCTCAACATTTTCTAACGCCCTAGGCTTATATACCATTCCACCTAATATTGCTGCGATTTGTCTTGCCTCTGAGTCACGTAGTGAAATACTTGAGATGCTTTCTTCATGGTCTGAATCAAAATGATACATTTCTCTACGTCCATCATCATGAATGACAATTACCATCTTTTCGTTACCTTTCGTAACGATTTGAAACTTATAACCAATACCCGGAAGTTCACTTTCTCTAATATTCATTTTTAGCTCCTCCATAACTTGTTTATTTTAATTTTCTGTTTTTCTGTCTTTTATTCATCCAATCAACTTTAGAAATTCTAACCACTCAGGATATTTGTGACTTGGAAATCTTTTATTGTAATAATAAGTGGACCCTAAAAAGATACTTAAAGATGTAATGATAAAAAATATATTACTTCTCATTTTCAAACTCTCAAGGCTTACTTTCAATAAAGAATCTTCTTTCAAATTATCCCCACTTTCCCGCTTTAAATTTAGTTTTTTAAAATGTAAATAATTCTAAAAATATTACGATGTAACATAATCATAACACAAAAATGATTTAAGTAACATAATTTTTTAGAAAAATTGATTCTCGTATATTTTTTGCATATAATTTTCTTATTACGAAAAAAAGGAAGTGTATTATATGGTTGATATCTTTAGCAGATTCCTTGAGGTAACGAATAATATTTTATGGTCATATATTCTTATTGCAATGCTAATCGGCTTCGGTCTTTACTTCTCTTTTAAATTAAAATTTGTCCAAATTACTCATTTCAGTGAGATGGTCAGCTTAATTAGTAAAGGGTTTAATCGAAAAGAAAAAAAGAAAGATAGCATCTCTCCATTCCAAGCATTTTGCTTAAGTGCAGCAGCACGTATCGGTATCGGGAACTTAGCCGGTGTGGCATTAGCAATTTCGATGGGTGGACCTGGCGCAATATTTTGGATGTGGTTTATAGCAATTATCGGAGCAGCTACTAGTTTCGTAGAATGTACGCTCGCTCAAATTTATAAAGTAAAAGATGGTAGCAGGTTCCGTGGTGGGCCGGCATATTACATGGAAAAAGGATTAAACAAACGCTGGATGGGTGTTTGGTTCTCACTTCTTATTACAATTGCGTACGGATTAATTTTCAATTCAGTACAAGCGAATACAGTAACAATAGCGTTTGAAAATGCTTTTGGACTAGAGCGAACAATCGTAGGAGCTCTATTAGCCTTATTAGTTGCAGTCATTATTTTTGGTGGTATTAAGAGCATTTCACGTATTACAGAAATGATTGTTCCACCAATGGCAATCGTTTATATCGGCGTGGCTATTTTTGTCGTTATTAACAACTTTAGTATGTTACCAAGCATTTTCATGGAAATCTTTAACGGTGCATTCGGTTTAGACCAAGCCATCGCTGGTGGTATTGGAGCGGCAATCAAGTTCGGAATTCAGCGCGGTTTATTCGCGACAGAAGCAGGAATGGGTAGTTCTCCTAATGCAGCCGCAACATCTGATGTATCTCACCCTGTAAAACAAGGGCTTGTTCAAGCATTAGGCGTTTTCGTAGATACATTCTTAGTATGTACATCAACAGCATTTATCGTATTATGTTCTGGACTTTACAAAGGATCAAATTTAGAAGGCATCGAATTAACACAAAACGCATTAAGTTCACAAATTGGACCGTGGGCAAGCACTTTCTTAGCGATTATTATTTTCCTATTCGCTTTCAGTTCACTTCTAGGAAACTACTATTATGGTGAAACAAATATCGCATTCATTAAAGAAAGCAAAACATGGTTAATGATTTATCGTGTTGCAGTTGTCGGAATGGTATTCTTCGGATCAATCGCTGCTCTTAAAACAGTTTGGAGTTTAGCTGATTTATTCATGGGACTAATGGTATTCACAAACTTAATTGCCATCTCATTCCTTAGCAAATTTGCTTACGCTGCATTAGTAGACTATTTGAAGCAAAAGAAACAAGGCAAAGATCCTGTCTTCGTTGCAAACTCTATCCCTGGCTTAAAGAATACAGAGTGCTGGGATGGACAGGATGTAGAAGAAAAACAAAAGGCTGTTTAATAAATAAAAGCGGAAGCGGCTCGTTTAGAACAAGAGCCATATCTCAAACAAAGGCCCTATTACTTCACCGTAATAGGGCCTTTTATTTATAACAGTTCATAATTTGTTCAAATTAATTCCAGCAAAAGGGTTGATTTATAGACATTACTAGATTATAATAATTATAAATTAGTAATTGATATCACATAACAACTCAAAAGGAGATTGATCATAATGAACAAACAAGTAATCGAAGTATTAAACAAACAAGTAGCAGACTGGAGCGTTTTATTCACAAAACTTCACAACTTCCATTGGTACGTAAAAGGACCTCAATTCTTCACATTACACGAGAAATTCGAAGAACTTTACACAGAATCAGCTACTCACATCGATGAAATTGCAGAACGTATTTTAGCAATTGGCGGCAAACCAGTAGCAACAATGAAAGAATACTTAGAACTATCTTCTATTCAAGAAGCAGCATACGGAGAAACTGCAGAAGGGATGGTCGAAGCAATCATGAAAGACTACGAAATGATGCTAGTCGAACTGAAAAAAGGCATGGAAATCGCTCAAGATTCTGACGATGAAATGACATCTGACCTACTACTAGGTATCTACACAGAACTAGAAAAACACGCTTGGATGCTACGTGCGTTCTTGAATCAATAATAGACTTTAAAGCGGAAGCGGCTCGTTCAGAGTCGCTTTTTTATGTAATGGTCGCACTTAACGGTACACGAAATTATATCAACGATTTTTCAAATATATCGATCATAATCCACAATATATCAACGATTTTTTCATTATATCAATCATTACCCGCAATATATCAACGATTCGACAAGGGATATCAATTTACCGACAAATCAAGACAATATCAGCGCCCCTCTCCTCCACTTTCATCACTATATTACAATCTCATCTATGTTAAAATATAGGAAACACCCTTTAGTATCATAGATCCAAAAAGCTTTTCCAAATTCATCATTTACTACTTAAATGACGGGAGTGGTTCAGTTGAAAGACTACTTAATTAGAGCATTTTTTGCGTTGATAACAGTTGGGATTCTCTTACTTATAGCTAATATTTTCAATATACGTGTCGAGGTTAAAGACTATGCTTTCCTCGTTGTCGTAGCAATTGGTGGCGGCTGGGGTGGCTGGTACCTGTATAAAAAACAAAGCAATCAAAATGATAAAGGCATTCCAAAGTAATATGGAATGCCTCTTTTATTGCCTTCTGTAATAAATAATGAAATTCAGGCCACTAATACAACCAATCGCAATAAACATACAAAACGATTGTGGATCTCCAGCCAAATTATACTCATCAACAATAAAGCCAATCATAAAGAGTGTTATCGCCGAAACACCGATACACAATATCGAAATAAACCAAAGCGAAAATTCATTAATTAGCTCTTTCTTCTGTATTGAAACGATTAGCATAACAAGAATAGACGCTGCTAAAATACTTTTAAAAACCGGACGTAAATATACGAACTCCTCCATCAATTTCTCCTTTTCCAAAAACGTCATATATTAAAATTAACATATTTAACCAAATTAAAAACACATGCCATCTTAAATTAAAACGACATGTGTTTCCGTATTTGCTATGATAGTTGCTTCCACTTCGTTCCCAAAACAGGACGCTCATAATTTTGGATTGCATGAATTAGTTTATCTGCCGTCTCAGCTGAAACGATCAATTCTTTATTTGATGGATTCATAAATCCTTCTTCTGCTGCACGTTCAACCATTTGCAGAATTGGTCCGTAAAAACCTTTTATGTTTAATAAACCAACCGGCTTATTATGTATACCAATTTGTGACCAACATACAACTTCAAATAGTTCTTCAAACGTTCCGTATCCGCCTGGAAGCGCAATAAAAGCATCTGCAAGCTCTGCCATTTTCGCTTTACGTTCATGCATCGTCTCTACTTCAATTAATTCTGTTAATCCTGTATGCACAATTTCTCCTCGGAATAGACCGCGTGGCATAACACCTGTTACACGTCCACCTAAACGAAGAACTTCGTTTGCTACTTCTCCCATTAATCCAACGCATGAACCACCGTATACGAGCTCATACTCGTTCTCAACAAACATTTTACCTAACTGAATTGCCTGCTCTTTGAATTCTGGTCTCTCCCCTAAATTAGAACCTGCAAACACACAAATCTTTCTCATTCCTACACCCCGAAACTATATATTGTTATGATACAATTGACATTGTACAACATATTGAGGAGATGAGGAAGAAATGGATATCGTTGCATTTCAAAGATGGGTTGAGGAATTTTACGAAAAACGAAGCTGGTCACAGTATAATGCCTTTATTCGCTTAAATTTCTTAACCGAGGAAGTTGGGGAAGTTTCACGAGTCGTTCGTGCTATTGAAATCGGCCGCGATCGCCCTGATGAAGATGCGAAAACAGAAGAAGAGCTAAAACAAGAACTAAAAGAAGAACTTGGCGATGTACTATCTAACCTTATTATTCTTTCGCAAAAATATGATTTAGACTTACAAGACATTATGGACGCACACGTCACAAAGCTTTCGAAAAGGTTCGAAGCATCTAAATGAGAATATTATCAATTATGGTATAATATTCTTGTCACAATACTAAGGGGGATTTTATGTTATCAAAAAAATTGCACGACGCATTAAATGAACAAATGAACTTTGAATTTTACTCTGCCCATGCTTATATGGCAATGGCTGCTTACTGTACAGCTGAGAGCTATGATGGATTCGCTAACTTTTTCCTTGTACAAGCTGAAGAAGAACGTTTCCACGCAATGAAGCTTTACAACTATATTAATGACCGCGGAGAGCGCGCTATTATTACTGGATTTGATAATCCGAATAACGAATACGAATCTGTATTAAACGCTTTTGAAGTCGCACTTGAGCACGAGCGTGAAGTAACGAAACGTATTTACAACTTATCTGATATTGCTTGGGATGAGCGTGAACATGCAACAATTACATTCTTAAAATGGTTCGTTGACGAACAAGTCGAAGAAGAAGCTTCATTCGATAGCATCATCCAAAAACTAAAACGTATTACAAGCGATTCAAACGCACTGTTTATGCTAGATGCTGAATTAGAGAAACGTACATTTACGCCTCCAGCTGAGTAATATTTCAATCACCTTAATACATGTATTAAGGTGATTTTTTTGTTTGCTCTCTATCTTAAAATCACCTTAAATTTCCTCATATTTGACATAGTGCCAGATATAAAATGGTATTATTTTCAATATAAAAACGAATATACGAGGAGAGGAAAAGTGAATCAACGTGTAGAAGCTGTTGATGCAATTCGTGGTTTCGCTTTGTTTGGCATTTTACTAGTCAATATGACATTAATTCAATTCGGGTTCTTCACCAGTGAAAAACCAACTTATCTATTTGGCGATCTTGATAAAGGTGCTAATTGGTTTATTCAATTTTTCGGCACACATAACTTTATATCCCTATTTTCTTTTCTATTTGGACTTAGCATTATTTTGTTACAAAAAAGTATTATCGCAAAAGGAAAAAGATTCTTCCCTACATACATAAGACGTATTATCATTCTTTTACTACTTGGCTACATTCACGGTACTTTTGTTTGGGAGGGAGATATTTTATTTGCATACGGAATAATCGGGATTTTTTTAATGATATTCATCAATCGAAAACCGAAAACTTTGCTCATTTGGGCGATTATTCTACTTGCACTTCTTACACTTATGTCTTATCAAACTGACCCATCTACAAATACAAATGATTTCGCACCTTATATTGAAAAAGAACATAAGGTTCATGAAACTGGAAGCTATATGGATCATGTCAACTTTAGATTGACTGAAAATCCTTTTGATTACATGGGAATTGACGGTGCATTCGGATTATTTTTTATATCAGTTTTCGCAATAATTTTTATGTCTCCACTGTTCCTACTCGGAATGTATGTAGGGAAAAAAGGCTGGCTATTTGAGGTCAGTAAACATATACCTGCTGTCAAAAAAATATGGTTTGCCACCGGTCTCTTCTCTTTTACAATTAAAATCTTAGCTATGTTCATAAAACACCCGGTTTTAATTATGTTACAAGATGGCCTTACACCAGTAACTATGACCTTCTTTTACGGAAGCACAATCATTTTATTATTCCATTACAAAAAAGCAACCCGTCTACTAACATACATGGCGAACATGGGGAAAATGTCCGTTAGTAATTACTTAGCGCAATCTATTATCGCAACAACCATTTTTTACGCATATGGATTTGGCTTATACGGGAAAATCGGCTATTTCTTCGGTATTCTTTTAACCATCGGAATTTATACGATTCAATTATTCGTTAGCACCTATTGGCTCCAGAAATACCGAATGGGGCCAGTGGAATATGTCTGGAGACTGGGAACTTATTTAGAGAAACCACGTTTTAAAAGAGACTTGGATAAAGCAAGTTAAACAAAAAAAGCAATGAGCCTACGCTCATTGCTTTTCTTAATTTATTAAAGCATAACCCCAACGATAATCGCTGATAATATACTTACTAACGTTGCACCGTATACAAGTTTTAAACCGAATGATGATACAACGTTTGCTTGTTTGCCATCGATACTCTTCGTTGCACCTGCGATAATTCCGATAGATGAGAAGTTCGCAAATGATACAAGGAAGATAGATAAAATACCTACTGTACGAGCTGATAAATCGCCAGCTACTTTTCCAAGGTCAAGCATTGCAACGAATTCGTTCGTTACTAATTTTGTTGCCATAATTTGTCCTGCTTGTAACATCTCTGATGTTGGAATACCCATTACGAATGCTAATGGTGAGAAGATGTATCCTAAAATGCTTTGGAATGTGATTCCGAAAATTGAATCGAATACACCATTAATTGCTGTAATTAATGCTACGAAACCGATTAACATCGCCGCTACTGTTACAGCGATAGAGAAACCAAGCATAATATATTCGCCTAACATTTCAAAGAATGTTTGTTTCTTGTCTTCTTGTAATTCTAAAATATCGTCTTCTTCTTTTACTTCATATGGATTAATAATATGAACAATAATGAATCCACTAAATAAGTTTAATACAAGTGCTGTTACTACATATTTTGGATCAATCATTTTCATATAAGAACCGACAATTGACATCGATACTGTAGACATTGAAGATGCACAAAGTGTGTATAAACGATTTTTCGGTAATTTGCTTAGTTGATCTTTTACTGTAATGAATACTTCCCCTTGACCAACGATTGCAGCTGCTACCGCATTATATGATTCTAGTTTTCCTAAACCGTTAACTTTACTTAATAGGAAACCGACTGCACGAATGATAATCGGTAAAACTTTAATATGTTGCAGGATCCCGATTAATACTGCTAAGAAAATAATCGGTAATAATACTGTTAAGAAGAATGGTGCTTGTCCATCGTTTGCTAGACCACCAAATACGAAATTAACCCCAGCTTCCGCAAATTTTAAAATAGAACCAAATCCATCTGCGATCCCTTTTACTAATACAAATCCGACCTTTGTATTTAGTAAGAAATACGCAAGTACCAATTGAATAACAAGCATAAGTGCAATTGGTTTATATTTAATCTTCTTACGATCTGAACTGATAAGGAAACCTAGTACAAACACTACAAGTAAACCGACTAGAAACATTACTATTTTCATATGTGAATCCCCCACTTCTCCCACGAATTATTGGTCGTATAACGTATAACGAATGACGTCTGACCATTGTTGTTAAAAAAATTTTAAACCCCTAAAACTATTCAACTGTCATCTAAAATCAGTAAGCGTTTACATAAATTGCAATTTATAAAAGGTAGCTTCTTCTCTCCTACCATACTTGAAAGTCTGAAATTGATACCACCTACAAATCAAATTGTAAGCGTTATCTAGGTGAAATGCAATATAAATTTTAAAAGATTTTTATATGTTAATATATTCCTAATTAATTGGTTTTTTCATGCAAATTTACCATAAAAAAAATAGCCCTAGCTATGAGCTAGAGCTACCCTTTTTTACCCCGCTTTAACGGGCAGTAAGACCCCCATCTCAACATTCAGCGAAAACAAAGAAGTTAGATGGGTGATTAATTGCCCATAAAAGCCCGATTGGTTCAACTAATAATCAGCGGGGGATAAAGCTCCCCCCACTAATTAAAGTTTCACTTTATAACATAACACCAACGATAATCGCTGATAGAATACTTACTAACGTCGCACCGTACACAAGGCGTAAACCGAATGATGATACAACATTTGATTGATTTTCATCGATACCTTTCGTTGCACCTGCGATAATTCCGATAGATGAGAAGTTCGCAAATGATACAAGGAATACAGAAAGAATACCAACCGTACGAGCCGATAAATCACCAGCTACTTTTCCAAGGTCAAGCATCGCAACAAACTCGTTTGATACTAATTTTGTTGCCATAATTTGTCCCGCTGTTACCATTTCTGCTTGCGGGATGCCCATTACGAATGCTAATGGTGAGAAAATATATCCTAAAATAGCTTGGAATGTAATACCGAACATTGTATCAAACAAGCTATTGATTGCTGTAATTAATGCTACGAAACCGAGTAACATAGCTGCTACTGTAATCGCAATCGTGAAACCAAGCATAATGTACTCGCTCAGCATTTCAAAGAATGATTGTTTTTTCTTATTTTCTAATTTCAGTGTATCTTCTTCTTCTGTAATATCGTACGGGTTAATAATATGAATGATAATGAAACCACTAAATAAATTTAATACAAGTGCTGTTACTACATATTTCGGTTCGATCATTTTCATATAAGAACCAACGATTGACATCGACACTGTCGACATTGAAGATGCACATAATGTATATAAACGATGTTTTGGGATTTTACTTAATTGATCTTTTACTGTAATAAATACTTCTGCTTGTCCAACAATGGCAGCTGCTACTGCATTATATGATTCTAGTTTTCCTAGACCATTTACTTTACTTAACAACGTACCAATAGCACGAATAAATATCGGTAAAATTTTAAAGTGTTGCAGAATTCCGATTAAAACCGCAAAGAATACGATTGGTAATAGCGCTGTTAAGAAGAATGAAACCTCTCCTTTATTAACCAGACCACCAAATACGAAAACGATTCCAGCTTCCGCATATCCAAGAAGTGCGCCAAATCCATCTGAAATTCCTTTTACTAAAATATAACCAACTTGTGTATTTAATAAGAAATAAGATAATACTAGCTGAATAATAAGCATAATTGCGATTGGTTTATACTTAATCTTCTTTCGATCGGCACTTATAAGAAAACCGAGTACAAATACAACGAGTAATCCTACAAGGAACATAACAAACTTCATTAATAAAATCCTCCATTTAACTCTTCATTAACGTTGAACGTCTGACCATTCGAAACAAGAAATAATCCGAACTTTCCATTTCTCCTCCAAAACCTTCAATCGGATAGGAAAGATCATAAAACCTCTTATTTCAAAGGCATTTTCCATTCTAACACAAATCACAACTCATATCCGCACTTTTCTTAAAAAAATACATTTTATTATGAAACATTCATTAATGTTCGTCTTTTTCATTATAAAGCGAAACTTTAATGAGCAGGATTTTCACTTCACACAAATAGCTGAACCAACAAAAAATGAGCATCAAGTTTCACTTGATGCTCACCTCATTATACTGCTTTTTCTTTATCAGCTACCGCTGGCTTATCCCAACACTCTGTATTGTTCAAACCTGGAATAGACTCCGCATAAAAGACTGGATCTTTCCCTTGTTTCTTTTGCTTAATATAATCTGATAACGCTGCGAAAGCGTACTTAGAAAGGAATACAATTGCTACTAAGTTAATAACAGCCATAATTCCCATAAATAAATCTGCTAAATCCCAAACGATTTGAATTGTCGCTACAGATCCTAGCATAACCATACCAAGTACAGCAATGCGGTATGCATTTAATAACACTTTACTTCCATTTAAGAACTCAATATTTGTTTCACCATAGTAGTAGTTACCTACTAATGAACTAAATGCAAACAAGAAGATCGCAACTGCCACAAATATAGAAGCCCATGGACCGATATGTTGACTTAACGCCTGCTGCGTTAATTGAATTCCATTTAAATCAGCTGCATTATGCACATCTGATAAAAGAATAATAAATGCTGTACAACTACAAATTAATAATGTATCAGTAAATACCCCTAAAGTTTGAATGAAACCTTGTTTAACTGGGTGCGTTACGTTTGCAGTCGCTGCTGCGTTCGGCGCACTACCCATACCTGCTTCATTTGAGAATAACCCACGTTTTACCCCTAATAAAATCGCAGCTCCTAATCCTCCGCCTACTACTTCTTTAATTCCGAAAGCATGTAAGAAAATTTCTTTAAATACATATGGAATTGCCGTAATGTTTGTTACAACAACGAATAATGCCACTGCTACATAAATAATTGCCATTACTGGAACAATCATTTCAACCGCGCGAGCAATTCGCTTTACCCCACCGAAAATAATAACTGCAAGTAAACCAGCCATAACAAGACCTACCAATCTGCTATCTGTTTTAAATGCACCATCAAAAGCAGCTGCTACAGTATTAGACTGTACAGCGTTAAAAATCAATCCGAAACTTACTGTTATTAGAACAGAGAACACAACACCTAACCAGCGTTTCTTTAAACCCTTTTCCATATAATACGCTGGGCCCCCACGGAATGCATTCCCATCTTTTACTTTATAAATTTGCGCTAATGTGCTCTCTACAAATGCAGAAGCACCCCCAATTACCGCAATTAACCACATCCAAAATACTGCTCCTGGACCACCTGCTGAGATCGCAATAGCTACACCAGCTAAGTTACCAGTACCTACACGAGAAGCTGTACTCATACAAAACGCTTGGAATGACGATACGCCGCTCTTCTCTTTTTGCGCTTTCCTCGTTTTCGAGCTTGCTCCATCCCCAAGCAAACGAATCATTTCACCGAAGTAACGAACTTGGACAAATTTCACACGAAATGAAAAATAGAGCCCTAACCCAATTAACATCGCAATAATGATATATGACCAAAGGATATTATTTACATCCCCAATTACCCTAGCTAAAAAATCCATATTTGTATTGCCCCCTCTTCCTAACAATAAGAAAATTATATTCTAAAAACTTTAAGTAATCAAGAACTTTATGTAAGGTTTTATGACATGAGTATGTTAATTATCTTAACATACGTGTTTTTTTTCATAAAAATATAGCTATTACATGCATTTATCCAATACTCAATCACTTATCCTCTTCGACCAGTCATACTTTTAAAGCAGTACGTTCCCCATAATAACGAGAGAAACAAACAAAAAAAGTTATATTAATAATTACCCCTCACCCTTTTCATTATTTACTACAACAAAAAAGGCGAGCATCGAATTTGCCTCGATGCTCACCTTTTCAATTACACTGCTTTTTCTTTATCTGTTACCGCTGACTTATCCCAACACTCTGTATTCGTTAAACCAGGAATAGAATCTGCACTGAAGACTGGATCTTTCCCTTGTTTCTTTTGCCTTACATAGTCTGCTAATGCTGCATACGCAAATCGGCCAAGAAGTGTAATTGCAATTAAGTTCGTGATTACCATTAGACCCATAAATAAGTCTGCCATATTCCATACAACTTGAAGCGTCGCAACAGAACCGAATAATACCATTCCAACTACCGCAATACGGTAAATTGTTAACCACGTTTTGCTTTGCTTAATAAATTCAATATTTGTTTCACCATAATAGTAGTTTCCTAGAAGTGAACTAAATGCAAATAAGAAAATAATAATCGCTAAGAAACTGCTCGCCCATGGGCCAATTTGTGAACTTAATGCATTTTGTGTTAATTCAATACCTTCTAAATTTGTTGCTTTATATGCACCAGAACATAGTACGATAAACGCTGTTGATGTACATACTAAGAATGTATCTACTAATACTCCAATTGTTTGAATAAAACCTTGTTTCGCTGGATGCGTTACATCAGCTGTTGCCGCCGCGTTCGGCGCACTACCCATACCTGCTTCGTTCGCAAATAATCCGCGCTGAATACCATATTTCATCGCAGCACCGATACCGCCACCTACAGCTGAATCTAAACCGAATGCACCTTTAAAGATTTCCGTAAACACATCTGGTATTAAATAGAAGTTTTTAATGACAACAAAAATAGCTACTGCAATATAAATAAGCGCCATTGGCGGAACAATCATTTCCGACATACGTGCAATACTTTTTACACCACCAAAAATAATAACCCCAACTAATGCAGCTAATACAATACCAACAATATAACGCTCTAAGCCAAATGCATTTTCAAACGCTAATGTTACTGTATTTGCTTGTACTGAGTTGAAAATTAAACCGTAACTAATTGTAATCAGAACAGAGAACCAAATCCCCATCCAACGTTTATTTAAACCTTTTTCCATATAATAAGCAGGACCACCGCGGAAGCCACTGCCATCTTTTATTTTATAAATTTGCGCAAGCGTACTTTCTACGAAACTTGAAGACGCACCGATAATCGCAATAACCCACATCCAAAATACAGCTCCAGGTCCTCCCATAGAAATAGCTAACGCTACACCAGCTAAGTTCCCGATACCAATACGAGCTGCAGAACTCATACAAAATGCTTGGAACGATGATACGCTGCCCTTTTTACGTGTCTTGCCAGTTAGTCCATCACTCATTAAACGAATCATTTCCCCTAAATGAGTAAGTTGTACGAATTTTAATTTAATAGAAAAATAAAGCCCTAAACCAATTAACATTGCAATAAGAATATATGACCAAAGAATCGTATTCGTTGATGAAACGAATTGTTCCAAAATATTCATACAATTAACCCCTCCTTTTCTCCATAAAACGAATTATATTTAAAAAACATTCAAAAATCAACATTTTTCGACAATTTGCAATTTCCAAATATTAGCCAAGCGCGAAGTAACAATATCTTTATGACTCTCCTCCCTCTAACTGTGCATACTAAAACAAAAAATAAATCTACAAACTACCCCATTGACAAAAACACCAACCTGTAACTATAATGATTACAACAGGTTGTAACAAACTTAATTACAATACATTCATTCACTTTCAGATATACAATTTAACAAAACACTTTGGAGGGATTTATTATGAAAATCGGAATTATCGGAGCAACTGGTAAAGCAGGAAGTCGTATTTTAAAAGAAGCATTAGATCGTGGACATGAAGTAACTGCAATCGTAAGAAACGCCGCAAAAATTACAGAAGAAAACGTAAAAGTTTTAGAAAAAGACGTATTTTCTCTTACATCTAACGACTTGCAAGCATTCGATGTAGTTGTAAATGCATTTGGCGCTCCAGCAGGACAAGAACACCTTCACGTAGATGCAGGAAACGTACTAATTGAAGCTATGAAAGGTACACCTAATACAAAATTACTTGTAGTTGGTGGCGCTGGAAGCTTATTTGTAGACGAAGAGAAAACAACACGTGTATTTGAGACACCAGGTTTCCCAGGCGAATACCTTGCAACAGCTCAAAACCAAGGTAAAAACTTAGAAATCTTACAACAAACAAACGATATTACTTGGACATTCATCAGCCCTTCTGCACTATTTGCATTAGGAAAACGTACTGGTTCTTACAAAGCTGGCAAAGACAATCTTCTTGTGAACGCAAAAGGTGATAGCTACGTAAGTTACGAAGACTTCGCAGTTGCAGCACTTGATGAAATCGAAAACCCAAAACATGTAAACGAACGCTTCACAGTAGTTTCTGAAGCTGAATAATAAGAAAAAGCTCGTAAAACATTATGTTTTACGAGCTTTTTCTTATTATTGCACTTGCTCTAATCCATTTTGAGTAATCTTAAAGAATATTTCTTGCCCCTTCATCGCATCCTCTTTTTTAACTAACTCATTCTTTTTGTACCAATTCAAACGACTCGGTTCCGCATGGTATACTTTCAGCACATCTCCATACTCAAATGCCGTTCCATTTACTTGCCCAGCAAAATTCTTTGAAGTCTCTTGTCCTTCTGCCGTTACATGCTTTTTCTCATTTCCATTTTGATCATAAATCGTAAGGCCTATATACTGCTCATTTACAA
Organism: Bacillus sp. GW823-FHT06A11; assembly: GCF_058795355.1. Taxonomy (NCBI): domain Bacteria; kingdom Bacillati; phylum Bacillota; class Bacilli; order Caryophanales; family Bacillaceae; genus Bacillus; species Bacillus sp. GW823-FHT06A11. Next base: position 432,916 of record NZ_JBXAHS010000004.1, on the reverse strand, counting down.
AGCGATAATGAATCTCCTCATTTGTAAATGTTGCATGTAATTTCTTTTCAGCGTGGTTTAACGTAACAATTGAACGTGTTACATTCGACACACCTTGATATACTATGCTATCTCCATATGTAACTTCCACAGATACTTCTGTCACTTTCTTATTCCCAAAGCGATCTTTCGTTTCCACTTTTACTTTTTGTTCACCGATTTTTGTCGTAATTGGTTTTTCTACAAATCCAATTACTTCTCCATCTTTCACTTGAACAAAATCTTTTGCTTCTAATTTTTCAACGTAAGTTCCAATAACTACTTTTTGTGGTACTGCTGTTACTTCTTGCAACATATCCATTTTCTCGAAACCTTTTTCTGTCACTTTGAAGAATAGTTCTTTTGTTCCTTTTTTCTTACCTTGACCAGTAAGAGTATTATTTTGATACCATTTCAAACGATCTGGTTCTGCATGGAATACTTTCACTACATCTCCATACTCAAACTGCGTACCATTCACTTGTTCTGCAAAGTTTTTTGAAGTTTCTTGTCCTTCTGCTGTTACACGTTTTTTCTCTTTTCCTTCTCCATCATATAACGTGATTCCCATGTATAGCTCTTTATTAAAATACTTATGAATCTGGCTATTCATATCAGTCACATGGAATTTCTTCTCATCATGCTTTAACGTTACCACTGAAGCAATATCATTGTTATATCCTGCATATGCAATGCTATCTCCATAAACCACTTCTAATGGTACTTCTGTTACTTGGTTATTTCCAAAACGATCTTTCGTTTCTACTTTGGCTGTTTGTTTTCCGATTTTCGTTGTAGTTGGCTTTTCTACAAAGCCAATTACCTCTCCGTCTTTCACTTCAACAAAGTTTTTCGCTTCTAGCTTTTCTACTTCTGTTCCGACTACTACTGTTTGTGGCTTTGCTGTTACTTCTTGCAATGTTTTTAATCTCTCAAATCCATTTTCAGTAATTTTGAAGAATAATTCTTTTATTTCTTTATTTTTTCCTTCTCCCACATATAAACCCTTTTGATACCAATGTAAGCGTGAAGATTCTGCATGATATACTTTCACCACATCTCCATATTCAAATGCTAATCCATTTACTTCCTTGGCAAAAGCTTCTGTATTCTCCAACCCTTTTACCGCTATATTTTTCTTCTTTTTTCCCTCTTTATCGTACAGTGTAAATTCAAAATACTTCTCATCTTGAAAATAATCGTGAATTAAATTTTTTGTATCTGTTGCACTAAATTTTTTTGTACCATGGTGTAGAGTTACGGTTGACTTCAAGTCTCCCTCCCCGGTATATTTCAATCCATATACAAGTAGGCTATCCCCATATCCAACATTCACTACAACTGGAATGAAATTCTTATTTCCTTTTCCATCTACAATTTCTACTTTTAAAGTTTTTTCTCCAACTTCAGGCTTATCTTGCATAATCACACCTGTTGTCTTTACACCTTCTCCTAAATTCTGTACAAGTTCCTTTGCTTTTTTCTCATCATGTGTAGTACCGATTACTACATTTTGTATTTTTTCATTATTTGGCTCGCCATATGGAACTTCATATAACTCAGTTTGTTTTTCACGAATTGGATTGCTATCTGTAGATAACCATATTTCTTTTTCTAATTTTGGTAAATTTAATTTTTCAATCTTTTCTCTCGTAGCATCATTTGCAAATAATCCCCATTTATCAAAGAAAGGAATTAAATTTTGTCCTGCCACTTTTGACGTCATATAAATAAACATCTGCTTTTTCTCTTCATCAGATTTAGGCAGTTCTGTGTCATGTAACAAACGATACATTTGATGTAAATTCGGATAGAATTGTTCCCCATAAGCTAAATGTAACTGCCAAAACATAACTAATTTCTCAAATACATCCATCTTTTCTTGTGCATCTGGTTTACCTAAATAAGCAAATGCAGCTTCATAGCGCCCCTCTTGCTCTAACCTTGTTTTATGCCCGAATGTAGTTTGAACTGCCAAAGAATAAATATTAACGGTTACTTCTCCAAGTCCATCCCATAACCAAGTATTCTGTTGATGTTGATGTCCCACTTCATGCCAAGGCCCCCATCCATCATTAGTTAACTCTTCTAGATTTAGTACTGGCCCTAAATTCCCTTTACTATAAGCTGTTCGATAATAAGTCGCATACATATAATTGTCCGTATACCAGTCTTCAACAAAATGAATGGAATGTTTACCTTGATTCGCAACACCCACACCACCTTTTGATAAACCTGATATCTTATGTTCTATATTAATTATTTCATCGTGTTTCTTTAATAACGCAGCTGGATCTTCTTGTTTTAAATGCTCCGCTACAGTCTCAGGATGCATAGTTAATAAACTATTTTCTCCCTTCATTTCTATTGCATATGGATCAGGATTCTCTGCCAACATACGTTTCCAATCTTTTGTCGTATGCTTTCCTAAAATAAATAAAGGATTTGTTGTACCACCTTTTTTCACTTTAGCGACTACTTCTCCTGTGTTGTGATAATTATAAAAGTATAATAGTCCCCCATTTGAAGAAGAAATTTTATTCTCACCAGGATTTAAATTGAATTGTTTAGGTTCTTCTTTTTCATAAGAATATGTACCAATATAAGCTTTAATCTGTTGAGTCCCTTCTACTTGAATAACTACTTCTTCACCCGGCTTTACATAAATGCCCGTTGGTTCATAAGGAGAAAAACTCATTCGACGCTGATGCAACTCACGCATCTCTTCTACATTACCTTTTGGCAGCAATTGATACACTCGCTCTTCTTGCTCTTTCTCCTTATCTTCCATCGTCATCTCTGCATACACCTTAGGTACTTCAAGTCCATATGGCGTTAATAACGTAACTAAACAAGCACCAGCTACTAATACCCTACTCGTCTTTTTCTTCGACATAATCTGTGTCCCCTGTTCCTTTATTTAAAGAAACTACCCTATATATTCGTTTAATAAGAAATCCTATTATTTTTATAAAAACATGTAATGAATAGGCTAACACTTCGCGCACCTATATCAATTGCTACCGCATTTCTTCCTATGTATTCGCTTTCTTATATTATAAAATTTTGATGTACTGTATCCTCCTCACTTCTTTCCTCGTGTGATGAGTTCTCTTTCTACATAAAAAGGGTATAGTAAATGATATATTTTAGTCTTGTCATCTATACATCTAAAAATAAAAACAACAATATTATCTTATATTTTCTTCATATATGACCATCTATAGGTAGTTTTTCCAAATGAATTGTACACGCTTTACACTTTGTTTGATAGACTTTTCAATTAGAATAATGTTACAATTTTGTGAATTAAATCTATTAATCGTTACGTTTAGATTTTATTATATTTTGTTATTTCTAAATAGTTTTCCTATCATTAAAACAGCGTTTTATATAGCAAATAATTATTTTGATATAACTTTAAAACTCATATATAAAAAGCATTGGTTAACACCAATGCTTTCATCCTTACCTTTTATATTGATTCGGTTTATGCGGTTCATTTGGAGTATATGGCTTATTTGGTTTATTTGGAGCCTCAGCCTTTTTCCAACTTACCGCTAACTCTGGACTTGTTTTTTCTTCACTACGCTCAAGTAATACTACTGCATTTTGAATAGTCGGTGTACCTTTATGCGCAATTCCTTGTAGTTTCGTTAAATTTCCTGATACTTTAAAGCTAAATCCACCAGCTGGCGTTTGTTTCGGAATTAAAATGCGGAACTTCTCTCCTACATTAAATTCTGTTTTTGTTTCGCCTTTTTCATTTGCAAATTTCACGCCCGCTGGTGCACCTGTTGCTTGCACTTTATACGTTCCGCTTTTTGCATTTGTTTCTACCGTATATAAACCTGTTTCAAAGAAATCATTTTTTAATACTGCTTCTTGTTCTTCTGTAGGAGTTACACTCATCGTAATTTCTTGTAGCTCTTCGCTAGCATTTGCTTTTGCAACGATATCTTTTGTTACTTTCTCTACATTTTTATTTCGGAAATCTAAATCATTAACATCAATTTGTTTTAACGCATTCCATACTGCAAGCTGCGTTGCGTAATGCGCCTCTCTCCAATCAGATACTCCTAATTCTTGTGGGCTCTTTTGTGGATATCCATTCAACAGTACACGGTACACATTAATATCCACTTTACCCATTTCTGGTAAATCTTGACCACTCGGAGATTTTAAATCTACATTTAAGCAAAATGCAATTTTTCCATCTGCCGTTTTAATAAGTTCTGTTCGAATTGGTTTCTTCTTTGACTTACTATAACTCCAATTCATTTCATACTTTGTATGATCCATAACTTCTGCGAATGCTTTTTGAAGTGGGAATAATACAAATAAGACACTTAAAAACATAGCTAAAAGTTTGAACGATTGCTTTATATTCATGTTTACAGCCCCTTAATAACAAACTTAATACTAAGTAGTATTTAATTAGAAAATATTTTTATGCAAAAAAAAGAGCGCATAAAAGCACTCTTTTTTCTTTCTTACTTTAATCTTAGAAATCGAAGTTATCAGGATCTGGACCAACGCGGTGATTTTGGTTTAACGCATCGATTTTTTCCATGTCTTCTTTTGTTAATTCAAAGTTAAATACATCAGCATTTGCAATAATGCGGTGTTCTTTCGTTGATTTTGGAATTGTAATTACTCCGTTTTGAAGATCCCAACGTAAAATTACTTGTGCTGTTGTTTTACCATGTTTCTCAGCAATTTCTTGTAATGTTTCATTATCTAATAATTGACCTTGCATTAGTGGTGACCATGCTTCCATTTGAATACCTTGTTCTTTACAGAAAGCTTGTAGTTCTTTTTGTGTTAAACGAGGGTGGTATTCTACTTGGTTAATCATTGGCTTAATTTCTGCATCTTTCATTACATCTTGTAAGTGATGAATTTGGAAGTTACTTACACCAATTGCACGTACACGCTCTTCTTTATAAAGTGTTTCTAGCGCTCTCCACGTATCTTTATATTTTCCTTCTACAGGCCAGTGAACAAGATATAGGTCTAAATAATCTAGTTCTAATTTCTTTAAGCTCTCTTCGTATGCAGCAATTGTTTCTTCGTATCCTTGATCTGCGTTCCATACTTTTGAAGTGATGAATAATTCTCCTCTTGAAATACCAGTCGCTTCAATACCTGCACGGATTCCTTCACCTACAGCTTTTTCATTTCCGTAAATTGCAGCTGTATCGATGCTACGGTATCCTGCTTTAATCGCTGATTTTACAGCTTCTACAAGTTCTGGTCCTTCTTCTACTTTAAATACACCTAAACCGAACCAAGGCATTTCTACACCATTATTTAATACTGTTTTACTTTGTAAGTTCTTCATTTTATTTTCTCTCCTTTTATTTTACTTGATCTCTTTTTTCTAATGTCATGCTCCATGCTGTTAAAATCACGGCACCTACTACCATAAGACCGCCTACCCAAGCAGTATGGATTAATCCTAACGAATTCGTTACAAGGCCACCTATATAAGAACCTAAAGCGATCCCTCCGTTAAATGCGGCAATATTAATTGCTGAAGCAACATCAACCGCACTTGGAACAAAGCGCTCTGCCAATATAACTACATATACTTGTAGCCCTGGAACATTCATAAATGCGAATAGTCCCATGAAAATAATTGTGATTAATCCAGCTACTTTAAATGGCGCTGTAAATGTTAAAACAAATAATATGATCGCTTGAATAAAGAACATGTAAAATAGCGCTCGAATCGGATTATGATTCGATAATTTCCCGCCAACCATATTCCCTATCGCAATGGCGATTCCGTACACTAATAAAATGATAGTAACGGTACTTGCTTCAAATCCTGTTACTTCTTGTAATAGGGGTGATAAATACGTAAATGTTACGAATGTACCACCGTATCCAAGTGCAGTAATAATGAAAACAAGTAATAGTCTTCCATTTTTAATTAATTTAAATTGATCACGAAACGATACAGGTACCCCATTTTTTAAATTAGATGGGACGAGTATACTGTTTGCGATGAAAGCAATAATTCCAATTACGACAATCGCCATAAATGACGCTCTCCAGCCAAACTCTTGACCGATAAATGTTCCAATTGGCACACCAGTAATAGTCGCAACTGTTAATCCAGTAAACATAATCGCAATTGCGCTAGCACGTTTATTCTCTGGTACGATTGCAGCTGCAATTGTAGATCCAATTGACATAAACACACCATGTGCAAACGCAGATACAATTCTTGCGATAATTAATACAGTGAAGCTTGTTGCTACCGCCGCAATGCCATTACCAATAATGAAAATAACCATAATCCACATTAATAATGTCTTTCGCGACATACTAGCCGTTAACGCTGTTAAAACAGGAGCTCCTACCGCTGCTCCTAACGCATATAAGGAAACCGTTAAACCGGCTGTTGTAACCGAAACATTTAAATCTTTTGAAATAGATGGTAGTAAACCGACACTAATAAACTCGGTCGTACCAATCCCAAACGCACTAATTGCTAGCGCTAATAAAGCAAACATACTTCTTCGATTCGTCTGAGCTTCCGAAGATGGTACTGTATATGAACTCAATTGAATTCCTCCTTATTACAAGAAATCCAATCATAATAGTATGATAAAAAGGCCCTTTTATCTTCTAAAAAATATATTTCATACTTACAAATGCTATTATGAATGGTTTCATTCCTTTTTTGAAGAACGCACTTTAAAGTACGATAGGCACTAAAAAGTAACATAGTCACTTTTTGGTACCGTACTACTCATTTGCCTCTTACATGTGCTATTATGAAACATATTTAACATAATAAAAAGTACGTACTTTAAAGTGCTATAGGTACTAAAAAGTAACATTTGTATTATTAAACTTACTTTACTCAAAAAGGGAGGGGTTCATATGAAGAAATACAATATTCCTGTAGAGGCGACTTTAGAAGTTATCGGCGGCAAATGGAAAGTTGTTATTCTTTGTCACTTAACGAAAGGTACAAAGAGAACGAGTGAATTAAAACGCTCAATGCCTGGTATTACACAAAAAATGTTAACGCAGCAATTACGTGAATTAGAAGACGACGGGGTCATTCAAAGAAAAGTATACAACCAAGTCCCACCGAAAGTAGAATATTCTCTTACCGACTACGGTTGGTCTTTAGAATCCATTCTTGACTCTCTTTGTTCTTGGGGCGAATGCCATCTTGAAAAAGAAGGTAACACATCGATGCTAATTGCAGAAGGTGAATAATAGGAAAAAGGAAAAAACGAACATGAATTTGTTCGTTTTTTCCTTTTTTTCTATATATATATGTACATTTCTAACTGAAACAAAATATTTTATACGCTTTCATACCTTGTCAGCACTACGTTATACACTCAATATCAAATAATTAGGAATCATTTTTATGTTAACATAGGTGTATATAGTATATAATATAGGATATATATTATATACACTTTCCGGTAACGGAGCTTTTCCATTATGCGGACAAGCCATATATCGGACAGTTCATAAATAATAAGTAAGACGTTATGGTTTTAGATTTATGTTTGCAGCTTACTTGCTGTCATAAATTTAAAGGCATTTTATTGTGTTTTGTGAAACTTTGCATAAAGTTTCGTAAACGTTTACTATCTTACTTATAAAAAATAAGAGTATTGCTATCGTAAAGGAGAATTGGAGATGCCAGAAACTATGACTCAAACAAAGCCAGAACAAGAAACTGTACAAATTTCTGCTAGCCAAGGACAACTTGATGTACTTGATCAGTTGTTAAAACCTGAGGTACAAGAATCATTAACAACACTAGTAGAACAGCTTCCAAAATTAACTGAGCTTGTTAACATTTTAACTAAGTCTTATGACTTCGCTCAAACTGTTGCTACTGATGAAGTATTAAAAAGCGACACTGTTGGTGCAATTACAGAGCTTGTAGAACCTGTAAAAGATACAGTGAAAAGCATGGCTGCAACTGCAATCGAAGCGAAAGATCGTGCTGACGAAAGCAACGAAGTTATCGGCCTATTCGGTCTGTTAAAATTACTAAAAGATCCACAAGCACAAAAAATGTTCCGCTTTGTGAACGCATATCTTCAAATTAGTGCAGAACGTAACAATAAATAATTTAACTTATAACAACAATTAGTAAAGACGGGGGATATCATACTATGTCAAAACAAATTGTCATCTTAGGCGCTGGTTATGGCGGTCTTCTTGCCGCTTTAAACGTACGTAAATATTACAGCAAATCAGAAGCACAAGTTACAGTGATTAACCAATACCCAACACACCAAATCATCACTGAATTACACCGCCTAGCAGCTGGTAACGTGTCTGAGCAAGCAATTGCAATGCCACTTACAAAGCTTTTCAAAGGTAAAGATATCGATCTTAAAATTGCAACAGTTGAGTCATTCTCAGTTGATAGCAAAGAAATCAAACTAGCTGGTGGCACTACTTTATCTTACGATGCACTTGTAGTTGCTTTAGGAAGTAAAACTGCTTACTTCGGTATTCCAGGACTAGAAGAAAACAGCATGGTATTAAAATCTGCTGCTGATGCAAACAAAATCTACAAACACGTTGAAGACCGTATTCGTGAATACGCGAAAACGAAAAACGAAGCTGATGCTACAATCGTAATCGGTGGTGGCGGATTAACTGGCGTTGAGCTAGTTGGTGAGCTTGCTGACATTATGCCTAAACTTGCAAAAAGCCACGGCGTAAATCCAAAAGAAGTTAAACTTCTTCTTGTTGAAGCAGGTCCAAAAATCCTTCCAGTATTACCAGACCACTTAATCGAACGTGCAACTACTAGCCTAGAAGCACGCGGCGTTACATTCTTAACTGGTCTTCCTGTAACAAACGTTGCTGGCAATGAAATCGACTTAAAAGACGGTCAAAAACTTGTTGCTAACACATTCGTTTGGACAGGCGGCGTACAAGGTAACCCATTAATCGGTGAATCAGGTCTTGAAGTTAACCGTGGACGTGCAACAGTTGATGCATACCTACAATCTACTTCTCACAAAGACGTATTCGTTGCTGGAGACAGCGCAGTTGTCTTCGCTCCAGACGGACGTCCATACCCACCAACTGCACAAATCGCTTGGCAAATGGGTGAGTTAATTGGATACAACTTATACGCAGCACTAGAAGGCAAAGCATTCGAAGAGTTCGCACCTGTAAACTCTGGAACACTTGCTAGTCTAGGACGTAAAGATGCGGTTGCTACAATTGGAGCAAGCAATACTCCACTTAAAGGCTTACCAGCATCATTAATGAAAGAAGCAAGTAACGTTCGTTACTTATCACACATTAAAGGTCTATTCAGCTTAGCTTACTAATCTGAATATAAGCCCGAATCATGCCCAGCATGGTTCGGGCTATTTTTATCCGTAATTTTCTCTAACTTATTTATTCGGCAGAAGAATAATATAACCCTTTTAATTATCTAAATTTACTGATTATTTTATGTCCAAATTGTGTATACGAAAAGATGGAAGTATTCTTCCTACTCCCATCCTTTCACACAAACTATTTGCCTAACTTCACAAGGCTGTAGTTCTTCTTCCCTTTACGAATAATAATAAATCTTCCATCAAATGAATTTTCTACAGTAACATCCGTACCCACATCTGTTACTTTCTCACCATTCATAGAAATCGCACCATTATTAATGTCTTCGCGTGCTTGGCGTCTAGATGGTTCAATTCCTAAATCGACTAGCCACTCTACGATGTTTTTCGTCTCTTTTGAAGACTGGAACGTTGGCATTTCTTTAAAGCCTTGTTCAATTTCATCAGCTGTTAACGATTTAATATCCCCGCTAAATAACGCTGCTGTAATCTTCTCAGCTTGTAATAATGCCTCTTCTCCATGAACGAATTTCGTCATTTCTTCCGCTAACACTTTTTGCGCTTCACGTTTATGAGGTTCCGCTTCTACCTTCGCTGCTAATTCATCAATACGCTCTTTCGTTAAGAACGTAAAGTATTTCAAGTATTTAATTACGTCACGGTCATCTGTATTTACCCAGAACTGGTAAAATTCAAACGGTGTCGTTTTTTCGGGATCAAGCCAAACCGCACCACCTGCTGATTTACCAAACTTCGTACCGTCCGATTTTAATAATAACGGAATCGTTAATCCGAATACTTTCGCCTCATGACCTTCTAACTTACGAATTAAATCTAAACCACTCGTAATATTTCCCCATTGGTCACTACCACCAATTTGAAGTTGAACATCCTCTTTCGTGTATAAATGATGGAAATCCATTGCTTGCAAAATTTGGTATGTGAATTCTGTGAAAGAAATACCTGTATCTAAACGGCTTGCTACAATATCCTTCGCTAACATGCTATTGATGCTAAAGTTTTTCCCGTAATCACGTAAAAACTCAATAATATTTATTTCATGTGTCCAATCATAGTTATTTACCATCTTCACTTCGCTATTTCCGCCAAAATCAAATAGCTTTTTCATTTGCGCTGTTAACGCATCTACATTATGCTGAACCACTTCTAACGTTTGAAGTTGACGCTCCGATTGTCGTCCACTCGGATCACCAATTGTTCCTGTTGCCCCGCCAATTAAAATAACAGGATGATGGCCAGCTAATTGGAATCTCTTCATCATCATAAACGGAATCAAATGTCCGATATGCATACTATCACCAGTCGGATCAACTCCGCAGTATAGTGAAATCTTTTTCTCTTCTACTAGCTTACGTAAGCCTTCTTCGTCAGTCTGCTGATTAACGGCGCCACGCCATTCTAATTCATCAATAATATTCATTTTTTGTCATCCCCTTTATTTTTTAAAAACAAAAAAGCCCCTATGTCTACGATAGACATAGGGACGATTATTCACCGTGTTACCACCCAGTTTGCATAAATAGCATAGCTACTCATACCACTCTTAGCAATAATATCGATTGCTAGTCCGCTTAGCATTACCTAAGATACTCCAGAGTGTAATTCGCAAGTTTGTTTGTGCTAGGTTCCAGCAACCCCTAGCTCTCTCGTTAACAGTGACAAACTGCTACTGGGCTCTTTCAACGTATGTTATTTGTTAAATTATTAGCATTATATTGAATTGAAAACAAATTGTCAACAATACCCAAATATTATTTTAAAATAATTCATATCTTCATACGTATTTCGTTATTCCTTATCTTCTCCAATAATCCTTACTTCTCGCTCTAACTTCACGCCAAATTTCTCTTCAACTGTCTTTTGTACGAAGTGAATTAAATCGATGTAATCTTGTGCTGTTCCGTTATCAACATTCACCATAAATCCAGCATGTTTTAAAGAAACTTCTACTCCACCAATTCGCTTACCTTGTAGTCCTGAGTCTTGAATCAACTTACCAGCAAAGTTATTTGGTGGACGCTTAAATACGCTACCACAAGAAGGGTATTCTAGAGGCTGTTTTGACTCACGCTTAAACGTTAAATCATCCATTTTTGCTTTAATTTCTTCACGTACACCTTCTTCAAGTTCAAATCTCGCTTCAAGAATAATGTAATGGTTGTTCGCAAATACACTCTTACGATATCCAAATTCAAATGCTTCTTTCGTCAAAGTACGTAGCTCTCCATCACCTGTCATTACGACAGCTTCTGTTAATACAAACGATACTTCACCGCCATATGCACCAGCATTCATATATAATGCTCCGCCAACTGAACCTGGAATACCACAAGCAAACTCAAGACCCGTTAAGTTATGGTCTAAAGCAATACGTGATACATCAATAATTGCTGCGCCACACTGTGCTACAATCGTCGTTCCTGTTACAGTAACACCTGTAATATGAATTAAACTTACTGTAATCCCGCGAATTCCACCATCTTTAATAATGACATTCGATCCATTTCCTAAAAACGTAACTGGAATATTATATTCGTTCGCATATTTGATAACTTCTTGAATTTCATCATAATTTGTAGGCGCAACGAAAACATCTGCTTTTCCGCCAACTTTAATATGCGTATGATTCTTTAACATTTCATCTTGTTTAACATGTCCTTCAGGCAATACCGTACTTAAATATTTATAAACCTCTTGCATATTCATTTTACGATTCCTCTATTTCTATATTCATTTTATCCCGTTATACGGGCCCATAATATCCCCACGTACATGAAAGAACCTAAAGTGGTGGATACAGTGTACCCAAAATCAATTCGAGACACCTATAAACCTCTTAATTTATAAGAGGTGCCACTCATATTAAAATATATATTGCATAATAAAGCAACCCAAATGGACTACTAAACTTGACATGTCATCAGAAAGACAACAATTTGTAAAATATGTGACTTTTTCAAAACACTATCCCTCAGTATCTTACTATACCATACAAAAAGAAAGTGGTATTTTTTTGTACTTTTTACTTTATTTACATCAATGAAAAAAGAGCACATTCCACAGAATGTGCTCTTTCTATACTCATTAAATTATTTTTCGTTCTCTTCTTTTTCCTTATCAAACCATAATAGCTCATCGTCATCCACTTCACCATTATAATTGATTAAAATTTCTTCTCCCGCTTTTATATCCTTATACGCGAAGAAGTTAAAAGTATGATTCTCGAAGACAATTTCATACGTTGCATTCGGATTATATGCATGATTAAATAACATGCCGTATCCTAACAGGAATGCCGTATGATTTACCCCATACTCAAATGCGTAGTCAGCAAGTAACGTTTTTTCAATGTGTTCATGCTGTTCATTCGGATAAGAGATAACTGGTGCTGAGTGAATCAACTCACCCTTTTTAATATCACGAGTTGCAAATACACCTCTATTAAATTCTCCATCACTAAGTTCAGAAGTCTTAACTTCAATCATATTCGTCACCTATATAATTCTTTCTTTGAAGTATTTTATCCCGCTATTTGCGAGGTTCAACTAATAATCAGTAGGTATTAGTCTCACTTTATCTCCTTAAGCTTGGCAGAAAACGCGCAGAAAAGCAATTAAATTACTATCAAGTATTTATTTAAATGAAAAAAGAGCACACATGGTGTGCCCTTTTCAAGAAATATTACTTTTCTAGAATATCTTCTAGTAACTTCACTTGCTCGCTAACAGTATGTAACGTCTTCACCGATATATCATTTCGATGTTTTTCTTCTTCCACACTCGCTAGCACTTCTTCTGTAGCTGTAGAAGTTTGCTGAATTACGTTAGAAGCATGCGTAACATCCTTTACAATATTCGTCGTTTTAACTTGGAAACTTTCTTGATGAACAACAACCTCTCGCATTACTTTATTAATCGCATCAATAAACTTCCCTAAATCAGTTACGTTTGTTAAAACGCTTGCTAACATTTCGTTACACTCTTCTTGTACTCTTTCTGACTTCTCTACCTGCACTTCTACCTTACTTGCTTGATTACTAAACTCCTTCAAAATCCCTTGAATTCTTCCCGCAGAACGATTTGATTCTTCAGCAAGCTTTAACACTTCACTCGCTACAATAGCAAAACCTTTTCCATGCTCGCCTGCCCTGGCAGCTTCAATATTTGCATTTAAAGCTAGCAAACTCGTCTGACTTGAAATATTCGTTATTACATCTACAATTTCATTAATTTGTTTCGATTGCATCATTAAATCTCTAAATATAATTCCAGACTGTGAAACAACATCATTTAAACTTCTCATGTTAGCTTCAAAATTTCTTAAAGTATGTACGCTACCCTTTGAAATTTCTAAACTTTTATCCACACGAGCCGATGCAGTTCTTACTTGAGATATAATTTGTTCAATATTTCCCTCCATATCATTCAATACTTCTACCGAACGATACATCATTTCTGATTGTGATTGCGTACCAACTGCTACCTCTTCAAAGGCAAAATTAATTTCACTCATCGATTCCATCGACGTGTTCATATTTTGTCTTAAATGATTGAAATTACTATCTAGTTTCACAACTGTTTCTTCAATAAGTCTTTGCGTCTCTTCTAACTCCTGAGCTTTTCTCATTACTTCTTGCTTCTCATCACTTAAACGAAGGAGCAGATTAGAACCGATTTTCGTGACGCCCCACATAGCGATTGTTACAATCGCTAACAAACTTGCGAAATTAGCAGCTTCAGATGAGGCTGTATAAGCAAAAAATTGCTCCGGCCAATAGCTACAAAGGATAAATGTGATTACAACAGCTACCCCGCCAAGAATTAAAATGAGGCGCTCACTTAAGTAAATAAGTGAAACAGCTAATGTAAAATAGACCATTTGAAATACAGCCGGGCTTTCATTAAAAGCTTGTACCATAATGTAAGACATTGTAAGCAACATAAATGTCATGATATATTTATACGCTGATTCCATACTTTTTATAAAAGTAAAAAGCGTTCCAAATACAACGACAGAAATACCACAGATCCAAAACGCCATTGCTCTCTCTGTAAAAATATATCCATAATACCCAATCGCGATTATCCCAAGGAAGAAACTACAAATCGTTATAAACAGTAATAAATGATTTTTCTGTGATTCTTTCTCAAGGTTAGAAAAACAAGTCCTCTTTAACCACTCCATATGAAGCCCCACCTTCTACTTATACATATCAATTACTTCAGTTTAAATACCGCACTTACTGGGTTATGATCGCTATTTTCAAACTTTAAATCTTTCCCTTGTACATTTACAATCTCTACATTCGGTGAAACGATAAAGCCATCAATAATAGTGACGAAATTTTCACCTTCTACATATTTCTTTACATCATCTCTCACAGTCATAACAGACGGATCTACAGCCCACTTAAAGCCACCGTCTGTAAAGTCCTTCGGTAACTCTACTAACCACTCAGGACGCTCTTTCACGAACTTCGGATCACTTAATTGAGCGTTTGAAACTAATTGATTCCAATCTCCGCCCATTATTACGTAATCACCATTTTCATAATGCTTGTTCATATATTCTTTTAAGTACTCTACTTGCTGTTTTCTAATTTTCCCGCCTTCATCATAAGCAGACAAATGTAAATTTACGAGTCTAACATGTTTCCCATTATTAACAGGGATTTTATATTCCACAATTGCTCGATCTAAATCAAACAAACGCTTTGGCCAAGGCTCCATTCCAGGAAGCTGGAACCTCTTCGCTTCTTGAACAGTGTATTTAGAAAACGTACTTAATCCAGCCTCCGCATATCCCATTGGATTTGTTATTGGCACTGGAACCCATTTCGTATCGTAGTTCTTGCCAAATGACGAAACATAATCAGGTAATCCTTTTTTCAAAAATTCATGTTCATTTACATCAAATGAACGAAGTGACTTTATATCAACTTCTTGTAATAGTGCAAAATCACTATTCTCATTTTGTAAAAACGAAAGCATATTCTTTAAATTAGTTTCCGTTTGCTCTTTACTACTTGAACCAGATCCCTTTCCACCATCCATAAAGAAATCTTGATCCTTATCTAACCCAGCATATCCAATATTAAATGTTGTAACTTTAAATTCATTTCCAGTCGCTAATACGCGCTCCTTATTATTCTCCACCTTCAAGCTTGTAACATCAGCAGGCTGTTCTTTAGTAAGTGTCATATACGCTAGAAATCCTCCTACAATGCCCGCTACTACTAAAACACATATAAATACGATTTTAAAAAATTTCTTCAAATAAATGACTCCTTTTCACGCGAATTTATTTTTCTTTATTTTCAGTCAAATAAAACAAAACGACACACATAAGAAACATTTTATCATAATTAAAACCTTATATCACTATATTTAGTTGATAAGTAATCGATCCCATTTTAATTACTTAAAAAGCCTTCAGACATCAAAAAAAGAAAAGTTACACCCTCCTCCTCACTGGAAATTAAACGGTATATTTAGTACACTATATGTAATAATCATAGGCGATGGAGTTCGCCATAAACGCTGCTTAGCTAATGACTCCTACCAGTATGGATACTGGTAGGAGTCTATTTTTTTGAGCAAGCTATTTAAAGAGGTGAGAAAATTGATTTATATTATCGTTGGCATTGCTGGTATATTAGGAGCTCTTTCTCGTTATTATTTAGGTCTTAATATCAACACATTTTGGCATCATTCATTTCCATTGGCAACATTACTCATTAACTTAATCGGTTGCTTTTTCTTAGCGTGGCTAACTACTTATATCGCTCGGCTAAACATCTTACCTTCAGAGGTTATCACAGGCATCGGAACTGGATTCATCGGTTCCTTTACGACTTTTTCAACATTTAGTGTAGAAACAGTGCAATTGATCAATCATTCTGAGTGGAGCATAGCCTTCTTATATGTATCATGCAGCATACTTGGTGGCCTCATTATGTCTGGCCTTGGCTATACACTTGGAGATTTCTTAATTAAGAAATCTCTTACGGAAGGTGATTACTCATGATAGAAGCTTTATTAGTCGCAACAGGAGGATTTTTCGGTGCGATTACACGATTTGCAATTAGCAATTGGTTTAAGAAAAGAAATAAAACACAATTTCCAATTGCTACATTCCTTATTAATATAACAGGGGCATTTTTACTTGGATATATAATTGGCAACGGAGTCACTACAGGCTGGCAACTATTATTAGGTACTGGATTTATGGGCGCATTCACTACATTTTCTACGTTTAAATTAGAATCTGTTCAGCTTCTCAATCTAAAAAAACCGTACATCTTCCTTTTATATTTAAGTGCTACTTACATAATTGGTATCCTCTTCGCATTCCTTGGAATGAAGCTAGGCGGAATATAAAAAAAGCGACTCTATTGAGTCGCTTTTTTTCATAAGAAATATGTCCCGCCATATGGAATGGAAAATAAACCAGCTGGATGTACATCGTAATGTACAATTTGCATCGGAAGTTGTGAATACGGCATATACTGACTTTGCAACATTTGTGCAAAATATGCTTGTTGTTGCATTTGAATAGCTTGATTCACAGCATGAATTGTCCCCTGTGCCCCAGCCAGTGTAATAGCTGCTCCTACTTGTCTTCCATTATAAAAATGATGGTTCATCATGATTCATCTCACTTATTCTTTTTCTTCCATATGGTATGTTTCTATTTCATAGTAAGTGTTTTGTCCCTATAGGTTGCCCCTATCTATTGCCCTTTTTTAGCTTGGAAGTAATAAATCCAAATAATAATACACCAATACCACTAAGGAACAATACATAACTTATCGGTACTAGGAAAAAGAAAGGTTCTTCAAGGAATCCATCCGCTCCTACTTTACTGTTTGAAGCATGTATAGTTAAAGAAATAATCGCTAAAATCATGAAAGAAATAGCTACTACGTATTTATTTTTCATTTCACATTCTCCTCTACTTATGTAATTCTTCTTAAATCGTTAACATCATATTATCTAAAATAAAATTAACAGTCAATAATTATTTATCGTTTAACAATAAATAATTATTGACTAGACTAATAAAAAAAGGTTTGCGAAGCATCTTAAATTCCTTCACAAACCTTCTAAATTATAAATATTTACACTTCAAACCTCTTGCTTAATACAATATACATTGCGCAAAATAGCACGAATATCCCAGCATAAATTAACAAAATCTCTACACTAAACATATCCGACAACGGACCAAATATTATCATTCCTAAAGGAAGCGCGCATGAATTCGCAATTTGTAAAAGGCTGAACATCCGTCCGTGCATCGATGGTTCTACTTTCTCCTGCAATAACACAGTAACTGGTGTATTGAAGCACGGCATTGTTATACCAATTAAAAAATTAAATACTAAATACATAATAAATATCGGTGCTATTCCGAGTCCAATCATAAGCAGTCCATATAATGCACAAGCTAGCGCTGTTGTATACATACGATTATGAAAGCCACCCCACGCCGCAATCAATACGCCACCAGCTGCCGCACCCGCACTAAAGGTCATCTCACTAGCAGTAAGTCTCCACATTTCGGCCCCGAAAGAACGAGTTACCATTAAAGGTGTTAAAAAAGCAGCTGGACTTATTAAAATCATGACGATAATCAATAAAACGATTAGCCTTTTAATAAATTCATTTTCTTTTAAATAAGAGAATCCTTCTTTAATTCCTTGTAGATTAGATTTTTGCTTATTCTCTGCATTCACATGTCCCTCTACTTGAATGATAAGCATAATACTAATTCCAATCATAGCCGTAATAACATCAATAAAAAATGTTGTTTCAATGCTGGCAATAGAAAGAATCGCAGCACTTGCTGCTGGAGAAAGAAACATAATTAAAGATGTAATACTGCTATTTATTCCATTTACTTTCATAAGATACTCTTTCGGAACGATTTGCGGAATTAATGCATTCACAGCTGGCGTTTGTACTCCTGTTCCAGCTGAACGAATGAGTAACACAATAAAAAGTAACCAAATACTTTTATATCCTGTTAAAAATAAAATTGCTAAAACTAACGTCGCAATCGCTATAATCCCGTCCGATAACATAATCATCTTTTTACGGTCATAACGATCAATCCAAACACCTGCAAACAAAGATATCGCAATTTGTGGTAGGAAACCGCAAACAGTTGAAATAGTCAACATCACTCCTGATGATGTTGTAAGGGTGATATACCATATAATCGCGTATTGCACGAGAGAGGAGCCGAACAACGAAATAGTTTGAGCGGTCAAAAATAATATAATTTTCGTTTTCCAATTGTTTTCACTCATATGTTTCACACCCCCTTAACTAATCCTGTCTCTATATGAAAGATGCTATCTGCCCAATCAAGATAAAAACTCGCTTCGTGAGATACGAGGATAATGCTGCCCTTAAACTTAATTAGCGCCTTTTGCAAAGCTTCCTTCGCTTCTGCATCTAAATGATTTGTCGGCTCATCTAAAATTAAGAAGTTACAAGGTGATAGTAATAATCCGCACAGTTTCACCTTCGATTGTTCACCACCACTTAACGTACGAATTTCTTGCGAAACGTGCGTATCCTTCACTCCACACGCAGCTAAATGATGGCGTATTTCCTTCATATTCAGTTTAGGAAACTGTTCTGAAATAATTTGAAGCGGCGTTAAAGAATCGTTGCTCCAATTTAAATCTTGCTCATAATATCCAATCTTTATTTGCTCTGAAAAGTGAAACTCTCCAGAAATACTAGCAATATTTCCAACGATTGTTTTTAATAAAGTAGATTTCCCTACTCCATTGAAACCTGTAATAACAAGTTTTTGCCCACCCATTACTGAAAAATTCAACTTTGGTAAGAGAGCGAAGTCGTAACCAACTTCAAGGTTATTTACTTCAAGAACTGTCTGAACTGAAATGGGAAGTTCCTGAAAATGAATAGACGGTTTATGAGTAAAACTTGGTGGCGCAATTCTTTCCATACGCTCCAATTGTTTTCTACGACCTTGCGCTATTTTTGAATTCACCCCAGCAATATTTCTACGAATATACTCTTCCGTTTTTTCAATTTTCTTTTGCTGTGCATAATATTGGCGAATATAATCTTTTCGTAAATGCTCCTTTTGTCTTACAAAATCTGAGTATTTACCGTAATACTTCTTAACTGTTCCGAACTCTACATCACATATGCAAGAAGTTACTTTTTCCAGAAAATCAAAATCATGTGACACTACAATAAACGCTCCTTCAAAATTCATTAAATAATTAGCAAGCCACTCCACATGCTCCTTATCAAGAAAATTCGTCGGTTCATCTAGTAATAAAATATTAGGCTCTTCTAATAAGAGCTTCGCTAAAATTACCTTTGCACGCTGCCCTCCGCTTAATTCACCAATAACACGATTCATCCCAATCGCATCAATACCTAAACCGGCTGCCACCTTATTCGTAATACTGTCTACTGAATAAAAATCACGAGCTTCAAGCTGCTCTTGCATTTCAGCTGCTTTTAGTAGTTGATTCTCATCTCCAGTCATCGCACTTTCTTCATATAACTTGTTCATTCTCTTTTCCATTTCATACAAATCATAAAAAGCTCTCTTTAAATATTGTGAAATGGTATAACCCTCATCAATTTCAGCGTATTGATCAAGATGCCCAATTTGAATATTAGGTTGCCACTTTATGTCTCCCTTATCAGAAATAATTTCCCCCACCAATATTTTCATTAATGTGCTTTTCCCTGCACCATTCTGCCCAACAATTCCCATATGCTCCCCTTTATGCAAATCAAAAGAAGCATTCTCGTATAATACTTTATCTATAAAACTATGTGATAAACTTTCAACTTTAAGTAAACTCATTTTTATTCCTCTTTTCCTGAAATTAAAAAAAGCAGAGAGATAGCGTCATTCGACACTAGCCCTCTGCTTCGTGGTTTTTCCTATACTACTCCAATTTACGGTAAAGACTCATCGGAATAATATACACAAAGGGCCATAGACAAAGCATTGTCTATGGCCCCTTAATCTATTTTATACACCAGCTGAAAAACCATAACGAAATAAGCATAGATAAACTATACTTTTTTAGAAAAGTTATTCAGCCGATGAATATAGGGGATTTATACCCCTTGATTAAGCTCCGTACAACGCTTCACCGTATACATTTGTGCGGAGCAAAGTTTTCTAATGAGTTTTACAAATTTTATATAAAGCATATTCTGCACCTTCCTTAATACTTAAAAGGGATTTTAGCATACGGTTTTACGAAGCGTCAACATTACTTCCGAATCTTTCAACTACTTGTTTTCAAAATATTGCTTCTGAAACATACACATTCTTATCGCATTATGATAGTTACCATCAACGAAAAACTCATCGATAAGTTCGCCTTCTACCATAAATCCAACCTTTTTATAAACATGTACTGCTTTTTCATTTTCCTTATCCACAACTAAATATATCTTATGCATATTTAATACAGCGAAAGCATAATCCATTGCTAAACGCGTCGCCTCTACTGCATAACCATATCCTTGATAATTCGGATCAATAATAATTTGGAATTCTGTTCTACGATGAATATAATCAATTTCTACTAACTCAACTAATCCAACCATTTCATTGTCTTTCTCAACGATAAATCGGCGTTCGCTTTGATCATGTATATGTTTATCGTATAAGTCTTGCAGCTCCACAAATGCCTCATATGGCTCTTCAAACCAATACGACATAATATGCGCATTATTATTCAGTTCGTGTACGAACTTTAAATCTTCTCGTTCCAATGGACGTAACTTCAATTCCTGATTCATTCCTATAACCTCCAAGTAAAAGAAACCTCTTCACTTAATTTCTCAATTTTTTTCGATTTCAAACGCCCTAATTTCATTGTAAACTTTCAAGCAACTTGAAGGTCAAGATGTAAAAAAGTAGTGCAAACTTACGTCTGCACTACTACTCTTTTCTCAAATCTCTCATATTCGATATGTATAAAGCAATAACTAAAACAAGAATTGCTCCTGCGTATAATAACGTCTCCATCGGTTCCTCATGAGACACAATAATCAATCGAATTAAGGCCGTAATTCCGATATAAATAAAATAACGTAACGGGAAATGATAATTCGATTTAAAATACTTAATAATTAATGCAATGAACTCGAAGTATAAGAAATAAACGATGATACTTTCAACCAATTTATAAGACGTATACTCTTTTGCCGAAAAAATATACTGCACAAATGTAATTGTCTCATTCACTAAGAAAATTGATAACACAATGGATAATATAATTAAAGCTATATTTAATATCCATTGCAAAACACTAGCTATAACATGATCGATATTAAATGACTTCATACTCTCTTTAGACTCCCCTTCGTATAAGTACTTATTTATTATAGCAAAATTACGATTGGAAAGAAGTTAAATCATATATTCGTCCTTTGTTGTTTCCAGTGTAGGGAAGATTTAGTGTGTGGAGAATTCTGTTTACAACCATACCCGACGAAACATTGAGAAACTCTTTCAAATTACCGTTCGTATATGTCGTACTAATGAGCAATGCATAATCTCGTATAGCATCCACATGTGCCACTTTTGAAAAATCTTTACAACTTGTACAACGCCAACCCTTCTTAACTTTAACCATTGGAATAACTAAGCATTTCTCACATTGTACTCCATTTAGCAACTCCTCTTTTTCTATTTTATATTGCTCAAGTATATTTTGTTGAAGTGGAGAATGCTCCGCTATTATTTGATGAATGAGCCTATCTACATTATCTATAACTTTTCTCTTATATTTACTTTCAAACCACTTTATTTTATGAGGTAAATTGGCACTATGAATAATTGTATGAAGAAGATTGTCATCTGAAGATTTTATAATGGTACGAGGCGAGCTAATAACAACGAGGGACTCAATTGGAAGACTAGAGGAAAATCCATGTGAGTTTAACCATTTCTTTAGTTGTATTTCTTGCCTTTTTATTTGTAAAACCGGATCTGGAAATCCCTCTGAATTTCCTTCTGTTATTCGGATAAGTTGATTAAACTTTGCATCAAACATTAATGTACCTGCTATATTTTTTATCTCAAGAAAAAGAAGAAACTTTGTGGAAAGGATAATAGTATCAATTTGAAAGTATTTATCATAATTACATAAGCGAACATCATGTAAGACACTATACTCTTTCTCAGAAATAAAACTAAGCGGATAATCAATCGCTTGCTCTCCTTTATACCCCGCCATGTGTTTTGCCAAGTTTTCTCCAATTAAATTTCGTTTCGGATGATGTACAGGTAACCTTCTAAGAAGTGCTTCTAACTGTCTTATATAAATCGGCATTTTTCTCTCTTTCACAATCACCTCAAACACCCCTTTACAAATATATCAACGATTTTTTCAATATATCTATCACAACTCACAATATATCAACGATTTTCTCAATATATCTATCACAACTCACAATATATCAACGATTTTTCCAATATATCGATTGGTCGACAATATCTGACACTACCTCACTCCAATCACTCACAGCATATCCTAGAAAAACATCTTCAGCAAAAACTTAAAATCGCATTTCCTCATAAAAAAACATAACCCGCTCCTCCAGCAAAGGTATGGTTTTTAACCCTGCGATGCCACTCTATCTATAACCTTGCTGTGAATTCCACAAAATCCATTTGTACTTATACCAACTTTCACTTTTTTCACACTGAAACTATATCCGTTAAAATCGTTTCATAACGTTATTACTTCCGCATAGCTACAATTTATATAATAACGGCACAGTACAAATAACGTGCTGAATCACTAAGTATGGGGGAATAACGATGAACGAAGCGTTACTATTAGTAGACATACAAAATGATTACTTTGAAGGCGGCAATATGGAATTACATCAACCTGAAAAAGCCGCACAAAAAGCGAAAGAAGTCTTGAAAGTATTTCGTGAAAATCATAAAACAGTTATTCACGTACAACATATCGCGAACAATGAAGGAGCTACTTTCTTCTTACCTGATACAGTAGGTGTTCAAATTCATGATGATGTACAACCGATTGTTAACGAAAGAGTCCTACAAAAACATCACCCCAACAGTTTTTTAAGAACAAATTTATTAGAAACATTAAAGACAGAGAAAATAGACCAACTAGTCATTTGCGGTATGATGACTCATGTATGTATTGATGCAACAGTGCGCGCTGCCAGTGACTTCGGATTTCAATGTATTGTAATTGAAGATGCTTGTACAACAAAAGATTTAGAATTCCAAGGAAATCTAATCCCCGCAGTACACGCTCATCAATCGTTCATGAGTGCATTAGAGTTTGGTGATATTTATGCAACAGTCATGTCAGCAAACTGTTTTATAACCAAAAGCAAATAAAGAATTACAGTTCCATATGAAAAAAAGAAAGGATAAGTATCTTATTCTTTCTTTTTTTCCATTGTCTTAATGACAGTATTTATACGATAATCACCATAATGTAAAACATCTGCAAGAGCCTCTTCTAATTGCTGATGCGAAGATGTGTGAAGAGTCATGATATAGCATCCATCGCCGCTTATACGATACATTTCAGTAATTACGTCCGTTTTTTCAAAAAAGTTTTGAATTTGATTATGATAGTGCGGTGCATGCAAAAATAGTGTAACAAAGGTCATAATAGAACCTTCTAGCTTCGCCCTATCGATATTTATCGTATATTTTTGAATGACACCTACCTCTTCTAATTTATTAATTCGTTTCCCAACAGCCTGGCCAGTCAAATGTACTATCTCCCCAATTTCCTTCCAGTTCATTCTAGCGTTTTCTTGTAGTAATTGTATAATCTTAAAATCTGTTGAATCAAACATGGACATCCCCTTCCTATACGAAACGAATTCTATAAAATCTTCATTTCTCCTACAGTTTTTCTCAAAAGTTTTGCACTACAATCGATTAGCTCTATTAGCAATTACATTATTGTTAGTGGCTTTCCTTCTTCTTTACAATGTATTTTTTGGATTACTCGTAGCCACTACAGTAATCTAGCGATTTTTTATAAATATGAACAAATTTTAGGAATTAGTTTATCTTTTTTTAATGTTTTATTTAGAGGCAGTTTATAGTCGGGTATTAACATAAGAAACGTAGCAACTAAGTTCATATATGACGCACTGCTACTATAATCGCTAACCGTACTACTTGAAATCATAAAATAAGGAGACGATAAAACATGAACAAAAAAGCAAAAGCACTATCATCCGTATTGCTCGGATTCACATTAGCATTAACAGGGTGTGCTGGTACTAAAGCTGAAGAAAATCATGGGAAACAAAAACAAGAACAAGTTGCTAAAGAAACAAAAAAGGAAAATAAATTAACTAAAGGGCAAAAAATGACTAATATTCTTAGCGAGACAAATTGGCAAGGTACACGAGTGTATGACAAAGATAAGAATGACTTAACAAAAGAAAATGCAAACTTCATTGGTCTTGCAAAATATGATGCGAAGTCAGGCAGATATGAATTTTTTGATGCTAAAACAGGTGCAAGTCGTGGCGATAAAGGAACTTTCTTTGTCACAAATGATGGGAAGAAAAGAATATTAATTTCAGAATCAATGAAGTATCAAGCTGTCGTTGACATGACAAAACTAAATAAAAATGTATTTACTTATAAACGAATGGGGAAAGACGCTAACGGTAAAGATGTAGAAGTTTTCGTTGAACATGTCCCATATAAAGAAAAAGAACTTTCTTTCACTGATCCGGACAAGCAGCTGAACACGACTACAGGCGATATTGTTAAAAACGTTGATGGAGATAAAATTTTAGGCGGTACCCTTTGGCACGGAACAAAGGTATTAGACGAAGCTGGTAACGATGTAACACAGTTTAATTCGAATTTTATAAGTTTAGCAAAATTTGATGACAAATCTAATAAATATGAGTTCTTCAATAGCGAAACAGGTCAAAGCCGCGGTGATTATGGCTACTTCGATGTTGTACACGAAAATAAAATAAGAGCCCATGTTTCCATTGGAAATAATAAATACGGTGCTGCTCTTGAGCTTACTGAACTAAATAAGAATAAATTTACGTATAAAAGAACTGGTAAAGACCAAGCTGGTAAGGATATAACTATATTCGTTGAACATGAACCTTATAAAGGTGATATGAAACCACAATTTAGTTTTTAAAAACGTTTGATTAAAGATCCTGTACTGAGTTGCAGGATCTTTCTTAAGACAAAATCATTTACGATTCTCTTGAAAGAAATCTTCTCATATCCACCCACAACTCTTCAGCTTAATTGTTGAATATAACAACTTTAAAAAGCCTTACTACACATAAATTGTAGTAAGGCTCTGACTATTTAAGATAAACATTAAACGACTTCATTATCTCTATACAAATAAAGTTTAGCAAATAATGTTACTATCTCCTCCAAAGAAAAGAAACCTTATTTCAACTTTCCTATTGATAAGTTAACACGATAGTTCCCATATTTTAATAGTCGTCCTAGAAAGTTATCTAAGTCTTCGTTGGAAGCAAAATGTGTTTTTAATAAATAACACCCCTCACCACTTATACGGTGTACTTCAGAAATCCCTTCTTCTCCTTGAAAGAAATTCATAAACTCTTGGTGATTAGCTGTTGTTACGAACAAAGTAACAAATGCAGTCACTACTTGTCCTAATTTGATTCGGTTTATTGCAATTGTATACTGTTCAATAATCCCTAAATCCTCTAATCTTCGAATTCGATTTCCTACAGCTTGCCCCGTCATATGTATTTTTTGGCCAAGTTCTTTCCATTGTATTCTTGAGTTTTCTCCTAATAATTTCAGTATCTCAAAATCTGTTTGATCAATGATATAAACCAATCCTTTCACCGTGAAAGTAGAAAGCCCGAAAGTGTTTCGCCAACTTATTCTGCTTATCGATACAATTCACTATACTTAGTTTATCCTCTTACATCACATTATTTATCAGCTATATTTACTTATAACACAGAGGACACAACAAAAAAATACATCTAGATTTAAAGGAGGTTACAAATATGTTATTACAAGAAATTCTATCGTTCAATGAACATTTTGTAGAAAATAAGGAATACGCTCCTCGTGAAGCGACAAAAATGCCTAAAAAACGTATGGTTGTTGTTTCTTGCATGGATGCTCGTTTAATTGAGCTACTTCCAAAAGCTTTAGATATACACGATGGTGATGCAAAAGTTATCAGAAATGCAGGTGGTAAAATTGCTTCTGCTTTCGATAGTGTTATGCAAAGTGTTGTAGCGTCAGTATACGATTTAAATGCAGATGAAATCTTCCTTATTGGACACCATAGATGTGGCGCGAGCCAAACGAATCCAAAAGGAACACTTCAAAAAATATTAGATCGCGGAGTAGCTTCATCAGAAATTTTATCAGCGATTGAATATGCTGGTATTGACCTTGAAAAATGGTTATTCGGATTCGATGATGTTTGCGACTCAACGCAAGCTAATGTTGATTTAGTAAGAAATCATCCACTTATCCCAAAAGATGTTCCTGTACATGGTTTAGTTATTGACCCTCACACAGGTAAATTAGATGTAGTGGTTGATGGATATAAAGCGTTAAATAGTAAAACAAAATAATAATTATCACGTATATGAAGGGAAGTTATGAGATATGAAAAAACAAGTATTAGATATGAATAGACAAGAAGCTACGCAAAAAATTTTAGCAGCAAAAATTAAAAAAGGGTTAACTTGGGAAGAAATTGCAAAAGTAAGTGAACACTCTGAGACTTGGGTTGTAACAGCGTTATTAGGACAAGCTACAATGACACGTCCAGAAGCAGAAGAAATTGGTAAACTATTAGAATTAGATGAAGAAGTAGTTCAAGCATTAACAGTAGTTCCACTTCGCGGCCAAGTAATGGAAATGCCTCCTACGGACCCGATTGCATATCGTTTATATGAAATGATGTTACAATATGCACCAACTATTAGAGAATTAATCTTAGAAAAATCCGGCGAAGGTGTAATGAGTGCAATTAACTTCAACTTGGGTGTGGATACACAAGAAGATCCAAAAGGTGGCGATCCTCGCATCGTAATTACACTTAACGGTAAATTCTTACCATTTCGTGCATGGTAATTAATTAAAAATCTATCTATATCATTAAATTAATTTTATAGATTTACAAAATCCATCCTTTTTAATCTAACTGTGTAGAAAGGATGGATTTTTAATATGAGATTCTTTTTCGGCAAAGGAGAATAATATGAATAAAGAATACTTTGATACGAGCTTTAATATTCTACAATGGTTTGTGTTTCTATTAGCAAATGCAATTGCATTACCTATAATTATTGGTGGCATATTCCATTTACCAATAGAGGATGTCTCAACATTAATGCAGCAAACTTTTTTAGTGGTAGGAATAAGTTCATTTATACAAGTATGGTTTGGGCATCGCTATCCCATCGCGGATGGGCCAGCCGGTTCATGGGTAAGTATATTTGTCATATCGGGACAAATCGCTATGCATCAGGGACAAAGTGCAAAAGACGTGTTGCAACTTTTAGAAGGCGGGTTAATTATTGCAGGTATATTACTCTTCATACTTGGTATAACAGGGCTTGTACATCGAATCTTACGTTTATTTACCCCTTTAGTTACAGGAACTTTTCTTTTAATCTTAGCACTTCAGCTTAGTGGTGTGTTAGTAAAAGGAATGATAGGATTACAAGGATCTGCAACCCATCCTGACTATACAACAGCTACTATTGCTCTCTTTGTTTTTGCCCTTATTACTTTCTTATCAATTAAAGGGAAAGGATGGATGAAAAGTTACGCTGTATTACTTGGAATTTCATGCGGTTGGCTTTTGTATGCAGTATTAGGAAAATCATCTCATATGCCTTCGCACACAACACTAGTTAAGTTACCAGAGATATTTGCTTGGGGCACACCTAGATTCGATATTGGAATGACTCTAACTGCAACTTTATTTACATTTCTTTTAGTTGCAAATACAATCGCTGCTATTTCGGCTGTAAAACAAGTGGCTCCATTATCTAAAGAAAATGAAAAGCAAACACTGAACCGTGGTGTATGGGTCGGAGGTATATCACATATTATCTCGTCGTTGTTCTCTACAATTGGAATTGTACCATTACCTGCATCAGCAGGATTTATCAAACTAACAGGACAAAGAAAAGTGAAGTCGTTCCTTATAGCAAGTCTTATATTAGCAGGAATTTCTTTTATTCCCTCAATTGTAAACTTTATATCCTTGCTACCAGGACCTATTGCTAATGCTGCACTTTTAGCAACATTTGTCCAAGTAATAGGCATTTCATTTCAATCCATTTTACGTGAAGCAGTAAATCAACGCCGATTAACTATATTAGGAATTTCATTATTAATCAGTTTAGGAATATTGTTTCTTCCAGAAAGTGCATTTAGCGGAATTCCTTCTTCCTTACAATATGTTTTAAGTAATGGCTTACTTGTGGGTACCATGCTTGTCATTCTATTAGAACAATTTTGGAAAGAGTAAAAAGCGCCCTACTTATAGGGCGCTTTTTTATACTTAATGACTAATACTAGCTGTTGGGTATAATGTTGTTCCTCCAATTGAAACTTTTATTTCATTTGTTAATGGAACATTTTGTTCATTAATAATTGTTCTCCACCATTCCCATGCAAGACCTGTACATTCTCTTGCTACAATTTTTATATTTTTTGAATTCGGCGGAAGAGGGATAACTGTAGAGTAATGAGCCGTTTTGTCTTTTCCGCTACCATCCCATGTTTTATGTGTTAGTACTTCGTTACCCTTTTGATCAAATGTGAATTCATCCCAAGATACATCAAATTGAGCAACGTAAGCACCGTAATGATCAAGTGTCATTTTAGCACTTGAATATTCTGTAGTTGTCGTCTCAATATAATCTGTATTGTTATGAACAGCAGCAGTTGCATTATCTTTTAAGAAAGTACTTGTATATGAAATTGGGTATGCTGGATTTTTAAGACTTAATTCAGCATTATCTTTAATAATATTTCGGATTTCATTGAAATCTTTAGTAACAACCTTGTTATGCTCTTTCGCATCTCCGCCTAATACTACAGCAGTAAAGGTACTTTCTTCAAAAATATCTTTATACTGTCCACTTGTTTCAACGCTGTTATTCTTAAGTAAGGCTTTAAAAGCAGCTTGTACATCTTTGCTCTTAGATGTTGTTTCTAATTTTACATAAATCGTTCTACCATAAGCTACATTTGAAACCATAACAGGTGGAGCCGAATTACTTACGCCTTTTCGAGTTAACTCGTCAAAAGTAACGCTATTATCAAAAAGGTCGGATGGATTGTTAGGTAGTTCAGCACTTACCGTATAAAATATTTGCTTATACGCCGCTACCATCACTTTTTTCTCTCCATTTGCAACCGCATTAAAATCAATGTTTAGACTGTTATCAAGATATTTAGCGTTAACATTAAGAGCACTTGCTATTTGTGATTTACTATAAACCATAGATTCCGTATACTGCATTCTTGCAGGTAACGTATGTGTTGTAGAATACTTTTCATTCCAAGTAGATACTAAATCGTCTACTGCTCCAGCTACATTACCATATGTCGGATTTTGGACAGTGATTGTATTTTCTTTTCTCATGCCCGGTAAGTCTATACTAATATTCAAAGGCTTTCTCTTAGCCACTAATAAACTTGGTTGATTGTCTGCAAAAGCTTTATTTGCAAGTTGTACAGCTCCTGGATACGTGCGATTCACTACAGAATCAATAATTGAAATATCGACTGGTGACGTTGTAAGTGATTTTTTCTCGCGTTCCACTACTACAAATTTACCATTTGAATTGATACTTTCTTTCGGAACAAAACTTTCTACTTTATCACCATTTACAGCTAAAACCTCTTGATTATTATATTTAAGATTTGCTATACCAGTATTAATGCCACTAGCATTTTTGGTTACATCAGTTACATTACTTGCTTGTGTTTCTGCGAAGGAAATAGATGAATAATTAATAGTGCATAGACTAACTAATAAACATGTAAGGAACTTTCTTCTTTTAGTGTTTTTCTTAATATTCAGAAAAATCACCCCGTTCTTTTTTTAGTAAAATATGATAATGATTGATAAATGATAGCTAACTAATAAACTTACATAAATGCTTTTAAAAGTTCTTGAATTAACGGGATTACGCCACCTACAAATTTTAAAACTGCCATTGCGATTTCCATATTATTTCCTCCTTTTTATTGCTACGAAAATGTGATTTATCTTTATGCCCTCATTATAGTGACCCCTTACACTTTTATCAATACACTCTGATATGCAATATTACATATACAAAAAACAAGCTGAATTCTTTTGAAAAATTATACAGAGATATTTTTTCGTTTGGTACATACTTGAAAAGGTGAAGCATTCTTTTGCATTTTATGAGTAATCACATAAAAAAAAGCTGCTGCCTATAAAATATAGACAACAACTTCAACTAGAGTAGCTTGCATAATCTACGCAAGACATTTTATAACTAATAAACTGCGATCGGCCCATAAGGACCATTAATAATCTCTATTTTTGTTTCAAAAATATCTGTCAAAAGTGTTGGGTCCATAACTTCTTCTACTGTTCCAAAAGCAGCAATTTGTCCATCTTTCATAGCACAAATTTTATCCGAATATTTAGCTGCAAAATTTATGTCATGCATGACAGTCAAAATTGTTCGTCCAAATTCATTAGCTGCACGTCTCAAATGCTCCATCATTTGAACAGAACGAGCAACATCAAGGTTGTTCAAAGGTTCGTCCAAAAGTACATATTCCGTCTCTTGGCACAATACCATCGCTACATATGCCCTTTGTCTTTGACCACCAGAAAGCTCATCTAAATATCTATTCTCTAAACTAGTTAAATCTAAGAAATCGATATATTTAGAGATGATAGCCTCATCTTCTTTAGTCAATCTTCCCTTTGAATAAGGAAAGCGCCCAAATCCAACTAGTTGTCTCACAGTAAGCCTAGTTACAAAATGATTTTCTTGTCGCAATATAGTCAAAACTTTTGCTAAGTCTTTTGATTTGGATTCAGAAACATCCATATTTGCTACCTGAATTTGACCTTCATCCATATCTAAAAGTCTGCCAATCATCAAAAGTGTCGTTGACTTTCCAGCGCCATTTGGTCCAATTAAAGAAGTAAAGCCTGCTTTTGGTATTTCAATATCCAAAGGTCCTATTTTTACCTTATCAGTATAGAACTTTTTAACATTATCAATTTTTATCATAAAGCCCTCTTCCTTAAAACTATAGTTAAGAATATGATTCCACCGAATAATTCAATAATAACTGAAACTACACCTTGAGCATGGAATACATGATACATTAAAAAGTATGCGCTCGTCATTATTAAAAATCCTATAGCAAAAGCCATCGGAAAAATATATCTATGATCATAAGTTGACGCTGCCTGATAACTCAAAGTTGCCACTAAAAAGCCGTAGAAAGTAAGTGGCCCAATTAGAGCTGTTGAAATGGACATTAAAATAGCTACTAATACAAGCGTATAAATTACACTAGGTTGGTATTTAACTCCAAAAGAAGTAGCAACATCTTTTCCTAGTGACAAAACATTCAAATTCTTAGAATGAGCAAAAATTAATAACGCTACAATTATGATCATAGGAATTACAATAGGAAAATATGCAGGATCTGCATGATTAACAGAACCAAATAATCTTGCTTGTAAGATATCAAATTCTGAAGGCGCAAGTAGTTTTCTCATGAAAGTTGACACAGAATTTAGCCCGGTACCAATAATAATTCCAACTAAAAGCATAAGTTGTAAATTCCCGTATTTACCGGAAAGTAACCATCCATAAAGTATCAAACTCATGAAGACCATAACAACAACTTGGAATAAAAATGATCCAATTCCATTAAAATTTATTAACGCACTAGCACCAAAGAAGAATACTGTACTCGTTTGAATTGCTGAATAAAGTGATTCGAAACCTAAAAGCGATGGAGTAATAATTTTATTATTCGTAATAGATTGGAAAGCAACTGTCGACAAGCTATGGCAAACCGCAGCAATAATCATTGCAACAATAGCTACTATCCTTCTCTTAACGACTGGGATAAAAGAAGGTGAATCTATCGGAACTGGATTGTTATAAACTAAAAGTCCATATGAAGAAAGAAGACCTAAAGCAATCAATGTTATCAGTAAAATCCAATAACGTCTTGCTTCCTTCTTAGACCGAAAAGCGCTAGCTGATCTACTTTCATTATGAAGGCTAGAATCGATTTCGACATTTTCTTTTTTTCTATATTCTAATGTGATCATCGTAGCCTCCTTGGTTTTCTTTGTCTCAATAAAATAGTAATAAACACGACTGCTCCCACTGTTGCAAGTATTAAAGAAACAGGTAATTCAAAAGGCTGTATAATTGTTCGAGAAATGATGTCACAGGCAGTTATTGATCCCATTCCGATCACACAAACCCAAGGTAAATTACTCCTAAGATCATCACCTCTAAACATTGAAACGATATTTGGCACAATTAATCCTAAGAAAGGTAAGTGTCCAATAACAGCTGCAACAATTCCAACTGCAACAGAGATAAGAGCAGTCCCAAAAAGAACAATTCTATTGTAATTAACTCCAAGACTTGTTGCGACATCTTCTCCTAGTCCAGCTAAAGTCAATCTATTAGCATACATAAAAATAAGAAAAGTAATGATAACAATCAGCCATAAATATTCATATCTTCCCACCTGAATGTTAGCAAATGAACCTACAAACCAAGTTTCAATACTTTGCGTCTTTTGAAAAAGGAGTCCTAAAAAAGTAGACACTGCAGAAATTACTGCTCCAAGCATCAATCCAATAATCGGAACAATTAAAGACGAACGAAGCTTAACTCTTCTTAAAAATAGAAAGAAAATCATAGTTCCTATAAAAGAAAAAATGATTGCACCAGTCATTCTTTGAACTAAAGTCGGGGCAGGAAATAATAAATACACAAAAAGCAGGCCTAAGCCTGACCATTCAATAGTCCCCGTTGTAGTAGGTTCAACAAAGCGATTCTGTGTAATGAGTTGCATTACGAGCCCTGCCATCGCCATCGCAGCTCCAGTAAGCATTAATGCAGCTGTTCTCGGAACACGAGTTATGAAAAACATCTCTGTCCCGTCCTCTTGTCCACGTATATCATAAACTCCAGTAAACAGTGATATAATCCCTAAAATTATAACAACTATAACTGCTATTATAAAAGGTTTTGTCCATATTTTATTTTGATCATAAAACTGGGGTTGAGAAATATTCTCAACCCTAGAAATCATATTTTTTGACACTGTTTCGTACCCCTTTACACTACTTAGCTAAAGTTTTTGCCATATTTCCAAATAACTCTATATAAGTTTGAATTGATTCATTTGTGTAAGTATCTTCTGGTGCATAAATAACTTGTTTTTTAGAAACAGCAGTTGTGTTTTGAAGAGCAGGTGATTTAGAAATAACATCCTTAGCAGGTGTTGACTTAGCTGCATCAGATGTTGCAGCATCACGATCTAATACGAAAATCCAATCAGGATTTGTTTGTGCAATAGCTTCAACAGAAACGTCATCACCTTTATGACCTGCAGTAGAATTTGAAACTTCTAACGCTGGAGTCCAACCAAAAATTTCATACATTGGTCCCCAAACGCGACCAGAATGTGGAGCAGCAAAACCAATATTACCACCAGTAACGATAACACTCATAACTTTATCTTTTCCGTTATAAGCAGATTTTGCTTTTTCAATAGATTTATCAAAATCAGCTACTAATTGTTTAGCTTCTTTATCTTTATTAAAGATTTTTCCTAAAGTAATTGTAGAATCTTTAAGTCCTTTTACTAAGTTTTCGCCAGGCTTAGTAGCTTTCTCAGAAACATCAAAATTAAGATCAATAACTGCTGCATTTGGTACTAATTTTTTGATTTCTTCGTAATGGTCAGCAAATCTTTGACCAACGATTACAAGGTCAGGGTTTGCCGCTGCAATAATTTCAAGATTTGGTTCACGGTGATTCCCAATATTTTGAACTTTTTCATCCTTTTTATATGCTGAATCAGCAGGCATGATATCCTTTGGAGCAGCCGCTAATTTAATTCCCCAATCAGATAAAGTTTCAAAAGTTCTGTTATCCAAAGCAACTACATTCTTTGGGTTTACAGGGACTTTAACAGTTCCATGAGCATCAGTGATTTCAACCGTTTTTGGCTTATCACTACCATTATCTTTATTATTAGCCTTCGAAGTTTCTTTACTTGAATCTGAGCAAGCTACTAACATTAAAGTGAAAATTGCTAGAATACTCACTAATTTTAAAAGCATAGATTTTTTCATATGTATACTCCTTATAGTGTGATTTATTTCGAAAATGATGACATCCATAGATTGAATTAGAAGGTAACTTTTATTCAATTGAATCGCTATTGATAATCATTTTCATTTGAACATCCTGTTAATTAGTATAGTCATTAATTCTGTGAAAATCTTGTGAATGGTGTGAATTCATAAAATCAGGCAAACAAAGTAATATATGAAGTCGGGCGTGTTGATTAACCTTTATTCTTCAGAGCGTGTCGATTTTTTTCGAGTAGACACTTTCATTAGATCCGGTCTCAACTAATGCGCGCTAGAATCGTCCCCTACACAATACCCAAAAGATGAGCACCTTATAAACCATAATTTCCCCTGCAAAAAATGCTCATTAATAGCTAATGTTTTCATAATCCATTACCTGATAGAAATATTTTTTTACATCTTTTAATACTTCTCAGAAACTATTTGATTATCACATTTAATAAAAAAACGAGTAAAACTGAATGAAATAGTTTTACTCATTTTTTTATTATCTTATTTTTATCAGTCAATCATTGAATAGCCTCTGCCATGTATCGTTTGAATATATCTGTCTTTCTTCTCGCACTTTAACTTTTTTCTTACATACCCAATATATAAGTCTACTACATTTGGATTTACTACTACGTTATATCCCCATACTTGATTCAAAAGCATTTCACGGCTCAATATTGTGTTTTTGTTTTTGATTAAAAATACAAGCAAATCATACTCGCGCTTAGTAAGGGAGAGGTTCTCGCCACCTTTTTTCACAATATTGCTAGATGCATCAACAAAGAGATCTTTAAACTGAAAAAATTTCATCTCATTTTGCTGGATATAGTCACTTCTCCTTAAAATTGCTTGAACCCTTGCTACTAATTCTTCTTTCACAAATGGTTTTCTTATATAATCATCTGCTCCTGCTTGTAGCCCTGCTATGCAATCCTTACTAGAAATATTGTCGGTCACAATAATGATCGGTGTGGTTTTAACAAGTCGTATTTGTCTGCAAATTTCTGGTCCCGATATACTTAATGAGTCCCAATCCAATATGATAATATCCCAATCTTGTTCATATATTATATTTAAACCTTGGTTTTCATTGTGAAGTTTTAAAATGAAATAGCCTTCTTGCGTTAGACCGCTTACAATTTTCTTTGCTGAAGACCATTCATTTTTAATCACCAACACCTGCTTCACCGATGGTTCACCTCTACTTCAATATAACTTATTTAGATAAAAAATTATCCTGAAAAAACAATTTAAGATTTATAAATTAAAAATCCCTAAATAATCCATTAAAACAGCTTATTAGGAGAACTCTATATAATCTTACAATAGGTATGGTTAAAAACACAAAACATATGAAGATTCGAATAAAACGAATTTATAATTAAATAAGCGGAGATGTTCATCCCCCACTGAATATCAGTCCTCACCAATCGAGCTTTGACTGGATAAAATTGTGATATTTAAGGGATAACACACAAGGTACATTGAGGATGCAATTGAAAGAACCAAGAAATTAGATACATTCTATTTTTAGAACCATAACTTTTCCATAAACAAAAAAAACCATAAGCTTGCCGTGTGTTTTATTAATGTAGCTTTGGAATAATGTTTGGCCAAATTGATACTAATAACCTTAATAAACGAGCAAGTGGAAGTGACGCTTTCGTTAGTTAATAGGTCACTTTGCTCTCTTGATATGCTTTCTTTACCCGTTCAATTTGAGCAAGGTGTCCTTGTATATATTGAAGATCTTTCAAGGGCTAGAAGGGGCACCTGTGCTGGGAAGTGCAAAGTAGATTCCAGTAAAAGGATAAAAAGTGTACGGTGCACTTTTTAAAAAGGTTTTTGGTAATCATTTTGCAGTACGTTAAGGTATTCATAGTGTTGCAAATATCTATTTTCTATTTCGCTACGAATATCACCGTATTATCGAAAATTAATTTGCAACACAATATATGCAACGTTATGGCGCCATAAAAATCAAGCCCAAGTGGAGTGTTGCATAAATGTTAATTTTTGCAACTGTCGACGCATCGTGTATTACATTTTCTGTAAGTTACTTTACACTTCACGGCACGGTTGCTCCCTCTACCCCTTCAAATGAAAATAACCTAAATCTCTGATACATAAATTATTTATTGTTAAAGTTGTTCTTTGGCAGGTTTATCCAAACATATATAGAAATATGAAAAAGTAAATTTTAATCTGACCAAAGGAGATGAAGAAATTGTTAAAAAAAGTCGGTATAGGAGTCTTTTCTACAGCAATTGTATTAAGTGCCAGTATAGGTTTTTCAGGTATTGTATCAGCAGATAGTTCATCTGCAAATGAACAAGTTAAGAATGGAGATTTTGAGGATGGGCTAAATAACTGGATTTTATCTAATCCTAATTCTTCTACCGAGAATATCGGCACTTCTGAACCAGCCAATCATTATCTCAAATTAATACATGCAGACACAGCCTATCAGCCTGTTACTGTAAAGCCGAATACAGAATATACATTAACATTTGATATAGCGGGAAGTATAGGTTCTCCATCAGAAGTAACAGTAGGTAATCTGAATGCCCATCAAGAAATCGTTCCATTAACAAAAAAGCAATATTCAGGATTTAAGCCGGAACATCATGAGATGAAGTTTAAAACAGGGGAAGATGTGTCAAACTTTGCTGTCAAACTTGCTTCTACAGCAAATGGGAGGGTTAAGTTTGATAATGTACAATTAAAGGAGAAGGAGAACCCTTATATTTTAAATATTGATTTTGACCACAATTCAAGTTTAGAACCTTTTAAACCAGCATATGGCTCTTTAATTTACAATATTGAAGAGCATGCAGGAGTAAATAATTCTAAAGGACTTCATTTTAGTTCAGGAGCTGGTCATCTTAAGGGAGACGTAACTTTGAAGCCTAATACTACATACATCATGTCCGCATCTGGAAAAGTATCGGGTCCTGAAAAAACCTTATTTGTAGGAGCACAGTCTCCTGGGGGAGAAAACACATTTGTTATGACGTTTACTTCCACACAGTATGAACAAAAATCGGTTGAATTTACTACTCTAAATACTAATAATCCATATAAGGTCATCTTACAAATTAATGGATATGTTAACATCGGTGATGCCTATCTTGATGATATCGTACTAGTTGAAAAGTAGCCATAATTAAAAATATATTTCTATCATTGACACATGAAAACAATTCTAGAAATGAGTCGCCATATGCCCATCAACTTAAGGATTTTATAACGCCCCAAAACGAAAAAAATGTACATTTTTTTCGTTTTGGGGTATTTGCTATTCTTAGATTGATGATGATGTGATGCTATCCCTAAAAGTCGCGACTTTATTTAAAGGCGACATTAAAAATATTCTTCAAATCCTGGAAGCATAAGTTGGCCGTAAACTAAAAGAAGCATAAGTTGGCCAAAACGGCCATCTTATGCTTCTTGTTATACAAAATAAAAAAACCACCAAATATGTATTGGTGGAGACGGTGGGAGTCGAACCCACGTCCAAAAATATCGGCACTTAAGCTTCTACGAGTGTAGTCGATATATTAGCATTTCGCGAACTCTTCGGCCTATCGACAGGCTTCCAAGTTGCTAGTCTGGTTGTTCTCTTCCTTTGTCCTCAGACGGCGAACTCCGGCGTAGTCCACTTAGTTTGAGTCCCTTACCCTACCACATGGACGATGGAGGGAGGAACCTTTAGTGCAATTAAGCAGCTAAAGAAAGATTGTTTTGTTTGCCAATTATAGGCTTTGACGTTTTAACGAGGCCGATCCCCTCGACTCGCAACCTAAGCTCGAACTATCCCTGTCGAATCCGTAACGTCCCCATGATAAAAATGGAGCATACGAAGAAAATATCGTGATAGCTACTAAGAGCTGTTTTTCAATGTGCAACAACCTTACATAAGTTATTATATCATACGCGCGCCGTTTTACAAATGTAAATATCTGTATTACATCTTTTGGCGATCACGGAACACGCGTGCAATTTCACGTTTCGCTTCTTTCTCTTTTAAATCGTGACGTTTATCGTATTGTTTCTTACCTTTTGCTAAACCAAGTGCCATTTTTGCAAATCCATTTTTCAAATAGATTCTAAGTGGAACTAATGCGTAACCTGTTTCTTTTGCAGCGCCTGCTAGCTTATCAATTTCTTTTTTATGAAGAAGTAATTTTCTCGTACGAAGTGGATCATGGTTGAAACGATTCCCTTGTTCGTACGTATTAATGTGCATATTATGAACCCATACTTCACCATTATGTACACGTGCAAACGCATCTTTCAAGTTCACGCGACCAGCGCGAATCGACTTAATTTCCGTTCCTTGAAGGACAAGCCCTGCTTCGTATGTTTCTTCAATGAAATAATCATGAAACGCTTTTTTATTTTGTGCAATAACCTTACCTGTACCTTTTGGCATATAACGTCCCTCCTCTATTTTTACTATTGTAACAAATGTAAACAAAAAGCGAAAGTGGCTCGCTTAGAATCTTTGGACATTGGAACTCCCGACAGAGAAGCGCTTTTTGCTTCGTCCGAGGGAGTGAAATGGCCAACAGATTCTAGCCACTGTAGCTGGATTATACAAAAAGCGAAAGTGGCTCGTTCAGAATGTGAGGTGGATGGAGCTTCTGACCTTGAGGCGCTCTTTGCCTCTCGGGAAGAAGTGAAGCCGCCGAACATTCTAGCCACTGTAGCTGGATTCCATAAAAACCGAAAGTGGCTCGCTCTCAAGCCACCAAGAAAAAAGAAAAAGCCCCGCTTTTCATCAAAGCGAAGCCATCCTTTTCTTACTTACGCTTTTTCTTTTTCTTCTTGAATCCTGGTACGTTTTCGAAAAATCCTTTTTTCTTCTTGCCGTTACCATCTTTTTTCCCTGGCTGACTTGCGGATGTGGATGTGGATGCAGATGCGGATCCTCTTCCTTTTCCTTTGCCACCACGGTCAAATTTTCTACCTGTGCCACGTTCACCGCCGCGCTCATTACTGCGCTCGCTACGTCCACCGCGTTTCTTTCTGCCTGTTCTTGGCTGCTCGATAACGACTGGACGATCTTTGAACTTACGGCGAGGTGTACCTTTCATGCCAACGATTTCAAAGTCGATTGCACGCTCGTCTTTGTTTACGTTAATAACGCGAATTGTAATTTCGTCACCGATGCGGAATACGTTTCCTGTACGTTCTCCGATCATAGCGAAATGTTGCTCGTCATAACGGTAGTAATCATCCGTTAAATAACTAACATGTACAAGACCTTCAATTGTATTTGGAAGCTCTACGAATAAACCGAAGTTTGTTACAGAGCTAATCATACCGTCATACTCTTCACCGATCTTATCAACCATATACTCTGCTTTTTTCATCTCATCTGTTTCACGCTCTGCTTCAACAGCACGGCGTTCCATATTAGAAGAGTGCTCTGCAATCTCAGGTAATTTTTCACGCCATTTTGCTTGCGTTTCATTGTCGACTTTACCATTAATAATGTATTCACGAATTAATCTATGAACAATTGTATCTGGGTAACGACGAATTGGTGATGTGAAATGTGTGTAGAACTCAGTTGATAAACCGAAATGTCCTAAACTATCCGCATCGTAACGAGCTTGCTTCATAGAACGAAGCATAACTGTTGAAATAACTACTTCTTCTGGCTGTCCTTGAACCATTTCAAGAATTTGTTGCAGCGCACGAGGGTGCACTTCATTCGCACGTCCTTTTACCGCATATCCGAAGTTCGTTACAAACTCGAAGAAACGCTCAAGCTTATCTTCTTTCGGATCTTCATGGACACGGTACATAAACGGTACGTTCATCCAGTGGAAGTGCTCTGCTACTGTTTCATTCGCAACAAGCATAAATTCTTCAATTAACTTCTCTGATACAGAGCGATCGCGCATGACAACATCAGTCGGTTTTCCTTCTTCATCTACTAATACTTTCGCTTCTTTAAAGTCAAAGTCAATTGCACCACGGCGCATACGTTTTTCACGTAGAATTTGTGCCAATTGCCCCATCTCTTTAAACATCGGTACTAATGGCTCATAACGCTTAATTAACTCTTCGTCCTCATCTTCTAAAATGCTTCTTACGTCAGCATACGTCATACGCTCTGTCGTTTTAATCACACTTTGGAAAATCTCGTGTTTAACAACATCACCTAAGTTGTTGATTTCCATTTCACAAGATAATGTCAGACGGTCTACTTTCGGATTTAATGAGCAAATACCGTTAGATAGACGATGTGGAATCATCGGAATTACACGGTCAACAAGATACACACTTGTCGCTCTTTCCGCTGCTTCTACATCAATTGGAGAACCTTCTTGAACGTAATGACTTACATCCGCAATGTGAACGCCTAGCTTGTAATTGCCGTTCTCAAGCTTCGTTACTGTAACAGCGTCATCTAAATCTTTCGCATCTGCACCATCAATCGTTACGATCATTTGATTACGTAAATCACGGCGATCTTTTAAATCTTCTTCTGAAATCGTTTCTGGTACACTGTTTGCATGCTCCATCACTTCTTCAGGGAATGCTAAAGGTAAATGATGTTTATGAATGACAGATAAAATATCTACTCCTGGATCATTTTTATGACCTAGAATTTGAATAACTTCACCTTCTGCACTTAAACGGTTTTCTGGGTAGCTCGTAATTTTCACAACTACTTTATGACCTTCTACAGCACCCATTGATGCACTTTTCAAGATAAAGATATCACTCGTCCAGCGCTTATTGTCAGGTATAACAAAGCCAAAGTTTTTCGATTCTGTATATGTACCAACAAGTTCTTTCGTTCCACGCTCTAAAATGCGTACAATTGAACCTTCTTGACGTGAACCGCTCGATTGAGAACTAAGTCGTGCTAATACTGTATCGCCATGAAGTGCACCATTTAATTCTGTAGGAGGGATGAAAAGATCATCGTCTCCCGTTTTCTTCTCGTCTGGTACAACGAATGCAAAACCACGTGCATGTCCAATTAACTTACCTCTTACTAAATTCATCTTTTCAGGAAGACCGTAACGGTTGCTACGTGTACGAATAACAAGTCCCTTCTCTTCCATCATTACAAGTGCCTTTACAAAATCTTTAAAGCCCTCAGAACCTTCAATTCCAAATGCCTCTTCTAACTCTTGTATCGTTAGCGGTTTATACGCTTCTTCTCTCATAAATAATAACAACTTATCAATATGTTCTTGTGTAATTTCTTCCAAGCAAAAATACCTCCTTTAAAACCTTATATTATTTAGTGTATCCGAAAGATAGGGGATGTATAAAGCGAAACTTCAATACTCCCCTTATGATTTTTACAGTTTTCACAAAAAATTCCTTATGAAAAAAAGAGGCAACTAGATCTTACCAATCTAGTTGCTCCAAGAAGTTATATACATCCTCATGTAGCTCGTCACGTTGTTTATCAAGTGTAATGACATGCGTAGAGTCTTCATACCATTTAATGTCTTTTAATGTAGATTCTACACCGTTATAAATAATGTTAGCACTATCTGTATTAATCATTTCGTCATGACGTGCTTGTACAACAAATGTTGGTGCATAAATCATATCCACATTGTTACGTACGTCAGCAATTAATTGTTGTAATGCTTTTAATGTATTCATCGGTGTCTTTTGGAATTCCAACATTTCTTGTTCAATTTGTTCTGGTGATTTTTGCTCACGTTTTTTATATTCGCGGGCATATGCCAATATACCTTGGTACATCGTTTCTTCGCTCTTAATATACATCGGTGCACACATTGGTACTACACCTAAAACCGGTACTGTATAACCTAATTTTAAAGAAAATACGCCGCCAAGTGACAATCCAACAACAGCAATTTTCTCAAAACCTTTATCTTTTAAAAGCTGATATGCCTCCGTTACATCTTGCCACCAATCTGTAGGGCCTGTATGAACAAGCTCTTCTGGTGGTACACCGTGCCCTTTATAAATTGGCGCATGACAAGTATAGCCTTTCTTTTCTAAGAAACGCCCTAACATACGTACATCAGCTGAGTTCCCTGTGAATCCATGTAGTAATAAAACAGCGCGGTCTCCACCCTCAAATGTAAATGGTTTCGGAGATGCTAATTTCATCATGTACTTCTCCTCTTTCTCTTCTGTAATCTAGTCGTATTCTTTCTATATCTAGTGTACCATATTTACATTTCTATAATCTAATTAGAAACATCTTTCAAATGGCAAAACAAAAAAGAAGAACCATTAGTACATCTTACTAACGCTTCTTCTTTCAATTCTATAAGTTTAAGTACGTAACAGCAATTGTTAATACAAAGAACAATACAGCTAAAACAATTGTAATACGG
Organism: Bacillus sp. GW823-FHT06A11; assembly: GCF_058795355.1. Classification (NCBI taxonomy): domain Bacteria; kingdom Bacillati; phylum Bacillota; class Bacilli; order Caryophanales; family Bacillaceae; genus Bacillus; species Bacillus sp. GW823-FHT06A11. The sequence continues at coordinate 389,729 of NZ_JBXAHS010000004.1, read as the reverse complement.
TTTAATACTGCTTCAATTCCACGTGCTTTTTGCTTACCAAATAATTGCTCTGCACCGCCTGAAATTGCACCTGAAAGGCCTGAGCTATTACTAGACTGCATAAGTACCATAACAATCATTAAAATCGATACAGTAATAAGTAAAACGGATAATAACGTATGCACTTGGCGTACCTCCTACAAAGATTCAGTTATTGTAACTGTAGCATAAATCCTATAGAAAAGCGAGAGCTATAGAGTCGCTCTCGCTTTTCTTCTATTACATAAACATCATTGCAAATAACGGTCCAAGTAAACATGTCAAAATTGCTGTTAATGTCATTGTTACCGATCCAATAACACCTTCATGTTCGTTATTTTTCATCGCTCTCATAACACCCATAATATGAGAAGCACATCCAAATCCGATACCTTTACCAACTGAGTTTGTAACACGGCTCCATTTTAATAAGAGAGGTCCTGTAATTGTTCCAGTAATACCTGCGATAACAACGAAAGCTGCTGTTAAGGAAGGTACACCACCAACTTGTTCAGAAACGCTCATCGCAACTGGCATTGTCACCGATTTTGGTAAAGACGATAAGATTAAGCTTTTATCTGTTCCCATAAGTGAAGCAATGGCAAAATCACTAGCGATTGCGACTGTTGTACCTACTAATACCCCGCCAGCAATCGGTACAACATATTTTTGCAGAACATGACGTTGTTTATAAAGAGGAATTGCAAATGCTACAACACCGGGTCCAAGTAGCTTTGCAATCCAGCCACCACCACTTTCCATATAATGTTGATATGGTATATCAAGCACGATAAATAAGAAAGCCATTAATCCAGTTGCTACAAGCATTGGAATGGTGAATGGTGTTGGAAATAATTTATAGATTTTTTTAGATAATTGATATAATAGCACCGTAAAAAGAACCCAACCGACTCCGATTAATATTTGGCTCATCGCGACTCTCTTTCCTTCCTATTCGCAAGATATTGTCCTGTATGTCCTGCGACAATAATAATTAAAAACGTACTCGCTACAACTGTAATGAAAAGAGAAATTCCTTTACTCATAAAAAAAGCACCGTAATTCATTAGGCCAAGCGTTGGCGGAATTAATAAAAACGGCATAATAGCAACGAGTGTTTCTGCTCCTAAATCGAACCATTTCACTGGAAGAACTTTTAGGCTAAGTAAAACAAGTAAGAGGAACATCCCAATCAAACTTCCTGGAATCGGAATGTTTAACATTTCTTGCACCCAAGTTCCAACCATATAAAACACGTAAAGAGCAGCAATTTGGACAAGAATCTTTGTAAATTTCATGTTCATCATCCCTCATGTTTATACGATCTTCTGTTAATATCTTTATCATAGTATAAATTGTAAAAAGCTGCAATTTATCAACTTGACAGCAAAAACAGCCTATGTTATACGCTTACAACCTTGATATGACTGCATTTTCAAATGAAAATTACGTCAAAAACCTTGACCTAATATAAAAAGTTTTTATTTTCTGAATTTAAAAGACTATTATTTCAATAAAATAATCTTTTTATCCTTAAACTTACATATATATAAAGTGAAACTTTAATCATTGAGGGTTTCCTCATCCCCATTGATCATTCCTCACCAAGCGGGTTTGTACGGGATAAACAAGATAGGTGGTGAACATATGCCCAAAAAAGTTCTCATTTTTTGTGATCCTGGGATTGATGATACGATGGCTCTCCTCTTAGCATTCTTTATCAATGAAATAGAAATCGTCGGTATCGTTGCTGATTACGGCAATGTTCCAAAAAAAATGGCCGTAGAAAATGCTCATTTTCTTACAAGCGAAGTAAAAGATAGGAATATCAAAATATTTGGTGGGTCAGAACGTCCCCTTACTGGTGCCCCTCCTACTTTTTTTACAGATGTACATGGGAAACAGGGGCTCGGGCCAATTATTCCAAAGGTGAATGTAACTAACGGAGAAATGGAGAATTTTTTTGAAGTTATTCCTCTTATTGAACAGTATAAAGATGAATTAATTATTGTGAGTTTAGGAAGACTTACCTCCCTAGCAATTTTATTCATCGTATGTAAACAGTTAATGAAGCAAGTTAAATCTTACTACGTAATGGGCGGTGCCTTTTTACATCCTGGTAATGTTACCCCTATTTCCGAAGCAAACTTTTATGGCGATCCTACTGCTGCTAATATAGTCCTTCAATCTACAGCTAACATGTACATATACCCATTAAACGTTACCCAATATTCCGTCATTACACCAGAAATGGCAGAGTATATTGAAGCAAAAGGAAAAGCCCCACTTCTCAAACCTTTATTCGATCATTATTACTACGGATATTATAAAGACGCCCTACCACATTTAAAAGGCAGCCCCTTCCATGACACAATGCCAATACTCGCTTTACTTGATAACTCTATGTTTACCTATCACAAATCACCTATCGTTGTCATGACAGAATCTTATGCGCAGGGGGCAAGCATTGGAGAATTTCGCTCTTTAGGAGAACCTAAACCATTTATTGATTGGCCGAGTCATCAAATAGCAATTGATTTTGATTATAACCGCTTCTTCAAACATTTCATGTCACTTATGACAGGTGAACAATTTTAACATAAAAAAACAGACCGTGATTTCTCACGGTCTGTCGCTTATTTTCTACAATTATCGTTTGATGTTATAGAAAGATTTGATACCATCGTAAACAGCGATTTCGCCTAGTTCGTCTTCGATGCGTAATAATTGGTTGTACTTAGCAATACGGTCAGTACGGCTCATAGAACCAGTTTTGATTTGGCCAGCGTTAGTTGCAACTGCGATGTCAGCGATTGTAGCATCTTCAGTTTCACCAGAACGGTGAGATACAACTGCTGTGTAACCAGCACGTTTAGCCATTTCGATAGCTTCGAAAGTCTCAGTTAAAGTACCGATTTGGTTAACTTTAATTAAGATTGAGTTAGAAATACCTTTTTCGATACCTTCAGCAAGTTTTTGAGTGTTAGTTACGAATAAATCGTCACCAACTAATTGTACTTTATCACCGATACGCTCAGTTAATAATTTGTGACCATCCCAGTCGTTTTCGTCTAAACCATCTTCGATAGAGATGATTGGGAAGTCTTTGCAAAGCTCTTCGTAGAAATCAACCATTTCTGCAGAAGTTAAGCCAGTACGGCCTTCGCCTGCAAGGTCATATTTACCAGTTTCTTTGTTGTAGAACTCAGAAGAAGCAACGTCCATTCCTAAGAATACGTTCTCGCCAGCTTTGTAACCAGCTTTTTCGATAGCTTCGATGATTACTTCTAGAGCTTCACGGTTAGAACCAAGGTTTGGAGCGAATCCACCTTCGTCACCTACTGCAGTGTTAAGACCTTTGTCATGTAATACAGCTTTAAGTGCATGGAATACTTCAGCACCCATACGGATTGATTCTTTGAATGTTGGAGCACCAACTGGTAAGATCATGAACTCTTGGAAGTCAACGTTGTTATCAGCGTGAGAACCACCGTTGATGATGTTCATCATTGGAGTTGGTAATTGTTTTGCATTGAATCCACCAAGGTAACGGTATAATGGAAGACCTACGAAGTCAGCTGCTGCGTGAGCTACTGCCATAGATACACCAAGGATAGCGTTAGCGCCTAGTTTACCTTTGTTTGGAGTGCCATCTAATTCGATCATAGCACGGTCGATACCAGCTTGGTCAGTTACATCGAAACCAGCGATTTCTGGAGCGATAATTTCGTTAACGTTGTTTACTGCGTTAACAACACCTTTACCAAGGTAACGAGATTTGTCACCGTCACGTAATTCTACTGCTTCGTGCTCACCAGTAGATGCACCACTTGGTACGATAGCGCGTCCGAAAGCGCCGCTTTCTGTGTAAACTTCTACTTCTACAGTTGGGTTACCACGAGAGTCAAGGACTTCGCGAGCATAAACATCAATAATTGTTGACATAATAAATTCTCTCCTTTTTATATAAGCAAATTATTTAATAATTGTTTTACCTGTCATTTCTTTCGGTTGTTCCACATTTAAAAGTGTAAGCATTGTTGGAGCGATATCTCCTAAAATACCACCTTCACGAAGCTCTACATCATTTTTTGTAACGATGAAAGGAACCGGGTTAGTTGTATGAGCTGTCATAGGACCGCCATCAGCAGTTAACTCCTGATCAGCATTACCATGGTCAGCAGTAATAAGTGCTACACCATCTTTTGCAAGAATCGCTTCTACAACTTTTCCTAAACATTCGTCAGTTGCTTCTACTGCTTTAATTGTTGGTTCCATCATCCCAGAATGGCCAACCATATCACAGTTCGCAAAGTTAAGAATGATAACATCATGTTTATCATTTTCGATTTCATTTACTAAAGCGTCCGTTACTTCGTAAATGCTCATTTCAGGTTTCAAGTCATACGTTGCAACCTTTGGTGAGTTAATTAAGATACGCTCTTCTCCTGGGAATTCAGCCTCACGACCACCGCTAAAGAAGAATGTAACGTGCGGATACTTTTCAGTTTCCGCGATGCGAAGTTGCTTTAATCCCGCTTGCGCAACAACTTCACCTAAAGTGTTATCAAGGTTCATTGGCTTGAATGCCACGTAACCATCTACAGTTTCACTGAAGTGTGTCATACATACGAATTCTGGAATGTGAGGTACTTTTTCACCACGATCGAACTCACGGAAGTCTTCGTTTGTAAATACACGAGCAATTTGAATTGCACGGTCTGGACGGAAGTTATAGAAGATAACTGCATCATCATCATTGATTGTTGCAACTGGCGTATTATCTTCGTTAACAATTACAGACGGCAATACGAATTCATCATAGATACCGTTCGCATAAGAGTCTTCTACACACTCTTCTGCTGATTTATAAGTAGGGCCTTCACCATTCACCATAGCACTGTAACATTTTTCTACGCGATCCCAACGCTTGTCACGGTCCATAGAGTAATAACGACCAGAGATAGTCGCGAATTGTCCTACTCCTGTTTCTTTAATTACTTCATTCGTTGCATCGATATAACCTTTTGCTGTTTGTGGTCCAACATCGCGGCCGTCTAAGAATGCATGGATATAAACTTTCTCCACGCCTTCTTTTGCTGCTAAGCGAAGAAGAGCAAACATATGGTTCATGTGACTGTGCACACCACCGTCAGAAAGTAAACCGAATAAATGAAGTGCAGTACCTTTTTCTTTTACGCTTTTAATTGCATTTTGGAAAGTTTCGTTCTTATCGAACTCACCTTCACGAATTGCAACGTTAACGCGTGTTAAGCTTTGATATACTACGCGGCCAGCACCGATATTTAAGTGACCAACCTCAGAGTTACCCATTTGACCTTCTGGAAGACCTACCGCCTCGCCACAAGCTGTAAGCGTTGTATGAGGGAATTTGTTCCAGTAACCATCAAAATTAGGTTTCTTAGCTTGTGCTACAGCATTCCCGTAAGTTTCTTCACGAAGTCCGAAACCGTCAAGAATGATTAAAGCTGTTGGCTTTCTCATTTTACCGCCCCCAGAAGACCTAAGAACGAAGCAGGCTCTAAGCTAGCACCGCCAACTAAAGCGCCGTCGATGTCAGATTGTGCCATATACTCTTTAATGTTTTCTGGTTTTACGCTACCGCCGTATTGGATACGAACAGCTTCTGCAGCTTCTGGAGAAACAGCTTCTGCAACAACTTTACGGATGTGCGCACATACTTCGTTTGCATCTGCAGAAGAAGAAGATTTACCTGTACCGATAGCCCAGATTGGCTCATAAGCGATAACAGTTGCTCTAACTTGCTCTTCTGTTAAACCTGCAAGTGCTTTTGTCACTTGACCTGCTACTAGATCAAATGTTTTTCCGCTTTCGCGCTCTTCTAAAGTCTCACCACAACATACGATTGGTGTTAAACCATGTTCAAATGCTGCGATAGTCTTTTTGTTTACTGATTCGTCTGTTTCAGCAAACATTTCACGACGCTCAGAGTGGCCAAGTACTACATAGCCAACTTTTAAGTCGCTAAGTGCTACTGGGCTAATTTCGCCAGTGAATGCACCATTTTTTTCGAAGTGCATGTTTTGTGCACCTACTTGTAAGTCAGTTCCTTCAGTTGCTGCTACAAGGCGCTCTAAGAATAGAGCTGGAGAGCAAACTACTGCATCAACAGCTGAAGCTGCTGGGATTTGACCTTTAACTTCCTCTACGAAGCTAACTGCTTCAGATAGAGTTTTATTCATTTTCCAGTTACCTGCGATAATTGGTTTACGCATGCTTTGCACCGTCCTTTTTCTTTGGCTGCTACTTATTTGTCGTTAAGACAAACTACACCTGGAAGCTCTTTACCTTCCATGAATTCTAATGACGCACCGCCGCCAGTAGAAATGTGGCTCATTTTATCAGCCATACCGAATTTTTCAACAGCTGCTGCAGAGTCACCACCGCCGATAACAGAGTATGTATCTTCTGCATCTGCTAATGCTTGTCCTACTGCTTTTGTACCTTCTGCGAATGGAGTCATTTCGAATACACCCATTGGTCCATTCCATACAACAAGCTTAGAATTTTTAATTACATCTGCATAAATTTCACGTGTTTTAGGACCGATGTCCACGCCTTCCCAGTTAGAAGGGATAGAGTCGATACCAACAATTTTAGTTGTTGCAGTTTCAGAGAATTCCTCAGTGATTACAACATCAACTGGCATGTAGAAGTTTACGCCTTTTTCTTTTGCAAGTTGCATAAATTCTTTAGCTAGTTCAATCTTGTCGTCTTCACATAGAGATAGACCAATTTCATGACCTAAAGCTTTAACAAATGTGTAAGCAAGTCCGCCACCGATGATTAAGTTATCTACTTTGTCTAATAGATGACGAATTACACCGATTTTATCTTTTACTTTCGCACCACCGATGATAGCTGTAAATGGACGTTCTGGGTTAGAAAGTGCTTTACCAAGTACATCTAACTCTTTTTCCATTAATAGACCAGATACTGCTGGTAGGTAGTCTGCGATACCTGCTGTAGAAGCATGAGCACGGTGAGCTGCACCGAATGCATCGTTTACGAAGATGTCAGCAAGTGCTGCAAATTCTTTCGCAAGTTCTGCATCGTTCTTTTCTTCGCCCGCATAGAAACGTACGTTTTCAAGAACTAATACGTCGCCTTCGTTCATTGCTGCAACCATTTCTTGTGCAACTGGTCCGAATGCTTCGTCCGCTTTTTTAACATCTTTACCAAGAAGCTCGCCTAAACGTGCTGCTACTGGAGTAAGACGTAATTCTTCTACTGCTTGACCTTTTGGACGGCCTAAGTGGCTTGCTAAAATAACTTTCGCACCTTGCTCTACTAAATATTGAATTGTAGGAAGAGCTGCACGGATACGAGTTTCATCTGTAATTTTGCCTTCTTTCATAGGTACGTTGAAATCAACGCGGCAAAATACACGCTTACCTTTTAAATCTACGTCACGAATTGATTTTTTGTTCATTGGATTTCCCTCCGACTACTAGTTAGGATTGACAAAACCCATTCAAAAGCTTAACACATTTGCTTTTAAAACGAAAGAAGAGAGAGAGGGAACAAACCCTCTCCCTCGTTTTGTCATTGATAACTTATATAATTAAGAATTAAAGACCTTTTGAAGTCATGTAAGCTGCTAAGTCTACTACGCGGTTAGAGTAACCAGTTTCGTTATCGTACCAAGAAAGTACTTTAACCATGTTACCTTCCATTACCATTGTAGATAATGCATCGATTGTAGAAGAAGCTGTACATCCGTTATAGTCGATAGATACTAATGGCTCTTCGCTGTATCCAAGGATACCTTTTAATTCGCCTTCAGCTGCTGCTTTGAATGCTGCGTTTACATCTTCAACTGTTACTTCTTTGTCAAGTTCAACAACTAAGTCAACAAGAGAAACGTTAGCAGTTGGAACACGTACAGCGCCACCGTTTAATTTACCTTTAAGTTCTGGTAATACTAATGCTACAGCTTTAGCTGCACCAGTAGATGTTGGGATCATGTTTTCAGCTGCTGCACGAGCACGACGTAAATCTTTGTGTGGTAAGTCTAAGATTTGTTGGTCGTTAGTGTAAGAGTGAATTGTTGTCATCATTCCGCGTTTTACGCCGAATTTTTCGTTTAATACTTTAGCGAATGGAGCTAGACAGTTTGTAGTACAAGAAGCGTTAGATACTACGTTGTGGTTAGCTGCATCGTATTGTTCATGGTTAACACCCATAACTACAGTGATATCTTCGTCAGAAGCTGGAGCTGAGATGATAACTTTCTTAACTGATCCACCTAAGTGTTTTTCAGCGTCTGATTTTTTAGTGAAACGGCCAGTAGATTCTACTACTACTTCTACTCCGTAGTCGCTCCATGGTAATTGAGCTGGGTCACGCTCAGCGATAACTTTAATTTCTTTACCGTTAACAACGATGCTGTTTTCGTTAGCAGATACTTCTGCATTTAAAGTTCCGTGAACTGTGTCATATTTTAAAAGGTGAGCTAATGTTTTAGCATCTGTTAAGTCGTTGATTGCTACTACTTCTACCTCAGAGTTGTTAAGAGCTGCGCGGAATACGTTACGTCCGATACGTCCAAATCCATTAATACCAATTTTAGTCATTTGAATTTCCTCCTTGGGGGATTATATTAAAGGGTAAAACCCTTTGTTAATTGTTTTGCTGCACCTTCATCTGTAATTAGAATTGAAGTGTGCCCTTGCTTTATTACAGCCTGTATTGCTTTTGCCTTTGAAGAACCTCCAGCGACTGCAACAACGTGAGATACATTTTGTAAATCCTCAAGTTGCATACCAACTGTTCTTACTTTATGAACAACATTTCCTTCTTCATTAAAGTAGTAACCGAAAGCTTCGCCAACTGCTTCGCTTGCCTGAATCTTTAACCAATCTGCTTCTGAAGTACTTCTGCGACGTGCCATTGTTAACGCATCACCTATTCCATGAATGACGATATTGGAAGATCGAATCAACTCAAGAACTTCTTTCACGGAAGGCTCTGTCACAATAGACGCATATGCTTCGCTACTAACATGGTCTGGAACATACAATAAGCGATAATTACTCATCGTATTTTGCGCCATCTTGGCACAAATGGTATTGGCTTCTAATTCAACACCTTCTCCAATTCCACCACGTGCTGGGACAAATAGCATATGTAAATCTTTGCAATCAAGTTGCATCATGTCCGCAGCAGCAGCTAGCGTAGTTCCTCCAGCCACAGCAACGATATTATTCGCTGTCAGACGGTCTTTTATACAAGTCACACAAGCACGGCCCATCTCCAGTTTGACCCAAGGTGATTCATCACTATCACCAGGGACAACGAAAACTTCATCCAAGTCTAATGTTTCCTTAAGTTGCTTTTCTAAAACCTTTAACCCGGAAATTTCTTTCATAAAGTCTTCCAAAGCAAGAACTAAAGCTGTTCCTTCTTCTGTCAAAGTCATTCCAGAAGAAGCGACGTGAACTAAGTTTTGTTCTTTCAAAACTTGAACTTCACTTCGCAATACTCGTTCTGTCATACCGAGGCTTGCTGATAAGTTTCTTCTTCCAATCGGCTGCATGAGCCTAATGTATTGAAGAATTTGCATTCTCGTTTGCATAACAGGTAGCAGATCAGGTAATAATTTTTTTGTGTTCTGAATCCATGAGCGCATATCTTTTCTCCTCACTACATTGGTTCATTTTTCCTTAGTGGTCACTTTACGTCCCGTAGTGACATTTTGTGTCCCACATAGGTTAAAAAAATAATCCCTGCTACGTGTATTATTGTAACAGGAGATAGAAACTTATTCAACTCTTAACTGCATTCTTTATATAGTTTATTATGACACCTTTGTGAATGTTACCATATTCTACTTGTTTTCCGTCCATTTCTACAACCGGAATCATTAAGTGATATTTTTCTAAAAGGTCATTATCTTCATATATATCTATTTCCTCGATTTGAAAAGAATATTCACATTGTACTTCCTGTAAAACTTGTTTCGCCTTCACGCAAAGGCCACAATCTTTTTTAGTATACAGTACAACTTTCATCTTCTTCACCTATCCGATCGTTTTTCGTAATGACGAAGCTGGGATATGCATTTGTTCTCTATACTTCGCCACTGTTCTTCGAGAAATAACAATTTCATGCTCTTCTTCTAATAATTTTGAAATCTTTTGATCTGAAAGTGGCTTTTTCTTATCCTCTGCCCCAATTAGCGTTTGAATAAATTGTTTTACACGTTTTGTAGAAACTGCTTCATCTTCAGTCGTCGAAACGGCATTGCTAAAGAACGATTTCATCTCAAATAAACCGTGTGGTGTTTGCACATATTTATTTCGCGTCGCACGACTAATTGTTGATTCATGCACACTTAACTCTTCCGCTACCTCTTTTAAAGCGAGAGGTCTTAAATACTCTGGACCTTTCCAGAAGAAATCACGTTGTTTTTCCATAATAATATTCATCACTTGCAGCAGCGTCTGTTTTCTCTGCTTCAAACTGCGCATAATCCACTGCACATGCTGATACTTTTCTGATACGTAAGATGCTACTTCACTTTCACTATTATTAAGAAGCGCACTATATTCAGAATGAATTTCAATTCTCGGCATATTTCTCTCATTCATTTGTAAAACGAGGCGATTGCCATCTTTTTTCACCGCCATATCAGGCACAATATAAAGTGGTTTATCTGAAGAAAACGCAAGACCTGGTTTTGGTTGTAATGACGTTATACAATTTACCGCACTCTGTAATTCCTCATTACTACATTTCAACACTTGAACGAGCTTTCGCCAATCTTTCTTCACAAAATAAGCGAAATGATCTTCTACAACCTCTTCTGCTAATCCATTCCGTCTTTGTAAGCGCTTCAATTGCAAGGTTAGACATTCCTGAATATTACGCGCCCCTACCCCTGCTGGTTCCAGTGATTGGACAAGCTCTACAGAGCGGTCGACTACATGAATATGCGCAGAAAGGAGCTCTGCTAACTCTTCATTCGTTTCTTGTAAATATCCATTTCCATCCATGTTCATAATAATGAAAGAAGCTACTTTTCGCTCTTCTTCATCTATTTTATAATACTGTATTTGATTTAATAAATGTTGCTGAATCGTTGTAGAATCCACACTGTAGATCTCCATCTGATTCTCGACTTGTTTGCTGGTACTTTTACTGTTGTTAGAGCTCTTTTTCTTCTCCCTCTCAAAACCACCTAACTCAATAAGGGGATTCTCTAACGATTGCTCATACAAAAACTCCGATAATTCTTGTACATTATACTGGAGCATTGTAATCGCTTGCCTTAACTCTTGTGTCATTGCCAAACGTAAGCTTTGTTCTTGTAAAAGACTTGCCTTCAAACTAATCTCCCCCTTGTTTCTATTGTACAATAAGTTTGGTAAAAGGAGAATGCTATCACAGACACCCATTCCAAAATATTATTAATTTATATGTATTAATGAGATTTACAACTTACAACCTAAATTTGAATAATATTGAAAGAAAATAATAAACTCAATTATTTGTTACCACATACTAATAGTAACCCTTAATTTTATATATAACAACATTAAATTTATCTCTGTTCAATTCCAAAATAAAAAGAGCAGTTTAGGTATAGTGACACTTCACTATGCCTAACTACTCTTTTACGATTCTTAATTAAGAAAGAAACCTCTTATTTAAAGCTAAGGAACTTTGATTCCTAATTACATAGGAATCATAGAGATAATCGTTCGATTCACTAGACGCTCCTTGAATTCCTCTCATCTCTTCCACAGACAACTCAACTATTTTTTTCACGCTTCTCTCGTTATTACTATCCATCATTTTTTGTTTTCTTTTCGAAAAAAATCCCATAATTTATTCCCCCCTGCAATTAATTATTTTTTAACAATTGAATGAATTTAAGGCTCTTACCACTTCTTAATACACCTTTCGGATAGACCTTCGCTGCAAACATAGCAATTAAGCTAATGCTAGCCAGTAATACAACCATAGATGTAATAATTTCTAAACTCCCAACGGATCCATTAATAATCCTAACTACCATACTAATTGGAGCTGTAAACGGAACATATGATGTCACCCTTGATACTAGCCCTTCAGGGTTATCAAGTACTACTAATAACTCCACCACTAAGCTTCCCATCAATATAAGAGTAATCGGCATCGTTGTTCCGGATAATTCTTCTGGCCTGCTTACCATAGAACCAAACACTGCGAAAAGTGCCGCATAAACGAAGTAACCGAGAACAAAATATAACAAGAAATATGCAGCATGCTCACCTGTAATCATATTTACATCAATATTCACTCCAAAAAACGAATCCGATACCTTAAAAATTCCAGATTTAATATATAGCGCCATACTAAGGAAGAAAATAAATAACTGTGTCAAACTAGCAAGACCGACTCCTAATATCTTCCCAAAGACCATGTGAACAGGCGACACCTTCGTTACCATCACTTCCATAACACGCGACGCCTTCTCTGACGCTACCGCTGTAGCAATCGCATTTCCATACGAAGTAATTGCTAAGTACATAATCGCTACTAATAAATACACCAGTAAGAACGAGCTTGTTTCTTCGTTATTTAAGTTTTGCTTTTTCGCTTGCACGTTCATCGTCAGTGATTTCACAACCTCTTCTGATAACTGTTGTTTAACTACCGCACTTTGAAAATACTGATTTTGTACAAATACCTGCGCACTTTGAATCAACTTAGGATTATCCACCTTCATAAAGTAATCTAATACTGGTTCAGCACCCGCACCCTCTTTTAATATAAAGAGCGCTTCGACTTTCTTATCTAACAAATGTTGCTTATATTGATTTAATTTTGTTTTATCACCTAAAGACCAATCCCATTCTGGAAGAGCTTTACTAAGATTAGATTGATCCAAAGTAACATTAGGTGCTTCGGAAATAAATACAACTTTTGCTTTTTCTTTCTCTCCAGAAAACTTTTGTACTAAAGTTGGAAAGGAGAATAAGAATATCCCTCCCCCTATTAATAACAATGTCATCCCAATAAATATTTTCGTCCTCACACGATCCCAATACGTTTGCCCTAAAACAATCCAGAAATTCCTCATTACTTATGCACCCGCCTTTTCAACAAAGATTTGATATAAAGAAGGTTCTTTAATAGAAACATCTCGGATATATTGTTTAGTTTTAATGTCTTCAAGCAGCGAAAATGCATCCTCTCCATCATTAACTTTAATCATGAACGTACGATTAACTTTTTCAAAATTGAAATTTTTCTTCTTAAGAATAGGTTCAATATCCCCTTCCGTTTGCAACGTCATATATTTGTATTGATAACTTTTCTTAATATCTGACAAGGCACCCGATAATACAAGTTGACCATTTTTCATAATACAAATTTCCTCACAGAACGTTTCTACACTGTCCATTTGATGACTACAGAAGATAATCGTTTTTCTTTGCGCGATTAACTCGAGCACAACATTTTTTAACATCTCTGCATTTACAGGATCCAAGCCACTAAATGGTTCATCTAGTATGATGAATTCTGGATTATGCAATATCGCTGAAATCAATTGAATTTTTTGTTGATTTCCCTTTGACAATTCCTCTGTTTTCTTCTTTAAATGTGGTGTCATTTCTAATTTTTCTAGCCACTGTAACGCATGCCTTTTTGCAAGATTAGCTGGCATTCCTTCTAACTTGCCGAAATACACCAATTGCTCCACTACATTCATTTTCGGGTATAATCCACGCTCTTCTGGTAAATAGCCAATAGATAGGTCTTTCTTTGAAAAAGGGCGATTATTCCATAGAATTTGGCCGCTATCCGGTTTGATTAAATCTAAGATCATACGAATCGTTGTCGTCTTACCAGCACCATTTCGGCCCAGCATCCCTAAAATTCCACCTTCTTCTACACGTATATTTAAATCATTAACGGCTTTATATTCACCAAATGTTTTATTTAATCCTTGAATTTCAAATGCCATATATAACATCCCCTTTTAGCTTTTTACGAAATAAATAACCGCCATTCCTAATGCAATCCCGCCTATCATCAAAAAAACTTTTTCATCACTATTGCCTCCTTCATTTACTTGTTAAGTTGTATCTTTATCATAGACTTCTTTCTGATGCTATTGTCCGCAATCCGTACTGTATTTACCGTAAAAAAGGCGAACCACTCTTATGTGGTTCACCGCAATTTCAACAGATGACATTGATTGTATGAAAACTTCTTAAATGTTATTATAAAAATATTCAGAAATTAAACGATATACCTACAAAGAGAGGTGTCTAAACCGTTGCAGATACAACGTAACTTCGTTTTCATTTTATGTGTAACTATCCTGTATTTTTGTTTACAAGGCTATATCTTATATAAAATAAACCAACCATATAGTGGCGTTCTTATTTCTAAAACAGACTCAACTACATACACAATAGCAAAAATTAAATCCTCCGGTTGGGCTTTTCATACGGACTTAAAAGAAGGAGATATAATCTATTCGATAAATAAAGAAAAGCCTCATTTAGGAATACTTCCTGGATACCAAAACCAATCACTAAATGCATCTGAAATACAAATTAAAAAAGACGATATCACCCAAACTTATAAAGGAACACAACATTTTATTGATTCTCGTGACAAAATTATTTCTGTATACTTTCCCTTCCTACTCGCTTTTATTTGTTTAGGGTTATCTATTTTTCTTTATACAAAGAAGCCTTTGAACCGGGAAACATTCTTTTTGATCACGTTTCTATTCATGACTTCCTCAAGTCTTCTAATCGCAGTTGAATCTGGTAAAGGTGATTTTATCGCTCTCATTATTTTAAGTATTGTATTTCAAGGTACACCTATGTCTCTCATTTTATTGTTGAATGAATTATTCAAGAAAAAGCAACTATACGTTATTTCTATGAGATTTCTAAAAATCGATATTACAATCGGCATTATTTTACTATTACTCTCTATTTTAACGATGTTCATTCCATGTCCAATAGTTAATACCGATGGATTAGAACTAATTTACCTTTCAATAAATATTATCTTTTGTATATATTTTTTAATCCGTGCCTATATCAAATATCACAGTACAGTACATAAACCATTTTTAAAATTAATGCTCACGATTCATTCCATTGCCTTCTTTCCGTTCGTTACACTCTATGCTCTTCCAGATGCAATATTCAAAACACCTATTCTCTCAGCAGATATTGGCGCTATGTTCCTAATCGCTCTTCCAATCGGGTATTTTTATTTAGTAGCGACGAAGCAGATTTTTGATATAGAGTTTGTATTTGATCGTTTACGGTATTACGCATTTCTGTCACTAATTCCAACTCTATTAATTGCAATCATTACGAGCTGGAGCATTTATTACAAAGACAATTTTCTCTCTCGACTACTGCAAAGTTTTATTATTATTTTTCCGTTAAACATTCTATTTCTCATATTAAAAGAAAGATTAGATTTTACATTCCGTAATCACCTCTTTCGGACTAAAACAAACTTATACGTAAACATTGAACAGTTTACCGCACAGCTATCATCTATTATGAAAACAGAAGAGTTAGAGAAAAAATTCACTAATGAAATCGTTTCGATGTTGAAACCTTCTTTTATTCAATTTGTTCAATATGATATGAAAGACAACACATATACACTCTGTAACGGATATCGACAAACGAAAGATTTCACACTTTCTAAAAAGAAAAAATGGAGTATGGCAGCATTACTAATTAATGATTTATTAGAGGATGATGGATGCATTGGCATTTACTTATACTCTACTAAACATATAAAACACTACATCTGGATTGGAAGAAAATTGAATAATATTAAATATAATACGCATGAAAAATCATGGTTCATCACTGTCACGACATACGTCCGTCTTATTTACGAAAACTTGTATACTATTAATGAAATTATTCATTCTCTAGAGCAGGAGAGTTTAGAATCCAAAACAAATTCTGCAAGCTTATCACGCCTACTCTTTCAAATTTCTGAACAAGAAAGGCGCCGACTCGCTTCAGATTTACACGACTCTGCATTACAAGATCAAATCGTATGGTACCGCAAACTAGACTCTTTACTAAAAAACAAATCCGTTCCACTAGAATTAAAAAATGAACTAAAAAAAATCCACTTCGGTATGCACGATGTAATACAACAAATTCGCGACACATGCAATGAATTGCGTCCATCACTTTTATCAGATGCTGGTTTAATTGGTGCATTAAGAGAATTGCTAGCCCAAACACAATTACGTGTGCAGTTTCATATTCAATTTGATCATGAATCAATTCAAGAACATCATTACGATTTTGACAAAATTTTATCTTTATATCGTATCATTCAAGAACTACTAACAAACGCAGATAAACATTCCGAGGCAACCATCGTATCGATTTTTTTATGGGAAGAGAATAACTGCATTTTCCTAGACTACCGAGACAACGGCAAAGGTTTTGATATAGACACTCCCTACTCTCCTAAGCAGCATATGGGGATTTCCGGTATAAAAGGAAGGCTTCAATCAATTGGCGGAGAAATACATATAGTATCCGAAACTAAAAAAGGACTTCAAGTAAACATTACAGTTCCGAGGTGGTAAATAATGATTCGAGTATTAATCGTAGATGATCATCAAATTGTAGGCGAAGGAACAAAGAGCATGATTGAATTAGAAGAAGATATGCAAGCAGAATATATTTTAAATGAACAGGAAGCACTTATAAAAAGTGACGCTACACCTTTTGACGTATATCTCTTGGATATGAATATGCCCAATTGTAGTGGTATTGAACTCGCCCAGAAAATATTACATATTCAAACAGATGCAAAAATCATTTTATACACAGGTTTTGAATACGTATCCCAATTTAATTTATTAATAAACTCTGGTATCAGCGGAATTATTAGTAAATCAGCTTCTCAGCAAGAGCTATTAATGGCAATTCGTGCAGCTGTAAATGGATATACTTTACTTCCTATTTCTTTATTACGTCAACTACGTACAGACGATATAACGACTCAACAACTTGAAAATAAAACCGCTCTTCTTACACAAAAAGAATTAGAAATCTTAGAATCCGTCTCTAAAGGAAGTAGCAATAAACAAATTGCTGATGAACTGTACATGAGTTCAAGAGCTGTAGAATACAACCTAACAAAAATCTTCAAAAAATTAAAAGTAGGATCACGCTCCGAAGCTTTAACAGAAGCAATGAGACAAGGCATTTTGAAAGTACACATATAAAATGAAACTTCCATCAGTTTGTTTTGTTTAACCCTTAAATAATGAGATAAATAAAAAAAGTCCTAACCTACAAAACGTAAGTTAGGACTTTTTAACGCGCCCAGAGGGATTCGAACCCCCGGCAGACGTGGTACCGGAAACCACCGCTCTATCCGACTGAGCTATGGGCGCATGATTATAGAAAACACTTCATTTTCTTCTCATAATAATAGCAATAAAATCCATCTAAATCAATAAAAATATCCCCGTAATACCTTATGCATCTTAGCTAAAAGCATATAAAATCTATTTCACCCCTAAATTTTCCAATCATAAATTCACCCCAACTCACAAATTATAATCTTTGAATTGATATTCCAAAGGGGGCTTCATTCAATGACTGTAATTACAAAATTAAAGCAGACTGTTTCTGGATTAAAAAGTGCCCAAGCTAGCTTAGAGGGATTCGCTCTTGATACGGATAACCAACAAGCTAAGCAACTTTTCCAAACAGCTGCGCAGCAAACACAAACGATTATCGATTCTTTAAACCCACGTGTTGAAGAAGTCCAACAAGAAGAACCACAATACTCACAGCAATAACGAACCAATCTTGCTGTGAAATAGAAAAAGGATGATATGCAGTCATCCTTTTTCTATCACATTACATATTGCAATAGAAATGGAATGATAATTATGCGAAAACTCGGCCTCATAACCGCATTATTTGCACTTCTATTTAGCTCTTTTACCGGATGTGATAATAGTCCTTTAGATAAAAAAGTGAAAGAAGAAGCAAAACGAACGGAGAAAGAAAAAGGTCCAAAGTTAACAAAGACGAGTACGGAATCCTTTAATCAATCTATATCACAAGGAGCGAAGAAAAGAGCTCTCGCTATGGATGAAATTATAAAAAGCACAGCAGTGAATTCAAATTTAGATCTCTACATAGCAGTTACACCTGAGCATCACGAAAGGTTTGGATTAAAGCCGTTGCGCAGCAAACTTCAAAAGCAACTAAGTGATGAGCACCCTACTTTCGATGTTCGTGTCAGTACAGATAAAAAAATCTTTATGTTACTCGAAAAACTCGAAAGAAAAATTAAGGAAAAAGAAGTATCTAAAGATGAAATTAATAAACAATTAAAATTCATTGGTAAAAAAATGGAGTCTAACACTTAACGCTTTTTAAAAGAAAAGGAAGGATTGCAATGTCTAGTAAAGATAAAAACTTAACCCCTGTACAACAGGAGTATAAAAAATTCGAACAAGAACGCGAACCGAAACGACCTGTCTTAAAAAATTGTATAAAAGCCTTTTTCGTCGGTGGTTTTATTTGCTTCATCGGACAACTCATTTCTACTTTTTACATCACATATTTTGATTTCACTGAACGCTCAGCAGGCAATCCAACAGTCGCAACGCTCATTTTCATCTCCATGTTACTAACTGGATTTGGTATATACGATCGTTTTGGACAGTTTGCCGGTGCTGGTACAGCTGTACCTGTTACTGGATTTGGTAACTCTGTTATTGCCGCATGTATTGAGCATCGAACGGAAGGATTTGTCCTTGGCGTTGGCGGCAATATGTTTAAACTAGCTGGTTCTGTTATTTTATTTGGTGTATTTTCCGCTTTCGTCATCGCACTTATTAAAACTATTCTCGTTCAATGGGGAGGGCTATAAATGTTACAAGGACACCGAACGTGGGTATTTGAAAACAAACCAGTCATTATCTCAACAGGGGTTGTCGGTGGACCATTTGAAGCAAAGGGGAATATCCCAGAAGACTTCGATATCCTTCATGAAGATTTATGGCTCGGACAAGATTCCTATGAAAAAGCACATAAGATTTTATTCGAAGAAGCTTGTAGTCGCGCTACTGAAAAAGCAGAGCTTCGTAAAGATGATATTCAATTCGTACTCGCAGGAGATTTAATTAATCAAATTACTCCAACAAGCTTTGCTTGCCGCACACTTGGGACTCCTTATCTCGGATTATTCGGGGCTTGCTCTACTTCTATGGAAGGTTTAGCACTTGGGGCAAGTATCGTAAATGCAAAAGGTGCAAAATATTTATTAACTGGAGCTTCAAGCCATAATACAGCTGTAGAAAAACAGTTCCGCTACCCTACCGAATACGGTGGACAAAAGCCGCCTACTGCACAGTGGACAGTAACCGGAGCAGGAGCCGCTATTTTAAGCGATACTGGACACGGTCCAAGAGTAACCTCTGCAACAATCGGCCGAGTGGTTGATATGGGATTAACGGATCCATTTAATATGGGAGGCGCAATGGCTCCAGCTGCAGTTGATACAATTGAAGCCCATTTACGTGAACGTCAAATTGATGCCTCTTACTACGATTTAATCGTAACAGGCGATCTCGGACATGTAGGACGCGAAATTGCTTATGACTTACTACATAAACACGGAACGAAAGTAACGAGCGAACAATTTCAAGATTGCGGAATTATCATTTATAGAGAAGGACAACCTGTCATAGCTGGTGCTAGCGGACCTGGATGTTCCGCAACAGTCGTATACGGTCATTTATTAAACCGAATGAAAAGAGGAGAGTTCAAAAAAATACTTGTCGTTGCGACAGGCGCTTTACTATCTCCACTTACATTCCAACAAGAAGAAACGATTCCGTGTATCGCTCACGCCGTTTCGATTGAATTTGGAGGTGCAACGCAATGATTTTTTTCTGGGCTTTCGTCATTGGCGGACTTATATGTGTAATCGGCCAACTTATGTTTGATGTCGGCAAACTAACACCTGCTCATACAATGGCAACACTCGTTGTTGCTGGAGCTATATTAGATGGATTTAATTTGTATGAGCCATTAATTGATTTCGCTGGAGCCGGGGCAACTGTACCTATTACAAGCTTTGGTAATGCCCTCGTTCATGGCGCAATGGAAGAAGCTGCAAAACATGGCATCGTTGGCGTTATTACCGGCATGTTTAAAGTAACGAGCGCCGGTGTATCAGCGGCTATTATTTTCGGCTTCATTGGAGCATTGTTATTCAAACCGAAAGGATAAGAGGTGTTTATATGACTGTTATCGCTAGCGTAAAAACTTGCCTTGCTAGTGTAAGGGGCGCTCAAGCAAGTTTAAGCTCCCTTTCATTAAATTCACAAGACGAAGAATCAAAACGCGTATTTCATGAATGTATGTTAGAAATGGACAGCGTCATCGCTGATTTAAAGGATAGAATTTCAGTATTAGAACGTGAAGAACCTCAATATAAAGGGTTTTAAGTAGACTGGAGGAAACGACTATGTCTCACCTGCCGGAATGGACACTTGTCATTCTTCGCTCTGTATTCATATTAATTATTTTATTCGCTATTACGAAATGGTTAGGCAAAAGACAAATCTCTCAGCTTTCCTTTTTTGAATACATAGCCGGAATGACGATTGGTGACATCGCTGCCCAAGTATCTACAGGGCTCGATTCAAAATTTTTTCACGGCGTCTTTGCGATACTCATTTTCGCTGTGGTACCTTTTTTAACAGGAATCCTCTCTTTAAAGAACAAAACAGCTCGGGACTTCTTTGAAGGGAAATCTACCGTATTAATAAAAGACGGAAAGATACTCGAAGATAACTTAAAGAAAGAAAAATATACGAGTGACGAATTACTGGAACTTCTCCGCGGAAAAAGTGCGTTCAGCGTAGCTGAAGTCGAATTTGCTGTCTTAGAACCGAGCGGAGAATTAAATGTATTATTAAAGAAAGATTCCCAGCCACTTACAGCAAAAGACATCGGTTTAAAAGTACCAAACGAGAAAGAACCACAAACTGTTATTATGGATGGAAATGTACTAGATGAACCTCTTTCAGCAAGCGGACATAACCGCGCTTGGCTACATTCAGAATTAGAAAAACTCGGTGTTGTTATTGAAAATGTCTTCCTCGGTCAAGTGGATTCATACGGACAACTTACTATCGACATTTACAATGACAAACTCCAAATGCCTTCTCCTCAAAACAAACCTTTATTATTAGCATCTTTAAAAAAATGTCATGCTGATCTTGAACTATTTTCCCTAGAAACAAAGTCGAAATCAGCAAGCGAAATGTATAGTAAAAACGCGAAACAAATCGAAAAGATTTTAAATAAAGTAACCTATCTTTTAAAAGACTAATTATCGAAAGAACGCTTCAGTTAAAAGGCGTTCTTTTCTTTTTTCTCCAGTTTTTATAACGTTTAAATTTATGTAATTCGGTTATGATGTTGAAGATACATAAGCAGGGAATTTCGAAAACATAGCGAATATTTCATGGTACAACTACATATTTTTTTGATTTAAAGTGGTTTCGTTTGACCTTTATTGACCATAATTGTATTATAAGACTAAGAAAGCTTTATAAGGAGGAAATAACAGATGAATTTAATTCCTACAGTAATTGAACAAACAAATCGTGGAGAACGCGCTTACGATATTTACTCTCGACTATTAAAAGACCGCATCATTATGCTTGGTAGTGCAATTGATGACAACGTAGCTAACTCAATCGTTTCCCAGCTTTTATTCTTGGAATCTCAAGATCCAGAAAAAGATATTCACATCTACATCAACAGCCCTGGTGGTTCTATCACAGCAGGTATGGCAATCTATGATACAATGCAGTTTATTAAGCCACAAGTATCAACAATCTGTATCGGTATGGCAGCATCTATGGGTGCATTCTTACTTGCAGCAGGTGAAAAAGGAAAACGTTATGCACTTCCAAACAGTGAAGTAATGATTCACCAACCACTTGGTGGAGCACAAGGTCAAGCGACTGAAATCGAAATCGCTGCAAAACGTATCCTATTCTTACGTGAAAAACTAAACCAAATTCTTGCTGACCGCACTGGTCAACCACTTGAAGTACTACAACGCGACACAGACCGCGACAACTTCATGACAGCAGAAAAAGCTTTAGAATACGGTTTAATCGATAAAATCTTTACAAATCGTTAATACTTAAAAGCGAAAGCGGCTCGTTTAGAATCGCAGGGCGATGGAGCCCCTGATTCCGAGGCGCTTTTTGCCTCGAATGAAGGGGCGAAACAACCGGAGATTCTAGCCGCTAGAGCTAGATATAACTAAAAGCGGAAGCGCCCTATAATTGGGCGCTTCTTTTATATATTGTTCCCCGCTCACATACCCCATCCAGTATCCCTCTAAATATATCAACGATTTTTCAATTATATCGAACAAAACTCAAATTATATCAACGATTTTTTTAATATATCAACGGTTCGACACAACATATCGATTTACCGACAATCTCCGACAAGGACAAACCAGCTAAATACCCCTCCCCGCTAATCCGCACAAACAACAAAACAAAAAAACTATCGCATATACGCGATAGCTCTTTATTGTACATATGCAGCTAATGCTTCTAAAGCCTCTTCTGCATCTGAACCTTCTGTTGTAATTGTTATCATGCTTCCAGTTCCAATTGCTAAGCTCATAATCCCCATTATGCTCTTTGCATTTACTGTCTTTCCATCTTTCTCAATAAAGATATCTGCATGAAAGCGATTTGCCTCTTGTACAAACAACGCAGCCGGACGTGCTTGTAAACCGTTTTTTAATGAAACCTGAACTCGTTTTTGAACCACAGCTCCATTTCCCCTTTAACCTCTTATTTTTTTGCTACCGTTTCCCCCGCGCGTAATTTCTCTGCAATTTCATCGATTTTACGCAAACGATGATTAATACCCGATTTACTAATTTTCCCCCCGGATACCATCTCACCTAACTCTTTCAATGTTACATCTTGATAATCTCTTCGTAGTTGCGCAATCTCTTGTAGTTTATCTGGCAATATATCAAGACCAACCGTCTCATCAATATAGCGGATATTTTCAATCTGCCTTAGCGCTGCACCAATTGTTTTATTTAAATTAGCTGTTTCGCAGTTCACTAAACGATTTACGGAATTACGCATATCACGTACGATTCGAATATCTTCAAACCTTAAAAGTGCATTATGAGCACCAATAATATTTAAAAATTCCGTAATTTTCTCCGCTTCTTTCAAATACGTAATGTACCCTTTTCTTCTTTCCAACGTCTTACTATTTAAATCAAATCCGTTCATCAGTTCACATATAGCATCATTATGTTCCTTATATAACGAAAAGATCTCTAAATGATAAGATGATGTTTCTGGGTTATTTACTGAACCACCTGCTAAAAATGCACCGCGTAAATACGATCGTTTACAACACTTCTTCTCAATCAATTCTTGTGATATATTTCGAATAAATGAAAAGTCATCTCGAACGATATGAAGATCGGCTAATATTTCGCGAGACTTTTCAACAAGCCTTACGATATATACATTATTTTTCTTCAATCGCATTTTTTTACGAACAAGTAATTCTACCGTCACATCATATCCTTTTTTCAAAAGCGTATAAATCCTTCTTGCAATTGCCGCATTTTCTGTTTGAATATCGATAGATAGACGACGGTTTGAAAAAGAAAGCGATCCGTTCATTCGAAGTAACGCCGATAATTCTGCTTTCTCACAGCATTCTTTCACTTCAAGATTCGTCAGCTCTTTCTTTGTTTCTGATGCAAATGACACAGTCAACACCTCCTTATACGATTATTATGGAACAAAATTCTTGTCCTATATGAATGAGGAGCGCCACCTCAAACGAGGCAACGCACATTTATAACAATGAATATAAAATCGAAGCTAACTTTAACGTATCATGCCTTACAACACGATCATCATACTTCGCTAATCCCTCTTGAATAACATCAATATTATTTTCAGCAAAACGTTCTTCATCCACTACAACTGGTGTAGACATTTCTTCCTCATATAACTTACGTAATTCACAAGGAATCTCACGGTTATTTACAATTGCAGTATTAATAAATGGTTGCCCTAAATGATCGTGTAACGCCTGCACATGATCAAAAGCAGTATATCCCATCGTTTCACCCGCTTGTGTCATAACGTTACATACATATACCTTCTTCGCCTTTGCAGCAAGAACAGCGTCCCCAATTTTGTTAACAACTAAGTTGGGTAATATACTCGTATACAAACTTCCTGGGCCGAAAACAAGTAAATCAGCTCGTTTAATCTCAGCCAACGTTTCATGCAATGGCTCTACATCTTCTGGAGTTAAAAAGACACGATTAATCTTCTTTCCGTAATAAGGAATCTTTGATTCACCTGTTACAATTTCCCCATCTTCAAGTTCCGCATGAAGTACCGCACTTTGATTCGCTGCTGGTAATACACGTCCTCTGACATTTAATACTTTACTTGTTTCCGTAATTGCATGGAAAAAGTCTCCTGTAATCGAGGTCATACCTGCCAACAATAGATTTCCTAACGCATGACCTTTCAGTCCGTCTCCTGTTGTGAAACGGTGCTGAAATAAAGCTTCCACCAGTGGCTCTACATCCGATAACGCAACAAGTACGTTACGGATGTCACCTGGAGGTGGAATTTCTAGCTCATCACGTAATCGACCCGAACTGCCACCATCATCAGCGATTGTAACAACTGCTGTAATATCAACAGGATATTGCTTTAATCCTCTTAATAAAACAGAGAGTCCGGTTCCGCCTCCCATTATGACAATTTTAGGCTTTCTCTCTTTTTTCATCCCTTAATGGCCCTTTCTCTTCTCCACATCACGATGAGATACATGAACACTATACTCTGGTTTCAAATGTTTCCCAAGGTATTCTGTAAGCGTAACAGAACGATGCTGTCCACCTGTACATCCAATTGCAATTACAAGTTGACTTTTGCCTTCTCTTTTATAATGAGGCAGCATGAAAGTAATCAGATCCGTCAACTTCTCTAAAAACTTATGTGTCTCATTAAATTTCAGTACATACGAAGAAACTTCTTCATCTAGTCCTGTTAATGGCTTCATATGTGGAATGTAATATGGATTTGGTAAAAAACGAACATCAAATACTAAATCTGCATCAATTGGAATACCGTACTTAAATCCAAATGACATAACATTTACACGAAATGCTTGCTCAGTTTCTGTTGAGAACAAGTGAACAATTTTTTCACGTAATTCTTTCGGTTTTAAATCCGATGTATCAAGCACAATATTTGCTCGTGCCTTCATATCTGTTAATAAATTGCGCTCTGCTTCGATTCCCTTTAACGGCAAACCAGTTGGTGCAAGTGGATGCGAACGTCTCGTTTCTTTATAACGAGTTACAAGCGTACTATCTTTCGCATCTAAAAATAAAATATGAGGAATAATCCATGTACGTTCTGATAAATCATCAAGTGCTCCCCATAAATGTTCGAAAAACTCGCGGCCACGTAAATCAATGCCAAGTGCCACTTTATTCATTTTCCCTTTTGAATCCGCCATAAGCTCAATAAACTTTGGCAATAACATCGGTGGTAAATTATCTACACAAAAATATCCTAAATCTTCAAAACTTTGTAAAGCTACTGTTTTTCCAGCTCCAGACATCCCTGTAATAATTACCATTTTTATATCATTATTCTCTGTCATCGTATCCTCTCCTTGACGGTTTAACTCGGATCTAATCGATATGAAAGCAACTCAAAATCTGGGGTATATACAAATGTACCGTAGATTATGCCATTTCCTTTAATTAAATAATCAATAATGTGATAATCTCCTGGCGCCATTGCTAAATCATCAATTTTATCAAATGTATGCCAACCAATGATGCCTTCTTCGCTCTCTAGTTTGTTTTCTCCTGCAAAATCTGTCGCTAAAAAGGAGAACATCATCCATTCAGAAACAACTTTATCACCTTCTTGGATGACAAAGGTGAAGACCCCCTTTAACGCTGGGTTTTTCAAATAAATACCTGTTTCTTCGCGATATTCGCGAACAACGGAATCTCTTACAGTCTCACCACGCTCCATTTTCCCGCCTGGTGCAACCCACCAATTTCGGCGAGGTTTTTGGAGTAAGAGTACTTCATTATCTCTAATTAACACACAGTTTGTCACTCTTTGCATGTTTCTTCACCTCAGCTACTTGCAGTAAAATTTCTCACTGCATACTTCTTTCATTATACTATCAAAAACAGTTTGCTACAACGAAGGAGCCAGTCCTCTTTCGCTAAGCATATGCTACTCAACAATTTTAAAAAAGCTTTCCATAACAAGCAATGTAAATGCTTAGACTTTTAATGAATAGCATGAAAAATCCCCTTAACGATTTTTATCGCCAAGGGGATTAAAGCCCTTATTTCTTACCGAAATAAGTAACAATCGCAAATCCTAAAATAAAGGTAATAATTGAACTTATAATTGAAAATCCACCAGTTGGAATACCAGGGAACACAATTACAATCGAACCGATAACTAGTCCAATAATTGCCGCAAATGTCATACTTTTATAACGATCTAATAAAAAACTAATGCCTTTACTACTTACAACAAATCCAACCATAACACCAGCACCGATAACCACGATTAAAGGTAAGTTAAGTGTAGTTAAAGCGTTAATTGCTGTTGGATACACACCAATAATTAATAAAATAAACGATCCACTAATCCCAGGAAGTAGCATAGCCATACTAGCCATCCATCCTGCGAAAAATAAACCAATTGCATTTAAAATTGTTAACGTCGTAATTGGATCTGCTGCCTTATCTGGTTTAAAGAAAGCTGTGATCGCAACAAGAATTGCTGCAACTATTAATAAAACAATGTGCTTACCTTTAAACGACGACTTTGCATCAGCTTCTCTCATTAACATCGGTAATATACTAATAATTAAACCGAGGAAGAAAAATTGAGTCGGTTCATAATGATTTGCAAGTAAATATTTAATAACATGACTTAACGTTAAAAACGCTGCTGCCACACCAGCTGCAAGTGGAATTAAAAACCCTAAATGTTTTTTCCATTCACGACTAAAGAATCCACTAATTGCCGCAAGCAATTGTTCATAAATCCCTAACACAACAGCGATTGTACCGCCGCTCACACCAGGAATTAAATCACTAACGCCCATACAAAATCCACGATATATATTACGCCATTCCATACTGAATAAATTCCTCATTTCTTATAGTGATTTTTTCCGTAAAGTCCAGTATATCAATAAGAAAGCTTATAATCCTTATATTTTTTGACAATACTTTGACATTTCCACACAAAAAAAGAAGAAAGCTCCTGTCGGTAGCTTTCTTCTCACAAGGTATATTATCCCTTATTTTTCTGATACAGTTTTTAATTCCTCTAATAATTCTTCTACGTAATGTTGTGCACTTTGTGCTGCAATACTACCGTCACCTGTTGCAGTTACAATTTGACGAAGCATTTTTTCACGAACATCACCAGCTGCGAAAATACCAGGAATTTTCGTTTCCATACGTTCGTTCGTTTCAAGGTAACCATTTTCATTTGTAATACCTAGTTCAACAAATGGTTTTGATAATGGTAACATACCGATGTATACGAATACGCCGTCAGTTTTGACTTCTTTCTCTTCTCCACTGTTTACGTCTACAAGTGTTACACTTCCTACTTTACCGCTTGCTTCGTTGATTTCTTTTATAGTGTGGTTCCAAATGAAATCTACTTTTTCGTTTTGGAAAGCACGATCTTGTAAAATTTTCTGTGCACGAAGCGTGTCACGACGGTGAACGATCGTTACTTTTGATGCGAAGCGTGTTAAGAACACACCCTCTTCAACAGCAGAATCTCCGCCGCCAATTACGATAAGTTCTTTTCCTTTAAAGAATGCTCCGTCACATACTGCACAATATGATACACCTCGGCCGCCAAGTTCTGTTTCACCCGGTACACCAATTTTTTTATACTCTGCACCGCTTGCAACGATAATTGCACGTGCTTTATATTCTTTTTTACCAGCAATAATTGTTTTGTATTCTTTACCGTCGATGACTTCTTTCACATCACCGTATGCATATTCAGCACCAAATTTCTTCGCATGCTCGAACATTTTATTTGATAAGTCTGGCCCTAAAATAGACTCATAACCTGGGTAGTTTTCTACATCTTCCGTGTTTGCCATTTGGCCACCTGGAATACCACGCTCAAGCATTAATGTGCTTAAATTTGCACGAGATGTATATACTGCAGCTGTCATACCAGCTGGTCCTGCACCAATAATAACGACATCATAAATTTTTTCTTCTGACACACTATTCACTCCTATCCATTCCTACACAATTAAGTTACCCTCATTATACTGTTAGCATCATTTTTTTCCCAATGATTTGCTTATCTTATGTGTGCGTACGCTTAACAGCTTGCACATACTTTCGGACAGTCGCTACAGATACATTATATACATCTCCAAGCTCCGACTGTGTCATTTTATTTCCTTGTTCGCCGCGTACAATGTATTCAATCGCAGCTGACCAGCCGTACACATTTGTAAATATGTCTCCAGATGTATATAAACGTATGAACGTACAAAACCAAAAGTGTAAACACTCTTCAATTAATTCATCATCTTTTTTCGTATAATTGTATAAGGCATCCGCGATTCTCGCGCACTGCTCAAATTGTTGTAAATCAGCTGGAATACTCTTATGACTATTAAGTAAAAAGAAGTACTTTGCAAGTTGCGATACGATGGGAACACCGTTCTTCGCTTGCGTTATATCAAAGAAGAATCCAACCTTCTCCGGCGTTGACAATTCATTCATTAAATATAAAGCTAGCATTTGTTCTTCTAGCGTCGCACTTTGCTGAAATGATTTTCGTAATTCTTCAAATAACACGTTTTGTCCTTCATCTGCTAAATTCAGCGCATTCCACGGTTCTTTTCCCTTTTTATCAGGATGCAATTCCACGACATGTTGCCACATTTTTTCAGCTAGTTGCTGATCTTTCACCATATACGCAGAATATGCAAACCAATAATAAAAACTAACGTCTCCTTCGTATCCTTGACGCTTTAATAGTTTGAACCATTTATATGCATGCTCGAAATAACCAATTGTTGCAAGTGTAGTTCCCAGTTTCAAACGATGTTCAAATGAAATCGGATATACCGAAACTAGCTGTCCCGCTAACGCTTCTACTTGTTTATGCTCTCCAATTGAATATAGAAAAATAAGCGTATTACAAAGCGCATGTATATTACCAGGATTTTTCTCTAAAATCATTTCTGTTAACTTCAGTGCTTTGTCTACATTACCCGATTGAAAATGTGCAATGGCTAAATTATTATGACCTGACCAAAATTCCGGATAATCTTTCGTAACAATTTCTAATGTAGCAATTGCTTCTTCCAATTGTCCATTACGAATATAACGATTCGCTTCTTCCTGCATAACAATTAAATCATCTTCATCTTCAATCTCTTCCGCACCCATTGCTTCTTCTTCCATAATCTCAAGAAGTTCTAATGTATCTTCTACGAATTCCTTCTCTTTTGCAACTTCTAAATAACGATCCGCATATTTCTTCGCCTGTTGAAATAACCCCATATATGCATAATTATTTGCAATAAAATAATAGCACTGTTCAAGTTCTGGATTAGATCTAACTAACTTTAAGAAGATTTGGTTCGACTCTTGATATTCACCAGCCTCAGATAATACTGTTGCTAATTGACATAAAATAAACGGCTCCTTCTCACTTTGTGCCGCTCTTCGAAAATATTTAATTGCATCTTGCAATTTTTGCCCTTTGTAAGCTCTCATCCCTTTTTTATAAAAGAAGTCCGCTAATTGATTAAAAGAGATAACTTGTCCGTTCTCCTTATATATCCTTTGATTTTTCCCCATATATCCTCCAGTTTTTTGTTTTCTTCGCTCACACATTCTTCTATCTATAAGTATAAACGATTCCGTAAAAAACAAAACAGTATATTATACTCAATTATTTCCTTTTTATTCATAAAAAAAGAGGAGAAATGTTACATTTTCACCATGAACCTTCTCTTGCGGTCATTTGCTCTTTCGTATAAATAATACGCATTGGATTTCCACCTACGAAAGCACCGCTCGGTACATCCCTATGAACAAGTGTGCTAGCTGAGACAGTCGCACCGTCTCCAATTTTCACACCTGGTAATATTGTTACATTCGCTCCAATCATCACTTCATTTCCAATGACGATTTCCCCAAGTCGATATTCACGAATTAAATATTCATGCGCTAAAAGCGTTGTATTATAGCCAATAATCGAATTCTCTCCCACAGTTATCTTTTCCGGGAACATAATATCCGGCATTACCATAAGCGCAAATGATGTTTTCTTTCCTACTTTCATCCGTAAAAAAGTACGGTACAACCAATTCTTCACAGATAAAAATGGCGTGTAACGCGCAATTTGGATAATAATAAAGTTTTTCATTACCTTCCAAAAAGACACTGTTTTATACACATTCCATAATGAATTTTCTCCTGAAACAGGATAGCGCGTTGTCCGTCGCACTTAGCTCGCTCCTCTACTAACTTACTTGGACCTTTATGAACGGTTCATATTAGACAAAATCGGTAGCAAATCACTCATTTTATCTAGCATAAAGTCCGGCTTGTAAGCTTCTAAATACGCTCTACCTTTCAGCGTCCATGAAACCGCAGCTGTTTTCGTCCCCGCATTTTGACCACCGACAATATCATGATGATTATCTCCAACCATCAATGCCTCTTCTGGTTTTGCATCTAATAATTCAAGCGCTTTTTGAAGTGGCTCTGGATGTGGTTTCACATGCTCTACATCATCAATTGTCACGACAACATCAAAAAATTCATCAAGCTTTGACAACTGTAATCCCATCTCAACGGTTTGTCTCGCTTTCGTTGTAACAATACCAACTTTATAACCTTGCTTCTTCAACTCTCGAACCGTTTCATATACAGTTTCATATTCTTCTACTAATTCATCATGATGATCATGGTTAAATTCGCGATAACTTGTAATCATCTCTTCAACCTTACTTTCATCAATCTTACTGAAAGTATCATGCAAAGATGGACCGATAAATGGCAACACATCTTCACGCTTATATTGATTTGGATAATACGTATTTAAAGTATGTAAAAAAGAAGAAATAATAAGTTCGTTTGTATTAATTAAAGTTCCATCTAAATCAAATAACACTGTATTTATTCTCATTGCCTTAGTCCTTTCGCCTTCCTGAATATGAAAGAAGCAGCATCTTATAATAAGATGCTACTTTTCTCTAATTTTCCGAATATCTTTTATCAGCTTGCCCCATTTTTCGTCTCACAATAATGAAAATAATAGAAATAACAACAAGTCCAATTGACATTACTTGTGCAATACGAAGTGGTCCTAGCATTAAACTATCTGTACGTAAGCCTTCTACGAAGAAGCGTCCTACTGAATACCAAATTAAATATGTGAAGAATAATTCCCCGCGGCGTAAATTCACTTTTCTTAATGCAAGTAGTAAAATTACACCTGCAAAATTCCATAATGATTCATATAAAAACGTCGGATGATAGTACACACCCTCAATATACATTTGATTAATAATGAAATCTGGTAAATGAAGACCTTCTAAAAACTGTCTCGTTACTTCATCACCATGCGCCTCTTGGTTCATAAAGTTTCCCCATCGGCCAATTGCTTGTCCTAGTAAAATACTTGGTGCAGCAATATCCGCCAACTTCCAGAATGAAACCCCGCGTCGCTTTGCAAAAAGAATCCCTGTAATAACCGCTCCGATTAAACCACCATGAATCGCCAAGCCACCTTGACGAGTATTAATAATTTGACTCGGGTTTTGCGCGTAATATTCCCATTCAAAAATAACATAGTACATTCTCGCAAATAGAATAGCGATCGGTACTGCAATTAATACAAGGTCAACAAATGTATCTTTTGGAATACCTAGCCTTTCTCCCTCGCGAGTTGCTAGCCAAAGACCTAATAGCACACCTGTACCGATAATAATCCCGTACCAATAAACAGGAAACGGCCCAAGTTGGACAGCTACGCGGTCAAGCTGCGGTACAGAACCTAACAGCATATATATGACCTCCCTCTCCAATGTTTACTCCTGATTCCCTAACTCAATCGCACTCATTAATCGTTCTGAGAACTGCTGTGCTGCATTGACTCCCATACGCTTTAAACGGAAGTTCATCGCTGCTACTTCAATAATAACAGCCAAGTTTCGACCAGGACGAACTGGAAGTGTAATCTTCGTAAGTTCTGTATCAATAATTTTCATCTTCTCTTCATCAAGACCTAAGCGATCATAGTTTTTCTTTTGATCCCAAATTTCAAGATTAATAACAAGTGTAATACGCTTATAATTTCGCACTGCCCCTGCACCGAATAACGTCATAACGTTAATGATACCTAGACCACGAATTTCTAATAAATGCTCAATTAAATCTGGTGAGCTTCCTACTAATGTGTCTTCATCTTCTTGGCGAATTTCTACACTATCATCCGCAACAAGGCGGTGACCACGCTTCACAAGTTCAAGAGCTGTCTCACTTTTACCAACACCACTTTGACCTGTAATTAAAACACCAACACCGTAAATATCTACTAACACACCATGAACAGCAGTTGTTGGTGCTAGCTTACCTTCTAAATAATTAGTTAAACGACTTGATAATCTCGTTGTCGTTTGAGAAGAACGTAATAAAGGCATGCCTGATTCACGTGATGCTTGTAATAACTCATCTGGTACATCTTGATTACGAGTTATAATAATACATGGCGTCTCCTCGGTACAAAGCGCTTTCATTCTCTCTTGTTTTTGCTCTGTTGTTAACGTATCAAAGAACGTGAGCTCCGTTTTTCCAAGAAGCTGCACGCGATCAGCTGGATAATATGTAAAGAATCCTGCCATTTCAATTCCAGGTCGTGATAAATCACTTGTATCAATCGGACGATGAATTCCTTCCTCACCACTTATTAACTCCAATTGAAATTGTTCAATTAAATCTTTTGTCCTTACTTTTGGCATATGTATAAACCTCCACTCCGCTGCGGGTTCAGTCTCGTTTGATGTAAAATTCCATTCTACCGGATATTGTACCATTTTTTTCTGGAAACAAGAAATACGGTTTCTAATAAATAGAAAAAAACATTTCATACGAATAATGAAATGTTTTTCTTTTTGTCATTTTCTCTTTTTTTCATATAGAGGTTCCACAATTGCCTTCTCAATAATCATATTAAAAATTGAAATACAAATTGCCGCAACAATCGCTACACCAAATCCTGATATATTAAAAGCATCTCCTAATAATGAATCTGCTATTTTTAACGTAATCGCATTAATAACAATTAAGAAGAAGCCGAAAGTTACAACAGTAATTGGTAGCGTAATTAAAATTAAAAACGGCTTTACGAACACATTTAAAACCGCCAATATAATACTCGCAATAATTGCAGTTTGTATATTTGCTACGTAAAATGCATCTGGTGCAATCCCTTTTAAAAGCCCCGATACAGCGATTAACACAACGCTATTTACAAGAAGTGATACAATCCATCTCATTTCGTTACACATCCTTTTAAACATATATATTTCATCATACGCTAATAGATAATAAACGCAAGTATGATACAAACACTTATATCAACTTATTCTATCTTTCATGCTTGTATACCTACTAACATACTTACCAGTTTTTCCTCGTAAAATAAAAACCGAGCGTCATTTCCACTCGGTTTTCATCAATAAACTTATTGCGATAACTCTACTTCTTTTATTTTCTCTTTCATTCTTGCTTTATCACGATTTAAAATCTCTTTTAAATACTTACCAGTGTACGAGCGCTCTTCTTTTACTACTTGCTCTGGCGTTCCCGAAGCGACGATTTGTCCACCTTTGTCCCCGCCTTCTGGTCCAAGATCAACAATATAATCAGCTGTTTTAATCACATCTAAATTATGTTCAATTACAAGTACCGTCTCACCACTCTCAACAAGACGTTGCAGCACTTCTAGAAGACGTGCAATATCATGCGCATGCAACCCAGTCGTTGGCTCATCTAAAATATATAACGTACGACCTGTAGAACGACGGTGTAATTCAGAAGCTAATTTCACACGCTGTGCTTCCCCACCAGATAATGTTGTTGCTGGTTGACCTAATTTCATATAACCAAGCCCAACATCTACAAGCGTTTGAAGTTTACGCTTAATTTTAGGAATATTGGCGAAGAATTCTACTCCATCTTCAATTGTCATCCCTAACACTTCAGAAATATTCTTATCTTTATATTTCACTTCTAACGTTTCACGATTATATCGTTTACCGTGACAAACTTCACACGGAACATACACATCTGGTAAGAAATGCATTTCGATTTTAATAATTCCATCACCACGGCACGCTTCACAACGGCCACCTTTTACGTTAAAGCTGAAACGTCCTTTTTGATATCCGCGCACTTTAGCTTCGTTCGTTTGTGCAAACACATCACGAATATCATCGAATACACCTGTGTACGTCGCTGGATTAGAACGTGGTGTACGACCAATTGGCGATTGATCAATATCAATTACTTTATCTAAATGTTCAAGACCTTTAATCTCTTTATGAGTACCTGGCTTCGCTTTCGCTTTATATAACTTTTGCGCTAACGATTTATATAGTACTTCATTAATCATCGTACTTTTACCTGATCCAGATACACCTGTTACCGCTACAAACGTACCGAGTGGGAATGACATTTTTGCATTCTTTAAGTTATTCTCTTTTGCGCCGACAATCTCCACTTTACGTCCGTCACCTTTACGTCTTTCAAGTGGAACTGGAATAAACTCTTTACCGCTTAAATATTTTCCTGTTAACGAATTATCATCTTGCATCACTTCAGCTGGTGTCCCTGCCGATACAACTTGCCCACCGTGAATACCTGCACCTGGTCCGATATCAAGTAAATAATCAGCAGCCATCATCGTATCTTCATCATGCTCAACAACGATTAATGTATTACCTAAATCGCGCATTTCTTGCAATGTACGAATAAGACGATCGTTATCGCGCTGGTGTAAACCAATTGAAGGCTCATCAAGAATATAAAGTACGCCAGTTAGACGAGAACCAATTTGCGTCGCTAAGCGAATACGCTGCGCCTCACCACCTGATAACGTACCAGCCGCACGACTTAGCGTTAAATAATCTAAACCAACGTTCACTAAGAATCCAACGCGCTCCTGAATTTCTCTTAAAATTAAATGAGCTATTTTTTGTTGCTTCTCCGTTAGCTCTACATTCGAGAAAAATTCTTGTACTTCTTGAACTGAATACTTCGTTACGTCAGCAATCGTTTTATCACCAACAAAAACAGCTAAGCTTTCAGGCTTTAAGCGGCCGCCTTTACACTTCGGACAAGCTTGTTCTGCCATATACTTTTCCATTTGCTCACGAATGTAATCAGAACTCGTTTCACGATAACGACGTTCAATGTTTGGAATAACACCTTCAAATAAAATCTCATTTTCCTTTACTTGACCGAATTCATTTACATAGCGGAAATAAACCTTCTCTTCCCCGCTTCCGTACAACACTTTATCAAATAAATCTTTCGGTATATCTTTCACAGGCATATCCATATCAACGCCGTAGTGATTACATACAGATTGTAAAAGTTGTGGATAGTATTGTGAACTTGTCGGTTCCCAAGGTGCAATCGCATGTTCATTTAATGATAAATCCCAGTTCGGGATAACAAGCTCTAAATCTACCTCTAGCTTTGAACCAAGTCCATCACAAGAAGGACACGCTCCAAACGGACTGTTGAATGAGAACATACGCGGCTCTAATTCTCCGATTGAAAAACCACAATGCGGACAAGCATGATGTTCACTAAATAGAAGTTCCTCTTCTCCCATTACATCGATTAACACTCGGCCTCCGCCAAGCTTTAATGCACTTTCAAGTGAATCAGCAAGACGGCTTGCGATTCCTTCTTTTACAACAATACGGTCAATTACAACTTCAATAGAATGCTTCTTATTTTTATCTAACGTAATCTCTTCAGACACATCAAGCATTTCACCATCAACACGTACACGAACATATCCTTGCTTCTTAATATCTTCAAGTACTTTCACATGTGCACCTTTACGCCCAGAAACGATAGGAGCTAACACTTGTAATTTCGTACGTTCAGGATATTCAAGAACACGGTCTACCATCTGCTCTACTGTTTGTGATGTAATTTCAATCCCATGATTTGGACAAATTGGCGTACCAATTCGCGCAAATAATAAACGTAAATAATCATAAATCTCCGTTACCGTTCCGACAGTTGAACGTGGATTACGACTCGTCGTTTTTTGATCGATTGAAATCGCTGGTGACAATCCTTCAATCGTATCTACATCCGGCTTATCCATTTGTCCTAAAAACTGGCGCGCATACGCAGATAACGATTCTACGTATCTGCGCTGCCCTTCTGCATAAATCGTATCAAATGCTAATGATGATTTCCCCGAACCAGACAATCCCGTTACAACGACAAGCTGATTTCTCGGAATGGTTACATCAATATTTTTTAAGTTATGTGCTCTAGCACCTTTTACAACGATAAAATCCTTGCTCTTACTCACTCTTTTCACCCTTCCGCTTTTAATTCTAATAGTAAATCTCTTAGTTCAGCTGCACGCTCGAAGTCTAACGCTTTTGCTGCTTCTTTCATCTCTGCTTCCATCTTCGCAATTGTCTTTTCACGCTCTTTTTTCGTCATTTTCTTAGCAGGAGTTGCTTCGTATGTTTCTGTCTCTTCAGCAGTTGTCGTTGCACGGATTACATCACGTACGCCTTTTTGAATCGTTTTCGGCGTAATACCATGCTCTTTATTGTAGGCTTCTTGTATAGTACGACGACGCTGCGTTTCTTCAATTGCAATTCCCATGGATCTTGTTATACGATCTGCGTACATAATAACGCGGCCGTTTTCATTACGCGCGGCACGACCAATTGTTTGAATTAATGAGCGCTCTGAACGTAAGAACCCTTCCTTATCAGCATCTAAAATTGCTACAAGTGATACTTCTGGAATATCTAATCCTTCTCGTAATAAGTTAATACCGACAAGTACATCAAACTTACCAAGGCGAAGGTCACGAATAATTTCAATACGTTCTAACGTTTTAATTTCAGAATGAAGATAGTTCACTTTAATTCCTACATCTTTTAAGTAGTCCGTTAAATCCTCTGACATTTTCTTCGTTAAAGTCGTAATTAATACACGTTCATTTTTTGCAATACGATCTTGAATCTCTCCTAATAAATCGTCAATTTGCCCTTCAATAGGTCGTATATCGATTGGTGGATCTAAAAGCCCTGTTGGACGAATAATTTGTTCTATTACTTCTGGTGACTGCTCTAACTCGTACGGTCCTGGCGTCGCCGAAACGTAAATAACTTGATTTGTTTTCTCCTCAAACTCATCAAACATGAGCGGTCTATTATCTAAAGCTGACGGCAGACGGAATCCATGATCCACAAGCACTTGCTTACGTGCTTGGTCCCCGTTATACATCGCTCTTACTTGTGGCACTGATACGTGCGACTCATCCATAACAATTAAGAAATCTTCCGGGAAATAGTCCAATAACGTATACGGTGTTGCACCCGCTGGACGAAGTGTTAAATGACGGGAATAGTTTTCAATACCTGAACAAAAGCCCATCTCGCGCATCATTTCTAAATCATAACGTGTACGTTGCTCTATACGCTGTGCTTCTAGCAACTTACCGTTATCATTTAAATCCTTTAAACGCTCTTCTAATTCTTTTTCAATATTTTCAATAGCGACCTTCATTTTCTCTTCACGTGTAACGAAGTGAGATGCTGGGAAGATTGCTACATGATCACGTTCTGCTAATACTTCACCTGTTAACGCATTTACTTCACGGATACGATCAATTTCATCGCCGAAAAATTCAATTCGAATACAATGCTCATCAAGTGATGCTGGGAAGATTTCAACTACATCTCCGCGCACACGGAATGTACCACGCTTGAAATCAATATCATTACGTCCATACTGTACATCAACAAGTTCACGAAGCAATTGATTGCGGTCCTTCTCCATACCAACTCGAAGTGATACAACTAACTCGCGATATTCTTCAGGAGAACCTAAACCATATATACACGATACACTCGCAACGATAATTACATCGTCCCGTTCAAATAATGCAGACGTTGCCGAGTGACGCAATTTATCAATTTCATCATTAATCTGCGCGTCCTTTTCAATAAACGTATCTGTTTGTGGTACATACGCTTCCGGCTGATAATAATCGTAATAACTAACAAAATACTCAACTGCATTATTCGGGAAAAAGTCTTTCAACTCACTATATAACTGTCCTGCTAACGTTTTATTGTGAGCCATAACAAGTGTTGGCTTTTGCACTTCTTTAATGACATTTGAAATCGTAAATGTCTTACCCGTTCCTGTCGCTCCAAGCAACACTTGCTTTTTCTTTCCACTATTAATTCCCTCTACAAGCTTCTCTATAGCTACCGGCTGATCACCTTGCGGGGAATACGCTGATATAATTTCAAATTGATGTTCCAAGTAAAATCCGACCTCCTCATAAAAATCTGTATTATTATTTTACCACGAATGCCTATAAAAAACCTAAAAAAACGAACAGATATTCGGTAAAGTTTTCGACAATATACACATAGAAAAAGGAAGGAGTAAATACTTCCTTCCTCTACTAATTCTATTTTTTAGGTACATATACTAAGTCATATCCATTGCGCCCAGCTTCATTCGTACAATCTATTAACCGATAAGTACTTTCTGATTCGCGCTGCTCTTTAACAATACTTTTACAACTATCTTTATGTAACCCTTTATCCTTCCCAGCAAATTTGTCTTTTCTATTATCTGAAACATAAAATATATCGTTCCCACTATACTCTAACGTTTGAAAAATCGGGTCCCCTTCAAGGGTATACTGTACAATTCTTATTTTATCAACTTCCCTTTGTTCGACATTCAAAACGAAATTTTCAAATTTATCTAGATTGGAAATCCTGGTTCCCTTTACAATGACATCGTTCTTCTTATCAATTGTAGTGTTAGATGATGAGCATGCTACTAAACTAAAGAGAAATAGACATATAAAGCTGGTTCTTTTTTCTATTGTCATCCTCTCCTATAAAAATTATTTGTATACCAGAAAAGCTACTTTCAACTATGAAAGTAGCTTTTCTTTTCCTTTCTCCTTCTTCGGAAAAACCACATATGAAAATGAAATCGCTGTATCAACTAAAAATATAATTGCCCACACTTGGCTCACGCGACTTGCAGCTTTATTTAAAACGATTCCCGATTCTAACCAATTACCCCATTGTTCAAATGGAATAAATCCATACGCGAAGAAAAAGAATATGTGCACACCGACGAATAAAACAAGATGTAATACCCAATTTTTTATTTCCTGCTTTGCATAGGCCATACCTGTTAATTCTACCTGTTCTTCAATAATAGGCGCCGGTTCATTACGCCATTTCGCAACTAGCTTTTGCGCAAATATATCAAGCTTCTTCAAATCCTTTTTCCCGTAGAAAACCGCATACAGTAAAATAATTACAGTAATGATTTGAAAATTAGAGAACTTTCCTGTTTGATAATAGTCCACTGCCCCTAATGTTAAAATAAACACTTCATTTACGAGGAGTACAATCCCCATAATAAAGCTCGCCTTCTTCAAACGGAATCCGTAACGGAGTAAAAAGAAACCGATAGCCGATAACCAAAATACAATCTCTGCTCCAATTAAAAAATACCAACGATATTCTGCGAGTATGCTCATTTATCCTTCTCCCTTTCATCATAAATACGAAAAGCTTCATCCATATATAATAAAAACTCTTCTTCAATTGGATACATGCTCATTTTCTGTGAATCTTCCTTTGATTTTCTAACTTCCCATAACTTATCTAAAAACGCTTCGTCACCATTAGCCATTTCTAAACACTTCTGCATTAATCTCTTCATTGCCCTTTGTACTTCATCACTAGTGGCTTCTTTACCCTCTTTCATAAAAATACGTAATTGCTTTAATAAATCTACCCATTCTAAAACATTCGGATCTTCCTCACTCATATTCGGCAAATTATGAAGCAACTTTTGTTCTTCCTTTGAAAATACTTCATTTTGAAATATTTCACGTATACGAGGAGACTGTTTTGAAAGCTGAATAAGTTCAAACATAACTTTCCAATCAAGTTCTCCCTCTACATCTACCGAATAAACAACCGCTTGTAAAACACGCTCCATTCGATTGAACTTCTTTTGCTCTTCTTGTACAAATCGAAGTTGGTTTTCAAGTGATTTTTTCAAATCCAGCTCACCTTTTACTAACATATTCGCAACTTCTTTTAATGAAAATCCCATTTCTTTTAAAAATAAAATTTGTTGCAAACGAATAACGTCAGCTTCACTATATAACCGATGCCCACCCTCTGTTTTTCCGCTCGGCTTTAATAAATCTATTTGATCATAATAACGTAGTGTACGTACTGTAACCCCTGTTTCTCTCGTCAATTCTTGTATTGAAATCACTACCATCACCTCTTCCCCCTCATTATAGAAGATGACGTTACGTAACTTTCAAGTGTTTTGTAAAAAAAATACAAAAAGCTGTTTATACAAAGTGTATAAACAGCTTTTATGGAAATAACCCCTTTTGTATGGCGCGCCCACAAAATAAAATAAGTGCTCCAACAACAACACTCGTTGCCGTTTTATGATAATGGGCTAATAATAATAAATAATACGATAAACCTACAGTACCAATCATAATACAAATACTCGGCACTGGATTACGAGAAAAATTTTGCATTCCCCAAAGAAGCGCAAATATAGCTGTAGCGACACATAACACCGGTAATCCCATCCCAGTTCCCCTTTTTCTATCTATTATTCCTTGTTGCTAACACGCTCGTTGATGCGATACTTATTAATACACCAAAAATAGTAATATATAATAGCTCAGTTACATGTACTGCTTGCCTATCTAAATACTTATTTACACAAAGATACATAATAAACAAGAAAACGAAGCTTGTAATACAAATCATAAAATATGACTTCATCTTGTTCACAACTCGCTCATCAATCGATGGTACTCCCTCTTCTTTCAAACGCTTCTGCTCTTTATATTCCGAAATTCCATATAAAATGACTAGCGCTACATTCGATATAAAAATAGTTCCCCACGAAATACTTAAAATCATTAAACTCGTATTTAAAAGAATTCCTGCTACAAGCAAACTCCCTACGAGTCTCATGACCTCTCTCTTACTCATACATGATTAGCCTCTTTTCGATTTCTATATTTCCACTTCGGCCAATAGTTCACAAGAAAATACACCCACTGCCCTAGTACAAATAAAACAAACGGCATACCAGCATTTCCATCAACAATTAAATTATATAAACTCCATATCGCTAAACTAATCGTAAAAAATAACCCTACATATTTAAACGCTTTATCTGACTGAAATCTCTCAAACTCATCCTGCATTTTTTATTCCCCCTATCGCTATGCTCGTTTTCCTACCATTTCTCTCCCCTTACTCCAGCGTAAAGATTTCCTCCACCTTCACTCCAAAATACTTGGCGATTTTTAAGGATAACTCTAGACTCGGATTGTAATGATGATTTTCAATCGCCACTATCGTCTGCCGCGTCACCTGCATCGCCTTTGCCATTTCAACTTGTGTTATATGATTTTGCTTTCTTAACTCTTTTATTTTATTTTTCACACCCATAGGATCCACCTTCAAAAGTAAAGATATCTTTACTTAAATTATAAATATTTTCCAGTTACAAGTAAAGATATCTTTACAAATTTTAGAAAAACATTTCACTGCATATTTTCTCTAACAAAGTACAAGAGTAATTCAATTTATATCAGCGATTTTTTAAATATATCAGCGCAACTTCATTTATATCGGCGATTTCCCAAATATATCGACATCAGTAGCACCATAAGCATAAGAAAGAAGCTGCCCCAAAATATCTTTTGGAACAGCTTCTTCGTCCTACTTATATAAATCCTAATCCCCATACAAGAACGTATCCAAGAACCGATAAGCAAACCGAGCCAATCAGCCCTGCCACGAATGCTTTACTTCCTAATTTACGGAAAGTTTTAAACTCTACATTTAAACCGAGCCCTGCCATCGCCATTGCGATTAGCATATAAGCAATGACAACAATGTATCCCGCAACAACTTCTGGAATAATCCCAAGCGAATGCACTGCACTCATTGCTAAAAACCCGAAGATGAACCACGGAATTGGAAGGTCGCGCCATGATCTTTTTTCCTCGCTACCTTCACTCTTACCAAACCATAATCCGATTAAAATCGCTACTGGTACAAGCATTGCAACGCGCGTTAGTTTCACGATAACTGCGATATCTACAGCCGTGCTTCCTCCTGGCGCCGCAGCCGCAATTACGTGAGCAATTTCATGCAGTGTCGCCCCTGAGAACACTCCATATCCGTATGGAGATAGGCCAAGCACTGGATATAATAACGTATAAATAAGCGTAAATATTGTACCTAAAATTGCAATGATCGCCGCTCCAACTGCTGTTTCGTCATCTTTTGCTTTCACTTGCGGTGCAATTGCCACGACTGCGGCCGCGCCGCAAATTGCCGTACCGCATGCTGTTAAAATCCCAAGTTTCTTTTCTACTTTAAATACTTTCGTTAGTCCGTATACAACAAAAATAGTAAATGTAATAACAACCGCCGCGATGACCAATACTTTCGGCCCCGCCTTCGCAATATCAACAAGATTTAATCGCATTCCAAGTAAGATGATCCCAAAGCGCAGTAACTTCTTACTCGCAAAGTTCGTTCCTGCAATCGCATCATGAGGAACTCCAATTGCAGCGCGCCAAACCATCCCAATTAGAATAGCAATTACTAATTGTCCCATAATATTTAAAAATGGAAGCTCTGCTAAATATTTCGCGGCAATTGCGATTAATAATGTAATCCCAATTCCTTGCGAAAATCCAAAGCCCTTCTTCTTTTGTATAACAAGTGTTTGTTCCACCTTGTACCACCCCAACAATCGTATTGGAACATGCATGTTCTTTCTACTTACATTATAAGAGAGTTTCTATAATAAGTTTAATACCAATACCAAATCTCTATCATCAGAAATACTTATGATAAGATGATAGAAAAGAAAGGAGCCCATTATATGAACGTAGACATTTTAAAAATTTTTGTTACTGTCGTTGAACAGAAACACTTCTCTCGTGCAGCGGAATTATTAAATCTTTCACAGCCTGGCGTAAGTATGCATATACGCAACTTAGAAAGCGAATTTGGAACTACACTCATTCAGCGATCTCCGAAACATGTCCAAGTCACGGAAGCTGGAAATATATTATATATACATGCAAAGCAAATGCTCTCTCTTTACGAAGATGCTAAGCAAGAAATTAATGAACTACATAACGTTGTAACAGGAACACTTCGCATCGGTGCTAGTTTTACAATTGGCGAATACTTACTTCCAAAAATACTCGCTAACTATGCGAATGAAAATCCACGCGTCGAAGTGCATACCTTTATCTCAAATACAGAAGAAGTTTTGCAAAGTCTTCGCTCTAATCAAATTGATATCGGCTTAGTGGAAGGGCAAGTCGTATACGCTGATGTTAACGTTGAAACATTTATGCAAGATGAAATGAAGCTCGTCGTTCCGCCAAATCATCCATTGCTCCGCACAAAGGAAATAAATGAAAGCACACTCCAAGACCAAGTATGGGTATTAAGAGAAAGTGGTTCTGGTACACGTGCTTATAGCGATCGATTTATTCATCAACACCATTTAAAAATGAAGCGATTCTTTACATTTAGCAGTATTCAAAGTGTGAAGGAAGCCGTCGCCGCCGGTCTTGGCATCGCTATACTTTCTGATTGGACTGTACGGAAAGAGCTACTAGCAAAAGAACTATTCCACATCGAGGTTCCAAATGAACAACTAATCCGTCCGTTCTCCATCGTGCGCGGCAAATATTTCATTCCCTCTAAAGCCATTCAAGTGTTCTTAAATCATGTAAATTCTTTTGCGAAAAAACAGCATTGACCTTCACATTAGTGTGAAGGTTTACAATACATGTAAAAGGAGTGAAACACATTGCGAATTGGAGAATTATCAAAAGAAACTGGCGTTAGTGAAAGATCACTAAGACATTACGAAGAAAAGGGATTACTCCCTTCTAAGCGCCTCGCAAATGGCTACCGTGATTTTGATGAAAGTGCCATCGGAAAAGTGGAGCTTATTCAAATGTACTTACAAATTGGCTTAAATTTAGAAGAGACGGCAAGGATGCTGCGCTGCCTTGAAATTGAACCGCACCTGTACGACAATCCGTGCAGCAGTATCCTTACGCTTTACGAAGATAAACTCAATGAAGTAACAAAGCAAATCACATTACTTTCCAATATCCAAACGAATTTGCAAAAACACGTTTCACTCCTAAAACAAGCAAAAGAAAAGGGATGATTACATGTTTGTTATACATGGCAGTTCAAGACAAAACGGAAATACGGAAGCTTTAACACATATGATGATTGATGGAATTGAAACAGAACAAATTTATTTACGTG
This sequence comes from Bacillus sp. GW823-FHT06A11, assembly GCF_058795355.1. NCBI lineage: Bacteria > Bacillati > Bacillota > Bacilli > Caryophanales > Bacillaceae > Bacillus > Bacillus sp. GW823-FHT06A11. Next base: position 344,853 of record NZ_JBXAHS010000004.1, on the reverse strand, counting down.
ATCACACAGTCTATCCTATTACAGATAAGCGTCATGATGCAGAAGGATTCCAACCTGTAAATGATGACTACGAGCAGTTAACGAAACGCATGTTAGAGCACGGCACGATTATCTTTGCTACACCATTATATTGGTACGGAATGAGTGGACATATGAAAAACTTTGTTGATCGCTGGTCACAAAGCTTGCGCGATACATCTCTTCATTTCAAAGAGAAAATGAAAGATAAAAAGATGTATGTTGTCATCGTTGGTGGAGACAATCCAAAACTGAAGGCATTGCCGCTTATTGCTCAGTTTCAATACATCTTCGATTTTGTTGGTTCATCATTTGAAGGATATATCATTGGAGATGCGAATGGATTAGATGAAGTCAAAAACGATGCTGAGGCGCTGGCAAAAGTACAATTGTATAATAATAAATTCAAAAATAGCGAACAGAAATAAGTTTGACAAACTATTTAGACTTAGCAACGCAAGAAGAATTAGAAACCATGTTACAAGAATATCCTGGCACAATACTTTTCATTAGCCATGACCGTGCCTTTATTCGCTCTGTTGCAGACCATATTCTACAAGTAGATGAGAGTGAACCAAGAGTATTCCACGGTAATTACGAGCAATACACAAAAAGAACAACCGGGAATTCTGTAAACGTTACTGAACAAGAATTATTAAGGTTACAAACAAAATTAACTGAAGTCATCAGCCGGATTTCTATACCCAATCATCACGATGACATCACATCTCTCAACCAAGAATACGAAACATTATTAGTTTAAATACGGAAATGTAAAGAAGCGCTCTAATGTCTTCCCTATATATCGACGGGACCTTCCGCATTTCCCAAGAAATATTGAAACTTCGACATATAAAGTAAAAAGCCATGCATCAGCACGGCTTTTTACTTTATCCCGCATTAACGGGCAGTAAGACTCCCACCTCAAAATTCGGTTAAGGCAAAGAAGGTAGATGGGAGACCAACTGCCCGTTAATGCCCGATTGGTTCAACTAATAATCAGTGGGGAACAAACACCCCCACTGATTAAAGTTTCACTTTATATACGAACAGCAGTCCCGCTCACAGCAACCATTAGCATCCCTTCGCGAACTACTTCGTAATCCACGTCAATACCAACAATGGCATTCGCATTTTTTTGTCTTGCGAAAGTTTTCATCTCTTCCATTGCAATGTCGCGCGCTTCTTTTAATTTACTTTCATAAGCACCCGCACGACCGCCGACAACGTCACGGACAGAAGCGAAGAGGTCACGAACGATATTCGCGCCCATAATCGCTTCTCCATTGACGATATCGATATACTCAATAATTTCTTTTCCTTGAATTGTAGACGTTGTTGTTACAATCATACTTTATAGCCTCCCATATGAGATTTTTACCTACTTATGGTGCACTAATTCAGTACAAATTATATTTACGAACTAAACTGAGCTTCGTATAACCTACTGTATCCTCCGCCACGCTCAATTAATTCATCATGTGAACCTTGTTCTGCAATACCGTCTTTATTTACAACGACGATTCGATCTGCATTTTTAATCGTTGCAAGTCTGTGAGCGATAATTAACGTTGTACGACCAGCTGCTAATTCAGCAAGTGATTTTTGAATTGCAAGTTCCGTCTCAGTATCTAGTGCGGAAGTAGCTTCATCTAGTATTAAAATTGGCGGGTTTTTCAAGAACATACGAGCAATTGCTAGACGCTGCTTCTGTCCACCAGAAAGTTTTACACCACGCTCACCGATAACAGTATCTAAACCGTCTGGTTGTGAGTAAATTAAGTCTTCTAACTGCGCACGTTTTACTGCCTGCCAAATTTCAGCTTCTGACGCCTTTAAGTTCCCGTAAGCAATATTTTCACGAATTGTTCCTGAGAATAAGAACACATCTTGCTGCACAATTCCAATTTGCTTACGAAGTGAAGATAATGTCATATCTTTCGTATCAATACCATCAATTTGAATTGATCCAGATGATTGCTCATAAAAACGTGGTAATAGGCTACATAACGTCGTTTTCCCTGCTCCTGATGGTCCAACGAACGCAACCGTTTCACCTGCATGTATGTTCAAACTAATATCATTTAAAATCGGTTCTTTATTTTCATATCCGAACGTAATGTTGTTATATTGAATATCACCATGTACCTGTTTAACTTCCATTGCATCTTTAGAGTCTACAATGTCAGGCTCTGTTTCAAGAAGCTCTACATACCTTTTAAAACCAGCGATTCCTTTCGGATAGCTTTCGATTACCGCGTTAATTTTTTCAATTGGACGGAAGAAAATATTCGTTAATAGAACGAATCCGATAAATCCACCGTATGTTAATTCTCCTTGCAGAACAAACCATGTACCGCATATTAATACGAAGAGCGTTACGAGACGCATGAGCATATAACTAATCGATGAATTTAAAGCCATAATTTTATACGCCATTAATTTCGTTGTACGGAAACGAGCGTTGTTCACAGCGAATTGCTCTTTCTCAAACTTTTCATTTCCGAATGCTTGTACAACGCGAATACCACCAACATTGTTCTCAATACATGCATTGAAATCAGCAACGTCTGAGAATAAACGTCTAAATGTACCTGTCATTTTTTTATTGAAGTAAAGTGCTAACCATAATAGGAATGGAATGACGAAGAACGTTAATAACGCTAACTTCCAGTTGATCATCATCATAAATGAGAATGCCCCAACTAAAGTCATTACGGCGATAAATAAATCTTCTGGTCCATGGTGAGCAATTTCCCCAATTTCCATTAAATCGTTTGTAAGGCGCGAAATTAAATGACCTGTTTTATTATTATCAAAAAATCTGAATGATAGCTTTTGAATATGATCAAATAATTTCTGCCTCATATCTGTTTCAATGTTAACACCAAGCATATGTCCCCAATATGTAACGACATATTGTAAGCCTGCATTTAACATATAAACTGCGAGTAAACCGAAACAAGCCCATAAAATAAGCGTCCAGTTTTGCCCTGGCAATAACTTATCAATAAATTGATTTACGATAAGCGGGAAGCCGAGTTCTAATAATCCTGCGACAACCGCACAAGAAAAGTCGAGTATAAATAAACCTTTATACGGTTTATAGTACGAGAAAAATTTACGCAGCATATCTTACCTCCATTTTCCAAAATTAAAAAGACTCCCTAAATGATAACCATTATCAAATAATTATTCAAGTTATCCGTCTATGAAACTGAAAATAAGCTTTGCGATAGCTGTCGTTTTTGGCCGGAAAGTCGATATATTCGAATAATCGCCGATATATTTCGAGTTACGCTGATATATTTGCAAAATCGCCGATATAAATTTCATTTACTAACTACCCTCCCCCCAAAAAACAAAAAAGGTACCACCACAAGGTGATACCTTTCCTTCTATTACATCGCTTCCGAATCCCACTCATGCTCCTGTTCAACGAATACAATACCTAATTCGTGATGTCCACCAGCATATAATGCAGTTTGTGCAAGACGAAGCTCACCATTTGTATCTAATACTTCTAATTTACAAAATGCTCCTGTCGTCTTCGTTTGAAGCGCATCATAAAATTCCTCGGCGCTTTTTGGAATGACTCCATTTACTTTCGTAATAATTTCTCCAGGCAGTAATTTCAGCTCTGCTCCAATTGTATTTGGAATTGTATCTAGTACAACGAGCCCATCATTGCGTGCAGCAAAATACGCTGGTCTTGTTTCATCGGCAATTTTCTCTTGCATCGAAATTGTGAAACGCCCAAGCATCGCGACTCCCATCGCGATAATTGCAAGTACGTGCCACCAGTAACTTGCGATTCCTAAAACGAGCACAAGTCCTGCTAATCCATAAACACGTCTTCCTGTAAATAATAAAGCTTCCGTCGGCTCATAACTTTTAATCTTTCTCATAAATCCAATTAAAAATGGAACGAGGAATAGAGAATATGTATTTGAACCTATTGAAACGACAGGCCACCATGAAATAAACTGCGTTACCGCATCACCCGGTACAAGAATAAAAATAGGAACGATCCATAAACGCTTTGATTCGTGTAAACCAATCTTTAATCCACGCTTCCCCTTCCTAATCTTCGGTGTAGAGTATCCTACCGCGTTTTTAGAAATCAATAAGCCTTCTACAATAAGCATAACGCCTAGTAAAATAGCAAGGGATACGATGGTATTCTCTTCACCTTCTCGAAGCTGTAAGAAGGAAACTGGTAGCTTAGAAGATAATAGAACACATACAATCGCAATGCTAAATGTATAAGCTGCCGATAAATATCGATACATAGCCGTTAATCCAAATAGTAATGTCCAAATTAAAATAGCCCATAAGCTTGCTTTAGAAACAACAAGTCCAAGCCCAATCGTAATAATAGATACTACTAATCCGTATCCAATCCCTGCAAATAGAGAGGTTCGCAGTTCAAACCAAATATCATAAACTTTAAAAGAAAAATCTTTTCGTTCTCTTAACATACGTAAGTATCCAACGAAGATACTACTTATTACAAATATATAGACAGCAGGGTGTAAGAAAAAACGTCCAACTGCCCGCATTATTTCAAAAATCCACGCCTCCACGAACTCATTCACCACCATTTATATCATTCTTTCTTTTTATATTATCACAACTAAACAAACGTTTGTTTAACACAAAAAAATACAGGCAGCAAACTGCCTGTATTTCTTCTTATTTTGCCATTAACTTTAATGCTGACTGTAATTGTAAATCATTTTCTCCAGAACGGATTTTTTCGATAATTTTAGTTTGAATCGCTTCAGCTGTCTTTTTATCAAGCTGTCCTGTCGCTTCCATCTCATTCGCATTTTGGAATGCTTTCAGCGCCGATTCTGTCTCTTTACTAAAGTATCCATCTTCACGACCTGGTACATACCCTAAGCTCTTAAGCATTTCTTGAGCATGTTTTACTTGTACATCATTTGAATTGTATGAAAGTGTTTTTTCAATTTGAATTGGTGTCGCATGATAATAATTTGGTTGCTTCACTTCTACTGTTGGTGCGATTCCTTTTTTATGAATCCAGTTCCCATCCGGTGTTAACCATTTAAACATTGTTAATTTAATGTTGCTGCCGTCTTTAAATGGAACAGCTTGCTGGACAGTACCTTTACCAAATGTTTTTTCACCAATTAAATCGTATCCTTCTCCTTCTTTCAGCGCACCCGCTAAAATCTCTGAAGCAGAAGCACTTCCATTATCAATTAATACTGAAATTGGATATGGTTTTCTCTCTTTCAGTTCCGTAGAGAATTTCTTCTTCTCACCATTTCGCTGCTCTACTTGTAGCATTGGCTTTTTATTCGTCATAATTTCCCCTAGTATATCTTCTACACTATTTAAATAGCCACCAGGATTACCACGCACGTCAATAACTAAGCCTTTTATATTTTTCTTCTCTAACTCTTTTAACTGATCCTTAAATTCCTTCGCTGTATTCTCAGCAAAAGAAGTGATTTGCATATAACCGATATCTTTTCCACTCTCTTGCTTCACAGAACTAAACACTGTAAAGATTGGAATCTTTTCACGCTTAATTTTAAATACAATCGGATCAGTTACTCCCGCACGTTTAATTTCAATTGCGACAGTCGTTCCCTTTTTACCACGAATTTTTAATACCGCTTCTTCACGTGATAAGTCTTTCACACTGTTTCCATCTACAGATAAAATTTGGTCATTCGGTTTAATTCCTATCTTTTCTGCTGGTGAACCTTTAATTGGCGATACGATAATAAGCTTATCGTCCGTCTTGTTCACCTCAGCCCCAATCCCCTCTAATTCAGGATCAAGCGATTCACTAAACTGTTTGGCTGTTTCTTTATCCATATACGTGGAATAAGGGTCCTTCAGCGTAGACAACATACCTTGTATTGCACCTTCAACTAACTTTTCATCTTTCACGTCTTCCACATAACGTGAATCAATTAGTGCATACGCCTCATTAATTTTTGCCAAATTCCCTTGCGCAGTGCTAGCATTCCCACTCGAAATTGTTTGCGTTACTTCTGCTGGGGTAACCCCAAATACAGACATGCCTGCAAACATTCCGCCAGCACCAATTAAAAATGCAACAACCATTCCAATAATTGCAACTCTACGTTTCAATGCGGAATTCCCCTTTCCAAAACACACAGGTGGTGTAGCAAAAGGCATCACACAGTGTGTGATGCCTTTACCTATTTCTACTATATGATAAGCTTGTACGAATTATGTTTGCAACTTTTTATACTTTTAAGAAGCGACGAATTGACATTACACTTCCCCACATACCGATTAAAGCACCGATTAACACTAGTAAACCAGCTAATTGGAATACGAAAGGACTGTATGGTAGAAGCTCGAAAATTGTTCCGCCAAGTTTTTCGTTAAACACACCTTGCAACGAATTATACGTAACTAGAATTAGGCCAATTGGAATAATTGATCCTAATACTCCTAAGAATAATCCCTCTAGCAAGAATGGCCAACGAATAAACCAGTTTGTTGCACCAACAAGTTTCATAATTTCAATTTCTGTACTACGAGCATAAATTGTAATTTTAATTGTATTAGAGATTAAGAACATCGCTGTGAATAAAAGACCAGCAATTAACGCAATCCCAATGTTACGACCAGTTTTTACAGTATCAAATAATCGTTCAACTTGCCCTTTTCCGTACTGAACATTACTGACAAACTGCATTTTTTCAACTTTCTTCGCGATTGTCGCTGTATCTGTTGGTTCTTTTGCTTTTACAACGAATACGTTTTTAAGTGGGTTATCTTGTTCAAATAACTCAAACGTTTTTCCACTATCACCTAAGCTTTTAATTAAACGTTTTAACTCTTCTTCTTTAGAAGAATATTTAATAGAATCTACTTTTGCAATCTTACTCATATCTTCTTCTAATTTCTTTTGATCCGCTTCTTTTGCAGCTGGATCAATGTGTACACGAATCTCTACATCTTGCTCTACTTTCGTCGCAAAATGGTTCATATTCATAATCGCTGTTAAAAAGACACCTACAAGTAATAATGTAACTGTTACTGCACTAACAGAAGCAAATGTCATCCATCCGTTACGTGATAGATTCTTTACACCTTCTCGCAAATGTCGACTAAGGGTCTTAGCCTTCATATCCGTATCCTCCCTCAATCTCATCTCGAACAATTTTTCCGCCTTCAATCGCGATTACACGATGACGGATTGTATTTACGATATCTGCATTATGCGTCGCCATAACGATCGTTGTGCCGCGCTCATTAATGCGAGTAAAAATATTCATAATATCAAGAGCTGTTTCAATATCTAAGTTACCTGTTGGCTCATCGGCAATTACAACCTTTGGTCTATTTACAATTGCTCTTGCAATAGCCACACGTTGTTGCTCCCCGCCCGAAAGCTCACTTGGAAGTGCGTCTGCACGATCTTCAAGGCCTACAAGACCTAGAACTTCTGTTACACGCTCACGAATTGCATCCGGTTCTTCTTCAATTACTTCTAAAGCAAACGCAACATTCTCATATACCGTTAATTTAGGTAGCAATTTAAAATCTTGGAAAATTACGCCTAATTGACGACGAAAATACGGAACGTCTCTTTCTGCCAATGTTTCGATAGTAAGTCCATTTACATTAATAGATCCTGTAGATGGTTTCTCTTCACGATACATCATTTTAATAAATGTAGATTTTCCGGCTCCACTCGGTCCAACTACGTATACGAATTCACCTTGTTTAATGTTAACTGTAAGACCAGCAATGGCTTTCATACCATTCGGGTACTCCTTATAAACATTCGTCATTTTTATCATTATTTATCACCCAATACTTAATGATTTTTTTCGAAATACTTTTCTGTACATCTGAAAATAAAAGACATCCTTCATTTTCACTTATTCATCCTTGTTGAAGGTAGTTTACTTATGCTTTCTCATAAGCAATACCACTCTATGTAATATATTTCAGCAAAATTCTACAAACCCCATTGTAACATCAAACGGTTTCCAATTTGGATACATTTTTGTTACAGTTATGTTACATCCCAGAAAAAGGAAAACGAGTTGACTATATTATCAACTCGTCCATTTCACCTTTTTTATTTATGTTCTGCTAACCATTCAGATACTTTTTTCGCATCTTCACCTTGAATAAGTCCTGGTGACATTGAACCGCGGCCTTTTTTAATAATCTCTTCGATATCTGCGGCGTCGTACTTACCGCCCACTTTTCTTAAGTCAGGTCCAGTTGCCCCTGATAAATCTGTTGCGTGACATCCAGCACAACTTCTTTGGAAAATTTGTTCTGCGCTGTCTGTGCTTGCAGACTGTTTCGAAGACTTACTCTCTTCTTTATTTCCGCATGCTCCTAAAGTAAAAACAACCGATGTCCCTAGCGCAATAGCCAACAATTTCTTTTTCACTTCTATCGCTCCCCATTGTTGATATTCTTTTTATTCCTAACACACTCATTTTCATTATAAGCATTATCTTTATATAGAAAAACTAAGGTGTATTTCATATTCCTCAAAAATACAGTGAGAACCTTGATAAAATAAAGCTTTCATAAGTTGTTTCAATTCTGTGAACAACTTAAAAAACTTCTATAAAGAATCCTTTTTAAAAGGAAAATTAGAAAAGTTCTATATAAACCTTCACCCTATTACCGCTCTATTTTACTATTCTCTACTTTTTACAAAACAATATACAGCATTGTAATCTACATATAATCCCATCAAAAAAAGAAGTTGTCGTTTCCAACTTCTCTTCCTCTTTACTTCATCTATAAAAATAAAATCAAATGCCTTATATCCTCTATATCCTCAGCATGCGCCAACAATTTTGTTGGCTTTTTTTCGCTTATTAGATGCGAGAACGTAAGTAAGCATCAATAAATGGATCAATCTCTCCATCCATAACTGCTTGTACGTTACCAACCTCCGTATTTGTACGGTGGTCTTTTACAAGAGAATACGGGTGGAATACATAAGAACGGATTTGGCTACCCCATCCGATTTCTTTTTGTTCCCCACGGATTTCATCTAATTGTGCCTGTTGCTCTTCTAGTTTCTTTTGATATAATTTCGCTTTTAACATCTTCATCGCATGCTCACGGTTTTTAATTTGTGAACGCTCTGACTGACACGTTACAACTGTATTTGTCGGTGTATGTGTAATACGAACTGCTGAATCTGTCGTATTTACGTGCTGCCCACCCGCTCCACTTGCGCGGTACGTATCAATTTTTAAATCTTCTGTACGTACTTCGATTTCAACTTCATCATTGAACTCTGGTACAACTTCACAAGATACAAACGATGTATGACGACGACCTGAAGAATCGAATGGTGAAATACGTACAAGACGATGTACACCTTTCTCTGCTTTTAAGTAACCGTAAGCGTTATGACCTTTAATTAATAAAGTTACACTCTTAATACCAGCTTCATCACCTGGTAAATAGTCAACCGTTTCTACTTTAAATCCACGTTTTTCAGCCCAACGTGTATACATACGTAATAACATAGAACCCCAGTCTTGTGACTCAGTTCCACCTGCACCTGGATGTAATTCTAAAATCGCATTATTTTTATCATAAGGATCACTTAATAGTAACTGAAGCTCATACTCATTCATTTCTTGAATTAAGCCTTTTACTTCTGATTCTAATTCCTCATGTAAATCTTCATCATATTCTTCTTTTAAAAGCTCATGCGTTACTTCTAAATTTTCGAACGTCTCATCTAACTGACGGAAACTTCCAACCATATCTTTTAACGCATTCGCTTCATTAATTACAACTTGTGCGCCTTGTTGGTCATCCCAAAATCCTGCGCCCATCATTTTTTCTTCTAATTCTGCAATTTGGTTCTCCTTAGTAGGGAGGTCAAAGAGACCCCCTAAAAGCCGCTAATCGCTTAGCCATTTTCTCTAATTCCTGTCTAATTTCTACTAATTCCATTTCCTTCACCTCTATGTAATTGCTGTTACTTTCGTATGAAAACAAGGGAAACTCTCTCCACTTATTACGGAGAGAGTTTAATTCTTCTTAATTATACATTTTTGATATAAAAGTTTGCAAAGCAGCCAAAGCTACCGCCCTATATTACTGAACAATACCACAGCAGTTTTTATATTTTTTACCGCTACCACATTTACATAAATCGTTGCGGCCCACTTGGTCACCTTTTACAACTGGCTTTTTCTTCGCTTCTTCGCCATCGCTAGATGGATGAACAGCTTCACCTTGAACAACTTCTTGACGTTCTAAGTTTTGTTCAATTTCAGCTTTCATAATGTAACGAGAAATTTCCTCTTCAATAGAAGCAACCATTGACTCGAACATCGCGAATCCTTCCATTTGGTACTCACGAAGTGGATCAATTTGACCGTAAGCACGTAAATGAATACCTTCACGAAGGTGATCCATCGCATCAATATGCTCTGTCCATTTCGTATCTACAACGCGGAATACAACAACCTTCTCAAACTCACGCATTTGCTCTTCTGGCATAAGCTTTTCTTTGTCATTATAACGCTCTATTAATTTCGCGATAATCGGTTCGCTCATTTCCTCAGGAGCAAGGCGACGTAATTCTTCTTCTTTTATGTCTCCTTCTTGAAGAAGGTTTGTATTTAAGTAGTCAACAAGACCTTTAATGTTCCAATCCTCTTCAATTTCCTCTTGTGTATGAAGCGCAACAGCACGTTCTACTGTAGATTTCATCATACCTTCAATAATGCCACGTAAGTTTTCCGATTCCATTACTTCTTGACGTTGCTTATAAATAACTTCACGTTGCTGACGAAGTACATCATCGTATTGTAATAACTGCTTACGTGCATCATAGTTATTTCCTTCAACACGTTTTTGTGCAGACTCTACCGCACGAGAAACCATTTTACTTTCAATTGGCTGAGAATCATCCATACCAAGACGATCCATCATTGCTTTCATATTATCTGAACCAAATCGGCGCATTAATTCATCTTCCATTGATAAGTAGAACTGCGTCACACCAGGGTCCCCTTGACGACCAGCACGACCACGTAACTGATTATCAATACGACGGCTTTCATGACGTTCTGTACCGATAACTGCTAGACCGAAGATTTTCACATCATCTCCAAGCTTAATATCTGTACCACGACCAGCCATATTCGTTGCAATCGTTACAGCACCTTTCATACCAGCCTCTGCAATAATATCTGCTTCACGCGCATGGTTTTTCGCATTTAAAATGTTATGACGTACACCTTTACGCGTTAACATTTTTGAAATAAGCTCTGAAGTTTCAATTGCAACTGTACCTACAAGAATAGGTTGCCCTTGTTTATGACGATTCACAATATCCTCAACAACTGCATTGAACTTACCTTCCATTGATTTAAAGATTAAATCGGCACGATCATCACGAATAATCGGTTTGTTTGTTGGAATTACGATAACATTCATATTGTAAATACTACGGAATTCTTCTTCTTCCGTTTTCGCTGTACCAGTCATACCAGATAACTTTTCATACATACGGAAATAGTTCTGGAACGTAATTGTTGCAAGCGTCATACTTTCATTTTGAATTTCTACACCTTCTTTTGCTTCAATCGCTTGGTGCAAACCTTCGCTATAGCGACGACCTTTCATAAGACGACCAGTGAATTGGTCTACAATTACGATTTCGCCCTCTTGTACAACATAATCTGTATCACGATGCATAACAACGTGTGCACGAAGCGCCTGATTAATATGGTGAAGAAGTGCTACATGTTTTAAATCGAATAAGTTTTCAATATGGAAAGCTTTCTCTGCTTTCGTAATACCATCTTCTGTTAACATTACATTTTTCGTTTTCACATCAAATGAATACTCTTTTTCATTTTCTAACGTACGAACGAATGCATTTGCAAACATGTATAGCTCTGTTGATTTTTGAGCTTGTCCCGAAATAATAAGCGGCGTACGCGCTTCATCGACTAAAATAGAATCGACTTCATCGATAATAGCAAAGTGAAGTGGACGTTGAACGCACTGCTCTTTATATAAAACCATGTTGTCACGTAAGTAATCGAATCCAAGCTCATTATTTGTGCTATACGTAATATCAGCAGCATAAGCCTCTTGTTTCTCTTCGCGTGACATACTATTTAAGTTAATTCCTACCGTTAAGCCAAGGAACTCATGAAGTTGTCCCATTTCGTTTGCATCACGTTGTGCTAAGTATTCATTGACTGTAACAACGTGAACACCTTTTCCTGTTAAAGCATTTAAATATACAGGTAATGTAGATGTTAATGTTTTACCTTCACCCGTTTTCATCTCAGAAATATTCCCTTCATGTAAGGCAATACCACCCATTAACTGTACGCCATATGGACGCATTCCAAGAACACGAGTTGCCGCTTCGCGAACAACTGCAAAAGCTTCAGGTAGTAGATCATCTACTGTTTCACCTTTTGTTAGACGTTCTTTAAATTCAAGCGTCTTTCCTTTTAATTGTTCATCAGTTAGTGGCTTAATAGATGACTCTAATGCATCAATTTGCTCAACTGTCTTTTGCATACGTTTAATTTGGCGTTGGTTTACATCAAACACCTTTTTTAAAATACCGATCATAGGAAATACGCTCCTCTTTTATTAAAATAAAACTTCCGATTGTTTTTCTTTTTCTCTATTACAATCAGTTGTTGTAAAAATCAAATGTATGTTATGCCAATTTTTCTCCTAATTAAAAAAACTAAAATGTATATACCTAATGATAATTGTAACACTTGTCTTATAACTATGACAACAATCGGCCGAATGTCGGGCCTTATATTCAAAAAAAGTTTTCATTTCATTTGTTCTAACAAACTAACATGCCTTTTCTCCATCCCTCTATTGCAAATTTCGTATTAAATATCCCCCTTTAAAAGAGGATAATCGAAGGAAATCTATTAGTTTTAAATGAACAATTACAAAAAGCCGGAAATTCCGCAGGTGCAGCATCCATAGATACTTACACCTGCGAAACAACTCCGACTTTAAACGATACTGTTATGTTGCAAGATCTACTCAACCACAGCAAAAAACACCCTTAAAATATATCTGGATCAATCACGAATTTTATTAATTTATTGGTATTTCTAATTCATGATATTTCCCTTTCTTATCCTTCATAAAAGAAATAAATTTCACCTTAGTTGATTCATTTGAAAAGTTTTTATAATTTTTATAAGGGTCATCTCCTATAAAATAATTTGTCCCTATATATCCTCGTACTGTTTTACCAGCAGGTATTACAGGATCAAACTGATATTGTTTAGGTAACTCCATTGCATACGGAATTACATTATAAAACTCGCCTATTTTAGAATAAAACAATGTATCGGAAATAGACTCATTACTAAGCAAGTTAATATCCCGATTTGTTGTATTTGTAATATTTAAAGGTAAAACATACGTCACTACTTCACGGTCTTCATAAGGATCATAAACTTTTGTAGGATCAAGAGGATCAAGAGCATGAAACGTAACTCCTTGTCCATCTTCAAAAGTTCTATTAGATAAAAATTCATCTTTTACCACTTTATAAGATTCATTATTTAGATTTAATGTTTTAAATCTAAATAAACTAGCAAATATACATAGCAACAGACACAATCCAATGATTATGAAGACATGATTTCTTGTCACTCTTAATCTACCAACTTTCCATTATTAACATGTACAATGCGATCTACTATACCATTATCCAGGACATGCACATCATGACTAGCTACTATAATAGTCGTTCCTTTAGATTTTTCTACTTCCAAAATATCTAAAACATCTTTTATCCCATCACTATCTAAAGCATTAGTTGGCTCGTCTAATAACAATAATTTTGGTTGTTCCATTAAAGCTTGCGCTATCCCTAAACGTTGTTTCATACCTAAAGAGTATCTTTTATACTTTCTCTTATCTGTTTTATCAAGTCCAACCCTCTGAATAATATTATAAATTTCCTTATCAGAAATTTTATTATTAATCGATGATAAAAATTTCAAGTTCTGAAAACCAGTATACGCTGGAATAAAACTTGGATATTCAATCAATATCCCCATAGAATCAGGGAATTGCCTTTGTTTTCCAATTATTTCATTGTCTACATAAACAACTCCAGAATTCAAACGCATTAACCCTGATATAGCGCGTAAAATCATCGTTTTACCAGAGCCATTATGCCCCTTCAAAACTAAAAATTCGCCTTTTTTTACTGACAAATTAATATTATCTAACACAATATTTCCTTTTAATCTTTTCGTCATACATTCACATTTAATATAATTGTCCATAAATTATTCACCTATCACATCTAGTTTTTTAAAACAAAAACTACCTAATAAAATCATTACAACAACAATTACTACCCCTATTAGGAGTAAATCATTCCATTGAATAGATTGATTATTACCTAAAGTCAATTGAATTGAACTGTGATCAACAAAATACCAACGATTTGGCATAACAAAAGAGCCTAAAAAATAAATACTATGAAAGAAAATAGACAAAAACAGGTACAACAACATTAGTACAAAAACAATAGTTATTGGTATATAAAACGTTAAAAACTCAAAAATCAAAGCTAATAAAAAGCTTATAATTATTTGAATTAGCATAGTACCTAATATTTTATAAGAAAATTGACTATATAAAGAACTCTCGCCAAAAGTAAGCAAATAGTACACCGTAAACCAAATAAAATACATAACAACCCAAATACAAACTATGTAAAAAAACAAAGATAGCATTTTCGTTAACCACAGAAAATGCTTCTTCTTAACACGAGGAAATAAATAAACACCATTCTGTTGAATATCTGAAAAAGCAAAATTCCCTACAAGCAACAAAGGAGTGATTTGAAAGAATATCCAATAAAAAGGAATAGAAAATCGCCCCTCCTTATAAAAATAAGATAAATCCACAAAGTCTACTCCATGAAAAAATCGATAAAAGGTAACATCTACTAATACAGATTCTTTACCATTACTAAGAGGCTGATTGTATAAAAAAGCAATTGCAATAATAGCGTAAATTAAGAATAAAAAAGCCATTATCTTGATGGAATCTCGAAACCTTACATGTAAATCTCTTTTTAACAAATAATATAAGATCATAATGTAAACTAGATCACCTCTGTCTCATCATTCATAGAAATATAACTTTTTTTAGATAAAATCCATACACTTATAAAAAAGATAAAAAAACAGCCAAATAAGCGTATAAATAAACCAGTAGCATCTTCAAAGACATTTATATAAAAAACATTTGCAAATAGAAATCCATGTAATATAAATCTATCTAGTAAAACAGCAGTGATCATACATATTATTACAAGTAAACTAGGTAAAAATAATTGCAATAAAGCACTTATCATACATATAAAAACACTCGCAAATAATTGAATGCAAAATAATAATGGATAATTTACATCAACACTAGTTATAGCCATCCTATTTGACATCAAAAACAACTGTAAAATCATACTCCCAGCAAAAAAGGAAACAAAAACGAATAACTTTATATAATATATGGAAACTAATTTCAATACATTATTCACTCTGTAAACAACATAAATACTAAAAAAATTCGACATAGAATATACAGAAAAAACAATTGTTAAAGGAATAAATATAGTCGACAAATTATAAAACGACATAACCTTATACAAAGTTTCCAATTCGTTCATTTTCTCTTTTACAATGCCCTGTTCAAAATAATTGAACAAGCAACCAATGATACTAACATTAAGTAAAAAGAGAATACTTAACCCAACATATTTCATCCTTATAGTTTCTTTCATTACATTATAAAAGAACATGCTTCCTACTCCCCCGTAAATAAAGAACTACAGAACAAAACCAAATACATAACAGGACACTAAGAAAAATTTGCAATTCAAAAAAGCCAAAATCTTTAATTAAATAATCTTTAGGATTGAGAATCCCTTTTCCAATACCAAGCCAAAAAATATGTAAAACAAATGGAACTAAATAAATAAAATAAACTCGTTTTATAAAAAACGAAATTGATAAAGCCAAACTCGAAAAAACCGCACCGTATAAACTATTTAAAAATACATACATTAGAAAATATAAAGTAGGATACTCATAATAAACCGTATTAAATTGAGCTGTTGGTGAAACAGTAGCCGCCATATAATTTAATATCGGATGCGGAGCAACTGTCGGATAAGTCATCGCATATAAATAAAAATGAAATAGTAAAGGGACACTTATAATAAAAAAAGATACTATAAAATTAATACAATAAAGTAATCTAAAATAATGACGCGTTCCCATCTTAGAAATGACAGGATAAATAAATCCATAATTTTTATCAATTCTATAAATCCCAGCTACAGCCATTGCAGAAATCATAGGAAATATAAGTAGATAAAATTCACTATAAAATGGTAATCTATTAAAATGTAAAATGTTAGATAAATATGGAGATACCTTTATAATCCCAGCATCATTAAATCCTTTCGTTGTTACACACATAGCAATATATTGAGCAATGACAATTACTAACATAATAAATACAGACAACCAAAACATCCTACCTTTTAAAATCCTTCCTAAAAAGTAACTCATCTACAACTCCTCCATAAACCATTAATGAAATTTAAATCTTTTTTAATATGAAAAGTTGATCCGCAACACCATAACATTTATTTTCTTTATTTAACCAAATGTAACGAAAAGAAACATTTGCTCTCTCTCCTTCAAATTTAGGAAACTCAACTTCATACTGATAAACATCATTTGTACCTTTTCTTTTTACACTCTTAACTTCTTGTTTCCACTGAATTATTTTTCCATCAATTTGTTCAATCCGTCCCAAAAGATACGTTGGTTTTTTCTTATTCGTCACACCCGTTAAAAAAACATAATAATTTTCTGGTATAACTCCTGACTTTAATTTTTTATTTGAAAGCTTATCCTCTATTAAGCTATCATTTCTTTCTATTTGACCTTGAAAGAAATCATGACCATTTTCACTTTTTAAAAACACTTGTTCAACAATAGTATTTTTCTTAATTTCTTGTAACTGAATACTTTTCAAATTATCTTTTTCCGTTAAAGTATCTTCAATATTTACAATCGGTTCATCTACTTTCTTTTGACAAGAAACTAAGAAACTAATACTCAATATAAAAAAACAAACTAAAATATATCTTGAGATAAACCTCATTACAACTCCTCCTATTTTAAAAATGAAATAGCAGGAAAAGCCGTATAATCAAGACTCGGAACTATACGACTTTTTCTAGTACTACACAATAAATAATTTCAATTTATAATTTCTAAATCAATATTCAGTGTAAGGTCCACTCGGTCTTACACTATCAGGACTCCAAGCAGTAGGATAAGCATTATTTTCTCTAGAATAACCACCAAATCTCACAGGTACATTTTTTCCATAGTTTTCATATGCGTAATTTTGGAAAAGATACGTTTTACCTGGTTTCACCGTTCCTTCATGCTTACCCGACTCACCTGAAACATTTACCCAATCTCTATTACCTTTACCTTTATTTTTATCAGCTTCTGTCCAAACGTTAAAAGAACCACCGCCCTTCTCACTACTCTTTACACGCATATACATAGAAGTAGGTGTCTCTTTAGGACGTGCATTAGTAAAATCATATGCATTCCAAAGTCTAAAGGTAAATTCTACATGATCATCCTTTGTATCAGCCTTAGCAGGTTCGGTTAAAGCAAAAGTACTAGCTAAAATACCTAACGATAAAACAGATCCAAACATAAAACGACTTTTTTTCTTAATGCTCACTAAAAGCACCTCCGATAATTTGTAGCATTATATCGATTTTATTTTTTTACTAAAGAAACAAAGTAAATCTATATAACGCAATTTAAAGATAACAAAAGCAAAATACACTATCAATTGATTCCAGAAAACTTAATATTTTATTTACAATTATAAAATATTGTTAAATTAAACAAAATTAGTATACTCCTAACAAGTACATACTTATGGAGATAATCACATTCAAAATCTCAATACAAAAAAGCGCAGCCATTTCGGCTGCGCTTTTGAATTATTATTTAGTTTCGATTAAACCGTATTTCCCATCTTTACGGCCATATACAACATTAGTTTCATTTGTATCAGCATTTGTGAAGACGAAGAAATTATGTCCTAGCATATCCATTTGTAGGATCGCTTCTTCAACGTCCATCGGTTTTAAATCGAATCGTTTTGTACGTACAAGTTCTAATTCATCCTCTTCTACCGCATCCAGAACAGCTACCGCTTCTGGAAGGATAAAGTTCGTTTTCACAGAACCTTTCTCACGTAACTTACGATTTACCTTTGTTTTATGTTTACGAATTTGTCGCTCAAGTTTATCAACTACTAAATCGATAGCAGCGTACATATCGCTATTAGTTTCTTCTGCACGAAGTAATAAATCAGTAAATGGTATTGTTACCTCGACACGTTGCTTGTCAGAGTATACTTTTAAATTAACTTTAATCTCTGGGAATGTATCAAAATAACGCTCTAACTTACTTAGTTTTTTCTCTACATATTCCTTTAATGCTGGAGTTACTTCAATATTT
Organism: Bacillus sp. GW823-FHT06A11; assembly: GCF_058795355.1. Classification (NCBI taxonomy): domain Bacteria; kingdom Bacillati; phylum Bacillota; class Bacilli; order Caryophanales; family Bacillaceae; genus Bacillus; species Bacillus sp. GW823-FHT06A11. Next base: position 326,224 of record NZ_JBXAHS010000004.1, on the reverse strand, counting down.
TCACCACGAATGTTGAATTTCATAGATGAATTCCTCCTTTCAAGCCTATGTACTATAATTTCGACACTGGCTTAAAAACTCCTTCTAACTTTTTTAAAAAAATTAGTGGAATTGCGATTTTTTTATCGTTTTTTGTTGAAATGAAAAGATGCATCGTTTCTATCTTTATTTTATCCTATTAACATCGTGAATAACGAATATAACTGTGGACAATTCGTTACAGAAAAGAAACAACTTTTTGACAACTTACCCTATAACAAAAAACCCCTTGCGAAAAACAAGAGGTTCTACTACATATATATAACGTTGCCACAAACGCAGCTTTCTCTTCCCAAAACAATATCCCCTACAGTTTCACAACATTAGCTGCTTGTGGTCCACGTGCTCCATCTACAATGTCAAACTCTACTTGTTGCCCTTCTTCTAATGACTTATACCCATCTTGTTGAATAGCAGAAAAATGGACAAATACATCGTCACCATCTTCACGCTCAATAAACCCAAATCCCTTTTCTGCATTGAACCATTTCACTCTTCCTTGCATGTTCATTCCATTCCCTTCACTCTAAAAATCAGGGCATTCGCCCCATATTTTGACTATAACGAATGACAACATATGAAGTCAAAGAAGACTTATCGCCTTTTTATTATCCCTTTCGACACTGCCATATTAACTTCTACAAAGTGTCAAACTAGATACTTCCCTCGCCCCTCTTTCATATAACAAACTTCCGATTTGCCTAACTGTAATTCCAGTCGTATACACATCATCAACGAGTAAAATATGTTGCCCAGAAAACATCTCTTCTCCCTGAAAATAAAAAGGATTGCTCCCTGACACCCTTTCTTTACGTGTCTTCTTACTTTGCTTTTCTGTTTCCCTTCTTCTTAATGATGGATAAGAAATTTTGACAGGTAAACAAGTTGCTAATAACTCAGCTTGATTAAAACCACGTTCAACTTCCCTTTCCTTACTAAGCGGAACAGCGATAACGGTTGAAACATTAGCAAAATACTTTTGAAATAAACTTCGAAAAGGACGATAAAAAATGCGCACTAACTCTGCATCCCCCCGAAACTTAAACTGCGCTACTATTTCTTTCATCTCATCATCATACATATATAACGAACGGTTTTTAAAAGAACGATACTTCGCCTCTTTTATCCACCTTAGACAATCTATACAAATACCGTCTTCTTGAAATGAGGCAGGAACATATTCTAAAGGCCGCCCACACTCCATGCAAATTTCTCCTATAATATAGGAAAGTTTCTGCTCACATCTATCACATATATATTTTCTATGACACTTTACAAAAAAATTGTACCAACTAACCGTTTCTACAAAACACTCATCACAAAGTAAACAATGCATTAATCGATCAATCCTTGTTCTTTCGCATTTTTATTCATACCTTGAATATGTTTTTTCGCGCGCACCATCGCCTCTGTCTTACCATAGTGAAAATAAACGACCTCTCCATACGGTGCTTCAAAGCTCCGCCCTGCTCGGCCCGCAATTTGTACGAGTGCACTTTCTGAGAATATTTCTTCTTCCGCCCCTAAAACCGCTACTTGCAAATTTTTTACTGTTACGCCTCGCTCTAAAATTGTCGTTGTAACTAATACTGGGATTTCTCCTTTTCTGAAAGCCGCTACTTTTTCTTTTCTACCCGGATCTTCTGCATGTACACCTTCAATTCGCTTGTTTAATGACTTTAACAACAGGCTTATCTCTTCTATATATCGCACATGGGGAACAAATAAAAAAATAGGATATTTTTTATTTAAGTACGTTTGTAACCACTGTAGTAAAACTCGAGGAATTCTTTTATCAATGAGGCTTTTTTTCCAATTCCCGCACCAACAAAATAAAGGAATTGGCAAAGGATGACGGTGATATCGTCCAGAAACAATAACACCTTTTTGTTCACCTCTTCTAAATTTTCGCTTCCACGTTTCATCTGGAGTCGCAGTTAAATAAATACGCGCCGCTCTTTCTTTCATCGCTTGTTTTACCGCGTACTGTAACATTTGATCTGCACAATATGGAAAAGCATCTATCTCATCTACAACCATGACATGAAACGCCCTATAATAACGCAATAATTGATGCGTGGTTGCAACGACTAGTACTGCATCTTTTTCTTTATCCACACTCCCTCCATATAAAGCCGCTACCTTTATATATGGAAATACTTCTTGTAATCTCGGTGCTAATTCCAGAACAACATCCGTTCTCGGCGTTGCGATACAAACTCTTTCTCCTTTTTGAAGCGCTTCGTTAATACCGTAAAACAACATCTCTGTTTTCCCAGCCCCGCATACAGCCCAAATAAAAAATGATTCTTTTCGCTTAATAGCCTCTATAACTCCTTGCGCCGCCAAATTCTGACCAGTAGACAACGTTCCGCTCCACTGTAACAAATTTAAATTCTTTTCTCTCTTTCTTTCAGCAATCCCGCGAACAAGTACAACACATTCACTTACCTTCCCCATCGTTATACACTTCCGGCAATATGTGCACACTTTACTGCACCTTTTACATAAAAACGACGCAAATAGCCGCTGTTCTATATTTCCACAGCGCTGACATACATATTTAGAAGCCTTCTTTTTTACACCTTGTACACACACGACCTCTCCCTTCTTTTTCAAATCATTTAATTCCCTCTGTAAATCTGAAGAAAGTTCGTCTAATAGCAACTGTTTCCCCGATAGCATCGACAATCACCTCCAGCACTACTATAAACCCTTCTTCAAATCCCGTAAAAACTCAAAAAAGCCGATAACCTACTTATAAAATAGTAAGCTATCGACTTTATACACGTTTTTTATTCTTTTATAAATCCTAGAATCGACCATAACCTAAGAAATGTTTTTGGTTATATGAGCTGTTGATATCACCGTACGCAATTCCTTTATCACTAGCATGAATCATTTGGCCATTACCAACGTAAATACCGATGTGAGATGGACCTGCTTTATAAGTACCTTGGAAGAATACTAAGTCTCCTGGTTGTGGGCTACCTACTTTAGAAACTGAGTTCCAGTAACCTGCAACGTCTTGACGACCTACACCAAAAATGTAAGAAATGAATCCACTACAATCAAAACCACCGTTTGATGGAGATGCACTTCCCCAAACATATGGTAAACCTAAGTAGCTTTGCGCTTTACCAATTACGCCACCCACATTTGGAGCTGGCTTTTTCTCTTCTTGTTTAGGTGCTTCTTTCTTAGGCTCTTCTTTTTTCGGTTCCTCTTTTTTCGGTTCTTCTTTTTTAGGCTCTTCTTTTTGAGCTTGTCCACCATTGTTTGCTGGTGCAGCTTGCTCTGCAGGTGCTTGTGCTGGCTGAGCTTGCGCAGCTTTAGCAGCTTGCTCTGCTTGTTTTTGAGCAGCAGCTTCTTGTGCAGCTTTTGCTTGTGCTTCTTCTTCTGCAATACGTTGTAATTGTAACGCTTGTTTTTCAAGCTCTTTCAATTGACCTTCTGTACTTGTCATTGTAGTTACAACTGTATCCATTTTACCGCTTAAATCGTTTACCGCTGTTGCTTTTTTCTCTTTTTCAGCGTCAAGTTCTTTCTTAGCAGTTTCAATTTGAGTTTGTGCTTCTTTTAATTCTTTTTGTTTCTCTTTTACCGTTGCAACATCTTTTTTCACACTAGCTTGGTCTTCTTGCTGTGTTTTCATGATATCTTCATCAGACTCAAGAATTTTAGAAACAGAAGTTAAACGATCAACTAAATCTGCAACGTTTTTAGAGTTTACAAGAACTTCTGTTACAACGTTCGTATTTGGTTGTTCTTGAAGTGCAACTAAACGCTTTCTTAATAACTCTTCACGTTTTGCAATCTTCGTTTGTAATTCTGCAATATCTTTATTTTTCTTTTCAATTAATTGCTCAGTATCAGAAACTTTTTTCGTTGTTTCATCAAGCTTTGCAGCATTCTCTTGAACAGACTTATCTAAACCTTGAATTGTTTTGTTTAATTCATTCATTTGTTTTTGTAATTCATCACGTTCTTGTTGTTGTTTATGTAAAGTGTCATTTTGTGTATTAATTTGTGATTTCACGTCAGAAATTTTATCTTCTGCAAATACATTTGGTGTTAGCCCTGAAAACATTAACCCTGCAACTAATGCGCAAGATGCCATTTTTAGCTTTTTCATTTTATTTTTTACACCGCTTTCTTTTTTCTTTTTCCGTATATAACCTATAAAATTTATACCATAATTCGGGATTTTTTTTGCTAATGTTACGTTTTTGTAAAACAAATGTAATATTATATGTAGCTCTAGCGCAAAATTCGTATATTTTTGTATGTGTGTGTAGAAATTTGCATACTTTTCTTACTTCTATAAACAAAGAAAAAACGTAAGGAATCCCTTACGTTTTATTAAATATACGAATACAAATGAAATGCTACTTCATCCATTTCTCAGCCCAATTTTGGACCTCATCCATAACACTTTCTAACGCTTTTCCCTTGTCAGTTAAGCCATACTCGATTCGAACTGGTACTTCTGGATAGACATTACGAACTACAATGCCCTCGCTTTCCAATTCCTTCAAACGCTCTGACAACATACGATCGCTCATATTTGGGATAATATCTGCGATTTCTCTAAAACGTTTCGACTCTTCAAGCAAAGATTTAATAATTAAGCCAGTCCACTTCTTACTAAGCAGAGTAAAAGCTGACTCAAACTTTGGACATAAACAAGAATTATGCTCCATATGTTTCACCTCTCTTCTATTATAATATAGTTTCTTGTAAAAAGTAAGTTATAAAACTTTCCTCATTATTTTATTTTACGTACATTTTACCATTTCCAAATATTAACTTGTCAACTAAACGTAACATACCCGTAAAAAAACCCTCTTAAAAAGAGAGCTTTTTATATCTTTATTACTTCGTATACCATCCAAGACCTAATGCACCTTCACCTAAGTGCGTACCAATTACAGCTCCAAAATAACCTGTACGAATTGTGACGTGAGGATATTTTGCTTCTAATTCTTTCTTCCATTCATTCGCTTCCTCTTCACGTTGCGCATGAATGATAACTGCTTCCATAGGTACACCTTTACTTGCTTGCTCATCAAAAATTTCAATGATACGTTTTAATGCTTTTTTACGTGTACGAATCTTTTCAAACGGAATAATGATTTTATCTCTAAAATATAAAACTGGCTTCACTTGTAACAGACTGCCGATGAAAGCTTGCGCGCTATTTAATCGACCACCACGTTGTAAATGATGTAAATCATCAACTACAAAATAGGCGTCCATCGTTTTCTTCATTTCATCAAAACGAGCAATAATCTCTTTTGGACTCTTTCCTTCACTTGCTAACCTTGCACCTTCACGCACATAAAATCCTTGTACTTCACAACTAATTTCAGAGTCATACGTGTATACATCAATACCCTCTACCATCTGTCCAGCTGTCGTTGAAGTTTGATATGTACCACTAATTCCACTTGATAGGTGAATACTAATAACTGCATCATAATCTTTAGCTAGTTCTTCATATAGCTCAACAAACTTTCCGATTGCTGGTTGAGAAGTTTTTGGAAGTTCCTCTTGTTCACGTACTTTCACATAAAAATCATCTGCTGAAATTTCAGCTTCTTCTTGATAAGATTCTGTTCCAAACACAACGTTTAATGGAATCATATATATATTGAGTTCATCACGGATTTGCTTCGGTATATATGCTGTACTATCAGTAACAATAGCTATTTTCATTTTCGTACCTGCCTTATAAAAAGTTTTATTTCCTAATTTTACACGAAAACTACAAATGGTGCATCCATACAGGGAAATGCCGGTTGAAATTATACTCACCATCTCGACAAATTACAACAAAAAGATAAAATACTCACCAAAAACTTCAGCCTATTTAGAAAAAATGTTTGAATATAAAAAGGCTCGCTTTTAAAATGGAAAGTACTAGTCATTTTGATAGATAGGGGCGTATACAAGTGCTATTACAATATTTAACAATCAAAGACTACGGCGAACACGAAATCGTCATTCAAAAATCAAGATTTATTTGTTATATTAGCCGAGCAACGACTGAGGAAGAGGCTCAAGAATTTATACAAAAAATAAAAAAACAGCATTGGAACGCAACACATAATTGTTCCGCTTATTTAATTGGCGAACAAGATCATATTCAAAAAGCAAATGATGACGGCGAGCCTAGCGGTACAGCTGGCGTACCAATGCTAGAAGTACTAAAAAAACGTGGGCTAAAAGATACCGTCGTTGTCGTAACACGCTATTTTGGTGGCATTAAACTTGGCGCAGGTGGATTAATTCGTGCATATGGAAAGTGTACAAGCGAAGGCATTAATCATGTCGGTGTTGTCCAGCGAAAACTAATGCGTGTGATGCAAACCGAGATTGATTACACATTACTTGGCAAAGTAGAAAATGAATTACGTAATTCAAAATATGCCATTAAAGATATACATTATCTAGAAAATGTCACATTTGATACTTATGTAGAAGAAGACGGCAAACAATCATTTACAAATTGGATGATTGAATTAACAAACGGGAAATGTACAATTACAGAAGGAGATATGTTGTACTTAGAACAAGATGTTATCTAAGCATAACTCTTTTATCACCTTCAAAGATTAATGTAGTGAATTACTTCCCTACAAATGAACTAAGGAGATTATATATGGAAGAACGTTATTATCATCTCCAAAATAGCAGAATAAAAAAGAAGCGAAGAAGGAAACTTTTCTTCTTCCTTATTTTCGCATTTTTATTTGGCAGTATAGGAGTTTATGTGTTTAATTCTTACTCTTCTCTTATGGGGATGTATAGTGGTTTTACTCGTGAAAAATCGGATTTAAGAAACCAAGATGTAGAAATTACAAAGGAACCTTTTACAATTCTCATTATGGGTATAGAAGATTATGCGACAGACGGTCAAAATGGTCGTACAGACTCATTAATGTTTGCAACAGTCAATCCGAAAACTCAAAAGATTTCACTTATGAGTATTCCTCGTGATTCTCGAGTTAAAATTGTTGGTAAAAATAAGGAAGACAAAATTAACGCTGCCCATGCTTACGGCGGTGAAGAAATGGCAATCAAAACTGTCGAAGGCTTTCTAAAAGTTCCTGTAGACCATTATCTTAAAATTGATTTCCAAGGCTTTAAAGGTATCGTTGATGCTGTCGGCGGCGTTACGGTTGACGTACCCTTCGATTTCTGGGAGCGCTCTGACGTAGATTACTACAAAAAAATTCAATTTAAGCAAGGACAGCAAAACTTAAACGGTGAAGAAGCACTTGCTTACGTCCGTATGCGCAAGCAAGATCCAAATGGCGATTATGGTCGAGCTGCTAGACAAAGACAATTACTGGCCGCTGTTGCTCATAAACTAAACTCCACCTCTACTGTATTTAAAATTAAAGATTTAACAGCTGTCGTTGGAAAATATATAAAAACCGACATTCCTATTTCAGACGGACTTGCTCTTTACAATAAACTTTCTGGATTTGATCCTTCTACAATGCAAACGTTAAAGCTTGAAGGCGAAGACAAAAAGATAGGCGGTATTTATTACTTCCTTCCAGATCCAATCAGTGTAGAAACGGTGCGTAACGAAATTGAAAAAGAATTAGGGGAAAAAGCAAAAAATCCAACTACAAAAAACAACTCAAATCCTGATTCAAATTCAAGTTCTAATTCTAATTCTAACGAACAAGCAAAAAAAGAAACAAACCAAAATAAAACACCAACTGATCCGCCACCTTCTACAAATGCTCATGCAGAGTGGATTATGCGCAATCAGCCGTAACAAAAAGGCCCAATCTATCCGATTGGGCCTTTTTTATTTACTTATTAAAGTGTTGTAAAATCGCTTCTACAATGCGCTCTGATGCACGACCATCACCGTAAGGGTTAGATGCTTTCGCCATCTTATCATGAGCTTCTTTATCTGATAACAACTCATCTGCAAGACCAAAGATTGTCTCTTCGTCTGTTCCTGCTAATTTCAGCGTACCCGCTTCAATACCTTCAGGGCGCTCTGTTGTATCACGAAGAACAAGAACTGGTACCCCAAGTGATGGAGCTTCTTCTTGTACACCGCCAGAATCCGTTAACATTAAGTATGAACGAGCTGCAACATTGTGGAAATCAATTACATCTAGCGGCTCAATTAAATGAATACGATTATGTTCACCTAAAATTTCATTTGCTATTTCACGAACAACAGGGTTCATATGAACAGGGTACACAACTTGTACATCTTCATGCTTATCAACAAGACGCTTAATTGCACGGAACATATTACGCATAGGTTCACCTAAGTTTTCACGACGGTGAGCTGTCATAAGTACAAGACGATCATTTCCAAGTTTCTCTAGTACAGGATGACTATATGTTTCTTTAACAGTCGTTTGCAACGCGTCAATCGCTGTATTTCCTGTGATGAAAATACGTGACTCATCTTTATTTTCCTTCTGTAAGTTCGTTGCTGATTTTGCTGTTGGTGAGAAATGAAGATCCGCCATTACGCCTGTTAATTGACGATTCATCTCTTCTGGGTATGGAGAATACTTATCCCACGTACGAAGGCCCGCCTCAACATGACCTACTGGAATTTGATTATAAAAAGCAGCTAAGCTTGCAATAAATGTTGTTGTTGTATCACCATGTACAAGTACAATATCCGGCTTCGCTTCTTTCATTACTTTATCCAAACCTTCTAAACCGCGTGTTGTAACATCAATTAAAGTTTGGCGGTCTTTCATGATATTTAAATCGAAATCTGGCGTAATTCCAAAGATATTTAATACTTGATCTAACATTTGGCGATGCTGTGCTGTTACAGTCACAATCGATTCAATTTTTTCTGGGTGTTTTTGCAACTCTAATACAAGAGGTGCCATTTTAATTGCTTCTGGACGTGTCCCGAAAATTGTCATTACTTTTAAACGTTCAGTCATGTGATTGCCTCTTTTCTTTCACTAATTACAGCTTCTATTATGACATATAAAAATATGCATGAGTACATCCCTTTTTAACGCATAACAGAAACTTTTCTATTACAAATACTTTTTCTGCCCACCGAGTAATAATCTATCTTTTGTTTCTTAACATCTTCATCAGTATAACAATTTCTCCCATCGAATAAAATAGGCTCTCTCATAAGTTGTACGTACTTTTCTAATGGGTACACTCGAATAGCTTCCCATTCTGTTACGATAAAAACCGCACTCGCATCTCTAATCGATTCATCTATACATCTACTATATTGTATAGCATCTCCAAATATATTTTTCACATATTGAATTGCTTTTGGATCGTACAGAACAATTTCTGCACCTATATTAAGTAATGCTTCTATTATAATAAGAGATGATGCCTCTCTAATATCATCCGTATTCGGTTTAAATGACGCGCCAAGAACTGCAATCCGCTTTTTATTCATGTTCATAACTTTTTTCGCTTTTTCAATCAATAGCAGCTGTTGCTTATTATTTACTTCAATAACCGCTTTTAACAAACGAAAATCATGAGCAACATTTCCCGCAATTTGCACCAGTGCTTTCGTATCTTTCGGGAAACACGATCCCCCGTATCCAATGCCCGCATTTAAAAAAGATGCACCAATTCTCTTATCCATTCCCATCCCTTTGGCAACATCCAATACATTTGCGCCTACCTTCTCACATATATTTGAAATTTCATTAATGAAACTAATCTTTGTAGCTAAAAAGGCATTCGATGCGTATTTAATCATCTCTGCACTTTTAATATCTGTAACATACGTTTCTAAGCATAATTGGCTATACAAACTCTCTACTCTTCTTGCTACTTCCTCACTATCCGCTCCAATTACAATACGATCTCCATGAAAGAAATCATAAATACCTGAACCTTCACGCAAAAACTCTGGATTCGATACGATATGTACTGTATGCCTCCCTTTTAAATTCCCCTCAATCCATCCCTTCATTACATCATTTGTACCTACTGGAACTGTACTTTTCGTAACAACAATAATATCGTTTGTCGCATATAATCCAATATCTTTACAAGCACTCTGAATATACGTTAAATCCGCCGTCCCATCTAATAAAGATGGTGTTCCAACTGCAATAAATATAAACTCTACATCATCAAATGCCTCTTCTTTATTTGATGTAAAAGTTAAAGCGTTATTCTCATATGCATAATTTATTAATTCATGTAATCTAACCTCATAAATAGGTAAATCCCCTTGTTTTATCCGTTCAATTTTTTCATCATCTATATCAAAACATGTAACTGAATGCCCCAACTTTGCCAATCCTACTCCTGTAATCAATCCAACATATCCAGTACCTATTATCGTAATTTTCATTTCCTTTTCGCACAGGAATTTACAATGGAAAAGATATGAAATACAGAATTCTCCCTGTGCTTCCCCCTCTCACATTAAAAATGAGAAAACCCTTTTCCTTCTTCATTATATGAATTACTTCCCTCATTCTTTTTAAAGTTTTTGTAAAATTAAATGCACTATAATATAAAGTGAAACTTTAATCAGTGGGGCTTTTACGGGCAGTTGGTCCCCACCTAACTTCTTTGCTTCGCTGAATTTTGAGGTGGGGGTCTTACTGTCCATTAATGCGGGATAAAGTAAAACTTTAATTAGTAGGAACGGGGCTACTAGTTGACGCGAGATAAATTCCCACATTTTAACATGAAACTTACTCATTTCTACGTGTAACACTTATAATACTGAACTAAAAGTATTCACTATCGAAGAAAAAAAGGAAATGTCATATTCCAAAGTCCAGTACGATTAACCTTCTCATATGAAGCAACATTCTATATACAATTGTCATATATTCTATCCGCTTCCATTAACCGTAAAGAGAAAAAAAGATTGAATTCTAATCTTTTTGTGATACCATATGTTATGAGCCTGCAAATAAACATCATAATTTTCAGATAAATATATCTTCAAAAAAAAAATTACGTTAGAATATAAAGGGTGGGGTATTAATGGACTCACAAGTGATTTATGCCATTTTGGCATCTTTCATCACTGTACTCGTCGTTACTCCTTTAGTTATTAAATTAGCTTTTAAAATAGGAGCGACAGATAAGCCAAACGCACGTAAAGTGCACCAAAAGATTATGCCACGTCTTGGCGGGTTAGCAATATTTATTGGTGTAGCTGTAGGATTTGTTGTCGGCGGCTTATATGAGCAAAGAATGTTATCGATAACACTAGGTGCGATTATCATTGTAATCATCGGAATTTTAGATGATATGTACGAGTTATCTGCGAAAGTAAAATTCGGTGGACAACTGTTAGTTGCCATTATGATTGTAAAAAGTGGATTATTAGTGCAAGTATTATATATCCCATTCCTTGGGGATACTGAACTTGGATGGCTTGCTTATCCAATTACAGTATTTTGGCTTGTAGGTATTACGAATGCAATCAACTTAATTGACGGCTTAGATGGATTATCTGCTGGTATTTCATCTATCGTACTTGCAACGCTAGCATATATGGCCTTCACTAGCCCATGGGGTACTGGAACAGCTATTATCTTGCCACTCGCATTAATTATATTAGCAAGTACAATTGGATTTTTATTCTTCAACTTCCATCCAGCAAAAATTTTCATGGGAGATACAGGAGCACTATTTTTAGGATACTGTATTTCTGTTATATCGTTACTTGGATTATACAAAAGTGTAACGTTATTCAGTTTTATCGTTCCAATTATCATTTTAGGTGTACCTATATTTGATACGATATTTGCAATCATCCGTCGTATCGTAAATAAAAAACCTATTTCAGCACCAGATAAATCGCATTTACATCACCGCTTACTTGCAATGGGATTCTCTCATCGTAAAACGGTACTAATTATATACGCATTCGGTATTTTCTTTAGTGTAAATGCCATTATTTTCACTAGTGCAACGTTATGGTTATCCATTATTCTTCTTTTCGCTTTGATTTTCTTCACAGAAATCATTGCTGAAATAATCGGTCTTGTACATGAACGTTACAAACCACTTATTTCCTTTTATAAAAAAGTGAAAAAACGCGAAGACTAATTGTAGTATAGCCTTTACCATTATGAAATATTCAAATAGCATCCTTTAGGATGCTATTTTTTATTCCTTATTTTATATTTCCAAAATATAGATTGTTTGAGAGTTCCTCTATTGGAGAAAGATATACATAATAAGAAAAGTATCAAGTTTTTTTACATCTTGATTGTCAAACTGAGGGTGAATGTTATGATCAAGCGAATATTTCAATGTATTATTTTATTCTTAACAATTACTATGTACGCATCATCTAATACTGAAGCAACAACCGTTATTCCTGCTGAACATCATCCAAATACTGAAACGACCTCTCCTACACAAAAAATTGCGTACTTAACATTTGATGACGGGCCAAACAAATACACTACACAAATTTTAAACATCTTAAAAGAAAAGAACGGAAAAGCAACTTTCTTTGTTATTGGCGGAAAAGTGCCGCATTACAGAAAAACGATGCAACGATTAATTAAAGAAGGACATTATATCGGGCTCCATAGCATGTCACATGATGTAAAACGCCTTTACACTGGTGACCCTTCCACTTTAATTGCAGAAATGGAACAAACACAAAGCATTGTCCAGCAAGTTACGAAATTAAATACACATCTCGTTCGCGTTCCATATGGTAGTATGCCTTACTTAAAAAAGAATTACCGTGACGCACTTGTATCAGCCCAGTATAAAATGTGGGATTGGACGATCGATACTTATGACTGGAAAAGCTATGATAATCCTTCTGCCATACTCGAAAGAGTGCGTAATCAAAGTGATGAACAAGTCGAAGTTATTTTAATGCATGATTCGAGTGTGACCGTACAAATACTGCCAAAAGTAATTGATTATTTACAGTCACAAGGATACAAACTTCTTCCCTATAATCCATCTTCTCATCTCGAGGTAAATTTTTGGAAAGACACAAGATTGTAACAGCTTTAGTACTTCTAGACTAAAGCTGTTTTATTTTTCTCTTCCCACCCTTCCCATTTTTGTGTAAACTTTTAAATAGTGATGAAGTTTCGAGGTGAATGGAAATGAAACGAATAGATCTCATTTTTAATGCAATACAAGAAGGAAATTATACAGAAGGTGTAACCGCATCAGAACTCGCTACATTTCTACAACTAGATCGCGCCAATGTAAGTAGCGACTTAAACAAACTTGTAAAAGATAAACGGTTATTAAAAACAAATACGCGACCTGTTCGTTTTTACATAGAAACGAACACTTCGTTGGAAACGCATTCAAAAGACATAACTTCATTAGATACATTTGCAATTGAAAATACGAGCCTTAAAATCGCAATTGAAAAAGCGAAAGCTTCTATTCTCTACCCTCCAAACGGTATGCATACTTTACTACTGGGAGAAACAGGGGTCGGAAAGTCTATGTTTGCTTCTTTAATGCACGAATATGCAATTGAAGTTGAACAGCTTCCCAAAAATGCACCATTTATCGTCTTTAACTGTGCTGATTACGCAAACAATCCACAACTACTACTTGGACAGTTATTTGGGATTAAAAAAGGAGCTTACACAGGAGCAAGTGATCAAAAAGGGTTAATTGAAAAAGCACATGAAGGAATTCTTTTCTTAGATGAAGTACATCGCCTACCTCCAGAGGGACAAGAAATGCTTTTCACCTTTATTGACCGCGGAGTGTACCGCCGCCTTGGAGAAACAGAGAACGAACGTAAAGCACAAGTATTAATCATTACTGCAACAACAGAAGAACCAAATTCCTTTTTATTAAAAACATTTACAAGACGTATACCGATGACTGTTACGCTGCCACCACTTCGTGAGCGTACACATAAAGAGCGCTTTGCTTTACTACAGCTATTTTTCACAAATGAAGCAATTCGTCTGCGAAAAGACATTCACGTTAGCCCAAATGCAATGCGTGCTTTCGTCTTTTACAATTGTCCCAATAACATTGGTCAATTAAAAACAGATGTTCAAATTGCCTGTGCGAAAGCCTATTCTGATTTGGTCACAAAGAAACGTGATTCTGTCTATGTTTCAAGTACAGATTTACCTTGGTATATGAAAGAAGGGTTGTTCATTGAAAGGAAGAGCCGTCACTTATACCAAATACCAAATGAAACATTTGTATTTACAGGTGAGGAAGGTTGGAGTAATCATAAAACAGAAGATGAAAAACGCTCTTCTATTTACGATTATATTGACTATAAATACGAAGAACTTCAAGCACGTGGTATTGAAGAGGAAGAATTAGAATTACTAATAGAAAATGATGTTCAAAGCTTTTTCGTACAATATTTTAACCAAATATCAAAAAAAACAAGCCATGAAAATGTTTTTAAAATTGTGGATCGTAATATCGTTTCCGTATGTGAAAAAATAGCGGAACTTGCTGAAAAGCATTTATCTAAGACGTTTGATGAAAAAGTATTTCTCGCTTTAAGTTTACATGTACAGACAACTCTACAACGTTTACAAAGCGGAAAACAAATACATCACCCACAATTAAATCAAATTCGTACGAAATATAAAGAAGCTTTTTCCGTAGCTATGCAATGCATTCAACTACTGGAGGAAGAATTACAAATAACAATGCCTATTGATGAAGCTGGCTTTTTAACAATGTTCTTCGTTGTTGATCCAATTCCTGCCTCACAAACAGAAGTAAAAGTATTAATATTAGCACACGGTAATGGCATCGCAACTGAAATGGCAAACGTCGCAAACGAACTTCTCGGCATTGAGGAAGTAACCGGTATTGATATGCCGTTACACGAATCACCGAAAGATTTCTTGGAACGTGTGAAAGTGTATATGAAAACACTACAAAATGTAAATGGGCTTCTCTTACTTGTCGATATGGGGTCACTTGCTTATATCGGTGACATATTAGAAACGGAGTTCAAAATCCCTGTACGTGTTCTCTCGATGACGAGCACACCACACGCACTAGAAGCAGCTCGAAAAGCTCAGCTCGGTTATTCATTAGATGCGCTGTATGAAACAGTAAAAAATTTAACACCATTTTACTTAAACGTACAAGAAGAAAAGAAAAAACCTCTCTCCCCAATGAAATCTGTTATTTTAACAGCTTGCTTAACTGGTGAAGGAAGTGCTTTAGCTATTCAAAAAATGTTAGAGAACTATTTACGATTTGATAAAGACTTAATTGAAATTATACCAATTAGTATCGTCCATGAAAAAGATTTAACGAAAATGATTGAGAACATAAAAAAAGAGCGTAACATCATTTGTATTGTCACGAATTTCGATGTGCAAGTACCATGCTTAACATATCATTTCCAAGACATCGTAAACTACACAGCGATTCAGCCAATTCAAGAATTAATTACGTATGAAGAAACATATGCAAAAATGGCGGATATTCTTGAACAACAAATGCAGCGTAACGATGGAGCATTACTTATCAAAACAATTCGTTACGCATTAAATACAATTCAGGAATTAATTTCCTTACAGCTAACTCCTGATAGCTTAATGGGTGTTATTCTGCATATGAGCTGTATGGTTGACCGTCTTCAAAAAGGAGAAAGCCTTCTTCCTCACCCTGATAAAGAGAAAAGAAGACAAGATGAGTACTGGATGTATATGAAAGTAAAAAAAGCGTTGCAACCAATTGAAAATACATTTGAAATACAAATACCTGATGACGAAGTATTTTATGTTATGGACTTCTTTATTAAAAATCAGCCTGTGAAAAATTAATCGAGGCCGTTTTTAAAAATATCGACCGTAACGTGAGTTATATCAGCGATTTTCAAAATATATCGGCGCAACTCAGATTATATCAGCGATTTTCAAAATATATCGGCGTAACTCAGATTATATCAGCGATTTTCAAAATATATCGGCGCAACCCAGATTATATCAGCGATTTTCAAAATATATCGGCGCAACCCAGATTATATCAGCGATTTTCAAAATATATCGATTTACCGACAATAATTGCTAAAACTAGCACCTTATATAATGAGAAAAGGCTGTTCCAACATATGGACAGCCTTTTCCTCTATTTCTTTACTTTTCTAACTCGCCCTCTTATTTCTCCTCTTTTTTGTGATTTCGTATGGACATTAACATATACATTTGCCTGAATAATTTCTTGAAGTAAATGTACAAATGATTTCCCTTGTAAAGGTCCCTCAAAATCCTCTACATTCACTACACCAGTAATACTTCCCTCGTTCAAGCTAATCCCTTGCTCCAGTGGACCATACAAATATAAAACAACAGGACCAATTTGAGTAGACTTCCCTAAATGAATTTGACACGATGTAACCTTTTCTATATTTTTTAGTATTACTCTGTAATGCAATTTCGTTAAATCATCACTAAAAATAAACTCTGCTACCCCAAAAGCTTCTGTATTTACAGGAGGCACTTCCCTCTTACCTGTTAACCTGGCAAAGAAATGTGTTGTCATAAGGCATTCTCCTTATATAAATTTCCCAGCACTACTTCTACTACTTTATGGTTTAGACATAATCATTTATGACTTTTTCAATTTTAATTACAAAGAAAAGATTCACAAAATCTTTACATTAAAATCGTTCCTGTAGATTGAAAGTCTCTTGTATAATGCACATAGAAAAACATTATAGGAGGTTATTTTGAAAAAAAACAAACACATCTTTCACACATTATTAGAGATTTTTCTCGTCTCATTTAAATTAGGACTTACTTCATTCGGCGGTCCTGTCGCTCATCTCGGCTATTTCCACCACGAATACGTGCAAAAAAGAAAATGGATGGATGAACGAAGCTATGGAGATTTAGTAGCACTATGTCAATTCCTTCCCGGTCCTGCCAGCAGTCAAGTCGGTATGGGGGTTGGATTATTACGGGGCGGTCTATTAGGAGCTATTATTTCATGGATTGGATTCACTTTACCGTCTGTGCTTGTTTTGGTTTTCTTCGCCTCATTCCTTAATCAGTTCGATCTTGGAAGTGCTGGCTGGATTCATGGACTAAAACTTGTAGCAGTCGCTATTGTCGCTCATGCCATATGGGGAATGGCGCGAAAGTTAACTCCAGATCGAAATCGTGCAACGATTGCGATTGTAACTGCCGCAATCGCCTTATTATGGCCAAGTAGTTGGACACAAGTCATCCTTATTATAATATGTGGCTTTATCGGTTGGTTTTTATATCGCAACCAACCAATTAGCCAATCTCAAAATATAAGAGTACCTATTTCAAAAAAGATAGCAGTTTCTTGCCTCGTCTTATTCTTTGGACTATTACTACTGCTACCAATATTAAGACCGTTCTCTTATTACATCGCTTTATTTGACAGTTTCTATCGCTCTGGCGCACTTGTATTTGGAGGAGGACACGTCGTGCTGCCCCTTCTTGAAGGTGAGTTCGTACAAAACGGAATGATGACGAAAGAACAGTTCCTAGCTGGATACGGATTAACACAAGCAGTACCAGGACCACTATTTACATTCGCCTCTTATATAGGAGCAGTGTTAAACGGGACGCTTGGGGCAATAATCGCAACAATTGCGATTTTCCTCCCTGCTTTCTTACTCGTTATTGGTGTTTTACCATTTTGGAACAATGTGAGAAAAATATCATTCATACAAGGCGCACTACTTGGTGTTAACGCCGCAGTTGTTGGTATTTTAATTGCCGCTTTTTACGATCCCATTTGGACGAGTACAATTATAAATGCTTCAGATTTCGTTTTCGCTTCGCTTCTTTTTTGCTTACTAGCTTTTTGGAAAGCACCGCCTTGGGTTATCGTTATACTTGGAGCTTTTGGCGGATATATTCTATCCATTTTGTAAATAAAAAACGACGGCATGATGTAGCCGTCGTTTTTCTATTAAAACTTCACAAGTTCTATCCCTTCAGGCAACTCACTCTCTGTTAAAATACGCAATTCCTTCACACGATCCATTACGTAAGAAGAACGCTTCACAAGCTCTGGATCAATATAAGCTGGATGAACCATAATTTCTACCGTTTGTTCACCTTGTACTCTTTCTTTTAACTTCACAAAGTAATCTTCCGTCACACCATCCGCATAAAAGTCACTGTAAAATACATCAGAAAATGGATGCACCGCTCTATCTTCCCCACAACGACGAATTGGAACATTATATTTAGCTGCTAATCTCTCAAGAACATCGTGTAAGATCGGTAATCCGTGTACATGATGATGACTATCTAAATGAGTTGGTGTTAATCCGTAAGATAGGAATTTCTCAATTTGAGCAGTCCACTCTCTCTCAACTTCTTCTGGATTTATATTCCCTTCCCTTACAACACTTTGTTTATGAAACGATCCGTCGCTACCTACAAGTGATGGTACGTCTCCAAGAAGTGGCTCCCCTGCTGTTAATACGAGATGTACGCCTACTCCGAGTAGGTTATACTCTTTCGCTAAGCGTACCGCATGCTCTGTTCCTGGCATATTCATCATCATCGTCGTTGAATTTACAAGTCCATTTATATGCCCATCAATAATGCCGTAATTTGTACCTTCTGTAAGACCGAAATCATCTGCATTTACAATTAACTTAATCATCATAATACCTCCTAATAGAATAAAAAAAGCGGGCTAAATAGCGCCGCTTTTACTTCTCTACCTTTTTAAAGAACTGTGGAAGATACTCTTTATGTGCTTCCAACATTTCATCTAAAATTTGTTTTGCAACTTTATCTGATGGTACAAGTGGATTGATTGTCATAGCAAGCAGCGCCTTATGATAATCCCCTGTAACAGCAGCTTCAATTGTTGTGCGCTCGAATGATTTAATTTGTTGTACTAAACCGCGAACTGGTACTGGAAGATCTCCAACTGCAATTGGTTTTGGGCCTTCTTTCGTAATAATACAGTTCACTTCAACAGCTGAATCATGTGGTAAGCTTGCAATTGTTCCGTTGTTTCGTGTATTAACAGGCTGGATATCACCTTTATTATTGTAAATAGACGTAATTAAGCTACATGCTGCATCACTATAATAAGCTCCGCCACGTTTTTCTAATTGTGGTGGTTTAATATCTAAGTTCGGGTCTTTATATAACTCAAATAAATCATTTTCTAATTGTTTTACTACTTCTGCACGTGTACCTTTTTCAACAGAAGCTTCTTTTTCTTCTTCTAACATTTCACGTGTTTTGTAGTAGTAACGATGGTATGGACATGGAATCGCACGAAGTCCTCGAATAAAGTCTGGCTCCCAGTTAAGCGCTGCGATATTTTCCATCGTAATTTGTTTTTCTGGATCTGTCACAAGCTCTAACACACGGTCCATTACACTTACGCCATCTAAGTATACATCTAGTCCGTATACCATATGATTTAAACCTGCGAAATCAACGTGAACACGACTCGCATCTACTTCAAGTAATCTTGCAAGACCCATACGAATTCCGATTGGAACGTTACATAGACCAACTACTCTTTGAATATTTGTATAACGAAGAACTGCCTCTGTTACCATACCAGCTGGATTTGCAAAGTTAATTAACCATGCATTCGGACAGAGCTCCTCCATATCTTTACAAATATCTAAAATAACAGGAATCGTTCTCAACGCTTTAAATAAACCACCAGGACCATTTGTTTCCTGACCGATTACATCATATTTTAATGGGATTGCTTCATCTTTTGCACGTGCTTCTAATAAACCAACGCGAAGTTGTGTTGTTACGAAGTCTGCATCTTTTAATGCCTCACGGCGATCAAGTGTTAAATGTACCTCGATTGGTAAACCTGATTTTTTCACCATACGTTTCGCTAAGTTACCAACTATTTCCAACTTTTCTTTTCCTGCCTCAATATCTACTAACCAAATTTCACGAACAGGAAGCTCATCATAACGCTTAATAAATCCTTCAATTAACTCTGGTGTATAACTAGATCCACCGCCGATTGTAGCAATTTTAATTCCAGTCATGCTTTATTCCCCTTTCGCTTCAAGCTTTTTATAAAGATCGATAAACTCTGCTGCTAATTCTTTCACTGTAATCGCATTCATTAAATGATCTTGTGCGTGAATTAAAAGAACACTAACCTCTGTTTTTTCTCCTCTTGCTTCTGATTGTATGAGCTCTGTTTGGAAATGATGCGCTTCATTAATCGCTTCTTTCGCCTTTACCATCGCTTCATCTGCTTCTACCATTTTCCCCTGTTTGGCAAATTGAAGTGCCTCCATCGCAAAGCTTCGTGCGTTACCACTATTTAAAATCAATTGGAATGGAATTTGTTCTGCTGTAGTCATCATAATTACCGCCCTTTCTATAAGGTTCAACCGATTTAAATACCCCTTCAGTTTGAACATGTCTATTAAATTATTATTTTATGAATGATAGTTTGGTGTTCTTGTAGATGAGTATCATCTTTTTGAACATGATATAAAGGTAATTATTCTGACGAGCTATAGGAACTCGCCAGAATAATATTTTTTAAAGTGATACTGAATTGTCGCTTCCTTTTGTTTCAGCTTTTGCAGCCTGTACATAAGTACGGTCACACATTAATACGAATGGATAGTAAATTACTACCGCAATAGCAAAGTTCACCACTTGTAGTGCTGCACCAGCGATGCTTCCGCCCGATACAAGATAACCACTAAAGATTGGTGGCATTGTCCATGGAACTAACGCAACTGTTTTTGGTACCCATCCTAAAGTGATTGCTGTATAAGAAGTAATAACTAATACAACTGGTGTAAGTACGAACGGGATAATTAACGCTGGGTTTAATACAATTGGTGTACCGAAAATAACTGGTTCGTTAATATTAAAGAAACCAGGACCGATAGATACACGGCCTACACCGCGAAGCTGCGCACTTTTCGCTACAAGCATTACTGCCACTAAGAATGCTAACGTTGCACCCGATCCCCCGATATATACGTATACATCAAAGAATGGTTTTGTGAAGATATGCGGTACGTCATATGCAGACATACCATCATTAAATAATTTCATATTTTTCTCTAATGCTGGTAAATAGATTGGGTCAATAATCCCCCCAATAATATTTGGACCATGTAATCCGAAGAACCATAATACGTGAATAAGTAGAGCAATAATAATTGCACTTGGTAATGTACCCGCTAAACCTTGTAATGGTAATTGAATTGTTTCAAATACCATTTTATGAATGCTTGTTCCCGCAAGTTTCACAGCTAATTGAATACCTGCTGTTACAATCAAAATAACGAATGCTGGAACTAACGCTGCGAATGATTTCATTACTGCCGGTGGAACACCATCTGGCATTTTAATTGTAATATCCCTTTGAACAAAGAATCTAAACACTTCTGTTACAAGAAGAGCCACTATAATGGAAACGAATAGACCTTGTGCCCCTGTCCACGCTAAATCAATACCGCCTTCTTTTGGCGTTGTCGGAGAAATAATAATTAATGCACCGAATGTAATGATTGCTGCTGACAACGCATCGACGCCGTAAGATTTCGCTAAATTGTAACTTATCCCAACTGCGACTATGAGGGCGAGTATAGCAAAGGAACCAGTCCACATACCGCCACCGACATCTTTCCAAGCGTCACCAAATGTGCCCTTCATAAAGTTTTGGAAAGCATCAATTGGTAAGTTATTTATAAGTACTGCAAATGATCCAACTAAAATAAGAGGCATAACTGCGATAAATCCGTCACGGATTGCAACTAAGTGGCGCTGCGATCCAATTCTACCTGCGACTGGAACTAAATATTTCTCCATAAATGCAATAAACTTTTGCATTTCGCTTCCCCCCTAATTATTTTTTAAGTGTTAATGCGTGATCTAAAACTGCTTCTCCATTCATCATGCCGTAGTGCATTGGATTGATAACGTCGATTCCAACATTTTTCTCGTCAGCAAGCGTTTTCATTGAAGAGAGCATGTAACGAACTTGTGGTCCTAGTAATAACACATCTGCTTGGTCGATATTGTTTTTTACTGCATCCCCAGATACAGCCCAAATCTTTCCTTCTAGACCGCGAGCTTTTGCAGCCGCTTCCATTTTTGTAACTAGTAAACTTGTAGACATCCCTGCTGAACAACATAATAAAATATTCATTTGAAAATCCCCCTTGTGTAGTATAAAAAATTTATGTTTATTTATTTTTCTTTACGCTATTTATTAATGCAATTAGCGTGCCAACTTTTTAAAACCACTAAAATCAGTGCTTTTTCGAGCATTTTCTTTGTGTGTTAACGCTTTCAATTAGTGTGTCGTCCAAAAAATACACAGTGTGTTATAAAACAACACGCTTTTAACACATAACTGTATGAAAATAGATTAGTGTTTAGTCGTCTAGTTGTGTTTAATATGAAAAAACACTAAAAAAACTTTTTCAATGAAAAATAATTCATTATTTTAACCCACTATTTAGTGAAATAAAAAAACCTTGCATAAGCAAGGTTCATTCATCCACCGACATCTTCCTATATAACTCTACAAACTCACTCGCTAATTCTTTCACCGTAATTGCATTCATTAAATGGTCTTGCGCGTGTACCATTAAAAGAGTAACTTCGGTCTTTTCGCCACCAGCCTCTTTCTGGATAAGCTCCGTTTGTACGCGGTGCGCCTCCTTTAATTCCTCTAGTGCTTCTTGTAATTTAGCTTCAGCTTCTGTAAACTCCCCACGCTTCGCACAATCAATTGCTTCCATTGAACAACTTCTCGCGTTTCCCCCATGCAAGATTAAATGAAAAGCTTTCGTCTCTATCGTATCCATTGTAGTTCTTTACTCCCCCTTTTCTTCCGCCAGTTTTTGTTTATCCCATATTTTTAAGAACGGTAAATAAATGAAGAATGCTAGCGCAAAGTTAACAAGTTGCAAAATAACACCTGAAATTTTCCCGCCCGATCCTAAATATCCACTAAAAAGAATAGGTGTCGTCCAAGGTACAGCGGCCCCACTCGGACGTGCAACCCATCCCCATTCCATTGCAAAGTAAGAAACAATTGTTAGCACGACTGGAACTAATATAAATGGAATTAGTAAAAGTGGGTTCATCACAATCGGCATACCAAAAGTTACCATCTCATTAATATTAAATATACCAGGTGCAATTGACAATCTCCCTAAACTTTTTAATTGTTGACTTCGTGCAAATAGTAACATTCCGACAACTAGAGCAAGCGTTGCACCAGAACCGCCCATATAAATCCATAAGTCAAAAAACTGTGCCGTAATCGTATTTGGTACATCTTGCCCAGCTTGAAAAGCAACTCGGTTTTGATCCATTAACGACAACCAAACGGGGCTCATTACACCACCAACAATAGTAGCACCATGAATTCCACACGACCAAAGAACATGAACGAGAATAACTGCTATTATTGCGCCCCAAAGACTAGCACCAAGTACACTAAGTGGTTCCTGTAAAATTTGTCCTACAATATTATGGATACTGCCAAAAGAAGTATTTTCTATAATTAAGCGTAAAATCCAAATAACTGTTACAACAATAAATCCTGGAACAAGTGCTGCAAATGAACGCGTGACAGCTGGTGGAACTGTCTCTGGCATCTTTATAATTATCTTTTTTTGTACAATAAATCGATACAGTTCAGTAGATATAAGTGCAATAATCATTGCTACAAATAACCCTTGGCTTCCCATTAATGCAGCTGGAATAGCGCCTTCTACAAGTACACTTTCTTTTGTACTTGGTATAATATATGCAACTTGAAATGGCGTCGCAAGTAAAAACGTCACAAGCGACAATGCCCCGGATGCTAAAGCATCCACTTTATAATACTCTCCAAGCCTGTAAGCGATTCCAAAAACAGCTATTAAAGCCATTATATTAAAAGTTGCACTAACTGGATACCCTAAAGCTCTCTGCCAATTCTCACCAAACAAACCTGCCATAAACTCGTTATATCCGGGTATCGGCAGTGCACTAATAATGAGGAAAAACGATCCAATAATTAAGAAAGGCATCGTTAAAATAATTCCATCTCGAATTGCTTGTAAATGCCTCTGCTCTGCAACCTTCCCTGCTACTGGCATCACGTACTTCTCTAAAAACCGTATCATCTATCCCACTCTCCTCATGGTTTCATTGACAAAGCTGCTTGCAAGATAGCTTCCCCATTACAAAGTCCGTAATGGACGGATTGAATAACATCAACAGGTATCCCTTTATCCTTACATAATTCTTTCATTTTCGGTAATAAATAACGTACTTGCGGTCCAAGTAAAAGTACATCAGCTTTATCAATATGACTATTCACTTCAGAACCTGATACTGCCCAGATTTTCACTTCTATCCCTCTTGCCTCTGCTGCTTTCTCCATCTTTGTAACAATCAAACTGGAAGACATTCCCGCTGCACAGCAAAGTAAAATATTCATTCCGCTTCCCTCCCCCTTTTTCTAAACCTAAGTTATGGTGCATCCCTTGCCACCACTAGGTTACAAATATATATGTCTAGATTTCCTGCTGTATGCCGAGCTTAAAAACAAAAATTTCTTCGTTTTCACGCTATTCCATTTATCCGTATTCTCCTAGTAAAGAGGACTCTAACTCGCTATAATGATTCAGTATGATTTTTTTAATTGATAGGAGGATATATTTATGAAGGCATATCGCTTTCCACTTATTTTATTATCTTCTATCCTAATTGGTGGTTTCATTGGTTATTTCATGGGTGCCGATGCAGTTGCTTTAAAGCCGCTTGGTGATATTTTCTTAAACTTAATGTTTACGATTGTTGTACCTCTAGTGTTCTTTAGCATCGCATCGTCTATTGCTAATATGGATGGATTAAAACGTTTCGGTAAAATTATGTCTAGTATGGCTGGGACTTTCTTATTTACAAGTATTTTAGCTGCTATTTTTATGATTATTGTCGTGAAAGTATTCCCGCCAGCACAAGGTGTTGTACTAGAACTAACACAACCTGACAAAGCCGGCAAAGCTGTTAGTGTTGCAGATCAAATCGTCGGTATTTTAACAGTATCTGACTTCTCGAAGTTACTATCTCGTGAAAATATGTTAGCTCTTATTTTCTTCTCTATCTTAATGGGGATTGCAACTTCAGCAGTTGGCGAAAAAGGAAAACCATTCGCTACATTCCTACAAGCTGGTGCAGAGATTTCAATGAAGGTTGTATCTTTCATTATGTACTACGCTCCAATCGGACTTGCTGCTTACTTCGCAGCATTAGTTGGTGAATTCGGACCACAACTTCTTGGAACTTACTTCCGAGCAGCAATGGTATACTATCCAGCTTCTCTTATCTACTTCTTTGTATTCTTCACGTTCTATGCATACCTTGCAGGTCGCAAACAAGGTGTACAAGTATTTTGGAAGAACATGGTCTCTCCTACAGTTACATCACTTGCAACTTGTAGTAGTGCCGCAAGTATTCCAGCGAACTTAGAAGCAACGAAGAAAATGGGTATTTCTTCAGACGTTCGTGAAACAGTTGTCCTTCTTGGTTCTACACTTCATAAAGACGGCTCTGTTTTAGGTGGCGTATTAAAAATTGCTTTCTTATTCGGTATTTTCAACATGGAATTCGAAGGACCGAAAACATTAGCAATCGCACTTGTTGTTTCTCTATTAGTAGGAACAGTAATGGGTGCTATTCCAGGCGGTGGTATGATCGGTGAAATGTTAATCGTATCTCTATACGGTTTCCCGCCAGAAGCACTGCCAATTATCGCAGCAATTAGTACAATCATTGATCCACCTGCAACGATGTTAAACGTAACAGCAGATAACGCTTGTGCGGTAATGACAGCTCGCCTTGTAGAAGGTAAGAATTGGATCAAAAACAAATTTGCTTAATAGCTAAAAAGAGGATGCTCTAAACGAGCATCCTCTTTTTGTCGTTATTTGTTGATAAGTTGATATTTCCTCTCGCCACAAATTTGTTAAAATCTTCACAAATATTCCACATCCATTATCCATTCTCCGTACTATAATCATGTATGGAAAAGGAGATGGAAATAATGACACAAAGCGCACCTGAATTTAAAGTTTTGCAAAGCATTGCATTTCTCGCTGTCGTTTTGCAAAGTTCTTTATTATATACAATGAATCAAGGAAATGTCTTACTTGAGCAATCCCTCATTATGGGCATGCTATTTAATCTTGCAAAATTCTCAGCACCGGCATTCATATTTATCGTTGGATTTCACTTAATTCGTCACTATACGAAGCAATTAGTATATAAAGAATATATTTCTGAAAAAGCGACACACTTACTCATTCCTTATTTCTTTTGGTCTATTCTTTACTTATTAACAACAAATGATCTTATTACATTACAAGGCGGAATAAAAAGTTTATTACTCGGAACAGCCGCGCCCCATCTTTGGTACGTTATTATGATGTTCCAAATTCACTTATTGTTCCCTTTACTATGCACACTTTTTTATTGGTTTCAAAAACGAACAGAAAATAAAAAAGACATATATAAATATATGACCTTTTTCGCTTGCCTATATTTTCTATTAATGTGGTTCTCTTCTCACTATATTTTTAATGGAGAAAAATTAACAAGTTCAACAATTTTACATTATACAGATCGATCATTTCTATTCTACTCATTCTATTTCGTTATGGGTGGCATTGCCGCTGTAGCACTAAAAACTTGGCGTCTATTCGTCATGAAACATATCCCGCTTATAACAATATTATTTTTCATCTTATTTTTATTCATCAATTATGAGTTGTTTAGTTTTCACGGAGCAAACTCTATTCATTTAACTGTTTCTACCTATTTAAAACCATCTATGTTTTTATATATCGTATGCGAAATTATCATACTGTATGTGTTATCTATTATGATAGTACAGCGGCGTGGTTTCTTATATAAAACGTTACGTTTCATTGGAAATTACACGTATGGTGCTTATTTAGCTCACTTATTCTTCTTACAACTATGCACAAAGTTTCTTTCTTTATTCACACTGCAAGAAAATACTATATTATATAGCCTATTACTATTTGTGTTAACGGCTATTATCTCTATTTCAACAATGTTCATTTGTAGCACAATACCATTTCATACTTGGATTACAGGTCCTTCTCCTACAACAAAGATGAAATGGACGAAAGTTGTATTACGAAAAAATCATAAAAAACTATTCAAACCATATATTTGATATAATAATACGCATATAAAAAGAAAGCGAGAGACACCTATGATCAATCAAGTTGGACAAATTATGCTATATGTAAATAACCAAGACGAAACAGTACAATTTTGGACAGAAAAAGTAGGGTTCCAAATCATTGCGGAAGAAAATAACGGAAACGGATTCCGCTGGATTGAAATTGCACCGGCGAAAGAAGCAGGAACAAGCATCGTCCTTCACGATAAAGCGTTAATCGCGAAGATGCAACCTGAACTAAACCTAAATACACCTTCACTTATGTTCTTCTCAAATGACTTAGACCGTCTATATAAAGATCTTTCTGAGAAAAATGTCACAGTTGGACAGGTTGTAGATTTACCTACTGGTAGAGCATTCAACTTTGCTGATAATGAAAATAATTACTTTGCAGTAATGGAACGTAAATAAAAAATAAGCTATCCGAAAAAATCGGATAGCTTATTTCATTTTAAGAAACTTGTTCTGCATTCGTTTCTCTATGCTGTATATGACTCGTGATCCAAGCAATTCCACCGGCAACAACGAGGTAACATAACAATATTAAAATTTGCATTTGTAATTGCGACCAATCTCCTAAAGAGATAACATCTTGTAATCCTCTAAGAGAATGAGACATTGGGAGAAATTGTCCAATTTTACTAAGAACAGCTATGTTTAATTCTCCTGGGAAAGTCCCCCCGCTCGTCGCTAATTGCAAGACAAGAAGCGTTACTGCTAAGAACTTTCCAATAAGACCAAATACTGTTACTAACATAAGAATAAATGTCATGAACGTAAAGGAAATCACAATACTTGATAAAACAAAGAGTGGCACACTGGCAACTTCTAATTTCATAACACCTAGCACAACTACATCTACGAGTAGCGCTTGAATAAGTCCAATTAAATATACCAATCCTAGTTTATTAATAAAATGTACCGTTCCACTTACCTTCATATTTTGTCTACGACCAAGCGGTAAAATATTCGATGCCATAATTCCGCCAACATAAAATGCAAGCGATAAGAAATATGGTGCAATGCCTGAACCGTAGTTAGGAACGTCAGAAACTGTTGACTTCACTAACTGAACTGGCTCTGAGAACATCGTATTACGTGCATCATCATTACGAACATTCGCTATCTTCTCTGCACCCTCTCCCAATTTCGCAGAAAGTTCTTTCGCACCATCATCCAGTTTAACAAGTCCATTTGTTAATTTACTAGCACCGTTATTCAGCTCCGTTCCACCACTCGCAAGCTGGTTTACACCTTCTTGCAATGATGTAAATCCATTTCCCCACTTCGTAAATCCATCAGCCAAATTCGATGCACCATCTGCTATCTTTTGCGTTCCAGCAGTAGCTTCATTTAACTTAACTCCGAATGTATTTATGCCTTCTTCAATCTTATGTTGACCGTCAGTAAGCTTCTTCGCACCTTGTGTCAATTGTTGTTGGCTATTATTTAAAGTACTTGTTGCTTTAGCTAGTCCATTAGACGTAGCAACAATTTTTTGAAAAGCGGGATCTTGCTGCACTTCTGGATGATTTTTCACGTACTCTTCTAATTGTTGTTTTACACTATTTGCCGCTTTGTCCGCTTTCGCTTGCCCTTCAGCAAGTTTTTCATTTCCATTCACCCATTCATTTGTACCAGCACTTAATTCACTAATTCCTGATTGTAACGTTTTTTCACCTTGTGCTAGTAATTCCATACCACTATGAAGTGATGTCGCTCCTTGACTCAGCTCATTTGCTCCCCCGGTTAAAGCAGATTGACTGGATGCAAGCTTTTCACTTCCTTCTTTCAATTTCGATGTCCCATCACTTAAACGATCAATACCATCCGCAAGCTGATTCGCTCCATTTTTTGCATCGGTCGTTCCTTCATGTAACTTCTCAGCACCATTACTTGCATCACTCAATCCTTGTGCCAAATCTTGAAACTTTGAAAAGACACCTTCTGTATAAGATTTCGTAATACTATTTGAGATTTTTGTTTTCATATTTTCAACAGCTGTCGTTCCAATTTGAGCTGCTACAAAGTTTTTACCTGGATTTACTTTGTACTGCAACTTTGCCGGCTCTGGTTTCTCATCCATAAGTGTACTTACCTTTTTAGAGAAATTCTCTGGAATCGTAACAACCATATAATATTTATCTTCTTTTAACCCTTCATCAGCATTTTTTTCTGATACGAAATGAAAAGCCAGTTCTTTATTCTCCTTTAAATTTTTTACAAAGTCGTCTCCTGCATGAATTGTTTTCTCATCCATCGCAGCCCCCTTATCTAAGTTCACAACTGCAACAGGTAATTTATCTAATTTTCCGTACGGATCCCAATACCCAGCTAAAAAGAATCCTGAATAAATTAATGGAACGATTAATAAAAAAATTAAAGCGATACGTCCATGTTTATGGTGCCACATCGCTTTCCAATCTTTAAATATAAGTTTAATTCCCTTCATGAAACATACTCCTCTTCTAATTTAACACCCTTCGAATGGTTTAACAGATTTACTATACACGTCACTTTCCATACTGTATAATACATCTTTAATTATCAATTCATTCCTTTTAGTCTATAGAAAGGAGATTCGAAATGGAACTGCTCCAGTTAAAATACTTTCAGACAGTCGCACGACTAGAACATATGACAAAGGCAGCTGAAGAATTGCATATCGCGCAACCTTCACTCAGCAAAACAATAGCGAGACTCGAAAAGGATTTAGGCGTCCCTTTATTTGATCGCCAAGGCCGACAGATTACTTTAAATTCTTTCGGAAAAGTATTTTTAAAACGAGTAGAACGTATTTTTCATGAATTAAGTGAAGGGGAACGAGAAATTAAAGATTTAGCCGAATTACAACAAAGCTCTATTACACTGGCCGTTTCTATTCCAAGAATATTACCAGAACTACTTGGCTCTTTTTTACTAGAACATCCTAACGTTCGGTTCCAACAATTTCTTGCATCCACTCCTTCTATGAAACGACAACTAGATAATATAGAAATTGACTTTTGTATCTCCTCTGTGCCAATTGAAGGTGAGGAGGTTGTTTGGGAACCACTTATTACAGAAGAAATTTTCTTAGTTGTCCCTTCAGGCCATCGCTTATCAGGCCGAGAAAATATCCACCTGCATGAAGTAAAAGACGAACCGTTTATTAGTATGAACACTGGCTATGGATTTCGGCACTTAACGGATGAATTTTGTAAAGAAGCTGGTTTCACTCCGCATATTGCTTTTGAAGTAGATGAACCGACCGTGATTAGCGACCTCATTAAGCAAGGTCTTGGCATCGCTTTTGTTCCAAGTTTAACTTTATTAAAAAACTCTACTTTAGCATCAAGCAAGTTGCGTATTATTGAACCCACTTGTCAGCGAACCATCGGATTAAGTTGGTCCAAAAAACGCTACTTATCAAAAACAGCTCAGCAATTCCGTGAATTTGTGATTGACTACTTCTCTAATATTAGAACGTAAAATTATATGAACAAATAAAAGGTGCCACCCTCATATGGTGGCACCTTTTATTGTTCACTCTTTTTTAATTCCATTTCAGCTAAAAGTGGTAGCACGTTATCAAAAATATGCGTATTATTATTTTCACCTGTTACATATCCACCGTAATATCTACTAAATACGTTGTCATTTCGGAATGTGGACATATGATCATACAATTCCTTCGCAAACTTTGTATCACCTGTTTGTAGTACGTACAAAATCGTTAGTCCGTAAGCGGCTGGCGATTCATAATTCACAGTTTGTTTTCCCGTTTCTAAATTGTAACGACCGTATAGCTTTCCATTCTCCTGGAATTTCTTCTTTATAAATTCCAAATAAGCAGTTGATGAAAGACCACCTAAACTTCGATGATATGCAACGTATGATTGGTCAATAAGATTCACTTCTTTATCGTACGTAAATGTACCATCTTCTTTATACTCTTTCGGGAATGCCCAGCCATGCCTTGGATAATCCGCTAAAAATTGAACAACTTCCTGATATTGCTGAGCAGAAACTTTTCCGTACTTCTTCATATAGGAGAATGCACGCGGATTTATGTATGATGTTGTTACAAAATTATTTTGTTTCCCTGCATCTGCATCATAATAATCAACATAATAATTATCTTTTTTATTATAACGAAGTACAGCATCACTTAATTGATCGGCAAGGTTTTTATAACGCTCTTCCTTATACATTTCATAAGCACGATATAATTGTTCTATAATACGAAGATCATCTATAAGTGCATTTGTGGCTGACTGCCTCTCTCCCTTTTCAGAGAGTTTCCATAAAACGATATGATTCTTATATACGAAATTATCTTGAATAACCTTTACTTGCTCATCAAATAACGCCTGATCATCTTTATCAAGTGTATATTGTAACCATAATCCCGCTGATTCTGATAAAGCTTCACGTCCCTTTGCTTCACCCGTACCTGCCTTAGTATCTACTAAACGGTACGTGGCAAGCGTTCCATTGTCATTCACCATATGTCTTAAAATAAAATTTTCTGTACGGTTTCCTTGTAAAGCTGACCAAAATACAATTCCACCTAAAGCGATTAAGAAGATAACTCCAATCCCTATATATAAACGTTTCCGCAATCTTTTCACCTCCCTAGTAAGGCTAACCTTAATTTTATCAGAACATACATAAATTTAAAAAAGACAATCCACTAGATTGTCTCCCCCATTTCTATCCCTCACAAACCTCTTTAGAAGGTTTATATAGCGATTGTACAAGTCGATCATATTCACGACGCGTAATTTCTTTATTATATAGCTTCAATAATAAATCTCTATGCTCTTTTGAAAATGCCATCTTTTTAATGACTTCAGGATACATAAAACACCCTCTCCATTTCACATAAACTTCTTGATTCCGAAAAAAACAGAACTTATGTTCGCATAAAAGATTATAAAAGATTCCTGAGCAAAAAACAAACAAAACATGACCAACTATTTATTTCTTTCTATTCAAAATATTACAACATCATATTATCATATTCACTTTTTAAATACATATATATTTTTGGTAGTTTTTTTGAATAAATCTTCCAATTCAATCAGAAAATAATGGCAAAAAAGAAGAGGAGTTTACATATGGATACGGTAACATTAGCAAGAGCATTTTTTGGTTCTTCATTAGCATTCCACATTATCTTTGCAACACTTGGCGTCGGACTTTCATTGATGATTTTTATAAGCGAAATACTCTATCACTGGAAGAAAGACTCCGACTATGCCATTATGGCGAAAAGATGGACAAAGGCTTTTGCTATTCTTCTCGGTGTAGCAATTCCAACTGGAACAATTGTTGGTGTGCAAATCTCACTTCTTTGGCCTGGTTTCGCCAAAATTGTTGGGCAAGTTATCTCTGTTCCCTTCCAAATTGAGATTTTCGCCTTCTTTTTGGAAGCTTTATTCATGTCGATTTACGTATATGCAGCCGATAAACTTCCTCCATTTATGAGATTAATCTCGCTATTTTTCGTCATGCTTGGTGCCACAGCATCCGCCGTGCTTATTACATCAGCAAATACATGGATGAATACACCAGCAGGATTTTCAATGAATCCAGATGGATCTGTTTTTAACGTTGATCCGTGGAAAGCTTTCTTTAATCCGAGTTTTGGCACAAGTGCATTCCATGTTGTTATTACGGCTTATGCAACTGGTGCGGCTGTCATTGCTTCTATCGCTGGATTTAAATTATTGAAGAAAAATTTAAGTACACGTGAAATTGCTTATCATAAAAAAGGGCTACTATTAGGGCTTGTCGTTACATTTATTACAGGCGCTACGATGTGGCTTTCAGGACATGAATCAGCGATTGCCTTACATAAACACTCACCTGAAAAACTTGCATCTGCTGAAGCTTTATTTGAAACGACATCACACGCACCGCTATCCATTGGCGGAGTTGTGGATCCTAATACACTTGAACTAAACTACGCACTTGAAATTCCAAACATGCTTAGCTTATTAGTGGGACTAGACCCTAGCACTGTCGTAAAAGGTTTAAAGGAATTCCCACAAGAAACATGGCCACCATTTTATACACATACACTATTCAACTTAATGGTCGGCACTGCTGCGTTCACCTTTGCAGTTGCAGCAATTGCACTCTTATATTGGTATTTCGTGTACCGAAAAAAGGGAACAGAACTACCGAAGTGGCTACTTTGGGGGGCTGCCGCATGCGGACCAATTATGATGCTCGGTATTGAATTCGGATGGATTTTCAGTTGTAGCGGTCGTCAACCATGGACAATTTATGGTATGCAACGTACCGTCGATGCAGCTACACGCGCTGATTTCGTCGGTCCTTTATTTATTTTGTTCATCATTTTATATATTGGACTCGCTATTTTAACAGTCTTTGTTCTACGGACATTCTTTAGAAGACATCCATTAAAGAATGATTTACAACACCAAGGAGGCGATTCTCATGCATGAGGAAAGTATTGCAATCATCATCTTATGGGCCCTTATTTTCGTATACAGTATACTAGGGTCCATCGATTTTGGAGCTGGTTTTTGGGGCATGGTATACGCAAAACATCCAACGCTCGCTGCTAAACTTGCGAATCGGTACTTATCACCCACTTGGGAAGTAACAAATACGTTCCTCGTCTTCGTCGTTGTCGCATTTCTCGGCTTCTTTCCGAAAGCAGCCTTTACTCTTGCGACAGTAATGTTCGTACCAGTTATGTTAATTTTAGTGCTCGTTGCAGTACGTAGTACATTTATGGTATTTGCTTACTCCTTGCCGAAATATCAGTACCTTCTTCGGGTTATTTCAGGTATTACTGGTCTCTTAATTCCAGCACTATTAATTACCGTTTTACCCGTTACAGAGGGAGCCTATATTACAATGTCTGAAGGGAAAGAAGTACTCCTGTATGGAAAACTTCTTTCTAGCCCGGTTATCTATTGCTATATGCTCTTCGGAATAACGTCTGAACTATTTCTCTCCTCTCTCTTTCTTGCTGATTTTGCGAGAGAACAAAGTTCAGAAGATACGTATAGAATTTATAGAAGAAATGCCATCATCCTTGGTCCTGCAACGCTCGTTACAGCGATCATCGCCCTCGTTGTAATGGATCCTGAAACACATTGGCTTATGCAAGGATTAATAAAGCAATTCCCGTGGTTTACAGTTTCTATTGTTTTATTCGTTATCGGATACTCGTCCCTTTGGTGGACAAACAAAAAGTACAATACACTAGGATATCCTCGTATTGCCGTTTTAGCTGTCGTCGCTCAATATGCATTTGCAAGCTACGCTTACGGCGTCGCGCATTTACCTTATATTATTTATCCTGACGTAACTGTATTTACAAGCTTTACAACGACAGAAACGTTCTATGCACTGCTCATTCTATACGCAATTGGGATTGCAATTTTATTACCAGGATTTATTTTCTTCTGGAATTTATTCTTGAAGGATCGTACTTTTTTGAAGGAAAAATAATATAGTCTTGGGGTCTGTTCCAAAAGGCATTTTGGGATGGGCTCCTTTTGTCATGTTTTGTCGATAAGTCGATATATTTTAAAAATCGCTGATATATTTTGAGTTGCGCCGATATAAATCTCATTTACTACCTTACTACCCAATCAATTTATAGACTCCTATCACAATAGTTATTTCACTACTAATGACACTTGTCCTTTAGCATGAAAAACACATATTCGCTTCATCTCGTTATACGTCTAGTTCTTCTTATTTTTTGCTGAATATACTAAAAATATAACCTTGAGACAAGCTACATCTATTCAAGGGAAAATAGAAAGGTAGGCAAAATATGAGCATTGAAATATGGATTACTATTATTGTATTCTTCTTAACGATGATTGTTATCTTTTGGCGGCCTCGAGGTTTAAATGAGGCGTGGCCAGCAGCAATCGGAGCTGGTATCATCATAATTACTGGACTTGTATCAAAACCAGACGTCATGGATATTATAAGTAAAATTGGCGGTGCTTCCATAACAATATTAGCGACCATCGTCATGGCAGTTATATTAGAAAGCTTCGGCTTTTTCCATTGGTCCGCAGCGAAACTAGCAAATCTAGCAAAGGGTTCTGGACGCCGCTTATACTGGTATATTCAATTATTATGTTTTCTCATGACTCTCTTATTCAATAACGACGGTAGTATTTTAATTACAACTCCAATTTTAATTCTTCTTCTAAAAAATCTTCAATTAAAACCTCATCAGCAAATTCCTTATTTATTAAGTGGTGCTTTAATCGCTACGGCATCTAGTGCACCAATTGGTGTAAGTAATATCGTAAATTTAATCGCATTAAATATCGTTAATATGACTCTTTATATGCATACTGCTATGATGTTTGTACCTGCAACATTAGGCTTATTATTTATGTCATGGCTCATGTATACAGTTTTGAAGAAAAAACTTCCGAAAAAATTGCCTGTTTCTTCATATGATATTGAAGAAATTTTCTTCACGAAAAACTTCCATCCACTAAAAGGAAATAATTCTGTTGATACGAAACAAAAACGGACAAGATTCATGTTAAAAGTATTAGGTTTCGTCTTCCTTATGCGCTGTCTTCTATTCGTTGCATCCTTCTTATCCATCCCAATTGAAATCGTTGCAGTACTTGGTTCACTCGTTCTTCTCATTTGGAGATGGTACTACTTACGAACAAATCCTGTCGACATTTTGAAAAAGACACCATGGCACATTTTAATTTTCGCCTTCTCTATGTACGTCATTATTTACGGACTCCACAACGCAGGATTAACAGCTGCACTTGTACAATGGCTCGAGCCAATTGTGAATCAGCATCTACTCTATGCTAGCTTTGCAATGGGTGGACTTGTATCCATCCTCTCTAACGTCTTCAATAACCATCCTGCCCTTATGATTGGTACAATTACATTAACAGAAATGGGACTAGATCCAGTCACATTAAAAACAATCTATCTTGCAAACATCATTGGTAGTGACATCGGCTCACTATTACTACCAATTGGTACACTAGCTTCACTCATTTGGATGTA
The DNA here is from genome assembly GCF_058795355.1 of Bacillus sp. GW823-FHT06A11. Classification (NCBI taxonomy): domain Bacteria; kingdom Bacillati; phylum Bacillota; class Bacilli; order Caryophanales; family Bacillaceae; genus Bacillus; species Bacillus sp. GW823-FHT06A11. The sequence continues at coordinate 289,975 of NZ_JBXAHS010000004.1, read as the reverse complement.
TATTCTGAAACAAAACAAAATTAAAGTAAAATGGAAAGACTATTTAAGTGTATCCCTTATCGTTATCCCGCTCACAACAGTCGTCACACTATTCCTCTTATTCTACTGGGTACATCTCTTCTTCGCCTTATAAACAACAGAAGCCCCATTTGCTACCGTCTTAGCAAATGGGGCTTCTTCTATAATAAAGTTAGGTACTACAGTGTGATCAATCAAGTAAAGAGGTGTAACATGTTATTGATATAAATGACTACCAGCTTCTTTAAATTCTTCTGCTTTCTCTTTCATTCCTTTTTCAATTGCTTCTGTCGTTTCTAAATCATTTTCTTTTGCATACTCACGAATATCATGTGAAATTCTCATACTACAAAACTTCGGTCCACACATTGAACAGAAGTGAGCTGTCTTTGCCCCTTCTGCAGGCAACGTTTCATCGTGATATTCCATCGCACGTTCAGGATCTAAAGATAAATTAAATTGATCGCGCCAACGGAATTCGAAGCGTGCTTTTGAAAGTGCATCATCACGCTGATGAGCCGTTTTATGTCCTTTCGCAAGATCAGCCGCATGCGCTGCAATTTTGTACGTAATAACACCCGTGCGTACATCATCTTTATTCGGTAAACCTAAATGTTCTTTCGGCGTTACATAACAAAGCATCGCCGTTCCAAACCAACCGATCATCGCAGCTCCAATTGCCGATGTAATATGGTCATAACCTGGTGCAATATCTGTCGTTAGTGGCCCAAGTGTATAAAACGGCGCGCCCTGACAAATATCAAGCTCTTTCTCCATATTCTCTTTAATTAAGTGCATCGGTACGTGTCCAGGTCCTTCGATCATAACTTGCACATCATGTTTCCAAGCAATTTTCGTTAATTCACCAAGTGTTTCAAGCTCAGAGAATTGTGCTTCGTCATTTGCATCTGAAATCGATCCTGGACGTAATCCATCTCCAAGAGAGAACGAAACATCGTACTGCTTCATAATTTCACAAATCTCTTCAAAATGAGTATATAGGAAGTTTTCTTTATGATGGAATAAACACCACTGCGCCATAATCGAACCACCACGCGAAACGATACCTGTCGTACGCTTTGCAGTAATTGGAATGTAACGAAGTAATACACCAGCATGAATCGTAAAGTAATCCACGCCTTGCTCCGCTTGCTCAATTAACGTATCACGGTACACTTCCCACGTTAAATCTTCTGCAATTCCATTTACCTTTTCAAGCGCTTGATAAATCGGCACAGTTCCAACTGGTACAGGCGCATTACGAATAATCCACTCACGCGTCGTATGAATGTTTTTACCTGTAGATAAATCCATAATCGTATCTGCACCCCAGCGAGTAGCCCACGTCATCTTTTCTACTTCTTCTGCAATAGAAGAAGATACAGCAGAGTTTCCGATATTCGCGTTTACCTTCACATGGAAGTTACGCCCGATAATCATCGGTTCAGCTTCTGGATGATTAATATTCGCTGGTAAAATAGCGCGGCCTTCTGCGATTTCCTTACGAACAAACTCCGGCTCTACTCCTTCACGAATTGCAACGTATTCCATCTCAGACGTAATAATGCCATTACGCGCATAATGCATTTGCGTAACATTTGCACCTTGCTTCGCTCTAAGCGGCTGGCGATCCATTTGCGGGAAAACAGGTGTATGTTTCGAAGCCACTTTCACACCGTCATCCTCTGGTTTCACCTCGCGCCCTTCATATGCCTCTACATCCCTGCGCTCCATGATCCAAGAATGACGCGGCGTTGGAATTCCCTTTTCCAGCTCCACTTTATACGCCGGATCCGTATAAGGACCGCTCGTATCATACACACGGACTGGAGGATTTGGGATGCCGTTCGTTTCGCTTTGTTCAATCTCACGCATCGGCACTTTCATGCCTGCGCGTGGTCCATCCACATATACTTTCTTACTCCCTGGTAAACTCGATTTCAATTCAATTTGCTCAGCTGAAACAGACTGTTTCATAACCTTTGTTGCCTCCCCTGTTCGTGACAAGGACGAGATATGGCCAGCGCATGCCAAAATAAAAAGAGCCAGGTCCATAAAAAAATAAGGACCTGGCTCATAAAAGACATCATTATGTAAAGCCGTTAACTTCCCTACGCTGGTACGAGCCAGATCAGGTCCAAAGGGTTAAGAAGATCACGCGCTTCTCTCTCAGCCTACGCATACGTTAGGCACCCCTAGTTTATCACTGATTTAATTTTCAATACTTTCCCATCATACACGATAATCTGAAAAATGCAAAGGTTATTTCTTTTTCTCTTTATGGAATCATCCACGTTAAATAATATACTTGAACATACGTCATAATACCAACAATAATTACGAAGAACACCCTATTGTAAAAATAGTTTATGACTTAACATGGGAGTTTAAAAACATCTTCACCACAAAGAGTGTTGAGAATCTCGACCATTGTATTGAGAAAATTAAAAATACTAATATACAAGAGTTTAAGAGCTTTACGAATGGATTAGCCCGGGATATTGAAGCTGTCAGAAATGCGGTAACTTATGAGAATAATAATGGTCTTGCCGAAGGGAGCATAAACAAGTTAAAGCTTATTAAAAGAATCATGTATGGTCGATGCAAATTCTCCACATTGCGGACAAAGATTCTACTTTTGGAAAGAATGAGACTTTTCAACTAACTCCGGGAAGAACCATTTTTTACTTGCCAAATACATTCATCAGTCCCGTTTGAAAAAGAGCCTTTGTCTCTGCTGCATTTCGCTACAACTGCTACTGTTACCTGCCATACAACCTGCAATAGAGATAGGTAACAATTTACTATACAAGGAACAAAATTGACCTGCTCCTCCATTTAGTGATTTAACTATCTTTATTATTCAGAGCTAAAATTCAAAGAAAAAGCCCTTACATTAATTGTAACGTTATTTCCTTTATATGTTAATTTTTTTGTTGTCTTGTTAGTTAAAGGGGGACTTAGTACAAAAAATAAACGTAGATAGTAGCACGAACACTGTTCTTGTTATAATTAATTTTTTTCAGAACGTCTATAATCCTCTTTTAAAAAATATATGTAAATATAATAAAAAACGAATGATTAATAGAAATATTCTACACCACTCGTTTTTTATCGGACTTCTTTTTACTGTACTTTTATTTTCTTTATGAGTTATTAGAAAAATAATTGTCTATATAAGTCTTTATTTTTTCAAAATTCTTTTCCATAAATAAGATTGCTGGTACTTCAATTATTGGAAGATTATTTTCATTATCAAAAGCTGGACACGGTTTGGGAACTACCAAATAGTCAACTGAGTTTTTATCCCTAATATAATTAATTGAAACATCATAATACTTAGAAAAATATCCCTTCAAATCATCCTGATTCCTTAAAAATGGTAGAGAAAATATTGAACCATAATTTATACCAGCGTCGACAATTAATACAAAGCATATTTTTTTCATGATACACCCTCCTCGTATAATAAGTTTTAAGTTAATAACTGTTCCTTGAAAATTAAATAGTTTTTATCTTCAAGAGCTACATCAAAAAAATGATGTATGGGTAAAATTTAGTCTTGGATACTGGGGGTTTTCTCCAGATAATGGAAGTACGGAAATGGATCCATCGGGAATATACTTACTCCTCCTGTAGTTCGACCACGTTAAAAGACTGTGACCCAGACCAAAATGCACTGCATACGCACAAGCTGTATCGGTTTCCTTCACTTACCTCTCATAGTGGTGGGAGGGTAGCTTAGATGAAGGCAATCATTGAATACTCATACGCGAGGTTGTGGCTATGTTTTGGACTCTAGGGAGATCCCACAGTATCCAAGCTCATTCCAAATACTATTCAAAGAAAGGAGGTCCTTTCTTTGAGATTATTCGTAGCTATTGATGTAAGCTCTGAAAAACTTGATGTATGTTTTCTTGACAGTCATGACACTGTTTTGAAAGAAATTTGTCTTTCAAACGATGTGAATGGTGCCAACGCCATTAAGGAGGATGTTCTCCATTTTCACCAGTTGTACAACTATAAAAAAATTGTCATTGGCATGGAATCTACTTCCGTCTATAGTTTCCATCCTTCCATGTTCCTAACGGAAGATAAGAATTTGAGGGCTTTAGACGTGGAAGTGGTCGTACAAAATCCAAAAGCCATCCATCGGTATAAAAAACTCTTTGAAGAAGATAAGACCGATAAAATAGATGCTTTCCGTATTGCCGATTTTTTACGAATCGGGCGGTATAATAAGTTTCTTATCAAGGAGGAAAAATACGTTGCCCTTCAACGTTTAACACGATCTAGATATCAACTCGTTCACCAGCAAACAGAATGTAAGCAACACTTTCTGAAGAACCTTTACTACAAATGTAATACGTTATCGAAAGAGTTAAATACCTCTGTTTTTGGTGCGACGATGATGGAAATACTCTCAGATTCCCTTTCGTTGGATGAAATCGCAGAAATGGATCTAGAAGCACTCGCTACTCTTCTTCAGAAAAAGGGGAAAGGACCCTTTAGCGACCCGGAAGATTTAGCGAAAACCATCAAGAAAGCCATACGTGACTCCTACCGACTAGGTAAGGTCGTTCAAGACTCTGTGGACGTTGTATTAGCCACTTATGCACGATTGATTCAAACATTGAAAAAACAAATCAAAGAGATAGAAAAAAGCATTACTGCTTTATTCTAAGCCATTCCAGAAGCGAGATATTTAACAAGTGTTCCAGGCATTGGAGTCGTATACGCCGCGGGAATCATTGCGGAAGTTGGACAAATTGAACGCTTTGAGAACGAAGCACAATTGGCCAAATACACCGGTCTTTACTGGAAAAAATCGCAATCTGGAAACTTTGAATCGGAACGAACACCCATGACACGAACGGGAAACCAGTATCTTCGTTATTACATGGTTGAAGCTGCCAACTCTGTACAACTTCGTGAAGCTACTTACCGTGCTTATTATTTAAAGAAATATGATGAAGTTCCGAAATACAAACATAAAAGAGCCCTTGTCTAAAGCCGTAACTAGATTCGCTAAATTGTTTTTCAAATATTGAACCAAGCACTTGACTGATTGCTTGTTGAACAACCCTATCCACTACTGTCGGTATTCCCAATTTGCGCATCTTCCATAAAAAGAGCCAGGTCCATAAAAAAATAAGGACCTAGCTCATAAAGACATCATTATGTAAAGCCGTTAACTTCCCTACGCTGGTACGAGCCAGATTAGGTCCAAAGGGTTAAGAAGTTCACGCGCTTCTCTCTCAGCCTACGCATACGTTAGGCACCCCTAGTTTATCACTGATTTAATTTTCAATACTTTTCCATCATACACTATAATTTGGAAAATTCAAAGTTTATTTCTTTTGTTACTTACGGAATCATCCACGTTAAATAATAAGCCTGAACATAAGTCATAATACCAACAATAATTACGAAGAACAAACTATGCTTCACTGTAAAACGGAACAAATCCGATTCTTTTCCAGCAAGACCAACTGCTGCACAAGCAATCGCAATCGACTGCGGGGAAATCATTTTCCCTGTTACACCGCCTGTTGTATTTGCTGCAACGAGAAGCACTTCAGATACGCCGACTTGCTGCGCTGTAATGGCTTGTAAATTCGAGAACAGTGCATTCGCAGACGTATCAGACCCTGTTAAGAATACGCCAATCCAGCCTAAGAAAGGTGAGAAGAACGGGAATAGTCCGCCAGTTCCGGCTAATGCTAACGCTAACGTAGAAGATAGACCAGAATAGTTTGCGATAAATGCAAACCCTAGTACGAATCCGATAGATAGAATTGGCATTTTTAATTCACTTAACGTTTCTTTAAATGTCACTACTGCATCTTTTACATTCATTTTCAAAATAAACATGGAAATGATACAAGCAATTAAAATCGCCGTTCCGGTTGCTGATAATACATCAAACTTCAGAATTGCCTCGTAAGGCGTTGGTTTATTTACAATTGGTTCTGCTTTCATTACTAGATTATGCAGACCTGGAATTTCAAACTTAAATACAAGACTTGCTAAAGCCCCTCCTGGAGCGAATAATGCCTTAAAGAAACTTTGGCTCCAAATGACTACCATAACCGTTAATACGATAAATGGAGACCATGCTTTTACTACTTTTCCAAACGTTAATTTCGGCATCGATGCTGCTGTCGTTGTTGCTGCTACTTCACTATTTGCTTGCCCGGATTGATAGATTTCTTTCGGCTGCCAAACTTTTAAGAACAGCGCTAAACTAATTAAACTTACAAGTGCCGATGTAATATCCGGAAGTTCCGGCCCTAAAAATGTCGCTGTAATGAACTGCGTAATCGCAAATGAACTACCCGCTACAAGTAACGCAGGCCACGTTTGTCTTATCCCTTTAAATCCATCCATTAAAAATACGATAAAGAATGGAACAAATAATGATAGGAATGGTAATTGATGTCCAGCCATTTGTCCAATTTTATGTGGATCAATACCTGTTACTTGTCCAGCAACTGTAATCGGAATTCCCATCGCTCCGAACGCCACTGGTGCAGTATTTGCAATCAAACAAAGACCTGCTGCGTATAAAGGATTTAACCCAAGACCCGCAAGAAGCGCTGCTGTAATCGCTACTGGCGCTCCAAATCCTGCCGCTCCTTCTAAAAATGCTCCAAATGAAAATCCAATTAAAATAACGAGTAGACGATGATCATTCGTAATCGATAATACCGATGCACGAATCACATCGAATTGGCCTGTTTTTACAGAAATTTTATATAAAAATACCGACATAATAATAATCCAAGCAATTGGCCATAACCCGTACAAAAAACCGTACCCGGTTGCTGCCATTGCCATCATGAACGGCATTTTATAAGCGAATAACGCTACTAAAACTGTAAGTACAACTGTAATAAATCCTGCCACATACCCCTTCATGCGAAAAATCGCTAAAGCTAAGAAAAAAAAGATAATCGGAATAAGTGCTACTGCTGCTGAAATCCAAATATTACCGAACGGATCATAAACTTGTGTCCATGTGTTCATTGTCCTCTCCCCCTAAAGAATCCCCTTTTAAATAAATACAACCTTATCAATAGACTATCAGGTCATCATACCTTTAAGTCTAAAAATAAAAAAACGTTTAAGAAAACGTTTTCAAAAACTTTCATTTATACTGTACCATAACAATTTCTATTAAAAAAGATTTTTTTGAAAATTTTATTATTTAACAGGAAATCTTACAAAATCGTCACGTTCTTGTAATGTTCATCGATAGGAAGTTTGCCAAAATTATTGCATAATAATAGTATAACAACAGAAATTATTCATGAGGTGATATATATGAACGGAAATAAAATATTAGCTGCGTTATCATACTTTAGTGTACTATTTGCCCCTATCTTATTCCCTATTATCGTTTGGATTGTAGGAGACGCTGAAACAAAACCACATGCAAAACGTGCTCTATGGACACACATCATTCCAAGTATCGCTACATTCATTGGCTTAACTATTTTAGGAATTATGGGTCTTGGATCTGATCAACCAGATGTAACACTTGGAATTGGATCAATGATTGTCTTAGCTATTTGCGGAATCATCAGCTTATACTACTTCATCTGGAACATTGTAAAAGGAATTAAAGTACTGAAAGCTTAATTTGAAACAAACGTTTGTTTAAAAAAGGACCCTTGCAAATTGCAAGGGTCCTTTTCCGTTCACTTTATCTTCTGCGTTTCTTCTTTTTTCTCATCATTTTCTTTCGGCGCGTATTCACTTTATCCGCTATAATGTGGAGCGTACTTGCCACAACAATTCCCATTAAGAACGTTACAATTTCAACCTCATGTTTCTTCGCAATTTCTATTAAATTACCATCCAGTGCGATTACATTTAATAGGAATAAAAATGGAGAAAAGACGATTAACATGTACGCGATACGAATCACATCACCAAGTATAATCGTATGCGTAAAGAAAGATCGATGCGGCATTACTTTTTTATAAGGATACCAAAATATACGTAAGAAACCCCATTTGTTATAAGCATTACTGTACGTATCTAAATCTGGTGTTAAAAATGAAGTACCTACTAAAAAACCAATTGCAAAAGTTAATAAAAAATCAAAATTTGTTAATCCATACGAAAAAAGCAAAAACAAAACAACCGGAAGGGATATTAAGTTTATTTTCGTATGCGTTCTTCCTGATGGCATAATGCACTTCCTCGCTTACGTTCGTCCTGTCACCTTATGACAGGTTTCACCTATTGACCTAATTTCTGATCGATAAATGTTGTGTCTATATCCGAACCAAACCATTCTGCCAACTTCACTCGTGCCTTATCTTTCACATCTTCATTGACGTATAACGACACCTGTATTAGTGGGGCCGTTAACGCCCCTAAATCATCCGTATAGCCAATTCCAGCAATGAAATCTGGAATCGCATCAATCGGTGCAATAAAATAAGCAAGTGCTCCAATTACAATAATTTTCACTCGCTTTGGAACATCGGGTCTTTGCAAAACGTAAAACAGTAATAAACTTGTATAAATGACCGACTGCCCTGCTTGCTTTGCAACATGTTTTACTTTCTTCCAAAACGCTTCAACTGAAAATTTTTGTTTCATGTAAAAGCCTCCCTATTTTTAAAAAGAAATAAGCTACAATATGTTATCAGTAAAAGTTCATAGAAATTACACAAAACCTATCAATGAACTTTCATTGTAACAAACAAACTAAAAAAGAACAAGTGTTCGTTAATTTTTACACAATTTCCTTCATATAATAGATTTCTAGATAACCCTTACCCATCTTCGTTTCTTATTTCTCAACAAAGAAAATTTTCACTTCCACTTAACATTCTGCTCTATCTTTGTTATATTTTCTAGTTGACGGACATATAAACGAATGTTAAAGTTTTCTCTGGTAGTGACAAATCTTATACAAAAAATGTAAAATGTTATAGTGTTTCTCAGAAATGAATTTTGTTGTATAATACAGAAATGACGTTATGCTTATGAGCAACAAAAGAAACCAAAAGGGTATGCATAGTTATAGTCGTATATGGGTGAATATAGAACCTTTAATTATGGCCAAGAAAACTATGTATTTTTTATTTTAGCATTTTTCGCTCCAAAATCGACCAAGCCTGATAGAGAAAGGGTGGAAATGAATGAAAGAAACCTTGAAATCACAATTTCAAAATGTGCGTTTCACTGTATTCGTAGCATTAGCCTTATGGCTGAAAACTTACATTATTACACGCACAAGCTTTGATTTAAAACTTGAATCTTTCATGCAAGAATTCATTTTATTCCTTAGCCCATTAGCAGCATCATTACTGCTTGTTGGTCTTGCATTATTTGCAAAAGGGAAAAAACGTAACTATATAGCACTTGGAATTAATTTTATCTTAACAATCGTTCTTGTTGGTAACGTAATGTTCTACGGATTCTACAATGACTTCGTTACTTTACCAGTACTCGGACAAACATCTAACTTCGGAAGTTTAGGTTCTAGTGTGAAAGAATTATTTAACTACAAAATTATTCTTGCATTTGCAGACATTATCATATTCTTCGTTCTATTGAAGAAAATGAAAAACTTTGCACCTACAGAGCGTGTAGCACGCCCGATGCGTTCTCTATACTTCGTATCAACAGTTGCTATTTTCTTCGCAAACTTAGGACTTGCAGAAGCTGAACGCCCAGAACTATTAACACGTTCATTCGACCGCGTTATGCTTGTTAAAAACTTAGGATTATATGTACACCAAGTATACGATCTTGGCTTACAAGCGAAATCAAGTTCACAAAAAGCATTCGCTGACGGTAGTAAATTACAAGAAACAGAAAACTACGTGAAAACTACACAAAGTAAACCAGATCCAAATATGTTCGGTACTGCAAAAGGGAAAAACGTAATTGTTGTCTCTCTTGAGTCATTACAAACATTCTTAATTGGCGCAACAGTTAACGGACAAGAAGTTACACCATTCTTAAACCAATTTACGAAAGAAAGTTATTACTTTGATAACTTCTTCCATCAAACTGGGCAAGGTAAAACATCTGATGCTGAATTCCTAGTAGATACTTCTTTATATCCACTAGACCGCGGTGCTGTATTCTTCACACACGGTAACAATGAATATACAGCAACTCCAGAAATTTTACGTCAGCAAGGGTATCACACGTCGGTATTCCACGCAAACAACGCAACATTCTGGAACCGTAACATTATGTATCCAGCACTTGGTTATGATCGTTACTACAACGAGCTTGATTACAAGATTACGCCGGAAACAAAATTAAACTGGGGATTAAAAGATATCGAATACTTCGATCAATCTATTGATATGTTGAAAGAAGTGAAGCAACCATTTTATACTCGCTTCCTTACTTTAACGAATCATTACCCATTCACTTACGATGACAGTACAAAATTAATCGACGAATATAATTCTGGTGATGGAGTATTTGACCGTTACATGGTAACTGCTCGTTACTTAGACGAAGCAATGAAACACTTTATTGAGCGTCTAAAAGCAGAAGGTATTTACGACAACTCAGTAATCGTATTCTACGGTGACCACTACGGTATTTCTGAAAACCATAACCGTGCAATGGCACAGTTCTTAGGAAAAGAAGAAATCACTGCATTTGACCATATGAACTTACAAAAAACACCGATGTTTATTCACGTTCCAGGTCAAAAAGAAGGTAAAACAATTTCGAAACCAACTGGTGAAATTGACATTAAACCAACTATTCTAAACTTACTTGGTGTAGATTCTACAAATGACGTTCGATTCGGTCATGATGTATTCTCACCTGATAATAAAGGATTTGTTGTTCTTCGTGACGGTAGCTTCGTTACAGATAAATACATGTACACAAACAGTACATTCTACGACCGTGCTACTGGCGAAGTTGTACAATTACCGAAAGAAGAATCTCAACCACTAATTGATCGTGCCCAAAATGAATTGAACATGTCTGATAAAATCATTGAAGGTGACTTACTTCGCTTCTCTGAAAGTAATAAGATCAAAACTGGTGAAGTAAAAACAGCTATTAAAGAAGAAAAGAAGAGCGCTGAGTAATCTCAGCCTCTTTTTTTATTTTCTTCCATACAACTACTTATATTCATTAACTTTAAAATTACATAACCTTTACCAAATATTCACATAGTGTTAATGAAGAATCTCTATAATAAAATATGTAAACAAGGTTCTACATATTTCTTATCTCTCATCTTTCGTAAGATCCCTTAAAGAAATGTGTAAATCTTTTGTTTCTACTTTCTTATAATTGTCTTTCAACATGTTTTGTTTCCATACACAAAGCATTCAACGAGACAATGTCCCTATGAAAGATAGCTACCCTCCTTGTGCAGCATTCCATAAGAATGTTGCTTTTTTTTATCTAAAAGCAGGATTCTCATTCTTATTTTCGAATTTGTATATACAAAATGCTGTAAAGTGAAACTTTAATCAGCCCTCACCAATCGGGCATTTACGGGCATATGTAGAGAATTACTTACATAAAAATTACTATAGTGATTCTTATCTCGCATGAATGAAAGTTTCACGTTACTTACGTACTTACGAAAGGATGGGACGGAAATTGGCATACGAAAAATTTGTACTTTGGAATGATGAAGTTATTGATACAACAAAACAACAAACGTACATAGAACTTGAAGAAAGAGGTTTGCAGTTCGGAGATGGTGTCTACGAGGTTATTCGCCTATATAAAGGGAACTTTCACTTATTAGATCCGCACATAACGAGATTATATCGATCCATGGAAGAAATAGAATTATCGCTCCCTTTCTCAAAAGCTGAACTCATCACTTTACTTTACAAATTAATTGAAAGAAACCATTTCCACGAAGATGGCACAATTTATTTGCAAGTATCTCGCGGTGTACAAGCTCGCACACATATATTTTCATATGACAACCCTCCGACCATTTATGCCTATATTACAAAAAAAGAAAGGCCAGCGTTATGGATCGAATATGGTATACGCGCTATATCAGAACCCGATACACGATGGCTACGCTGTGACATTAAATCATTAAATTTATTACCAAACGTACTAGCTGCTACGAAAGCTGAACGGAAAGGCTGTAAAGAGGCACTTCTCGTAAGGAATGGTATTGTAACGGAAGGAAGTCATTCCAACTTCTTTTTAATTAAAAACGGAACCCTTTACACACATCCAGCCAATCACCTTATTTTAAATGGCATTATTCGTCAATATGTCCTTTCTTTAGCGAATACTCTTCACATACCTGTACAGGAAGAACTTTTCAGCGTTCGTGACGTTTATCAAGCAGATGAATGCTTTTTCACAGGCACAACGATTGAAATTTTACCAATGACCCACCTTGATGGAACCGCGATTCAAGATGGGCAAGTTGGACCTATCACCAAAAAACTGCAAAAATCTTTTAATAAAATCTTGTTACAATCCAATATGTCATCTTCTTAAACACGAATAATTTCTGTCCTTTCATATTCAATATATGCATTTAAATGGAAATCAAGGTGTAAATTTATGCCTTGATTTTTTCTTGTAATCTTTTTGTCATATTCAGATTCCTATATAAGTCTTGACAGTAATCGACATGCTCTTTAGAATTTTTAACAGTTGGTAAATATTTCTTCACTACATTACAGACAGAAAGGAATCGACAAATTATGAAAAAGTATCTTGCCGGTCTTGCGGCAGTGTCTGTAGCAGGAGGAGCAGCACCTACACTTGATAGTGTTCAAGCTGCACCTGAACAAAATACACAAAAAGCTGCTACAACTGTCCAAGCTTCTGCGTCAAACAGCTCATCTTATAAGGTAAACGCGAGCGTCTTACATGTTCGTGCGGGATCAAGCACTTCTCACGACATCATCTCACGCGTTTATAACGGTCAATCATTAAACGTGATTGGCGAAGAAAATGGTTGGTTCAAAATTAACATTAACGGACAAACAGGCTTTGTTAGTGGCGAATTTGTATCAAAAAGTGGAGCAGCAAACAACAATGTAAGCACAGGTGGAAACAATAAAGTTACTGCTGATGTATTACGTGTACGTACAGCTCCTAACACATCTAGTTCTGTTTCTGGACGTGTATATGAAGGACAAACATTAAACGTAATTGGACAAGAAAATGGTTGGGTGAAAATTAACCATAATGGACAAGTAGGTTATGTAAGTGGCGAATTCGTATCTGGCGTTTCTTCTAATGGGGGTTCTTCAAACAACAATACGAATAATAACAACCAAGAAGTAAAACCAGCAAGCGGAAACTATACAGTAAATGTATCTTCCCTTCGCGTTCGTACAGGTCCTAGCACTTCTCACACAACTGTAGGTTCTGTTACAAAAGGACAAGTAGTACAAGTTGTTGGCGAAGTTCAAGATTGGTTCAAAATCAATTACGCAGGACAAACTGCTTATATAAGCAAAGACTACGTAACAAAAGGCGGTTCTAACGAAAACGTTACAGAAGGCAACAAACAAGAGCAAAACAATAATAATGGAACTATTCAAACTGGTGGTTCTTACGTAGTTAACGCTACATCTTTACGTGTTCGTACAGGCCCTGCCGCTTACCATAGTGTAATTGGTGGCGTTTTAAACGGTACAACATTAAACGTAGTTGGATCTGAAAACGGTTGGTTTAAAGTAAATTACCAAGGAAAAACAGGCTTTGTTAGTAGCGAATTTGTAAAATTCGTTAAAGGTGGCACTACTACTCCTGAGCAACCAAAACAACCTGAAAAACCTAACCAAGGTGCAATTGGCGACTATTACATTAATGCTTCTGCACTAAATGTACGTAGCGGCGAAGGTACAAATTATAGAATCATAGGCGCACTTCCACAAGGTCAGAAGGTTCAAGTAATCTCTGAAAACTCTGGATGGAGCAAAATTAACTACAACGGTCAAAATGGTTATATCGGAACACGTTACCTATCTAAAACACCAGTTGGAGGCACAGTAGATAATAAGCCTAACAATAACCAAAATAACAATCAAAACAATAACAACAATAATAATACAGGCAATAATAGTGGCGACAGTTCTTCCGTACTTGCATATGCAAAATCAATGCAAGGTGTACCATACGTTTGGGGCGGAACTTCTGCTAACGGCGTAGACTGCAGTGGCTACATCTACCACGTATTTAAGAAATTTGGTCATAACATTAGCCGTCAAAGTGTTGCGGGATATTGGAGTAGCCTACCACAAACTTCAAATCCACAACCAGGTGACTTAATTTATTTCCAAAACACTTATAAATCAGGTCCTTCTCACATGGGTATTTACCTTGGGGGCGGATCATTTATCCAAGCTGGAGATAAAGGTGTAGCAATCGCTTCATTAAGTAACTCTTATTGGAAGAGCCACTTCTTAGGATACACGAAAGCACCTTAATTAATAGTTTCCAAGCCTTCTAGTTTACTAGAAGGCTTTTTGCTATGAGTTCAACATATTACTCCCTTTCTCCTACCTTCTCTCTATAAAAATAATGTATCTATTCTTCCATTTCATACACTTTATTCTGCAAAAATAATCCATAACGTTATCATAATGTATATATTCTCATAAAAAACATAACCTATTTCATGTCCATTCATTTCATATGTGTTTTTTTGAAGAATTTTCTTTTTATTTAAACTTTTCGTTAGACGTTTGACCTCCGATGTCCATTATGATAAGTTACTTAAGATGTATATTCGCAAAAGTATAGACAACTGGTTTATACACTTTTTTTACTATGAGGAAGGAGCATACACTGCATGAATCTTTTATGGGGAATTGGCGGCGTGATTGGAGTATTAGCAATTGCTTTCTTACTATCTTCTAACCGCAAAGCTATTAATTGGCGCACAATTTTAATTGCGCTAGCATTACAAATGTCATTTTCATTTATCGTATTACGATGGGATGCTGGTAAAGCAGGTTTAAAACACGCTGCTGACGGTGTTCAAGGATTAATTAATTTTTCTTACGAGGGAATTAAGTTCGTTGCTGGGGATTTAGTCAACGCAAAAGGACCTTGGGGATTTGTATTCTTTATTCAAGCACTACTTCCAATTGTATTTATTAGTTCATTAGTAGCAATCTTATATCATTTCGGTATTATGCAGAAATTTGTTAGCGTCGTTGGTGGTGCATTAAGTAAACTTCTTGGAACTTCTAAAGCAGAAAGCTTAAACTCAGTAACGACTGTATTTTTAGGACAAACTGAAGCTCCAATTTTAATTAAACCTTACTTAGCACGCTTAACAAATAGTGAATTCTTCACTATTATGGTAAGCGGTATGACAGCTGTTGCTGGATCCGTTCTTGTCGGCTATGCAGCAATGGGTATTCCGTTAGAGCACTTATTAGCAGCTGCAATTATGGCAGCTCCATCAAGCTTATTAATTGCAAAACTAATCATGCCAGAGACAGAAAAAGTAGATAATAACGTTGAACTTTCTACAGAACGTGAAGATGCAAACGTTATCGATGCAGCTGCACGCGGTGCATCTGAAGGTATGCAACTTGTTATTAACGTAGCAGCAATGTTAATGGCTTTCATCGCATTAATCGCTTTATTAAATGGATTATTAGGATGGGT
This sequence comes from Bacillus sp. GW823-FHT06A11, assembly GCF_058795355.1. Classification (NCBI taxonomy): domain Bacteria; kingdom Bacillati; phylum Bacillota; class Bacilli; order Caryophanales; family Bacillaceae; genus Bacillus; species Bacillus sp. GW823-FHT06A11. The sequence continues at coordinate 274,333 of NZ_JBXAHS010000004.1, read as the reverse complement.
TGGTTCTTGGTTCGATATTAAACTTAGCCTTGATTTAATCTTCGGTTACTTATTATCACCATTTGCAATCTTAATCGGTGTTTCTCCAGGTGAAGCTGTACAAGCAGCAAGCTTTATCGGTCAAAAACTTGCAATTAACGAATTCGTTGCATACGCAAACTTAGGGCCACACATGGCAGAGTTCTCTGACAAAACAAATCTAATTTTAACATTTGCAATCTGTGGATTCGCAAACTTCTCTTCTATCGCAATTCAATTAGGTGTAACAGGAACTTTAGCTCCTACTCGCCGTAAACAAATTGCACAATTAGGGATTAAAGCAGTTATCGCTGGTACATTAGCGAACTTCTTAAACGCAGCAGTTGCAGGTATGATGTTCCTATAAACTTATATAGAGTCTTCTCTTTCTCCAAGAGAAGACTTTTTTCATGCAATCCAAACGTATTATATATATCTATCAACCACCTTATCCCAAATATAAGAACATTATGATACAATAATGTTTAGATCTTTTTATTTTTCTGATGAAAATAGAAATACTACTTGTTGTTGCCCTTCAAAAGAATTTAACGACATAGTCAATTTCTTAATAATTGCGCATACTACAAGTATCTATGGATGAAATAGCTTTAAGGAGGAAAGTTTTGTGAAAGATAAGTTCTATAAAATCCTCTCTATGTGGATTCTACAAATTGTATTTTATTTTACTACTGTACATGTGACGAATTATGAGCATGCGCTCATTTTTACAATAATATACGTAATCATAAATGTACTATTCTTATTTTTAGCTGACAAAACAGCATTTATTTTCTTCATACTAGGAACCATCATTTCCGTATTTTATTTATTTTATGAAGCATGGCTTCATTTATGGAGTACATCAGTTCAATGGCAATATATGATTACCCACTTCCTGATGGCAGCTAACTTCTTCATTGTATACATAACAACTCACCTATTGAAAAAAGTGATTCATGAAAATAAAACTTTGACTGAGCGTGTGAGAACGTTGGAACAATATATTGGAGAATCAAAATTACTAACGAGACAAGAATTCGAGAGACGCCAAGCGTTATTAACGACTGCAATGAATCGTCGTAACGAAACAGGCATTATTGTTTACTTTGATTTCACTTCCTTTAGTAAATATACGAAGGAAAGTGTTATGGACCGTGTAGCTTCCTTATTAGTTGAAACCGTAAGGAATGATTTTGACCTTGCTGCTGAATATGATAATAATACGCTAGTTATTTTATTACAAAACACAAATGAAGCTGGTGCTGATATTGTAATGAACCGCCTAAAGCCAAAAATGGAGCAATGGCTTGCAGCTGAAGCAATCCGAGATATAAAAATTTCACGTGAGCAAATTGGAAACAAAGGACAGACATTGTTATGATGACTCTCGTTATACTTCTTTTATTTCTTCTGTTTTGCGTACTCGTTTTTTGGATCAGTATCACATTTTCAATTAAATATGTTCTTATTTTTACGGCCTTTCTATTCTCTGGCTTACTCGTTTACTACTCTTTCTTAACAATCGCGGGCTTAATTCACCGAAATAGTAAACGAAAAGATCGTACGCTAGAACATTATCCGAGCGTTGATATTTTCATCCCTGCTCATAATGAAGGGGTCGTTATTAAAGATACTTTAGAGGCAATGGCGAAGATTGAATATCCAGGAAAGATAACCATTTATCTATTAAATGATAACTCTCAAGATGAAACACCTGAAATCGGCGATGATTTCGACAAAGCTTATGCCCACATTCGTCACATTCGTGTTCCGTCCGGTGAACCGAAGGGTAAATCACGCGTATTAAACTACGGCCTTAGTATTTCAGATGGTGAATACTTCTGTGTGTACGATGCAGATAACCAACCTGAACCACACGCACTGCGAATGCTTGTAGAGCACGCTGAAACAACTGAAGATGCTGTTGGGGCTGTTGGACATGTTCGTACAGTAAACGAAAAAAGAAACTGGCTGACGCGAATGATTTCGCTAGAATTTCAAATCTTCCAGCTCCTTATGCAATCTGGACGCTGGTTACTATTCCAAACAGGCTCACTGACAGGAACAAACATGCTTCTTCGTCGCTCTGCACTAGAAGAGCTTGGTGGCTATGACCCTTATGCAATTGCAGAAGATGCCGAATTAACATTACGAATTACACAAAAAGGTTATCTCTTACCAATCGTCCCAGAATCAGTTACTTGGGAACAAGAACCAGAGCATTTAAAAATCCTTATTAAACAACGTACACGTTGGCTCCAAGGGAATTTATACATTTTAGAAAAAATGTTCTCATCATTAAGTTTCTTTAAAGGAAAACTTCTCGTCCATTCCTTACAACAAGTTCTAGTGTATGTTGTATTTTGGCTATTCCTAATCATTTCGAACGTTTGGTTTGTAATTGGGCTACTCGGGATATTCCAAATTCAATATAGCATTCCGCTACTATTTATGTGGTATGTCGCATATATTACATATGTTTCTCAATTATTTAGTGCCCAGAGTGTCGAACGAACCTTTACACCGACTAATATTTTTATTAGCGTTATTATGTACTTTACGTACGCACAGCTCTTTACGTACTTATTTATTCGCAGCTTAATCTTATACTTACGTGCGAAGAGCAAGAAACAGGTCATTGGCTGGGATAAGACAGTTCGATTTAAAAAAGATAAATAAAAATAAGCACAGAGCGCCGTATGCTCTGTGCTTATTTATTGCCGTATAAATTATATATCAGACAATACCCCTTAGCTGAAAGTAATTTCACGTCCATCCCCCAACGAACGATCGACCTTCATTTATATACGAAAAAGTGATTGCTATTTTTGTAGAACCAATTGCTTCTCTTGCTGTTCTTTGCGCGTTTCAGTCTTAGGTTCCGTGCTTTCTTGGACACTACGATGTGCCACACGTTTCAAACAAATATGCTTCCACTTTCTTTCGTAACGTTTCATTATTCTAGATGTCCCCCTTGAATGCGCTTTAAAACTATTTGAAATCGCTTACAGGAAATAATATAGCACATATATATAAACGTGACAACACATTTCCGACATATTTTTGACAAAAATACGAATAGAATTCGTAAGGTATCGAATATTGTCGAAACCTATCGTTTTTTCTTCGTATAAAAGGCATACTACTTATATGGTAAAGTATTTTATTTCCCCTACCTGCATTTCAAATTCCTTCTATATAAAGTGAAACTTTCATTAGCCATCACCAATCGGGCTTTTACAAGCAGCTCGACTTATTTGCTTTTGTTGAATTTTGAGGTGGGGTTCTTACTGCTCAGCAAATAGAGGGATAAAAAAAGAGCTGATATGAAATCAGCTCTTTTCCTTCTATTATTAATGACGCTTCATACGTCCTTCTTTTTGTAACTCTTTAAATAATGCTGCCATCATAAAGAAAATAACAAAGACGAACGGGAATGCTGCAATGATAGCTGCCGTTTGTAAGGCTTCTAATCCGCCAATATATAATAGCGTAGAAGCTATCGCGGCTAGAACGATACCCCAAATCATTTTAATACGATTTGGTGGGTTTAAACTACCATGTGTCGTTAACATCCCTAAAACGAATGTTGCAGAGTCTGCAGATGTAATAAAGAATGTTGCAATAAGTAAAATACCTAAAACCGATAAAGCTGATCCAAAGCTGCCCATCTGATCGAACATAGCGAATAATCCTACTTCTGTTCCCATTTCTTTCACTTTGTCGAAGATATGTGCATCACCAAACAGCTCCATATGAATACCAGTACCGCCGAACACAGAGAACCAAAGTGCACCAATTACGGTCGGCACAAGTAACACACCGATAACAAACTCACGAATCGTACGACCTCGTGAAACACGAGCAATAAACGTACCTACGAATGGTGACCATGCAATCCACCATGCCCAATAGAAAATTGTCCACGATTGAATCCATTGGTTTCCACCTTCGTCTAATGGACTTAAACGGAAGCTCATGCTTGGTAATTCCTGAATATAAGAACCTATTGTTGAAGTGAAGTAATTCATAATAAAGTTTGTTGGACCCGCAAATAATACAATAATCATAAGTGCAAACGCAAAAATAATATTCGTATTACTTAAATATTTAATTCCTTTATCAAGACCTGTTTGCGCAGATAACATAAATAATACTGTTACGATTGCAATAATAACTAACTGAGTCGTTAATGAGTTCGGGATAGATGTTAAATAACTAACACCACCTGCAATTTGTTTTGCACCGAGACCTAATGATGTTGCAACACCAAACACAGTTGCGAAAACAGCTAACACATCAAATGAATGAGCAATACGCCCGTGTTCCCCGCCCTTAAATAACGGGCCTACTGTCGCACTAATCGTACTTGCTTTTCCTTTTCTAAAGGTAAAGTAAGCAATACATAACGCTACAAACGCATATAGTCCCCAAGGATGTAATCCCCAATGGAAAAATGAAAAACGCAGTGCAAGGCGCGCACTTTCCTCAGTTGCACTATCCCCAAACGGAGGTGCGTATAAATGGTTTAATGGTTCGGCAACGCCCCAGAAAACTAAGCCAATACCCATACCAGCACTAAATAACATAGCAAACCATGTCATATAACTATAATCAGGTTCGTCATCATCTTTACCTAAACGAATAGAACCGTATTTCGAAACAATTAAAAAGATAGATACACCTAAAATAATAGAAACGGAAATAATATAAAACCATCCAAACTTACTAACTAATGCAGTTTGAATTGCGGTTGTTACATTTCCTAAGCTACCTTTTCCAATAATAGATTCGGGAATAATCCCCCAAATTGTAAATGCAATACATAATGTTAATGAAACGATGAATGTTTTTGTCAGTTTCCTCATCAAATCCCCCTTCGTAGGTTTCGTTTTTGTAAATAACATAAATTCCGATATGTAAAATCGGATAGAAAACTATAATTTTGCGGTGATTTTCTTACTTTCACCTTCACCAATTCGAATTCTTATGGACAGCCTTACCTTTCGTATAACCTTTTCACTCTGCAAGAGCTACAAGTTAGAAATACTGCTGTCAAATTGTGTGAGAAAAACGCGGATAGGAATGTATTTTCCTAAAAAAGGATGTGTTACATATGTAAAAAAGGGCAAAGTTCTTCCTTGCAACCCTTTCGTTTTGTAACAATTATGCGGTTTTTTTGCTAGTATATAGCACGTGTTTATAGCTTCACAAACAAAATGTTTATGTTTATATAACTATATTACCCATAAAACGGTAAAATACTCAAGGAATGTAATCATTTAGTAAACATCATGTAACATCCCTGTAATATTCTTATTTACGTCGAAAAAAACATGTTGTATTAAATATTTTGAATATAACTAGAAACCTATGAGTCATATAGAATGAAAAACGCTTTCCTATATTTTTTGTTATATTACAGGATGTTAACGACTTATTACGAATGGTTTGTAATTGTGTGTTTTCCCCAAATCCGAAAAAATCTGTTGCTATAATGAGGACACGAAAACAAACGCAATGGAGGCTATCATGAAAAAATTAATTGGTATAGCAACAGCAGCAGTTTTTGGTCTTGGGATTTTCACATCATCTGCTAATGCAGAAACTGTTGTAACAACAGACGTACTAAACGTACGCGAAAACCCTACTACGGAATCAAAAGTTGTCGGTAAATTACTAAACGGTAATAAGATAGATGTTCAAAATACAGAGAACGGATGGTCAAAAGTTACTTTAGACGGTAAAGACGCATTCGTAAGTGCAGAGTTCACAAAAAGCATCTACTACGTAACAGCTAACGTATTAAACGTACGTGCTGAAGCGAACACAAACTCAGAAATTCTTGGAAAGTTGAAGAAAGACGATGTAATCGAAACAACGAACCAAGTACAAAATGAGTGGTTACAATTTGAATATAACGGGAAAACAGCTTATGTTCATGTTCCTTTCTTAACAGGTACAGCACCTGTAATTGAGAAACAAGAAACGACTGTTCCTGCTAAAGCTGAAGCACCAGCTAAGGCTCAAGCACCTGCAGCACCTGCAGCACAAGCAAAACCAGCTGCTAAGCCTGCTGTGAAAGCTGCTGAAACTAGCACACCATCTGGTGGTCGTGAGTTAACAGTTGTAGCTACAGCATATACAGCTCACCCGAGCGAAAACGGTGGCACATATGGCGGCCGTGTATTAACTGCAATGGGTCATGATTTAACTGCGAATCCAAACATGAAAATGATCGCTGTTGACCCGAAAGTAATCCCATTAGGATCTAAAGTATGGGTAGAAGGTTACGGAGAAGCTATCGCTGGAGATACTGGTGGTGCAATTAAAGGTAACCGTATCGACATCTTACTTGGATCAGATAGCGCTGCTCAAAAATGGGGACGCAAAACTGTTAAAGTGAAAATTTTAAAATAACCAATGACTGCTAAATTACAAGCCGGTTCTCTTTATTGAGAGCTGGCTTTTATTTATTTATAATACATATAAGGAGGCTATGCCCATGAATGTACAAGCAAAAGTAGACTGGATTGGTACGCCAAAGCCGTACATATATAAAGATGAAGTAACATATAACGCTACTTCTATTGATTTCTCACTCGCTGGCGATGATAATCGCTATAAGTTAATTGTGCTCAAGTCTGAAAACAATACACATTACAAAATTGTGCAATATGGAATAAAACCAGGCTCTCAAAAACCATTTCCTATCGACATTCCATTTGAACAAAATATGTTGCCAATTATAGAGCAAATATTACATGATCCGTATGTACAAGCGATATTAAAGGAAACGCACTCATAATCGTAAAAAAAGATATCACCTCGCCGGATTTTTCGGCTAAGTGATATCCTTTTTATTTTCCCTTCGTGAACACAATTTAAGAAAAATATATCAACGATTTTTCGAATATATCTATCATAAATCGCAATATATCAACGATTTTTCAATTATATCTATCATAACTTACGATATATCAACGGTTTGACACGAAATATCGATTTAGCTACAAAAAGGGGCTGTTCAAATATTGAACAGCCTCTTTCATATTAACGAGTTGGACCAGATACATCTTCTGATTTCAACGTATTATTTGCACCAAGAGAATGATACAACATCTTTCCATTTCCATTCACAGTTACAATATGTTCGTTATTAAAACTTTTGAACTTCACAGATCCATCACCGTAACGAATATGGTACTCTTCATATGTCGTTACTTTATATTTCGTATCACTTTGACGCTCTACATTACGAACTTCCATCGTTAATAAGTCTTCTGTAATTCCTTTTTTGTGTAAATACTGTATATAATCACGGTCTTCCTTATACGATTTCCCGCTCTTATCATAATTATTTTCAATTAAACTAAAATCATTTAATGAAATTGCACGTACGTTATCATAAATATGATTTTTTACAAAGTCGCCCACTGCTGAATTTGATGTTTCTTTCGGGAATTTTAAGTAATACGTGCTTTGGTCTCCAATTTTAACACTTTCAGATTTCATCACACCAAAATCAGTAGTTTTCTCTAAATGTACTTCTACTGTTTCATCTGTGGATACAGGGCCAAGCTTATAACTTCCATAATTTAATTTTCCACGTTTTTTCCCATTCACAAATACAGTTGCATCACTTTCATCAGAAGAAATGCTTACATACTTGCCTTCAAGCGATAAATCAATTTTCACTTTCTCGCTCTGCTCATCCGCTAAATCTACTTCTTTCTCTGTTTCTAATTCAGTAAGTTCTGTCTTCGCCGTTGCCTTTACAACATATGTACCTGGGAAGTATGGCCCCAACTCTTTCGAATTTTTATCACTAGAAAGCTCTGTTTCTTTTTTGTCATTCACATATATTTCTGCATTCTTTGCAGTTTTACTTACATTCATATAATAAGATTTAATGCTGAACTTATACTTTGGATATAAGAACCACTCTTTTCCCTCTTCTACTATTTCCCCGTCTTTAAATGCAGGTTTATCTTTTGTTAACTTTTGATCTACTGTCTCTTTTTGTAAATAAGACAACAATTGTTTGTTGTAAGAAGGATTCTCTTTTAAATAACGCATGTACGCTTTAATATCCTCCGTCTTAATCTTTAAGCTTGAATCATTTGCTTTCACAAACTCATCAATTGCGTTAATATCTTTCTTTTGGAATGCTTCAATCATTACATTTACTTGCTTTTCTTTTGAAAACTTATATGCTCCAAATTTATATGCCCCAAATAATAAAATAACAATAATAGCTAAACCAATGATTAAAAATACATTTTTCTTACTTTTCACTGGTTTTGTCTCGCTTTGTAATTCTGTATATGAAGCAGCAGTGTTATCAACGATTACTTCTACTTTACTCCCACACTCAGGACAAAAGTTCAAATGGTCTGCAACGTTCTTTTTACATGTTCCACAAAACTTCAACGTGCTCTCCTCCTATTTTTTAGCTAATTTCATTCCAGCAAATGCTGCTACATATGTCACAATCAAGCTAAACAAAGTTAAATATATAAATGAATTTTGCATAGATAATACCGTTCCACTTGTTCCAAATAAACCTGTTACAGTTCCTGAAACATTAATTTGGAACTTAGAAATCATATTCATTACAATCATCATAATTGTGTAAGAACCACTGCATACCGCTAATGTAATATATATATTGGCAGTCGGTAATTTAGCTAACTTTCTTCCCGCTCTAAACATAAAGAACAATGGAATAATAAGCAGTAATAAACCATAATGGAATACGTTATTCACTTTATCAAATTCTGCAAGGCTTTCCTCATTTGCTCCTTTTGAAATCAATATCTCTCTGAGCTCTACGCCATTTACAGAGACGCCTGATATAAATGAAAACGATAGTGTGCTCTCATATGCTTTTGATTTCTTTCCAATTCCAGTAAATTCCTTACTAAGTGCTGGACTTGATACTTCTAACGGCGCAAAATGAGCCATACTCCATAATTGAGGTGTTAACTCTAATGCTAATAATGTACTTTCAGATTTTAAAGTTGTTATTTCTTTTAATGGTTCAATACCATCTTCCTTACTTACTAACGCCATAATACAAACCGCTACTGCTGTTACTAAAAGTCCTTTTATCATAGCTGAAACACCGTAATAAACAGACGCTCCATATGGCATTAACTCTTGAAATGCTGCTGCCATATTGTTTTTGCTTGTATGAGCAATAAATCCTAATAAGGTAAATAATGTCCCACATACAAAACCACTCAATAAACTCTTAATCGCTGAATAGCCAACCGTAATCTTACCTGCTTCTGAGAATGGAATTGCAAAAGATTGTGATGCTATAAAACTTATAATGAATAAAAAGACGCCATAAATAATACCAACTGTTGATGCCATAAAAATTTGATCTTTAATCGTTTTCGCAACATGCTGCTTCCCTAACCAAATTCCTGTACCAGCGAAAATAATAAATGGAATGATTAATAGTAATGTAAATGGAGTATGCCAAGATAAAGAAAATATCAATCCACTATCGTCATTAGCTGTAAAACCAAGTAACTGATAACTTAACATCGTAGAAGTTGCACTCGAATAAAAGTTCGGCAACATTTCTAATTCTTTCGCAAATTTGCTAAACATCTCACTTAACATAGAAGCAAATAATAAACTACCAATCCAACCAGCAATTAACATGAGAATACTTGCAACAGCCCCACCAATAAAACCTTTTTGTAAAACGGCTTTATCTGCTTTAAATTCAACTTTAGGAGCACCATCCATTGTAGGCAATTTTACAGATTGTTCTTTTTTCTTCGCAACAAATAAAGAATACCCACACTTTTGACAATATAAATTTTTTTGAGCATTTTCATTGCCACAACCTTTGCAGTATTTTGCAGTATCTTTTTCTAATGTTATTCCATCTATAGCTCCTGCAATCTCCATACTACCTTCATTTGGACAATAATTTACTTCTTCACCATGTTGTTTTCCACATGTGCGACAATACATTTAATTCACTCCCCACTTTGCTTAATTCCACAAACTGGACAGTAAGTAGAGTTTTTATCGATATGCTCATTACATGAAATACAATTTACCGTTTCACCTTCATTTTCTACTGCTAACATTGGGTTAGGCTTTCCACACGAACCACAAAACTTATCATTTATTGATAAAGGTCCACCACATTCACATGTAGCTTTTTCACCTTGTTGTTTTTGCAATTCAACAATGCGTTTTCTTGCTTGATAAATAGCTACATCAAATTCTTGAACTGGAGCAATCATTTCTTTTAAGCTCGCTTCATTTACTCCATTTCCTCTTAATTGAACGTACACTTGCTGTCCAACCTCTAATAGAACCTCTGCTTTTTTCTGCATTTGCACTTGCATTCCCTTTTTCAATTGAGCAATTTCTTGTGCAACTTGCAACTTCATTTTCCCTTGTTCTATTCCTTCTTGTAACTTATTCATTCCACTACCTAACTTCGTCTGTAAATCTGACAAATCATTTCTCCTCCTATACGTATATATTCATATACGAAATTAACATTTTATATATTACCATGATTTTCAAGTTATGTAATCCAAATTTCATTTTTTCTGTTTTGAGCATTTTTTGTTTATAATGGTAAAGGAAAGAAATATGTGTACGGAGGAATATTATGCTGCAACACTCAATTACGAAAGATGAAATTATGATGATTGCGAATGAGTTCGTTCAAGGACTAGATCCACAGCAAACAGCTGATCAGGAACATGTCGCTACAGCTCGGCACCTATATCGTAGTGGTGTTGTCTACAATGTTGACTTTGATGGTTATACACTATCAGGAACTGTAGATGCGGAAGGCAACGTATATAGCGTTCATATTCCGATTCGTAACGTCGCTGAAAGTTATTGTGATTGCTTCGCACCAACACAATGTGAGCATATGCTTGCTGTATTACTATCTGCAGCGTCTAGTTTCGGGCAAGTAGGAGATGTATTAACTTTATTTAAAAATAATACGAAACCTTCCCTTCCTCCTATTCGAACTGCAAGACAAGTATTGCAATCATCAGCTTTTGAAGAAACCGATTATAAAAGTTGGCAATCGTATTTTGAAAAAGAATATGAATCATTTAAAAAAGAACAAGCTCGGCTTACTTATAAACAAATGTATTTTCTTATGAGTATCTTTACAGATTTCTATACGAAACTTGAGCGGAAAGCTCCGCGTGTCATTGCGATACATGAATTATTCAGGTTACACGCAGCACTTTACTGCTTTCAAAAGTTATTAGAAGAAATTCAGGCATTCGACGCAAACAAAACGTATTCTTATCACCAACCTGTTAATGTCATTCGCCTATTTGTAGACAAAGTGGAATCCATCGTTCGGGACTTACAATCAGAAGCGATTCCTTCAGAGTCTGAAATAATTTTACAAGAAACAGCTCGTCTCGTTCATGAAGTATTCTTCTCTACCGACACTTATACGCAAGAGCGATTTTTCATTTATCGTCACATATGGAGTGAACTTTTAAACAATAAAGAGAAAATACAAGAAGAAGAAAAACGAATCGATACGAAAATCAATCCACTATCCAAAGCGTTAGCGTCTTCCCATCTTCTCTTTTTGAATGACGAAGATCTACTAGCGATGGACTTACTAAAAAAACAGCCTGCTTCTGTTGTGAGTCTATACTTCTATTGGTTAGAAGAACTATTAAGTGCCATGCAGTGGGATCGTGCGAAAAATTGGCTTTCCTTTACGTATAAACAAGTAAAGAAAACAATCCAAGATCACGAAAATACGATTTTCATAAAAGATGTCGTTCGCCTATTTGTAATCATGTATGAAACATATGCAACACATACAAATGAACAAGCTGGTTTCGAAATGATCTTACAAGAACTATTACCGTATAGTTTCACAAACTATGAACAGTACGTACTTGCGAAAAAACAGTATCGCACATGGGCAGAGCTTCACCTCCTATATGGATTTGAAGCAATTGAACTGTTGAAAGAGCCACTGAAAGATATTGAAAAAGAAGCGCCAGAAGCGGCACTTCCTCTTTACCATCTTGCTGCTGTAGAGGCGATTGAAGAACGAAATCGTAAATCATATAAACGCGCAGTTCGTTACTTAAAGAAATTACGCACATTATATAAACGATTAAAACGCACCGATGAATGGGATGCTTTCATTATTCACATCGCCAATCTCCATTCACGTCTGCGTGCACTACAAGAGGAATTACGGAAAGGAAAATTAATCGATGATCAATCAAACTGAAGTAACAATTAGGCTCCAGCATGTTAGTCAAGGTTGGTTCCTTTGGGGAGAAGATGACAGCGGTACTCCATTATCCGTAACAAGTTGGAAACGAAATGCATTCACATGGCACTCCACTTCTTTCTACGGTACTTCTCTAAAAGAAGCAACCTTCGAAGGAAAACAAGGTGTGCTGCTAACAAATGCACAAGCCTTTGAATACATTGCAAACAAACCGATGAATTCATTTGCACATATGCAAATAAACGGACCTATTACAGCCCTTACGAAAGATGCAAATGAATTATGGGATGCCTTTACGAGTGGTAGCTTCGTACCAGCTATGAATCATTGGTCCAAACAACCATCTTGGAAAGTTCAAAATACACCAATTGAAGATGACACATTAGCATCTCTTTTCTCAGCAGCAGTTAATGAAAGCATATTACAAGATAATCGCTCAAATGACGGCTGGGAAGATGCCAAAAGACTATATGAACATTACGACTTTACGAAAAGACAATTGGAAACAGCACTACATGAAGAAGATTGGCTTCGAAAAATTGGTTATATTGAAGATGATCTTCCGTTTACAATCGGACTAAGATTGCAAGAACCACAAGAAGAATTTGAAATGTGGAAGCTTGAAACAATTGTGACACCAAAGCGCGGGGCGCATCGCATATATGTATATGAAAACATCGATTCCTTACCGAAAAGATGGCACGATTACGAAGAACGGATTACAGAGACACAAGAAGGTTTTAGTAAGCTCATACCGTGGTTAAAAGAAGGAGATACGTTCCGAAATGAGCTCTTTGAAACCGAAGCGTGGAACTTCTTAACAGAAGCAAGCAATGAATTACTTGCAGCCGGCATTACAATTTTACTACCATCATGGTGGCAAAATTTAAAAGCAACAAAACCGAAATTACGTGTTCAGTTGAAGCAAAATACAGCACAAACACAATCGTTCTTCGGTATGAATACGCTCGTTAATTTTGACTGGCGCATTTCGACGAACGGCATTGATTTATCGGAAAGCGAATTTTTCGAACTCGTTGAACAAAACAAACGTCTATTTAATATAAACGGTCAATGGATGCGACTAGATCCAGCCTTTATCGAAGAAGTAAGAAAACTCATGAACCGTGCCGATAAATACGGACTAGAGATGAAAGATGTCCTGCAGCAACATTTATCGAATACGGCTGAAACAGAAATTGTAGAAGATAATAGCCCGTTTACTGATATCGAAATCGAACTAGATGGATATTATGAAGAACTCTTCCAGAAGCTGCTTCATATTGGAGATATTCCCAAAGTAGATGTCCCTACTTCACTAAACGCAACACTTCGTCCGTATCAACAACACGGTATTGAATGGTTATTATATTTACGAAAGCTTGGATTTGGAGCATTGCTAGCTGACGATATGGGACTCGGGAAAAGTATTCAAACAATCTCTTACTTACTATATATAAAAGAAAACAATCTCAAAACAGGCCCTGCATTAATCGTAGCACCGACATCTGTTCTTGGAAATTGGCAAAAAGAATTTGAGCGTTTCGCACCGAATTTACGTGTTCAATTACATTACGGAAGTAATAGAAATAAGGGGAATTTATTTGAAGATTTCCTTCAATCGGCAGATGTTGTATTAACATCTTATGCATTGGCTCAGCTCGATGAGGAAGAACTGACTTCATTATGCTGGGATGCTGTTATTTTGGATGAAGCACAAAATATTAAGAACCCACATACGAAACAGTCGAAAGCAGTACGAAACTTGCAAGCAAATCACAAAATCGCTTTAACTGGTACACCGATGGAAAATCGCCTCGCTGAACTTTGGTCCATTTTCGACTTTATTAATCATGGATATCTCGGAAGCTTAGGGCAATTCCAGCGCCGCTTCGTCACACCGATTGAAAAAGATCGTGATGAAGGAAAAATCCAGCAAGTTCAACGGTTTATCTCACCATTTTTACTGCGCCGAACGAAGAAAGATCAAACAGTCGCATTAAATTTACCAGATAAACAAGAACAAAAAGCTTACTGTCCTCTTACTGGTGAACAAGCTTCCTTATATGAACAACTTGTTCAAGATACACTGCAAAATGTCGAAGGATTAAGCGGAATTGAAAGACGCGGCTTTATATTGCTTATGCTGAACAAGCTAAAACAAATTTGTAATCATCCTGCTCTTTATTTAAAAGAAGAAGAGCCACAAAATGTCGTTGAACGCTCCATGAAAACAAAAACGTTAATGGAGCTCATCGAAAATATAAAGGATCAAGATGAAAGTTGCCTCATCTTCACTCAATACATCGGCATGGGGAACATGCTAAAACGTGTGCTAGAAGAAAAATTCGGCCAGCGTGTCCTCTTCTTAAACGGTAGTGTACCGAAAAAAGATCGTGACAAGATGATTGAGGAATTTCAAAATGGAACGTATGACATTTTCATCTTGTCCTTAAAAGCTGGCGGAACAGGACTAAACTTAACCGCTGCCAACCATGTCATTCACTACGATCGTTGGTGGAATCCAGCTGTGGAAAATCAAGCAACAGACCGCGCATATCGCATTGGTCAAAAACGGTTTGTTCATGTTCACAAACTCATTACAACAGGAACATTAGAAGAAAAAATTGATGAAATGCTAGAAAGAAAACAATCTCTAAACAATGCGGTCATCACAAGCGATAGTTGGATGACTGAACTATCAACAGACGAACTAAAAGAATTACTTGGTGTATAAAGTGAAACTTTAATCAGGCCAGTTACGGGAAATTTTACTACCCGCAAAAAAGCGCTAATCTCAAAATGAGATTAGCGCTTTTTTCTATTCCAAAACCAATTACTTATTATAATTCCCGTTAATCCGCCACACGTATCAAGCAATGAATCTTGCCACATTGGTGTACGGTCCCCCGTATACCATTGATGGATTTCATCAAATGTTGCATAACCTGCAACGAAAAGAAGGGCATATATAAAACATCTTTTCCTCGAATGACCTAATCGATGAAAAGCGTAATAAATCAATGAACCTAGCATAAAGAACACCATAAAATGAGCACCTTTACGAAGGAAAAACTCAATAAATCCGCCTACACCTTTATTCGCAATACTAACAGGGGTTCCTCCACCATAATCGATAGATACCCATGAAAAATGCTCTTTCACAAATTCAACATTTACATATTGTTCAATATCTGAACGCATATCCTGCTTTTTATATGGTTGTGCCGAAGAATAGAAAATCAGCCCCATCCATAGTAATACAGGAATCCAAAATAACCATTTACGATTCATTATCCAGAATTCTCCTCTCTTAATCTTTTAAGGGTACCAAAAAAAAGAAAAAATTTCACGCCAAAACATGACATTTGTACCCTATTTATAAAGTGAAAGGAGGTGATACACATGGCAATTGAAACAATCGTAATGGATTTAACTTTACGTCTTGTCTTAAACAACGGATTAGATAAGAACGGCAAAACAGTTTTCAAGAGCAAACAATTTAAACGTGTTAAAACAAATGCGAGCTTAGATCAAGTACACAACGTAGCTCATGCTCTCGCTTCCTTACAAGCATCACCACTTCACGCTGTACAACTTGTAAGCACATCAGATCTTTCTAAACTATAAAGTAAAACTCGGATCAGTGGGGATTTTATTCATCCCCGCTGATTATTAGCCGCAATTTAACCAGCAGACCCGAGTCCCGTAAATAGCGGGATAAATACAAAGGAGGGAATAACACATGCAAGTACTAGAGTTAATTTTCGCGAAAGAAGATGGAAAAACAGTCGTTTTTTCTATCGATACGCCCATCACACCAATCGATGCACAAGTCGTAAATCAAGTAATGGATACAATCCTTGCCTCATCTGTATTTTCATCCATTGATGAAAATACAAGAAAAAAGGGAGCTCGCCTTGTAGAAAAAAATGTATCTGAAGTTCCAATTACTCTATAAAATAAAAAAGACGAATCTGCATCATTTTGCAGATTCGTCTTTTTTCTTCGGCATTTCAATCGGAATAAAAATCTTTGAAAAACCGACGCATACGTACTTATAATGTTCTTCACCTATATCAAACTCAGTCGTATATGTTGAGAAGAATATATAATCATTTCGCTTCGTATAATGATCAATTAATAACCCAACTTGTGGCTCAACATACTTTTTCGCTAACTTTTTACCGGCCGATGCCAAGTCGCCAAGGAGACCCTCTTCATTCTCTTTTTGAACTTCATCTAGCTTCTTACTCACATCATTTCGCTTCATAAACTGCTTCGCTGCCCATTCTGTATATTCTCCTTTACTCGGATTGCTGTTTGCTAAATATACTAGGAGAATGACAACTAAAGCCATAATAATATACTTTTTCTTCATACTATATCACCGCCTACTCTTTTCTATTTTCATATATATGTACAAGCGATGCAAATTAGAAAGACTATCACCTATTGATTGTAAACGAATAGCCAAAATTTACAATATGAAATAGAATATTAACAATTAATTTACTTAATTTATATATAATTATATTCAGAATGAAAATTATAAGGGAGGATATAGAATTATGGATAATGAAAACAACATTTTTATTTCTAGTTCTACAATGATGCTTGAACCATGTAAACACCCTTATTACCGTACAAAAATTATCGACAGTAGCGGGAACCATCTTTACTCCTGTCAAACTGCTCTCCAACTTATACAGAAATCTTGTCTAACAAATATTCATTCTACTTATCAAGGGAGACGTAATGCCGTAAAAACAAAATTTAAATTTAAACAAAACGTTCCAATTCCGATCAATCATAGAGAATATATTTGTGCTTTCCCAACAGAATCTCCTGCTTCTCCAAATTGTATTTGGCTTTTCTTTAAACATGTTCATACAATAGAGTTTTTCCAAAAAGCTAAACGAGCTAAAATTCATTTTTCAAACGGAGCTACCGTAACGATACAAATTAGTTCCCATAAGCTAAGTCAGCAATTATGGAAAGCTGGATATGTATTATCCCAAATGAACATGCAAGATTCATCACCTTAATAACAAATAGAATGGAAGGTAGTATTTCCTTACCTTCCATTCTATTTGCTATTTTTATCCTCTTACACTATCTCGCATTTTCTCGAGTGCTTGCCGATACATCCATCTTACTTGATAATATGTCATTTCCGTCTCTAAAGCGATTTCTCCCATCGTCTTCCCTACAAAAAAACGTTCAAAAATAATATACTTCTCCTTCTCGTCTAACACACTCATAAAATCCTTCACTCTCATTTCAACATCTTCAAAATGAAAGATGTCCTCATACTCTCCTACACATACACATCTTTCTTGTACAGTAGATTCTTTCTTCAATCTTTCTAATATATAACCACGCACTGTTACAAGTGCATATGCAGGGAAATACCCCTTCTTTGCATCAAATCTTTCATACGCATGCCAAAGACCAATTAAACCACATTGATAATACTCTTCATAATCTTGGCGAATACCTAATTTCTTTATTTGATTTACAATCATTCCTTCATACAAAACAACTGCCTCTGTAAAAGTCGCTGGCTTCACACAGTACCCGTTTCTAAAAGGTATACCTTTCTAGTATTCCGCGGTACCTTCACAATATAAAAATAAAGAATAGATTTCACTGTGAGTAATTTCAAATACTACCGATGGAATTTGAAATTACACTAGATAGTATTTGAAATTTTGTTGGCGGTATTTGAAGTAAGGGTAAAAATAAAAAAGGTGACTCTCTTGAAGAGTCACCTTTTTCTAAAAGAATAAATTATGCACCAAATTTTGGAGCTAGACCACTTAAACTACTAAATCCAACTGAAAGAATAAAGAAAATAACAATTAAAATCGTTGCTTGTTTTTTACTTAATCCAGCCGTAATATGTAATCCTAATCCCATTACAACTAATGCCCAAATATTGAAAACTTCGAATGATGAAGCAGCACCATGAGCAACTGTACCTGGCTCAAATAAAGTTGCTAAACTTGTATAAGAAGTTTCAATATCTCCACCAATAATCATTCTAATAATAAAGTTCACAATTGCACCTAAAATTGAAATCGTATATGTGTAGACATAAATAGATAATAATTTCATGTATGAAGTATCATTACTCATAAACATCATAATCACTTTATAAATAGCTGCCGCAATGAAGAACCAAATCGCAGTACCAAATAGCCCACCAACAATACCTGCTCCTATTCCGAAGTAACCAACAACTTTAGCCGCTTCGGCATCAGGCACCTCACCCATTACATCAGGATGATTTACTACTTGATACATGCCAATCCCTGCAATTACAGCTGTTAATATAATGAAAAGGAAAAATGCCCCCCATACCGGACTTTTCGTCTTCATTCTCTCAAACTGCTCACCTGGAGAAGTAATCATTCCTAATAATGATGGCTTCTTTGCACCTACATCTTGCGTATTAATATTTGCTTCCATTATAACGCCTCCTTCTATTTATATAACCCGTTCTAGTGGGCGGTTCACTTCCTCATGCAAGAGGCTACGAACCGCCCACTAGAACGGTAATGTGTAGTTCTACTACCCTATTAATTACTCATAACGCAATGCTTCAATTGGATCTAATTTCGCAGCTTTGTTTGCTGGAATTAATCCGAAAATGATACCGAGTGTCATCGAGAACAGTACGCCTCCAACGACAACTTCCCATGAAACGAGTGGTGGCCATTTTGCGAATGTAGAAACGATATATGCTCCGCCATACCCAAGACCAATTCCGATCAAACCACCTAGAAGTGTTAACATAACTGCTTCAATTAAAAACTGTAATAAAATTTTACTACGCGTTGCTCCAAGTGCTTTACGTACACCAATTTCACGCGTACGCTCCGTTACAGATACAAGCATGATGTTCATAACACCAATTCCACCAACGACTAATGAAATACCAGCGATACCACCGATGATCATTGTCATAATGTTAGTAACTTTAGAAACATTTTCTTGGAATTCTTTTAAATTAACCAGTTCATATTTACCCGGAATTTCACTTGGCTTACGACTATTTAATACATCAACAGCTTGTTTCCCTGCTGCTTCTAAATCGTCTACATTTTTAGCTTGAATTGCGATACTTTGAATTTCATCTGTTCCGTATAAAACAGGCCATAACGTAAGAGGGATTAACGCTTCTTCCATTTCAAATCCCATAAATTCATTATCAGATGTATACACACCGACAATTTGCATCGGTTGTCCTTTCATCTCAATAATTTGTCCTACTGGATTTACGCCCTTAAATAACGTCTCTTCTGTTTTTGTACTAATCATCACAACGTTATTTGCATGAGAAATATCTGATTCATTTAAAGTACGTCCCTTTACGACCTTTACTTTATTAACCGCAAAATATTCATTATCAAGACCAATAACATTCAAATTTGCTTTTTTATCATTTACATCAAGCACCTCTGAATTCTGGTTTGTCGTAATAACATGTGAAACATCTTTCACTTGTTTTACTTCCAAAATATCCTCTTCCGTTAGCTTCGGCATTTCAAAACCACCTATAGCAAACTCATCATTAATATCTGGTTTAAATTGAATTGGCATAAGGTTATTACCACCAGAACCTGCGAATTTTGACTTCAGCATCGCTTCTCCGCCTTGCCCAATTGCAACGACCGTAATAATCGAACCTACCCCGATAATAATACCAAGCATCGTAAGAGCTGAACGTAGTTTATGAGCTAAAATAGAAGATAGGGCAATTTTTATACTATCTAGTAAACTCATACCGCACACCTTCTATCTTCTGTAACTTTCCCGTCTCGTAGTACAATGCGGCGGGAAGAATACGCTGCTACTTCCTCTTCATGCGTAACCATAACAATTGTTGTACCTTCTGCATTAAGCTTCGTGAAAATATCCATAACTTGCTCACCAGACTTCGTATCAAGTGCACCAGTCGGTTCATCGGCCATAATGAACGTTGGGTTATTCGCAATCGCTCTTGCAATCGCTACACGCTGCTTCTGTCCACCTGATAACTCATTTGGTAAATGATGCACGCGATCCGCCAATCCAACTTTACCTAACGCCTCCAAAGCACGCTTGCGACGCTCCGCTTTCTTCACGCCACCATATACGAGCGGAAGCTCAACATTTTCCACTGCGGAAAGACGAGGCAGTAAATTAAAATGCTGGAATACAAAGCCAATATATTCATTACGAATTAAAGCAAGCTTTGACTCGTCTGCTGTTAAGATATTCACGTCATTCAGCATATATTCGCCTTCTGTTGGACGATCTAAGCAACCAATAATATTCATAAGCGTCGACTTACCAGAACCAGACGGTCCCATAATCGAAACGAACTCACCACTCTGAATCGTTAAACTAATACCATGCAAAATCGGCACCGCCAATTTTCCTTGATAATACGTTTTAGCAATATTATTTAACGTAATCATTTCTCTTTCACTTCCATTCCGTCATACACATCGTCGGAAGGATTTTTAACCACCTTTTGCCCCACTGTTACGCCTTCTACAACCTCTGTCCAGTCTCCATCAGTAGAACCTTTTTTCACATTTTGTTTACGAAGCTTCCCTTTATCCTCAACATAAACAAATGCATCATCGCCTTTTTCTACAATGCTTTTACTTGGAACAGCAATCATCGTCTTATTCTCTAAGTTTACTTGCAGGGAAACGTGATAACCTGGAGATAAACCATCTTGACTATCAAGGCTAGCTTTATATGTATATTGGGACATATTTTGAGTTGCTTCACCCATGCCGCCAGCTTGCGCCATCTCTGCACTTGTTGGGAACTCACTTACCTCTGTAATCTTACCTGTCCACTTCTTCTTATTATTTGCTTTTGCCGTTACAGTGAATGTTTGATCCTTTTGAATTTGTGACTTCTGAAGCTCAGTTAACGTACCTTGAACTTGGAATGGTTCTTTAGAAGCTACTTGTAAAAACGATTTTCCTTGACCACCTAACGCTTGAGATGAACTTTGTGCCGCATCTTTATCTAACTTTTGAACAACACCAGCGAAATTACTATAAATCGTAAGCTCTTTCTGCTTCTTACTTAACTCTTCTTTCTGCAACTTTCCTTTTTCTTTCTCAAGATCAGTTGTCTTTTGAGCTATCTCTAACTCGTTTACTTGCTCGTCCATCGGATCCGTTACTTCTTTCCCAGCTCCGCTATCTTTTGCCTTCTTAATTTCTTTCTTGAGCGAATCAATCTTCTTCTTTCCTTGATCATAACGCATATCCGCCATCTTCTGATCAAGCTCAGCTTGCTTCATTTGAAGGTTAATCTCTTCATTGTCATAAGAGAATAACTTCGTACCTTTTTCTACCTCTTGCCCTTCTTTTACCTCAATATCTTTCACTTTTCCTTTGGCCGGATCTGCATAAAAACTTTCAATATTACCAGGCTTTACCTGACCAGAAATTAACTTCGTATTATTCAGCTTACGCTCTGTCACTTTCTCAAAACTTACAGCATCAGCATTTGTTGATGCACCCTTCTTCTTACCTTGCATAACAAAAATATTAATTGCCGCTACAATAACAATTAGTGCAATAACCCCAATAATGATCCATTTCTTCTTCTTGTTTGGAGTACGAACCGTATTTGGTAACATATTCTCTCTCCCTTTATAAATTAATAGTTTAATAAATACCATAATTGTATAAAACTTTCTGAAAATAAATTGTATATTATTACAATCTTTTTACAAAGTTTTACACATCCATTTATATTGTAACAAAAATTCCAATGATTAGAAATATGACATTATATCTTTTAAGATAGATTTAAGGAAAGGAAAAAGAGCAATTTTAATTGAATGGAAGCCATTCTTTATTAACATATTTCTTACCAAAATGAATCATTAAAATCATTTTCCTAATTGCACCATCGCTATTTTGTCATATATATTTGACATTTTATCTATTCAATTATAAAATGTCACATATAAA
The DNA here is from genome assembly GCF_058795355.1 of Bacillus sp. GW823-FHT06A11. Lineage (NCBI taxonomy): Bacteria > Bacillati > Bacillota > Bacilli > Caryophanales > Bacillaceae > Bacillus > Bacillus sp. GW823-FHT06A11. The sequence continues at coordinate 252,043 of NZ_JBXAHS010000004.1, read as the reverse complement.
TGACATTTCGGTACACGAGGTCTACAACCATCAATGGGAGGGTTATATTTGAATAACGTTAAACAATATCGAAAATCTGAAGGGCTATCGCAACTAGAGTTAGCTAAAAAAGTTAACGTGGCGAGACAGACAATAAATTTAATTGAAAACAATAAATATAATCCCTCTTTAGCCTTATGTATCGAATTAGCAAAAGCACTAAAAACAGATTTAAATAGTCTATTTTGGGAGGGAGATTAAATGATGAAAATTGAATGGAAAGAAAGAGTTTATAATAGTTTTGTTGGAACACTAAGTGAGAGAGATGAATACCAAAAACAAGAAATCAATAAAGAGTTATCTGTAGCTGGAATTGGTTTATGGTGGTTAAATATGTTGGTAATGCTTATTATGTTACTTGTTGATACTATGAATCACACAATATCTATAGGGACAATATTCATTTTTCTATCTAATATGATTTACGCTAATTACTTAGCCTTTAAATTCAAGAAAAAAGGTTTAAGTGATACTGAATGTGTAACAAAAGAAGAATATTTACAACACAAGAAAAAATTAAGAAAAGCTGGCTTAAAAGCAGGTCTGCTTTGGGGCTTTCAAATGTTTGTTTTTATGAATTATATCCTTCCCTATGTAGGCTCAGAAGAAATCTCTATTTCTTTATTTAAGGTTGTAATTTTCATCTGTGGCGGCGGATTTTTCGGTCTAACTATGTACGTAATTGGTTTATTAAATCTAAAAAAATTATATTAATTAACAAAAATCATTTACATATTAAACTGCAATTTTACATACTGTTTGTTTTTTCTAATATAAAAGCTATCCAATCACACACAATTGGATAGCTTTTCAAACAAAATATTACGCTACTTTAGGATCTTTTCTCTCATGTCCACGTTGAACAATAAATAAGAAGATTGTTGATAAAACCGCTCCTGTTAATAGTAAGATGAAACAACCATCCCAGCCAGAACGATCAACAATAACACCAATTGCTGCGTTTGCTACAAGACTTCCGCCTACATAACCGAACAAACCACACATACCAACTGTCGTACCTACTGCAAATTTCGGTACTAATTCCATTGCACTTAAACCGATTAAGAACTGTGGTACATAAATTAAACAACCGATAATAGAAACTGCAATACTTACAACAAGTACGCTAGTTGCTTGCCAATATATAAACGTACCAATAACAACTCCAACCATACTAATAATACATAATGGCATACGTTTTCCTTTAAATAATTTATCACTTAAAAAACCAACGATTAATGAACTTGGAATTGCCATACCTTCAAAGATTGCATATGCCGCATGCGCTTCTGCTTTTGAAAATCCTTTAACTGTCGTTAAATAAAGTGGAACCCAGTTGATAACACCGAAACGAATTAAGTAAACAAATGCATTTGCAATACATAAGAACCATACAAATTTATTTTTCACTACATACTTCATTAAAATTTCTTTTGGTGACATCTTGTTAGCATTATCTGCTTTTTCAAGATTTTCATAGTCATTACGATACTCATCAATTGGAGGAAGACCTTCAGATTCTGGTGTATCCTTCGCATTAATCCAAACAAGAACTGAAATTACCATTGCGATAATTGCAGGGAAAATAAACACGCCGCCTTGCCAATGGTTTTCACCAAAAATACCTACACCAATTCCGACAAGTGGTGGCACAAGCATTCCACCAACGTTATGTGAAATATTCCAAAGACCTGTTTTCGTACCGCGTTCTTTCTTCGAGAACCATTTTGTCATAACAATACTACAAGGTGGTGCTCCCATACCTTGTACAATACCGTTAACAACAAGTAATGTAACAATCATCCCAAATGATGATGCAAAGCCGAAACAAATATTTACAAGCCCTGATAAGAATAAACCGACTGCGATAAAGCGCTGGGCGAAAGCTTTATCTGATAAATTACCCATAAAGAACTTACTAAATCCATAAACAATTGCCATTACTGAACCTAGTAGACCAATTTCAGCTGTACTAAAACCATATTCTTGTACTAAATACGTACTTGATAACGTAAAGTTACTACGAACTAAATAATAAGCAGCATATCCAACTGAAATCCCGATTAACACACGAATACGTAGTAATCGATATACACGGTCGATCATATCCGCTGGCAATCTTTCAATTGCAGGTGCTGGCTTGAGCCATTTAAACATATATTTTCGTCTCCTTTTCTCACTTCAGAGAGAGACGCTGTCTATTCCATATCTCGATTATTCCGCTATTTGATATATTTTGGTTCGTCCTTCTAACCGGCTGTCCTTCTATTTCTTTCTCATTCTTCGCAAACATCGTTGGTACGCCAAACGACACTTTTTCTAAAATGTGACCCGCTTCTTCTGATAAACAATAATCAATAAATAAATCCGCAATAATACCACTCGGTGCACGTTTTAGTTTAGAAATCGCATTAACGGATAACCCTGTTTGCTCAGGTTCGTTACTTAAAATCGGAAAGCCTTGTTTTTGAAGCATTCTCTGATCTCCCATAAAGTTGATGCCTATCATATATTCACCACTCGCAACAAGTTCTGCTGGGATGTAACCATTCACTGTTACTTCTCCAACTTGTTCTGCCAGATTCTTCACATATTCCTTCGCTTCCTCTTCACCTAACGTATCAATAAGTGACTGGAAAAACGTATATGCTGTACCTGAAACATTTGGATCGGGCATGACAATCTTTCCCTTATATACTGGATTTAATAAATCTTTCCATCTTAACGGATACGAGAGACCGAGCGGCGCTATTTCCTCGTTCCACCGCTCTTTATTAATCGCAATTGCCAGCTTCTCCACTTCATAACCGTACCAATAACCATCTTTATCTTTAACAGTTTTTGAAATACGATTTGCATGTTGGCTTATCACAGGAATAGAAAGATTTTTTTGCTTCATCATTTGATGCGCATCTACTGTACCGCCAATAATAATATCCGCCTTCGGATTTCCAGCTTCTTCTTCCACTCTACGAAGAAGTTCTTCTGTTGAAAGACGAATAAATTCATACGTACATCCGCGCGGTTTACAAAATGATGAAAGTAACGCTTCACCAACTTCCTCACGAGCCGCTACATACGCAACAATATGACGATCATCCAAAATAGGGAGACCATTTTTACTATATTTAATAGAGGTTGTATCTCGAGAGCAACTAGACATCGCTCCTCCAATTACTAGCAAAAAGAAGAAAAAGGCTATCTTTCTCATGACGCATTCTCCTTTACGAATAACTCTGCTAGAGAGCCTTTCATATACATGACATTTCCGTTATTATCACCGAGATATTGCACAACAAAGTACGATGGATACACAGAAATCGTAAGAATATCTTCACGATCATTCTTTACACGCTTACCTGTTTTATAAGCTGTAATATAAGCAATCGGTTCATTCTGCGATTGTAATAACTTCTGAATTTCTCCGTAATCTGTAATTTGCTTTGCGTATCGAATAGAATCAAGTATGTGCGTAAGATTGATAGTACGTACCACATCGCCTTGACGTACTACGACGTCCTTTGCTGAAGCAAAGAAATCACTAATACGCTCTGGCGTGTAATACAGGCTTAATAAATACGTTTGAAGTGCTGAAATCATCGGATCCATGCCGTTCTTTCCGTATACATTTTCCCCATACTGGAACAAGTCACCTACTGCAAAAGTACGCTTATGTCCATTCAAGTACGTTACTTCTCCAGTAAATACTTGTTCTTGGCTCTTAACGCCCTCAGGCTCTATTCGAATTCGGTCAAAGAATGAAACAATCGTATGCAAACGAACTTCATCCGTTACAACAATTTCTCCCCACTTTTCATGTCTTACTTTCACTTCAATTGGAAGAGATTCATTCACCCTTTGTAAAACGGCTTGTTTATCATTTACAATGTTAATTCGATTATAGATTTGCTTCTCCATAACATAAAACAAAACAAGAGAAACAATCATACAAATGACAAACATAAGAATTTGAAATGATAGCCTTTTCATTTCTGCCTACCTCCAAGATAAAAAAACGTTGTTTCGAAAATACCGCATAATTGTTTCATAAATGTATCATTTAACCGCTTTCAAGTTTTTTATGTCTTCCATCCTTCTCGGAAGCAAAAATGTAATGAATATTGTAGTACCTATTTCTTCACTACTCTCAATCCGCATGCTTCCGCCCTGCTTATTCATAATCTCCTGACAAATATACAAACCATAGCCATTCCCGTAACTAGACGGAAGTGCCTTTCCTTTCGGAGACTCATTCCACTCTGCAAGCACCACTTCATCTATACCGATCCCATCATCATGAACAAAAACCTTCGCCTCCTGCTCATTTACAATTACATTCATACGAATGTGCGAAGCATCACTATACTTAATTGCATTATCAAGCACATTTAAGAAAATTTGCTTCGTCTTATCAAAATCTGCAACAACATGTACATCTGTTAACTCATTTATCACTTCAATTTCGAACTGATTTAGACGAGGTTTCACAATTGAAACTGCTTCTTCTGCCAATTCCTTTATATTCACAACTGTAGGAGACACCTCAAACGTACTCGTCCCATATTTCGAAGACTTAAGCAGTTCCTCTACAAGTGATAATAAACGCTCACTTTCCACCGCCACATAACGAAGACTTTCCTGTACATCTTCTTTCGATTGTAACTTCGGAATTAAATCAACATAACCGATAATTGCCGTTAGCGGTGTTTTTAGCTCATGCGTAATGCGGTCTAGGAAATCTTTCTGCTTCTCTTTCTCCTCCTGCAATTGCTTAATATGCAGTTCAATTCCATCGGCCATCGCGTTAAAAGATGCGGAAAGCTGAGCGATTTCCACGTACTCATTTAACTCAATCTTACTCTTATAATCACCATTCGCGAGCCTCTGTGCCATTTGTCTCAACTGATCAATTGGTTTATGAAGAGACTTCGCCAAACGAATCGCAAAGAAAATACCGGTAGCTACTAGGCAAAGAGATGTCATTAAGAAAGTCCAGCTCACATTTGTTAAAACTTCCTTCTCACCCGTTAACTCATTTATAAAACGAACACTTCCAATGACATCGTTTCCATAATAAACCGGGCTTGAAAACAAAAGAATGGGAGCGGGATCCGCCTCCTCAAAAACATAAGACTTCTTCCCCTTCAAAGAACTCTCAATGTCGATGTTACGGTGAAGCAACGCTCCTTTTTGTGTATCTGCAACAACATCGCCATTCTTTCCAATCATCTGTACACGGACATCCATACGCTTCGCTAAATACGACGCAATTAAAAGTGAATTCGGACCAAGCGTATCCACTTCTGCTTCCTTCTCTAAATAATTCATCGTATAAATTTGTGCTTCTACACTTAACTTTTCTAAAGAATCTGCTGCGTTATGATACATATTCTTTTCTAACGTAATATAAACAACTGCATATAAAAGAACAAAAATCGGAATTAACAGCCCAACTATTCCAAACACCATATTTCGCTTTAAAGACATACCATCACCACTTAACAATCCAGTTTATAGCCAACGCCATAAATTGTCTTAATATATTCTCCGCTCGTCCCAAGCTTCTTTCGAAGTCTCTGCACCATAATATCAACTGCTCTCGTATTTCCGATATACTCAAACCCCCATACTTTCTCAAGCAACTCATCCCTCATAAACACACGCTGCGGATTTGAAACAAACAACTGACATAAATTAAACTCTCGGTACGTTAACTGAATCTCTTGTCCACTCACATGTACCTTTCTTTCCTTAGGACAAATCACTATCTCTCCAGCCTCAATTACTTCATGACTTACAGCGACCTCCGTCTTCTTTACACGCCGCGCCATATTCTTAACCCGAAGAATAAGCTCCGCATAATTAAATGGCTTCGTCACATAATCATCGGCACCAAGCTGCAATCCAATCAACTTATCATTCATCTGACTTTTTGCCGTTAACATAAGCACCGGAATATCCCTATCCCTCTCGCGGAACAAACGAAGCAACTCATACCCATCCGTATCCGGAAGCATAACGTCCAAAATCAATACATCCGGCCCTTCATTCCATCGCTCTAAAGCTTCTCTCCCATCAGCCGCTGCCAATACTTCATAACCTTCCATCTCCAACTGCATCCGAATCAAATTACGAATACTCGATTCATCATCAACCACAAGTATTTTCATTATTTTCCTCCTTCCATCATGTATTATAGTACAGTTTAGTATAGCAAAAATCGTACAAAAAAAGAGAGGGTATTGTCGAACATATTTTGTCGACGATACCCTCTCTTTCACTTATTATATTTATTTAGCATATCCATTCGGTTGCTTTTGATGCCAATTCCAAGCATGTTCAATGATTGTCTTAACATTTACATACTTAGGATCCCATCCTAGCTTCTCTTTCGCTTTCTTAGAAGAAGCAACTAAACGTGCTGGATCGCCCGCACGGCGCGGTGCTACCTCAGCAGGAATTTCATGATTTGTAACCTCACGAACTGCATCAACGATTTCTTTTACACTGAAACCATTACCATTTCCTAAGTTATAGAAATCACTCTCTCCGCCGTTCTGCAAGTCTTTAAGCCCTAAGAAATGAGCCGCTACTAAATCTTCAACATGAATATAATCACGGATACAAGTACCGTCTGGTGTATTATAATCATCACCAAACATCATAATCTTCTCACGTTGACCTAAAGCCACTTGCAGCACAAGAGGAATTAAATGTGTTTCTGGACGGTGATCTTCCCCAATAATACCATTTGGAGTTGCACCAGCCACGTTAAAGTATCTGAAAATCTTATAACGTAAATTAGAAGCTTGGCTATACCAATGAAGCATCTTCTCGATTGCTAACTTCGTCTCTCCGTACGTATTCGTAGGATTTGTCATCGTTTCCTCAGTAATAAGATCCACATCTACCTCACCATACGTTGCCGCAGTAGAAGAGAAAATGAACTTATCTACCTTAAACTCATCCATTACCTCTAATAAACAAAGTGCACCATACACATTGTTATTATAATATTGAAGGGGCTTTTCCATACTAACTCCAACTAAAGAATCAGCTGCAAAGTGCATAACCGCCTCAATATTTTCTTGTTTAAAAACATCCCTTAAAAATGATTTATCACGAAGGTCGCCATTATAAAACCTCGCGCCTTCCGTAATTGCATCTTCATGACCAGTTTGTAAGTTATCTACTACTACTACAGATAAACCTTCGTCTACTAATTTTTTCACAGCGTGAGAACCGATGTACCCGGCTCCGCCGCAGATTAGGATTGAGTTCATTGTCTTCCTCCTACTATTTTCAAATCTCTTAATTATAAAAGGACAAGGTATACGAGAACTCGTACACCTTTTATCTCTCCTTCATTACTTAGCTACAAAATAATCAGTTACATATTTCGCCCAAACGTCATGTCCTTTTGCACTTGGGAAACCAAATTCTTCTTGTAGGTATGGTAAAATACCTTTCGTTGAAGCATCCGGCCATGCTCCCCAATGATCAATATATGTATAATTATTTTGCGTTGCAAATTGTTTTAACGCTTCAATCGCTTTCGGATAATTCTTCGCACCATACACTGGATTTGATGGTTGAATCATAATCGTAGCACCCTTTGCACTAGTAGAAAGTGCTTGAACGAACTTCTGTGTATTTGCTACAGAGTTTCCATTACCAGTTTTACCGTTATCAGTAATAAATGGTGGCTCAAATAAGATCACATCTGGATTCTCTTTCGCAATCTCTTTATCACGCTTATTCGCAATTAACTCTTCTGTGCTTTCACCCTTATATTCCTTTACAGTCACATTCCATAAACCTTTACCGTAAGCAGTTTCTAAATTAGACGTTAACTTAGCTGCCCAATCACCTTTTTCAGATGAAGAAGCTTCATCACCAACAATAATAAGGTTTACTGCCTTTTTATCCTCAGCAGCTTTCTTTAACTTCTCTTTCACTGCATCTGGCAAGTTCTTCGCATATGCTTCATTAAAAGATGACTTGGTATCTTGCTTTTTCTCTTCTTTTTTCTCTTCTTTTTTCTCTTCTTTCTTTGCTCCGCTATCTTTCACTTCAGCCTTTGTTTTCGATACTTCACTCGTTTGTCCTGTTGCATTCGCAATCTTCTTATTCCAGTATAGTTTACCGCTCACAATCGAAGCTACAAACAATACAAAAATAACAAGGACAAGTACTGCTTTCTTATTCATCGATTCACCTCATCTATTAATCTCACAATATATAATACTAATATAAATCCATGCAAAAATAAACCCAACTCCTTCCAAAGGAGTTGGGTTATTACATACTACTTAGTCACTTCAAGATGCGCTCTTAATTTATTCGTTAAATCTTGTTTTGCAGCATCTGGAACATAGTAGTACCAAATACCATCAGCAGCTTTGTGGCCGTCACCTGGGATTTGGATATCCTCACTATTTTTCAAACAATCTTTATAATTCTTTTGCATATCAAACATTTGATCTTGCGTTAAGTTTGTTTTCACGTTCTTTTGGATTGCCGTTAACACATCACCATAGCTTGATAAAGAAGAGAAACTTGCGCCTTTCTTAATAACAGCTTGCATCACTTGACGTTGACGCATTTGACGACCGAAGTCACCTCGTGGGTCTGCTTTACGCATACGTGTGAATGCTAGAGCTTGGTCACCTGTTAAGTGGATATTTCCCTTTTGGAAGTGCTTTCCTTCTAGAGAAAACTCTAAATCATTATTAACATCTACACCGCCTACTGCATCGACAATATCTTTAAATCCTTCCATGTTCACTTCAATATAATAATTAATAGGAATATTTAAGAACTTTTCTACAGTTGCGACAGACATGTCTACGCCACCGAATGCATACGCATGATTGATTTTATCACTTTTACCCTTTCCAACGATTTCTGTATATGTATCACGAGGAATACTTACTGTTTTCATTGAATTATTTTTAGGATTTAATGTAATGACCATTAAAGAATCTGAACGTCCTTTATCCTCACCACGTTCATCCGCACCTAATAGTAAAATTGAAACGGGTTCAGATTTATTGATTTTTTCTTCTTGTTTATTGTTTTCATCACGTTTTAATGGTTTATGAACTTCATCTAATGTTTTTGACACGGAAGAATATATATTATAAGCATAGACTCCTCCACCTATAATTAGGACTCCTATGATTCCTAATATCCAAAATAAGATTTTCTTTTTCATGCTTTTAACCTTCTTTCTTCAGGTACCGCTATCAATTTATTATGACTACAAAATATAAAATACATTATACATGTAATTCAATTTTTAAGCCAAACTATATTGATAACTTAATGAAAGTTTTAGCACCCTATAACGAATTACCTAATTAACAACTTTTTGATATCCATTCTTATTTTCAGACTGCCATCTCCAAGAATCTGCACACATCTCTTCTAACCCATGTGTTGCTTCCCAGCCTAATTCACGCTTTGCTTTCGATGCATCAGCAAAGCATACTGCCACATCACCTGGGCGACGCTCTGTAATTTTATAAGGAACTTTCTTACCCGAAACCTTTTCAAATGCTTCAACCATCTCTAGCACACTATAACCCGTACCTGTGCCCAGATTATAAGCATCCACTCCTGTTGTACTCAGTACTTTCTCAAGTGCCTTTACGTGACCATTTGCTAAGTCCACAACATGAATGTAATCACGGACTCCCGTTCCATCTTTCGTTGGATAGTCATTTCCGAATACACTTAATTCTTTTAACTTACCTACTGCTACTTGCGTTACATATGGCATTAAGTTATTTGGGATTCCATTTGGATCTTCTCCGATACGCCCACTTTCGTGTGCACCAAATGGATTGAAATAGCGAAGTAATGCGATACTCCATTCTGCATCTGCAAATGCTACATCACGCATAATTTGCTCAATCATTAATTTCGTTTGACCATATGGATTTGTTGCACTTAATGGAAACTCCTCCGTAATTGGTGACGTTTCCGGGATACCATATACAGTTGCAGATGAACTAAAGATTATCTTCTTTATATTATGTTTCTGCATTACTTCACATAGCACTAACGTGCTTGTAATGTTGTTATGATAATATGTTAATGGAATCGCTACTGACTCCCCTACAGCTTTAAATCCTGCAAAGTGAATAACTGCTTCAATTGCATTTTCTTCAAAAATTGCGTCAAGCGCTTCATGATTTAAAACATCTTCTTTATAAAACTTAAATTGTTTTCCTGTTATTTCTTTCACTCGATTTATAGATTCTACCGAGCTATTCGAAAGATTATCCACTACTATAACTTCGTAACCGCGATTTAGTAATTCTACACATGTATGACTACCAATATATCCTGCTCCACCTGTTACAAGTACTGCCATAATTAACAAACCTCCCGATTACTACATATCCTTATAATAAGCATGTAAACATTAATCTAGCTAGAATTTAAAATAGCTAGGTTAATAAAAAATTTCTTTATTTATAAAAATTAGTCTTACAGATTCTCATCCTATAAATTACCCACTAATTATAAATAAACTTTTTCACGAACTACAGCTGGTCTTCCTACGGAATAATAGTCTACATTAAACTTTTTCACATATTCTAAACCATGGCAATTACGACCATCAAAAATAATAGGTTGTTTCATTAATTTGATATACTGCTCAATAGGGAATTCTTTTATATCATCCCATTCAGTTACAATAAGTGTTACATCGGCATTTTTAACTGCTCTTTCAACGGAGGACACATATTGAACCTCATTAGGTAATATTTTCTTTGCATTTTCAGTAGCAATTGGATCATAAGCTACGACCTCTGCACCCATTTTCACTAAATCATTTGCAATAACAATAGATGCCGCTTCTCTCATGTCATCAGTGTTTGGTTTAAAAGCTAAACCAAGCATAGCCACTTGTTTTCCTGCCATATCACCTAATACATTTTTTATTTTTTCAACGAGCGATGCCTGCTGATTATTATTTACCGTAATAACTGATTTTAACAGATCAAAATCATGCTCGACATTACCAGCAATTTGTATTAAAGCATGTGTATCTTTTGGGAAACAAGAGCCCCCATATCCGATACCCGCTTTTAAAAATTGTGTACCAATCCTTTTATCTAATCCCATACCATTAGCTACATGCTCTACATCCGCACCTAACTTTTCGCAAATATTAGCAATTTCATTAATAAAGCTAATTTTTGTAGCTAAGAAAGCATTTGCTGCATATTTAATCATTTCTGAACTTCTAATTGTTGTTTTAAAAACAGGAACATTAAAAGATTTATTCACTTCTTCCATAACATCGGCAGTTTTAGCATCATCAGTCCCAATAACTATACGATCTCCATAGAAACTATCGTGAATTGCAGAACCCTCTCTTAAAAATTCCGGATTCGATACCATGCTAATTTTCACATCTGCTTTCAAATTTTGCTGAATTAAATTTTTAACATGATCATTTGTACCAACTGGGACCGTACTTTTAATTACTACAATCGAATCTTTTTTTAGATTATTAGCAATATCTAAAGCAACTTGCTCAATATATTGTAAATTAGCTGAACCATCTGTTTGCTGCGGTGTACCTACTGCTATATAAATAACATCTGCTTCTTCAATCCCTTGACGACAATCCGTTGTAAATAACAATCTATTTTCTTTAATATTTTTACTCATTAAATCATCTAAACCTGGTTCATATATTGGTGAAATACCTTTTTTCATTCTTGCAACTTTATTTTCATCAATATCAATACAAGTCACGCGATGCCCAATATCCGATAAACAAACCCCCGTTACTAGTCCTACATAACCTGTACCAAAAATAGCAATATTCATCTTATATCCTCCTTAATTATTAACAATAAAAAAAGCCCTTTGAAGAAAAGGGCTTTTAATGCTTATTTAACAAAATGTTTTACTACTCCATTTAGAGCATAATTTATAAAACACCATGCAGATTTCGGGATACTTAACTCCTCAATTTCTCTATATAATTTCCAATTCATTTTAGCCATTTTAAATTTTTTACTAGAAATAGAATTTTCAACTTTTCTATACTTAGATAAAACTTCATCTAATCCATAAGCATAATGACCTTGTCTTAATATTTTCAGCCATGTTGCAGTATCTTGGCGGGTCCTAATGTTAGGCATTTGTACTTTCCCTAACTTCTCAATATCCAACATAACCGTTAAACAACCGATTATTGTATTTTTTAATAATCCATTATAATTAATTTTTTCTGGCACATGTACAATTTTATCAGTAAGGGTACCATCTTGATTCATAATTTGATAACCCGTAAACGAAAAAGCTACATCATTATTCTCCATAAAAGTCAATTGTTTTTCTAATTTTTCGGGTAGCCATAGATCATCGCTATCTAAAAAAGCTGCATACTTCCCTCTTGCATTATTAATGCCTGTATTCCTCGCAATTGCTGCCCCACAATTTTCCTGTAATTCAATTAATCGAATACGATTATCTTTCTTAATCTCTTCTTTTATTAATTCACAAGTATTATCTTTTGAAACATCATCTATAATAATCATTTCCCAATTTGTATAAGTTTGAGATTGGACAGATTGGATTGTTTCTTTAATAAAAGAACTTGCATTATATGATGGGGTAATAATTGACACAAGTGATTGATTCCCTATTTCAATCTCACTTAGATTTATTTCCATTTCAATACTACTCCTTCAGATCTTCTTTGATATTTTCATCAAAATTTTAACAGCTCTTTAAAACTTTTGATGAATGAGCGAATTGGTTTTTCAGTTAAATGAAATTTTTTTACAAAGAAAATTGTTAGCATACATATAGCTGGAATAGTTCCTCTCATCCTTTTAAATAATGGTCCTTTTCCTGTAAAAGTATTCAAATCAATTAGTTTATTTTCTGATGTTTTCTTTTTATGAAAAACAATAATTTGATTAACATAAGCTATACTATATTTCTGTTTCAATAAATCTGCGAGCAAGATATTTTCTTCCCCAGATGGATATTTTGCCCCAAGACCAAATCTCTCATCAAACTTCAAATCTCCAATATCAATTTTATTTAAATTAATAAAGAACTCTATTGATGAAATTTTTAAAACCCCGCGAATACCTAATTTTTCTATAGGAGCTTGTGGATATTCTTTATAATATTGTTGAATTTCGGGGTCAAATATCTGAAAACTTAGCGCGTCAATATCCCTATATTTAAATCCTTCAACAACCGTTTCAAATGCGTTTTTAGGATACCAGCAGTCATCATCAGAGAACGTAACAATACCATTATCCACATATTCTAAACCTTTATTTCTTGCATGAGATAACCCTTTTTTACTTAATATTACATGATGGTAATTAAACTTGTATTTCATTAATAAACTGCTAATTCTATCATGATTTTCTTGAGACACAATAATAACTTTAATATTATTAATAGTTTGCTCTTCTAAACTATTAAATAAGCGTTTAATATACTCAATTCTATTTCCTAATGTGGGTACTATAACATTAACTAGATATTCATTGCCCAATTTTCTCACCATACTTTTATCACTTAATTAATAACGCTCCATAATTCTTTATATTGCTGACGTATATCCTGCCAAGTATTATTTTGAGCTATTTTCTTAGCACTGATACTTAAATCCTCTTTAATATTAGGATTATCTAATATTAAATTAATCCTTTCAGACAGTTCCTCATCATTATTTATAATAAAGTGTTCTAATCTTGTATTTTTAAGCAAATAATTCATCTGAACATCTTTACTTACTATAACTGGTGTACCAACAGCTAATGCCTCTAATGGTGCTAAGCCAAAAGTTTCATATAAGCTATTTTGGATATAAAGATTTGAATAATAATAAGCACTTATCAATTCACTTTGATTTAAATTACCTATATATATAACCTTTTTAGGATCCATCATATTCATTACCTTGTCATGAACATTTCCCTTTGGTCCAGCAATTACTAAGATAAAATCATCCCTTTTTATATCATTCACAACTTTAACTAATTGTTCAATTCCTTTGTACTTAAAAGTTCCGCAAGCAGTAAATATAATCTTTTTTCTTTTTTCTAAAGGAATAAGTTCGTTAAAAATATTTTTGTCTGGCTTTATAGTCAGAAATTTTTCGGAAACGCCATTTGGAATAACTTTCAATTTCTTTTTTGGTATTTTATAATCACTTATAATCATTTCCTTTAACCCTTCTGACACGCATATAATACCATCTGCAAGCTTCAAAGTAATAAATTCCGCCATTTTACAAGAAATTCTCAGATTAGAGAAGTGCAAATTTTCCCGCGATACTAAGCCATTTGCGGTATAAAGAATATTCTTTCCTAATATTTTCCCTATTATAACTAACAATGCATTTGATCGTGTAAAACCAAATATATGCAAATTACTTACATCTCTAGAAAATATCCCTTTTATACATGCTCTTATATCCCTTCCTAAAACAATTATATCCTCATTATCTATATCATTAACAATACTATTGAACACCTTTTGTGGACCAGACATTTCTTTTTCTATGTTCTCTACTTTAACCCCTATTACTAAAGTTTTTTGCAACAGGATCTCCTCCGTTCTCTCTTTTAATTAAATCACTACCTAACTTTATTGTAGTAAATATAAAGAAGAACCATAAAAAGTTCAGATAATTATTTCTTAATAAAGAGAATTCTGTACCCTGATGGAATAAAATAGCCACTATTATTGCAATATTTCCAGAATACATGAGCCACTGATTTTTATACTCTAAGTTGTTCTTGTATTTTTGAAACTGTTGAATTAAAATCCCTAATGTACAACAGACAAAAAATAGAAATAATCCTAAACCGATAACCCCTATCTCAGCTGTAATACCTAAATATAGACTATGTGCATGATTTACTCCAACATTCATTTCTCTTAAAAACTCTTGACTAGAATTGAATCCTATCCCCAAAAAGAAATGGTTTGAAATAACATCGGCTAATAAATCCCATGCTTTTCCTCTTCCTGCCAAATCTAAGCTTAATCGCTGGTTACTTCCCTGTAATAAAAGGGCTATTATTCCTCCTGCAAAAACACTTAGAATCAAAGATATTCTCATGAATTTCCAAATGTTTTTTCTTAAACGGTTCATTCCCCTACTATTATTTAACCAAAAGAACAGAAATAAGAAGATTCCAAATGCCAATATCCCTGTCCTTGAATATGTTAAAAACAAGGCATAACATTGAATTAAAAATGATATTATAAAATAGAAAGTTTTTATTGACTGTCTTAAAAACAAAATCAGAGTGGTCGCTAATGATATTAATAGTATGTATGATAATATGTTAGGATTTCCTGTAATAGATGAAAATCTCAGTGTCGCTCCTGAATAATAAACTGCCTGTTCTATTCTTATAGGACCTAAGGTAATATAATTTAGTGAATATTCGTCATTAAACCACATCATTAATCCAAAAATTTTAATAAATATCATTAAGGTAGCTAAAAATAAACCTACTAACATTTGAATTTTATAACTAGCAATCAATGTTTTTTCAATCATTCGATCTACATTAACAATGTATGCCATTGCGAAAATAGGACCAAAAATTATAAATGTTCTCCATAAAGTTTCAAATTGTATTTCACTCCAAAAACTTGAAATAGCACAGTAAAGACCTAAGACATATAAACAGCCCATTGATTGCAAATATTCTTTAGTAAAATTAGCACTTTTACTATTTAAAAAATTAAATACCCACAGCACAAAAATAATTAAAAAATTAACATAATAACTATATGGTGCTTTTATTAATGGTTGCATGCTATTTACTACCGGCACATATAAAATGAATAGTGAAATTAACATTATGAAAATAGAGTTATAAACATAAGAATTCTTACTATCCATCTTTTGAAGTACAAAACTTTTGTCTTTCATATTTTAACCTCTACTTTTAATAAATTTCCCTAGTCTGTATTTTAAGACCTTTGGTAAACGGCTTATTAATATTAAAATCACCTTAGGATTTAAATATATATTTTTCACTATACCCTTAATATCTTTTTCTTTTATTTTTTCAATGAAGCTATAATATAAATTTAGATT
This sequence comes from Bacillus sp. GW823-FHT06A11, assembly GCF_058795355.1. NCBI lineage: Bacteria > Bacillati > Bacillota > Bacilli > Caryophanales > Bacillaceae > Bacillus > Bacillus sp. GW823-FHT06A11. Next base: position 235,887 of record NZ_JBXAHS010000004.1, on the reverse strand, counting down.
TGAGAGTCTTACCATCCTACCTTGCAATTGATTAATTAATTTTTTATTCCCTTGAAATTTTTCATGCTTTAACAGTTCCCTATTTGCTTGTATTAACTGTTGGATTCTCTTTGTCTTTTGTCTTGTAAGAGAATCTCCCCTCTGCCTATAAAAGTATAACGGTTTATTATAAAAATAACATTTATTAGACTCGCATAGTACCTCAAGATAAAAAACATAATCTTCCCCAAATATCAATTGATCATTAAATCTTATATTTTTTTTCTCCAATAGATTTCTTTTTATTATCGGTTGCATTCCTAAATCTAACTCTACTAATAACTCTGGGGTAATATTAAGGCTAGATTCAAGTTTTTCTTTGTAATTTTGACATTGTGTTGCATACGGACTTACATGCCCATCATATATTAGGAAAATATCATCAAATACCATGTCAGCTTCTTTAATTCTAGCAAAATTAAGCAACTCTTTTATTCTTTCTTGATCCCACCAGTCATCTCCATCTAAAAAGGCTATCCAAGTACCTTTTGCTTTAGAAATCCCAAAGTTTCTCGAATAAGCAGGACCTTGGTTAGACCCATTTTCATATAGCTTTATCCGCTCATCTTGTAAAGATTGAATGATTTCAACTGTTTTATCCCGTGATCCATCATCAATTACTATAACCTCTAATTGCTTAAAACTCTGATTAAGTACTGAATTTAACGCTTCCTCTATATATTCTTCTACATTATAAGTGGGAATTATTATAGATATCTCAGGAACAGACATTTATAGCCTCCTCTACATAATAGATTTCTTTTTTTGAATCATATTTTTTATTAAATCTTTTTCTGATAGAATAACAATTAAAACAATGAGATAACTTATTACTAATGAGATAAATATATTAATATTTCCTAGGAATAATTTATTTATGACATACAAAAAAATTAAACTTAATAAACTTTTAGAACTACCCCTAAACACAGTAAATATTCCCTGCTTATTAAAAATTATTAAACCCAGTAATAGTACCATCTCTATTAAAACAGCTGCGATTGCTGCTCCTAAACTACCGTATAACTTTCCAAAATACGAGTACGCAAAAATACCTGTCCCAAAACTAATTAATAATGCAATAGATCTATATTTTTGCAAACCTTTAGTTGTTAAACTATCCGCTAAAGGAAAGTTAATTGATTGAATAAAAACAATAATAGATAAAATAGAAAGAGTTTTAGCAATTCCTACCCAGTTTTCCCCTAACAGGAAAACTGAAATTTCTTCTGGAAATAGTATTATGGGTAGAACCATAATTAAAGACAATAAAGTCATTAACTTGATTTCGATAACTATTACCTCTCCATGTTTTTTTAGCTCACTTCTATCAATAAGCTTAAACAAAACTGGATAAAAAGCTGCTGCTACAATACCTGGAATTTGATATAGAACAGAGGGGATACGTAATGCAGCGTTAAAATAGCCAACCTGTTCTAAACTAGATACCTTTTCTAAAGCAATAGGTCCCATTAAAGGCATAAGTATTGTTAAAAAAGCAGTTAACGTAAAAGCACTTAACCCATTTAAAATAGAATTATCTAATCCTTTATGCAATTTAATTTTATTAATGACAAAAGAGATACTTATAATACCCCCTAAAATACTACATAGCCCATAAGTTAAGGCTACCATTAAAAGACTATATCCAAAATAAACTCCAATAAGAAGACCTATGACAGAAATTAAGCCTGCCATGATTCGAATAATTGCAGTATATTTCATTTTTTCGATAATTTGATAATATACCGCTCCTACATTTTGTAGTGCTGCACCAAATATTGTAGGGATTACCATCAGGAAAATTACTTGTTTCATTTCTTTCTGACTATACATAAAACTCACTAGAATAAATACAATTACAGAGGAGAATATACAAATGAATAATCTTGTTACCAAATAGCTATTTAAAAGTTTAGATATATCTTTATCAGCTTTGGTACCCTCCCTAATAAATGTATGAGTTAATCCTAGATCTGTCATTGAACTTGCAAAAGTGGAAAATACTAATGCAATACTTAAAATACCATATTGTTCTACCCCAAGATACCTAGCTATAACAATTGCTGAAATGGCGGTTAACATTCGTACCATCACATTTCCTACAAATAAAAATGAAGCATTTTTAAGAATTAATTGTAAGTTCATACTAATACCATCCTGTATTTATAAGATACATTATCTAGCTCCGTCACCTGTGCATACTACCTTAATAGTCTTTAATATAATTTTAAAATCCAACAATAAACTGGAGTTGTTAATGTAATATATATCTAGCCTCAACTTTTCTCTCGGTGTAATTTCATAACCACCATTTACTTGCGCCCATCCTGTCAGTCCTGGTTTTACCTCTAGTCTCTTTTTAAAACCTGGAATTTCACGCTCAAATTTCTCAGTAAACATAGGTCTTTCCGGCCTTGGTCCTACAAGAGACATTTCACCTTTTAAAATATTAAATAATTGCGGTAGCTCATCAATCCTCGTCTTACGAATAAATAATCCTATCTTTGTAATACGTGGGTCATTCTTCTCTGCCCATTTTGCACCATTTTTTTCTGCATCATTTCTCATAGAACGTAATTTAATAACATTAAACTTCCTTCCGTTTATGCCTAATCTTTCCTGTAAATAGAAAGGTGATCCTGGGGATTCTAAAATAATTAGTAAACTAAATATCAACATAACAGGTGCCAATATAATCAAGCCTAGTAAAGCGAATATAACATCTAATATATACTTACTCCCTAAATATAACTTGGATTGTCTATTTTCAACTTGAACGATTTGATCATCTGATGTAACTTGATATTCTCTCGCTATATTTTCACCAGTCTTCATATTCCCTCTCCCTTATAATCTTATTCATTGATTTCTTTATGTACTAAATCATTCATATATTTTATTAATTGCTTTTTTAATTCCTTATGCTGTAATGCCACCTCAATTGTCGTCTTAATAAACCCCAATTTCTCACCAACATCATAACGCTTTCCTTCAAAATCATATGCAAATACCCGTTGAATTTCATTTAATCGTTGAATTGCATCTGTCAACTGAATTTCCCCACCAGCACCTGTTTGTTGATCTTCAAGGAGCATAAAGATTTCTGGTGTTAATACGTAACGTCCCATAATTGCTAAATTTGATGGCGCAGTTCCTTGAGCCGGCTTTTCAACAAATTGGTGTACTTGATAACGGCGATCATTTCGTTCAACTGGATCAATAATACCGTAACGATGTGTTTCATTTTCTGGTACTGTTTGTACACCGATAACGGATGATTGTGTACCTTCATATTGATTCATTAATTGACGTAAACATGGCGTTTCTGCTTGCACAATATCATCACCAAGTAATACTGCAAATGGTTCATTTCCAATAAACTTACGTGCACACCATACTGCGTGTCCTAAACCTTTTGGTTCTTTTTGTCTTATGTAATGAATATTAATTTTCGAAGAAGCTTGTACTTTTTCAAGCATCTCATACTTCCCTTTTTCTAAAAGGCTTTGTTCTAATTCGAAAGAGTGATCAAAATGATCTTCAATAGCACGTTTACCTTTTCCAGTAACAATAATAATATCTTCAATTCCTGATTCTATCGCTTCTTCTACTATGTATTGAATTGTTGGTTTATCAACGATAGGTAACATTTCTTTTGGCATCGCTTTCGTTGCTGGTAAAAACCTTGTCCCCAGTCCCGCAGCTGGAATAATTGCTTTTCTTACTTTTTTCAAATCTAGTACCCCCAAACATATTATTATATCCATATGTAACAATAACAAAAACCCTACTTATAGGGTCGTCTTTACAACTCCATAAGTAGAGTTTCTAACATAAATAAATTATGGGCATCTAACCCATCCTCACGTCATACTCCCGACGACAAGCGTCTAAGGTAGGTTCGAAATAAAAATTTCTACCCACAGCACGACCGAGTGCCCCCATTGATAAAGGTTAGGAGACATCACCAGTTCTTTATTTAAAAAATACCGAACAATTTTTTACGACGAATTTGTTCTGGATCTTCTTTGTAAATTGCCTTCCCGCTAATTAATAAGTACGGATTTTCTTTCAAATCACTCATAACATTCATTCCAAATTCTTTCTCAATTAATTCATAGCTTTCTGCTAAATGAAATCCTCTCGATGTCGTGTTATGCGCATCTGATGCGATCATATGTGTTAAATTATGTTCTACAAGCTGTATTGAGAATTTTTTAATCTTTTTACCAAATTTCCCAAGCAAACTCCCTGCTGTCACTTGTGTTAATGCACCTTTATTTACAAGGTTATATAACTTATCTGGCCGCTCGATTAACTCGGCATTACGTTCTGGATGAACAATAATTGGAATCATTCCCTTTACACGTAATTCGTATAATAATTGTTCGGCATAACGAGGTACGTGATTCGATGGAAATTCAATGAATATATATTTATTTGTTTCATTTAAAGTAACGATTTTACCAGCTTCATAGTCTTCTAATAAATCACCATATAATCTGACCTCTTGCCCAGGTAAAATGGTAAGTGGAATATTATGTTGTTGTAGTTCATCATTTAGTTGTTTTACGTGATGAATAATTGAGGTACGTTCATTTACATATTTTCCATTTTGATGATGCGGCGTTGCGACAATTGTATGTATTCCTTCTGACACTGCTTGCTGTGCCATCGCTAAACTATCGGTCACTGTCTGTGCACCATCATCGATACCAGGTAAAATGTGACAATGTAAATCTATCATTTGTTTCATCCTCCCTCTCTCATATAAAAATCTTTTTTCCCTTGAATATGAGATATTGCTCATATTCAAGGGAAAAAAGGAGATATGTTTTTATCATATCTCACTCTTTTAATTAGTTTGCACCGTAGTAATAATATAAGCCGTTTTCACGTTCACGATCGTTTAGAACAACGCCCAACAATTTACCTTTAGCCGATTCTAACAATCCCTTTGCTTTCACTGCTGTCTCTTTTTCTGTTGATTCACTACGAACAACAAGAATAGAAGCATCACATACATTTGCCATAATTTGCGCATCGGTTACAGCTAAAATTGGTGGCATATCAAAAATAACTAGATCGTACATACTGTATGCTTGCCCAAGAAGCTCTTTCATTGATTTCGAACCTAACAATTCGGCCGGATTTGGCGGGATTGGACCACAAGCTAAAAAGTGCAGATTGTCTACAGATGTCGTTTGTACACATTTTTCTAAATGTTCACTATGTGTTAGTACGTTCGTAAGTCCAAAAATATTGTCTACTTGGAACATTTGATGCATTGCTGGTTTACGCATATCTGCATCAATTAATAATACTTTTTTTCCTTGTTGAGCAAACACAACAGCCATATTCGCTGTCGTTGTCGTTTTCCCTTCACTTGGGTTTGCAGACGTGACCATTAATGAATGTAAATTCGTGTCAACAGCTGCAAATTCAATATTCGTTCGAATATTACGATATTGTTCTGAAATTGGTGATTTCGGTTGTTGATGAGCAATTAATTGACGGCGTTGACGATGATTCTTTTTCTTTTTAAATAAATTAAGAGCCAATTGTTTGTCCCCTCACTTTTCTTGATGATGGAGCGTGTGATTTCACGTTCAATGTTTCTTCATCCATACGAGCTACAATACCTAATACTGGTAAACCAAGTAAGTTCTCTACATCTTCTTCTTTTTTCACTGTGTTATCTAAGTACTCTAGTAAGAATGCAAGACCAACTGAAGCCATTAAACCAACAACGAAAGCAATTGCCACATTTAACATTGGACGTGGTTTAATTGGAGATTGATTTTCTGCAACTTCTGCTTTAGATAATACTGTTACGTTATCAACATTCATAATTTTTGCAACTTCACCTTTAAATACATCTGCAGTTGCATTCGCAATATCGCGAGCTAGTTTTGGATCTTTATCCTCAGCTGTTACAGAGATTACTTGTGAATCCTTTTCATTCGCAACATTAATCTTTCCTGTTAGCGCTTGAGATGTCATATTTAAATTTAATTTTTCATTCACTTGTTCTAAGATTACTGGACTTTTAATGATAACCTTATATGTATTCGTTAATTGAATATTCGTTTGAACTTCACCGGCTTGGAACATTGCCCCTTCTTGCTTCTTCTGATTAACAAGAATTTGCGTCGAAGATTGATAGATTGGTGTCATGAAGAAAAAGCTAATGATAGCACTTACAATAGCTGCACCAAAGGCGATTACGAGGATCATTGCTAAACGTTTTTTTAAGATATGAAATAACTCTTTTAAACTAATTGTTTCTTCCATAGGTTCCTCCAACTTTCTAAAATTTACACATAGGAAAAATTATAACATATAAATCTTACATTTTTTATTTTTAATAATTCAGTTCTATATTTGTTCATAACAAACAAGTTTAATCTTACAAAATAATCTTAAATATGACAACACATTCCAATCATTTCCCAAAAATTTTATCATATCATGCTTTTTACACTGTATAACTTGATAAATAATTTTCAGAAAACAAAAAAGCCAACATTTTTTGTTGGCTCTTTCATATTTTAGTAATAACCATACTTCTCTTTTTCTTCTCTTTTATCGTTCAAAACAACACCTAGTAGTTTTCCTGATGCTTTATCTAATATTTGTTTCGCTTTTACGATTTTATCTTTTTCCGTCTTTTCACTTCGTACAACGAGTACGATTCCATCACATTTATTCGCAAGTATTTGTGCATCTGTAACCGCAAGGACAGGTGGTGTGTCGATTAATATAATATCAAACATGTTATATGCTTCTAGCAACGCCTCGTCCATTGCCCGGCTCCCTAATAGTTCTGCTGGGTTTGGCGGGATTGGACCTGCTGCCATTAAATATACGTTCTCTATATCTGTTTTTTGAATGCATTGCATAAGTTTTGCTTGTCCTGATAATAAGTTCGTTAACCCATTTGAACTATGAACGGCAAATAAGTTTTGTATCGTCGGCTTACGCAAGTCAGCTCCAATTAATAAAACTTTCTTTCCTTGTTGTCCGAAAACAACTGCTAAGTTTGCGATTGTTGTTGTTTTCCCATCACCTGGATCTGCTGAAGTAACAATAATAGAACGAACATGATTATCTACAGATGTAAACTCAATGTTTGTACGAATGTTACGATATTGTTCTGTAATACGCGATTTAGGCTCTTTATGTGTAATTAATTGTCGTAATGGTTTTCTTTTCTTTCTCCCGAACATATTCATAATCTCCTTTTGTGAAATGCGACATTTCCCTTTTCTCTCTCTTATGCTCGATTTCATACGTCTAATTAATATTCTTGCTGATTTCCCCACATTTCATCATAATCAATAACATTCTACTTTGTCTTATTTAAGTACCTTAACAATATGACAATGCCCTTATTTCTTTATTACCTTTATCACTTATCCTGTTTTCTAGATAAACAATAAAGTAAGTATATGGTAATTTCCATCTATTCACAAGTAATTTTCTGATTAGTTTGTATATTATCGTTTCATCGTTATATAGCAGAAATTTAAAAAATCTCCTTGTCTTTTTACAAGGAGATTTTTTAGTACTATCTATTCTTTTTTATCACCAATCGCAAATGTAATTTCTGCCTCACATGCAACTTCACCATCTACTGTTGCGATTGCTTTTCCTTTTCCAATTGGGCCGCGTACGCGTGTCATTTCTACTTCTAGACGAAGCTGATCACCTGGGCGTACTTGTTTTTTGAAACGGCAATTGTCGATACCTGCAAAGAAAGCAAGTCTTCCGCGGTTTTCTTCTTTCTTTAATACTGCAACTGCTCCGACTTGTGCTAATGCTTCTACAATAAGTACACCAGGCATAACTGCATAGTCAGGGAAGTGTCCATTAAAGAATTCTTCGTTTGCGGATACATTTTTAATCCCAACCGCTCTTTTTCCTTCATCTACTTCTAATATTTTATCAACAAGTAAAAATGGATAGCGGTGAGGAATGATTTCTTTAATTTGTTCTATATTTAGCATGTAACAATCGCCCCTTTTGTAATATTGGTCTTACCACTTGGACATATTGCTATTATCCCATTTTGTTTATTGTTTGTCATTACAAAGTAACATTTTATATTTAGTACAACTTCCTAAAAAAAATGCACACACTCTATTCCATTAAAATAGTTGCACATTTTTGCAACTGACACGGAGGTGGAAAAGAGTGTATGCCCAAATTAGGGAAAGGCAATATGTATTGAAACATTATTTGCCTTAATGTCGTATTCGACTCATTATATTATAAACGTTTTCAATTAAGGAAATATTAAATTTAACCATATATATGAATATTTTACCTGTTTCCTTCATATTTCTCTATTTTCCTTCCATTTTCGCAAAAAAACAAAATAAAAAAATATAAAAACGAAAAAAAGAACTAAGGCATCAGCCTTAGTTCTTTCAAATTATCTCAAAGCACGCTTTGGTAATCTGTCGATATTCTCTAACATAATACCTGTACCAACCGCAACGCAGTGCATTGGGTTTTCAGCAATTAATACTGGTACTTTTAGTTCTTCTGCTAGAAGCATGTCGATACCGTGTAGTAAAGCTCCACCGCCTGTTAGAATAACACCGCGATCGATGATATCTGCAGATAATTCTGGTGGTGTGCGCTCTAATACGCCTTTTGCAGCTTGTACAATAACAGCTGCATTTTCTTTTAATGCTTCTGTAATTTCTTCAGAGCATACTGTAATTGTACGTGGTAAGCCTGTTACCATGTCACGTCCGCGAATTTCAAGTTCTTCGCTACGTGCACCTGGGAATACTGTACCAACTTTAATTTTAATATCTTCTGAAGTACGTTCTCCGATTAATAGCTTATACTTACGTTTAATATAGTTTAAGATCTCCATATCAAACTTATCGCCAGCCATTTTGATAGAGGAAGAGGTAACAATATCACCCATAGATAGTACAGCGATATCTGTTGTACCTCCACCAATATCAACAACCATGTTACCGCTTGGTTGGAAGATTTCCATACCAGCACCAACTGCGGCTACTTTTGGTTCTTCTTCTAAAAATACTGTTTTACCACCTGAACGTTCAGCAGCTTCACGAATTGCTTTTTGTTCTACTGATGTAATATTTGTTGGACAACAAATTAAAATACGAGGTTTTGAAAAGAAGCTCTTTACGTCCAATTTGTTAATGAAATACTTTAACATTGCTTCTGTAATTTCGAAATCTGCGATTACACCATCTTTAAGTGGACGAATTGCTACAATATTACCAGGCGTACGTCCCACCATACTTCTCGCTTCTTCACCGACTGCTAATACTTTACCACTATTACGATCAATGGCCACAACAGATGGCTCATTTAATACAATACCCTTACCTTTAACATGAATTAATACGTTAGCCGTACCTAGGTCAATTCCGATATCTCGCGCAAACATTCCCGTTTTTTCCTCCTCGATATTCAAAATCAGGTTACACCCGAATTCTTTTCACCTAATTTCTGATTTTATCATAAATTTAACAGAAACGTAATATTCGCAAAAAGAATTCTTCTGAAAAATATTACCGAATGTGAACGGAATGTTTGCTACTGTAACATTATTGACGTACAGGCTTCTCTACATCTTCTTTTCTATACTTTTGTTTTGTTGCTTCTCCACCTCTTAAATGACGAATAGACTTATGATAATCAAGAATTTCTTTTACTTCATTTGCGAGCTCTGGATTAATCTCTGGTAGACGTTCTGTTAAATCTTTATGGACTGTACTCTTTGATACCCCAAATTCCTTTGCAATGACACGCACTGTCTTTCTTGTCTCCACGATATACTTACCAATCTTGATAGTTCTCTCTTTGATGTAATCGTGCACACCACTCGCCTCCCTAATTTGGATGTGAGAAGGGTGAAATGAGCCTCGCTGCATACGACTAAGAAGTAAGTGTGAGTGCTGTTTGTAAGCGTTAAACATTCTTGGATTTATAATGAAATGATTCACGATTTCTCACCTCAAACACTCTCTTTGCTTTGGTTTATACCATTGTATTGCCCGCACTACTGATATATGCTACATGTTCACTATTTTTGCGGACTAAGTTAAGAAAAATTACGTTTTTTTGTGAGAAATACGTTAAAACTGACTATTATGGCCAAAAAAAATGACACCTTGTATAAAAGGCGTCATTCTTCTCGTTCCAATTCTTCTTCTAACAACTGATGGTGGGGAACCTCTTTCTTACCGGCAATATAATAATATAAAGTGAATAAAACAAACAATAAAATAATAGCAGTCGACAGAACAAACAAAAATGACACAGTATCCCCTCCCTTTTGTAATATATATTCGAGAATCTCGTCATTTTTCCTTGTTTTTACAACTTTTTTCTCGAAATTGATTATTTTTATATAAAAATAAAAAAATCAATTCTCTTGATGAGAACTGATTTTTTCACTTTCTTATTCTTGTGAAGAAGAATCGTTAGATGATTCTGTAGAACCGTTTGTTGATTTTTCTTCTTTCTTCGGTTCTTCTTTTTTGTCACTAGTTGAACCGCTTGTTGATTTCTCTTCTTTTTGAGACTTGTCTTCTGTTTTATTTTCTGGTTTCGTGCTCGTTGACTTCTCTTCTTTTTGAGATTTGTCATCAGCTTTTTTACCAGAAGCATTCGTAGCCTTTGCAGCACCTGCATCAGCTTTAATTTCTGTTACTGATTTATTTAAGTAACGTTCAGGGTTCACAGCCACATTGTCTTTACGTACTTCAAAGTGAACGTGAGAGCCTGCCTCTTTATTCATTGCACTTAGACCGGATGTTCCTAATACTTCACCTTGTGCAACTCTTGCACCTTTTTCTACTTTCACACTGCCTAAGCTTTGATAAGATACCGCTACACCATTTCCACTATCAACTGTTACAACATAACCAAGAAGTGAATCTTTTTCAGCTTTCGTTACTGTACCACTTAAAGCAGCGGCAACATTGAATTCTTTTCCATTCTTCGCAGCAATGTCAATTCCTTTGTTTGGGGAATATGTGTTGTTATAAAAGACAAGTGCTTTTTCTTGTTCCGCCTCAGTTGCTGCATCTTCATAGAATTTCTTTTGTACGACTACTTCCGCATTCGCGGCAGCTGGCATTTTCACTACTTCTGAAGATTTCGTTACTGGTACTGCTGGATCTTCCGATTGTGTATACGGTGTTGCTTGATCGTGGTTTGGAGTCTTCTTCGGATTAGCTCCTTGGAACCATAGCGCAACCATTAAGATTACCGCTGCACAAGCAATGTATAGTGCCGGAAACACCCATCTTTTTTGAAATAAATGTACTACCTTTTGCGACTTTTTATTATTTCTTCCTCGCATTCCATCATCACCTCAGCAATCATTTTGAACAATATTCACGTATCCTATACAACGTATAACTAATTACTTTTCGACAAAATTTGTAAAAATATGTATAAGAACTGTAAAATTTCCGAGGAAATGATAGAAAAAAGAAAAAACTGAGCACTTTTAGCTCAGTTTTTAGTCTAATTGTTTCTTTTTATACACCATAATACAAAGAATGATAAGACATATAGTCCAAATTGTATTGTTTAAAATATGTTCTTGAATCGCAATAAATCCTTCTCCCTTTATAACTTTTTGCAATGCTTCCATAACATGATTTGTCGGAAGAAGATTAACTACTTTTATAATAAATTCATTCTTAACCATTTCCTTTAACATCGGCCCCATTATGAATATTATAAAAATCGGAAGCCCCAATATAGATGTTTGTGCTATATTTTGGGATAGTAAGCCAACTATAGTACCTAAAACGACACATAACAATGTTCCTATTAAAATAATAATAACTAGCATACCAATATTTCCTTTAAAAGTATCTAAAATCACTAAACTAATAAAACTAGATGCTAGTACAAAAAATACAGTTAATACACTTTTCCCTAAAATAACTTCTATTGGACTTGCTGGAGACAACATCAATACTCGTAACGTGTGTTTTTCCTTCTCCTCTGCAATAATAATTGCTTGCACATAACTTCCCACCATGGTAATCGTCATTACAATAATAAAACCTGCAAAGAACTCTTTTATAGAATCCATATTACTATAGAATACAGCAAGTAGAATAGGTAATAGCGCCATTAATATAACTTGTGAGTTTTTACCTGCATCATTTATTTCTTTTCTTACAATAGCCGAAAACCGTTTCATTGAAAATGTCATTATAATCCCCTCCCAGTAACTTCAATAAAGATATCGCCTAGCGTTGGTTCGTGTGAATGAATAGATAACAGTTCGCCCTTCTTCATCCATTCTGAAATACGTTTTGCGCCTAACTCATCTTTTTGCACTACTTCTTTTTGTTTATCTTTTAATACGACCTGTATTTGATCCTTAGCGTATTGTAAGCGTAGGTTCTCTGGCGTATCCAGCGCTACAATTTCTCCGCCACAAAGGAAGGCAATACGGTTACAAAGCGTTTCTGCTTCATCCATGTTGTGCGTCGTTAAGAAAATCGTCGTTCCTTCTTCATTTAAGTCTTTTAAGATTTTATGAATGTTTTGTACGTTTACTGGATCGAGTGCAGATGTTGGTTCGTCTAAGAAGAGGATATCTGGTTTATGAAGGATTGCTCTTGCCAGTGTGACGCGTTGCTTCATTCCCTTTGATAGTTTCTTTACTGGTGTTTTTTTATCATCTAATAAATTTACTTGTGTTAGTACTTCATCGATTCTTTCTTTTTTGCAATCGTATAAGTCACAAAATAATAATAAGTTATCATAAATGCTAAGTCTTTCATATAAGCCGCTGTTATCTGTTAAAATACCAATTCGTTTGTAATCGATGCTACTTGGTCCTGTAATATCTTTCCCTAATACTCTTACCGTTCCAACACTATGAAGCAATTGAGAAGTTAAAATTTTTACTGTTGTCGTCTTACCAGATCCACTCGGTCCGAGGAATCCAAAAATCTCTCCTTGCTTCACCTCAATATTTACATTTCCAAGTGCCGTTTTTCCGTCGAAACTTTTCATTACATCTTTCATTTCAATTGCCAATGTCATTTCTTCATCCCCTTTGTTTTTCTTCTTTATAGATGAAAGTCGCTTTAGCGCTTTTCGTTTGTTTGTTTCGCTTTTCTTGACTCAATCATATGAAAAACAAAGGGTAGGCGCAGTAAAATACCGGTAAAAGGAGTATTTTTACCGGTGAATGAATCGCATGTTGAGCTTATTGGAGCACTTTTTATAGCCCAATCACGCCTTTTAATTCATCCATTCGTCCTTTTGAAAGCGGAATTGAACTTTTTCTTTCGTCATCCAAAATTAAACTGAAACTGTTACGAGTCCATGTAATCACTTCTCGTACTCTTTGTAAATTTACAAGGTACGAGCGATGACATCTAAAGAAACCAAAACCTGTTAATCTCGCTTCTAGTTCACTTAATGTTAAGGCACATACGAAATCGCCTTCACGAACGTGAATATGTGTTACTCCATTTTGCGTTTCAATGAAATGAATTTCCATCGGATCAAGTAAAATGATTTTATCGTTCACTTTCGCTGGTATTCTTTCTAACTTCATTTGCGGAATCATTTGAATGACTTTTTCTTCATCGACTTCTTCCACTTCCTCTTGCTCAATTTCTATCTTTTTCACACCATCGTTGTTTAATATGTATACATCCTCTGTTAACGAAAGGGCATCCGATAGAAATGATGACGTAATAAAGATTGCCTTTCCTTGCTCTTTCATTTTCATGATTGCTTTTCGAATAATAACCGTACTCTCTGTATCTACATTTTGCTCCGGTTCTTCCAAAATGATTAAATCCGGATTATGAATCATAATTCGTCCAATATGAAGACGACGCTTCTCTGAAAATGATAGTTTTTCTATTTTAACGTTTAGTCTATCTAGGAGACCAACAGGCTGCACAACTTCTTCTATACTTATCTTTGATTCATAAAGCCCTATTAAAAACTTAAAGTATTCTTTCACCTTCAAACGATCATATGCTTCATCTTTCAAAAAACAAAAACCGATGCGGGAATAATTTTTCTTTCCAATTGCTTCTCCTTCAAACAGTACATTGCCAGTTGAAGCTTCTTCTTCACCAATAATGATGCGGTGTAACACTTTAGCTGTATGATTATTGCATTGCAAAACAATACATTGTCCTTTTTCAACCTTTAGCTCAATTTCTGGTAACTGGTTCGTCTTCTCTAACTGTTTCAACTCCAGTAGCGCCATTCCGTCTCCTCCAAATACTTTTTATCCTATTATATCAAACAATTAATGGAAAATTATCCTATTTCAAACAAAAAAATAGATGCCAGAGTTCTGACACCTATTTCTTCACCATCAATTTTCCTTCATAATCATTCATCGTCTTTATTTCAACGCCTTTATAGTAATGAGCGACGATATCTGTATATTTCTTTCCTTCCGCTGCCATGCCGTTCGCCCCGTATTGACTCATACCAACGCCGTGACCGAAGCCTTTCGTCGTAACGATGATTTTATCTCCTTGTTGTTTCCACGTGAAATCAGAAGAACGTAAATCTAACTTTTCACGAACTTCTTTTCCTGTTAATGTTTTTCCTTGAAAAGCTACATCCTTTACACGCTTTCCTTCCGTAAGGTCTTTAATGTTTCCAACCTTCCCGTCTGCTAGCACTTTCACACCGAGACGTTTTTGAAAATCAGCTACTGTAAATGTTTGCTCGCTCGTAAACTTTGGTGAGGCTTGATCCCACGGACTATCTACACTTTTCAAGTACGGATAATCATTTCCCCAATAGTCAGCTGCATTTTCTGTTCGACCATTACTCGTTGAAAAGAAGGATGCTGAAATTGGTTTTCCATCATACGTTAAAACTTGTCCTGCTGTTTTCGAAACAGCTTCTTCGATTTTCTTCAAATTATTTTCGTAGTTATTGCCCCATTGCTTCTTCAATTCATCTTTGCTTTTGTACACTTGATCTTTCACCGTATCTGTCACGTCTGCATTATTTTTCTTTCCTCCGCTTAGCATACGTTGCACTACAAATGTTCTTGCTGCTAATGCCTGTGCCTTTAGTGCCTCTATTTCAAAACTGGCATTCATCTCAGAAGCTACTACACCGGTCACATACTCCTCCATAGGTAATGATTCTACCTTCTTTTGTTTCTCACGATATACAGCAACTTGAACAGCTGTATCTACTTTTCCTGGAGCTGGTATACTTTCTATCGCTGGAGGAGTTTTAGAGGCCGTTTCTTCCCCTACTTTTGCTTTCGCAAATGGGATAACAAGGGCTGCAGGTACAATGATAACGAGCGCTATTAAGAGCGCTACTGTAATAAAAAGTGGCTTTGAAAATTTCATCCTATTTTTCCCCCAATATAAAAGCTTTACTCCATTCATTCTTATGGAACAACTCTTTCTTTTAGAACATACTTAAGGGGAAGAGCATAAAACGGAAATTTTCTAAATATTTTTACTGGTACGTGCATAAGTATAGAATTTATTGACTATAACAGTAATAACCCAAAAAAAATAGCCCCTATGTCAAAAGACATAGAGACTATTTCAATTAAGCGTGAAGATCAGAAACTTCTTGTTCTTTCACTTCTTCTACTTTTTCGTTTACACGTTCAATAGTTGCACCTAATGCAGCTAATTTCTTATGGAAATCTACATAACCACGGTCAAGATGTTTTAACTCAGTTACACGAGTATAACCTTCTGATACTAAACCAGCTAAGATTAATGCAGCTGCAGCACGTAAATCAGTTGCGCCTACTTCAGCACCTTGTAAGCTGTTTGGACCGTTCATAATAACAGAACGACCTTCAATTTTAATATCAGCATTCATACGACGGAATTCTTCAACGTGCATAAAGCGGTTTTCGAATACCGTTTCTGTAATCATGCTTGTTCCATCAGCTTGTAGTAATAATGCCATCATTTGTGATTGCATGTCTGTTGGGAAACCTGGGTGAGGCATAGTTTTAATATCAACCGCTTTTAACTTATCTGGGCCGATAACACGTACACCTTCGTTTTCCTCAATAATTTTAACACCCATTTCTTCCATTTTCGCTGTAATTGAGCGTAAATGTTCAGGTACAGCATTTTCAATTAAGATGTCTCCACCAGTAATTGCTGCTGCAACCATGAATGTTCCCGCTTCAATACGGTCAGGAATAATAGAGTGGTTTGCACCATATAATTTATCAACGCCTTCGATACGAATCGTTCCAGTTCCAGCTCCGCGTACTTTCGCTCCCATCGCATTTAAGAAGTTAGCTAAGTCAACGATTTCTGGTTCTTTCGCTGCGTTTTCAAGAATTGTTGTCCCTTTTGCTAATGTAGCTGCAGACATAATGTTTTCTGTCGCGCCTACGCTTGGGAAGTCTAAGTAGATTTTAGCTCCTTTTAGTTCTCCCTCAACATATGCCTCAACAAAACCGTTACCAACCTGTACTTTTGCTCCCATTGCTTCGAAGCCTTTTAAATGTTGGTCAATTGGACGTGAACCGATTGCACATCCACCAGGAAGTGCAATACGAGCACGACCGTTACGTGCTAATAATGGTCCCATTACTTGAACAGATGCACGCATTTTACGTACATATTCAAATGGTGCTTCAATGTTTAGTTCTTTAGAAGAATCGATTGTTACTTGATTATTTTCAAATACGACTTCAGCATTTAAATGACGTAATACCTCATTAATTGTGTATACATCAGACAAAACTGGTACTTCAGATAGTACATTCTTTCCATCACTCGCTAATAGGGCTGCAGCGATTATAGGTAATACAGCATTTTTTGCGCCCTCAACACGCACTGTGCCGTTTAACCGCTTTCCGCCACGGACGATGATCTTTTCCAAATTATTCCCCTCCGTGTCCTTTTTTCAGTATCTATTCACTCAATACTCAGAAGTTATGATCGGTGTGCCAACCACAATTGTATCTTTGTTGTCTGTAGAACGTATTGCTATTTGCACATTTATTTTCTCTCTATTTGTTGAAAGAGCGTCATCCCACTTTTTATTGTATGCGGAGACTGACACAAATGCTCTTTCTTCTACTTGTTCGATCGCTCTTGCTGAAAGATCTTTCAAAACCTGATTGGTTTTATTTTGCAAAACACCTTCAATCTTATCATTCAGTACACCTTGAACACAAGTGTAAATTATAGGTTTTTCACTAAAAATTTTATTCACTTTTTGAACATACTTCGGGTCCCATTTCGCCCCACTTACTTCAAAGATAATGAAAGTGTTTTCTTTAGTATTTTCTTTACTCCAAGTTACTACTACTCGTTCTTCATGAGAAGCAAACTTTTTATAGGATGTAGCTTTATATCCATCTGGAGATTGCTCTACTTCCCACTTTTGAATATTTGCCTTGTCCTTCACATCGTTTAACAACTTTTGAAACGTATGTATATTAGAAATTGTTTTTGTTTCTCTAGCTAACCATGACCATTTTTCTACTTTAGCATCATTTTTCTCTAAAGCCTTGATCATGCTCTCCATTTTCTGTTCATCGCTTATCGGTTTCATCTCTCTATATCCAACCAAAAATAAAACAACACTAAGTGCAACAATAAGAATGGCTTTAAGCTTCAATTTCATCCCCTCCTATCCCCATTGTTAACGGAGATTTGAGGTTCTATACACTTACTTTACTAAATACGTTAAACTCTTCGAATAGCCTAAATAATCAAGGAAAAAGTTACTTACAGATGTCCCAATTGCAATTGTAATTAAGATGAGTAATACTCGCGTCTGCAGCACTTTTCCGGACTTCATTAAACGCTCAATGTGAATGCCTTGCAAAGCCCACCACGTAATGGTAATAAACAATAAATGCGAAACAATGGCAATCAGTGCTTGTTGCCCTAAAAGTTGTGCCAAAAAATCGACCCCTTTTTACTCAGCTACTACTTATGAAAGAATATAAAAACGATACCATAATAAGTAGGAGCCACACTTTTTCAAATGCAAATAGACATCTTACATTTTACATCGTGATTTTCTTTCAAAAAACGTATATCTACATTACAAGTTAACACAAAATAAAAAGCGCAGAGTACTGACTCCACACCTTTTATTTTCACTATTGTACCACGTTCCCTAAGAAGAAGAAATCTTTCATTAATGGAAAATATTCATAAAAGAAATTGTACCCAATCATCGGCATAATCCCTAGTATTACAATCGAAATTGCACAAAGACTCATAACAACCTTTATATTTAACGGTAACCGTATCCTCTCTTCTGTCTCTCCGGTGCGGAAAAACATTTGTTGTAAAATACGGAAATAATATACGAATGAAACAACTGTCGTACCCATCATAATCGAAGCTAGTACGTAATGTGCTGGCTCTACATGAAGCGCGCCTAAAAAGATGTTAATCTTTCCAATGAAGCCAGCCGTCCCTGGTATCCCGGCCAGCGATAAAATAAAAATTGTCATCATGATCGCTGCAAATGGTGATCTCTTATATAATCCGGTGAAAATCGTTATGTTTTCCTTATCGTTTTGTAAGATTAAGCCGTGGATAATGGCAAACGCGCCTATATTCATAAGCATGTATGCCAGCATATAAAACCACATGCTATCCAGCGTAAATGGTGATAATGCCACAAGTGGAACGAGCAAATACCCAGCATGCGCAATGCCTGAATAAGCAAATAAACGTTTTACGTTGTATTGTTTTAACGCGACTACATTCCCAACAATCATCGTAATACTTGCTAGCACCGCAATATATATACTCATATGCCCATATAAAGATTGCATATCTCCTTGTATTAATACACTTGCAAAAACCATAAGGAACAAACGAATAATGAGTAGGAACCCAGCAATTTTAGAAATCGTTCCAAGAAAAGCGGTAACAGGTGTAGTCGCTCCTTCATACACATCAGGTGCCCACATATGAAACGGCACTGTGGCAATTTTAAATGAGAGACCGACTAGCAATAAAAGAAATGCCAGAGCTAGCAATAACTGAATACCACTAGCGAGCTCCCCAGTGAGTACCTTTTGCATATCTACAATGTTAGTTGAACCTGTAATACCGTATAAATAACTCATTCCAAAGAGCGTGATCGCCGTTCCAATTCCTCCGCTAATGACATATTTCATTGCCGCTTCATTTGATGCACGGTTCTTTTTTCGTATTCCGACTAAAATATAAGAAGAAAGTGAAAGTAACTCTAAACCAACGAAAAGGGTGATAAAGTCAACACTAGAAGCCATGAACATCGCACCAAGAAGTGCCATTAAAAATAAGTAATAATATTCGCCCTTATCTTCAATCGGATTCTTCTTATCATCGCTCATTGCGATGCATAAAATGAGCGCTGAGGCGCCTAATAACAACGTTTTAAACCCTTTTGAAAATCCATCTAACACAAACGATCCATTTAAAATATCTCCAGCTGGTTCGCTATATAGCGTAATTAATGAAACAATTGCTAATACGATGGCAGCAATCGCACCAAGAGCTACATATCTATGGTTCAGCTTAAAAAACAAATCACATATGGAAAGAAGGATGGCGGCCCCGAGAATAATAAATTCTGGCACCATTAGATGCCACGATAAGCTAAGTAACGTATTCATATCCATCCTACTTCACCCCCAATGTTTTCAATGTATTTTGAAGCGGATCCCCTAGTATCTCTGGCATAACTCCAATTACAATAATACAAAAGATAAGTAGTAAAACAGGGACGTACTCCCATCCATGTATATCAGATTTTTCTTCCCACTCTTTCTTTCCAAATGTCACTTGAAGTGTCGCTCTTAATACGTATACAGCAGTTAAAATGATGCCAATCACACCGACTGCAGCAATGACGGGCTCTCCTTGAAATAAACCGAGAAAGGCAAGAAATTCGCTAACAAACCCAGACATCCCTGGTAATCCAAGCGATGCCATTCCTCCTGCTAAGAAGAAGCCGCTAAGTACTGGGACACTTTTTGCGAGTCCACCAAGCGCTGTAATTTCTGATGTTCCGAAACGTTGTTCTATAACACCGAGTAAGAAAAACAGCAAGGCTGCAATTAAACCGTGCGATACAACCTGGAATAACGCCCCTTGTGTACCCGGTGCATTAAGTGACGCAAGTCCCATTAACACAATTCCCATATGCGAAATACTAGAGTAAGCCAGTACTTTCCTAAAGTCCGTTTGGATGAGCGCTAAAAAGGAACCGTATAATAAATTAATTACACCTAATATCGCAATTAGCGTTGCAACATCGTGAAAATATTCCGGGAATAGCCCTTTTCCAAAGCGAATAATACCGTATGCTCCAATCTTCAGCAAAACTCCAGCATGAAGCATAACTACAGCTGGATGCGCTTCTATGTGCACATTGACCATCCAACGGTGCAACGGAAAAACAGGTAGTTTAATTGCAAAGGCAATCATTATGGAAATAAATACACCAAGCTGCAAGCTACTTGGGATGATGAGTTCTCCTTCTGCACTTACGCTTCTTAATATCTCTTTCAGCTCCACAATATTTGTTGTACCTGTTTTCGCGAACAAAATTGAGAAAACAATGAGCAAAATAGCTGAGCCAATACCGTTATATATTAAATAACTATACGCAGCCTTTTCGCTCGACAATTTCCCCCACTTCCCAATCAATAAGAACATTGGTGGCAACGTAATTTCAAAGAAGATAAAAAACAACATTAGATTTTGAGCAGCAAAGACGCCGAGCATCCCTATTTCTAGCATGAGTAACAGCATATAAAATGCTTTTAAATTTCTTTTAATAGAAAAGGCTGCAATTGCTGCGAGCATCGCTAGAAGAGCCGTCAGCACCATCATAACAAGCGACAAACCATCAATACCGAGCTCGTAATAAATAGAAAACCACCTTTTATCCACCGCTGTAAAATCTCCGAACTTAATCCATTTCACCTTTTCATCAAATAGTGACAAACTCTTTCCAGAAGCATATGTACAAGCGAGGACGATAGCGATTCCAAATGGAAGTGCCGTCCCAAATAAGCCAAGCGCCCGCACTGTACGCAATTCCTTTTTCGGTGTTAATACAAGCAATAAAATTCCTAAAAGCGGGGAAAAAATGAAGAACGTTAACAACAAATCATTCATCGTAAATCCCCTCCTGTATAGAGCAAAATAATGACGAGTACAGCGAGCGAAACCGCCGTTACAGTACCGTACACTTGTACATTCCCGTTTTGAAGTTTCGATCCAAGATTACTTGTACCTTTAACTACGCTTCCAATTAAAACTGCAATTCCCTCGACTACATACACTTCAAATAAGCGAAGCACATGAGCGATTCCTTTTGTAATAGGGATCACCGTCATGTTGTATAGTTCATCCACATAATATTTTTCCTTCAAAAGATTATAAAGCGAGGTTTCCGTACCCCCAGCCCAATCTCTAGAAATTGATTTCTTGCCATATATGAAATATGCAAGAGCGATTCCCGCAAATGAAACGAGCGTCGCAACAATCATAATCCAAACTGGCCCATGCGCTTCTTCAACCTTGAACCCTACATCTTTTGTCAACCAATCTCCGAGAAACGTACCGAACCATGGTGTATTTATATATCCTGCCACTACTGCGAGAACGCCGAGAACAATCATTGGATACGTCATAACGCGGGGCGACTCATGCACATCTTCCTTCGTCTTCGTTTCTCCGGTAAAGACAAGAAAGTATAGGCGGAACATATAAAACGCTGTCAAAAACGCCGCAATTACTGCTAAAGTAAATAAAACGTAATTGCCATTCATCCAAGTCGCCGCTAAAATTTCATCTTTGCTGAAAAAACCGGAAAGGAGCGGAACACCGCTAATGGCAAGGGTACCTATTAGAAATAGCGTACCAGTTACTTTCATCTTCTTCTGTAAACCGCCCATTTTATTAATGTTTTGCGTATGCACTGCATGAATTACACTTCCTGCTGCCAAAAATAGTAGTGCTTTAAAAAAAGCATGTGTCGTTAAATGGAAGACACCGGCTACATAACCTGCAGAACCTAACGCAAGCATCATATATCCAAGCTGGCTAACTGTAGAATAAGCAAGTACTCTCTTTATATCTGTTTGCACGAGACCGATAGAGGCCGCAAAGATTGCAGTGAAAGCTCCAACGATTGCCACGGTCTGCATCGCCACTGTACTTGCTGAAAATAGAGGGAACATCGTCGCTACTAAATATACGCCTGCTGCAACCATCGTCGCGGCGTGAATAAGTGCCGAAACAGGCGTTGGCCCCTCCATTGCATCTGGCAACCACGTATGAAGCGGGAACTGACCTGATTTCCCCATCGCCCCGATAAAAATTAATATTGCTGTTATCGTAATCATGTAAGGAGGTAAATCCCCTGTATAAATCGCCCTAAATATTGCGTCATATTCAAAACTACCTGCGTACCAAAAAATTAAAATCATCCCGATAAATAAACCAACATCCCCAATACGGGTCATAATAAAAGCCTTTTTTGCAGCAGCCTTCGCTTCTTCTTTAAAGAAATAAAAACCGATAAGTAAAAATGAGCCAAGGCCAACTAATTCCCAAAATATATAAAGCTGTAATAAATTCGTTGATATAACAAGCCCTAACATCGCAAATGTAAAGAGTCCTAAATATGCGTAAAAGGTTGGTAATCGTTCATCACCTTTCATATAACCTTTCGAATACACATGTACAAGCAGACTCACAAGCGTAACGATAAATAACATTAAAGCTCCTAATGCAGTCACCTCAAAGCCGAATGATATATCCACATCTCCAGCTCTAAGCCACACCCACTTATGCTTCACGCTTGCTTCTGAAAACCTTTCTATTAACACAAGTACCGCAAGTATAAAGGAGAGAAAGACGAAAAAAATACTAAGTACGCTGCTTCCTTCTCTAATTTTCTTCCCGAATATAATAAGTAACAAAAACGAAACGAGTGGGAAAAGCGGTATGAGCCATGCATAATCGATCATTGTTTCCTTCCCCCTTTTTCGGTCACAATGCTATCCTTTGAGCGTATCCATTTCATCTACCTGAACTGTCGTACGATTACGATACAAAGCAATTAAAATAGCGAGTCCTACCGCCGCTTCTGCTGCCGCTACAGCCATCGTAAACAGTGAGAAAATTTGACCTGTTAAATTCGGAAATAGGCCTAATTTACTAAACGCCACTAAGTTTAAATTGGCAGCATTCAGCATTAATTCGATACAAACTAATACGATTACTGTATTCCGCTTTGTTAAAGCTCCAAATAGACCGATGCAAAACAAAATAATCGCAAGTGTTAAATATGCAGAAGCCGGAACGCTACTCATTGGAATCCTCCTCTTTCTCGTCCTTTTTCGCAAGTATAATCGCGCCAACGAGTGCTACAAGTAAAATAACTGAAGTTAGTTCAAATGGAATAATATATTTTGAATAGAGAAGCGTACCGATTTGAAGTGTGTTGTTTTCATGGAGAGGTAAACTTCCTTGTGTGCTTTCATTTGCAAAATCAACATTATTAACAGCGAAATACATAACCGCTCCAAATGCTACAACTGCAAAGAAGATAATCCACTTTCGAAGAGTAAGACGCGATTCATTTTCCGCGTTATGTTTCGTTAACATAATGCCGAAAATCATAATAATTGTGATTGCACCAGAGTAAAGTAAAATTTGTGCAACGCCTATAAATTCAGCTGATAAAAGAAAATACAAACCTGCAATGCTGAGAAATGTCAGAACGAGAGCTAGCATCATGTGCATAACTTTCGTTAAGTTCAACATAAGAACACCGCCGATAATTGCAGACAAGGATAGTATAAAGAATGCTACAAACTCGCCATTCATGCCTTATTCTCCTTCCTGACGTTTTCGTCGTTTTCGTCAAGCCACTGCAAATTTTTAAATAAGTCATCACGTGAATATTCCGCGAGTTCAAAGTTATTTGTCATGACAATTGCCTCTGTCGGGCAAACTTCTGTACATAAATCACAAAGAATACAAATTTCAAAATTAATATCATACGTGTCGATAATTTTTCCTTTTTTCGTAGGATCTGGATGTTTCTTTCCTGTTAACTGAATACAGTCTGTCGGACAAATGTTAGAGCATTGATTACAAACAATACATTTCTCCGGATAAAATTTTTGAATCCCCCGAAAACGGTCTGGCAACGGCAACGGCTGATTTGGATAATCATACGTTACCTTCTTCTTGCTCAAATTACTTAATGTATATTTTAATCCTTTAAATAGTCCTTTCATCTCTTACTGGCACCCCCCTCATAGATTAGAAGAATAACTCCTTAATCAATGCCGTTAAGAAAATATTTGCAAGTGCAATCGGCAATAATACTTTCCATCCAAACTCCATTAACTGGTCACCTCTTATACGTGGGAACGTAACGCGGAACCAAATTAATAGAAAGACTACACTGCTAAATTTCAAAGCAAACCATACGGCACCTGGGATAAATCCAAGAAACATGACTGGATTCCAGCCTCCTAAAAAGAGCACTGTAATTAACGATGCCATCCCGAAGAAATATACGTACTCTGAAAGCATGAAAAACGCCCAGCGAAAACCTGAGTATTCCGTATGGTATCCAGAAACAAGTTCTGACTCCGCTTCTGGCAAATCGAATGGCGTCCTATTTAACTCTGCCACTGCTGCGATTAAGAAAACGACGAAGCCAATTGGCTGTACGAAAATGTACCAAACCTTCTCCTGCGCCGCTACAATCTCATTTAAATTCAGGCTACCAGCTAGCAAAACGATACCAATTACACTCATTACGAGCGGAATCTCATAAGAAATCATTTGCGCCGCCGCACGCATCCCTCCTAAAAGGGAATATTTATTATTCGATGCCCATCCCCCAGTTACAACACCTATCGTCGTAATACCGGAAACAGCAATATAATAAAGTAGCCCGACTCCAATATCTGCAAATTGAAATTTATCAGTGAACGGGATAACTGCAAGCACCATAAATGCTGGTGCAAATGCAATAACAGGCGCTAATATAAACAGCGGTTTATCTGCTGCTTTCGGAATACTATCTTCTTTCAATAATAGTTTTAAAACATCAGCTACCGTTTGCAGTAAACCAAATCGGCCTCCAACCTGGTTTGGTCCAATCCGCCCTTGCATAAACCCCATCACTTTCCGTTCTGCCAAAATTCCATATGTAACGAAGCCAAGGACTGCAAATAGTAGAAGCACCGCTAATCCGAAAAAAATGAAGAAATTCGTCCAGCTTGAAGGTGATTGTAAGAGCGTCTCAATCATTAGCCATCAACCTCCCCAAGTACAATATCAACTCCACCTAAAATCGTAATTAAATTAGCGATGTTTTCACCTTTCAATAACTTCGGTAAAATTTGCAAGTTATAAAAAGATGGTCTACGAAACTTCAAACGGTACGGCTCTTTCTTTCCATCACTTGCGATATAACAACCAATCTCTCCGCGCGGCGATTCTATACGTACGAACACTTCTCCCTTAGGTGCCTTAATAATTTTCGGTACTTTTGCCAGCACAGCTCCATCTTTCGGGAACTGCTGAACCGCTTGCTCAACAATCTTTAAAGACTCCTCGATTTCTTGCATTCGGCAAACGTAGCGATCCCAAGCATCTCCCACGCTTCCAACAGGAATATCAAAATCAAAACGATCATAAATCGAATATGGCTCATCTTTGCGAAGATCCCAGTTTACTCCAGTGCACCGCAAATTTGCTCCGCTTAAAGAATACGAAATCGCTTCTTCCGCGCTATATATACCAACGCCTTTCACACGATTTAAGAAAATCTCATTACCGCTAACAAGATCATGATAACCTGCCAATTGCTCTCTCATATACGGAACAAACTCTTCCACCTTTTCAATCCAACCATCTGGCGCATCCCACTTCACACCACCAACTCTCATATAATTAAAAGTAAGCCGTGCACCGCATAATTCATTTAATAAATTTATAATCATCTCTCGTTCACGAAACGCGTACAGAAACGGGCTGACCGCTCCTATATCAAGAAGATTCGTCCCCCACCAAACGAGATGGCTTGCAATTCTTCCAAGCTCCATCGCAAGTACTCGCAAATATTCGGCACGCTCTGGAATTTCAAGCCCCATCATCGTCTCTACAGCATGGCAAATGACGTAATTATTCGTCATGGCTGATAAATAGTCCATTCGATCTGTATAAGGAATAATTTGCGTATACTGTAAGCTCTCAGCAATCTTTTCCGTCCCGCGATGCAAATACCCAATAACCGGTGTAGCTTCTTTAATAATTTCCCCGTCTATCTTAATTACGAGCCTGAACACACCATGTGTACTCGGATGCTGAGGTCCTACATTCAAAAGCATCTCTTCCGTGCGGATCATAGCTACACCTCCACATCATACGGTTCATAGTCTTTTCTAAGCGGATATCCTACCCAATCATCTGGCATTAAAATACGCGTTAAATTCGGATGCCCTTTAAATACAATGCCTAGCAAATCGTACGCTTCTCTCTCCGGCCAGTCAGCCCCTTTCCAAAGCGCTGTCACAGACTCGACTTGCGGCGCTTCCCGGTCTAGTTTTACCTTCACCGCTACCGATTGTTTCTTACCATATGAAAACAAATGAACATACACTTCCATATGTGTCACAAAATCCGTCGCATGTAGCTCTGACATATAATCAAAAGCAAGTCCCTCATGGAATCGCAGTGACTCCATCACTTCATAATATTTTGCGGGATCCACCACAAGAGTTGGCACATCCTTTGACAATTTATTAATATAGGAATCTACTAATACACCCTCTCCTAACTTCTCCCTAATAGCCTCAACATACTGATTTAAATGTGGTTGATTTACGGACGGTTCTTCCTGCTTCGGCTCATCCTCTTTCTTACCTTCAGCTCCCTTTGTCTTCGCTCTTGCAGCCGCTGCCGCTTTTGCCTTGGCCGCCGCCACCGCCTTCGCCTTGGCTTTCGCTTTTTCTTCTTCTGTTACTTCTTCTGTCCCTTCTCTTTTCTGTTTCGCTAACGCCGCCGCTTTTGCTTTTGCAGCTGCTGCTGCCTTCGCCTTGGCTTTCGCTTTTTCTTCTTCCGTTACT
>NZ_JBXAHS010000004.1:0-208610 GCF_058795355.1 Bacillus sp. GW823-FHT06A11 | reverse complement strand
GCCGCTTTTGCTTTTGCAGCTGCTGCTGCCTTCGCCTTGGCTTTCGCTTTTTCTTCTTCCGTTACTTCTTCTGTTCCTTCTCTTTTTTGCTTCGCTAACGCCGCCGCTTTTGCTTTTGCAGCTACTGCCGCCTTCGCCTTGGCTTTCGCTTTTTCTTCTTCCATTACTTCTTCTGTTCCTTCTCTTTTTTGCTTCGCTAACGCCGCCGCTTTTGCTTTTGCAGCTGCTGCTGCCTTCGCCTTGGCTTTCGCTTTTTCTTCTTCCGTTACTTCTTCTGTTCCCTCTCTTTTTTGCTTCGCTAACGCCGCCGTTTTTGCCTTTGCTGCCGCTGCTGCCTTCGCCTTGGCTTTCGCTTTTTCTTCTTCCGTTACTTCTTCTGTTCCTTCTCTTTTTTGCTTCGCTAACGCTGCCGCTTTTGCTTTTGCTGCCGCTGCTGCCTTCGCCTTCACTTTCGCTTTTTCTTCTTCCGTTACTTCTTCTGTTCCTTCTCTTTTCTGCTTCGCTAACGCTGCCGCTTTTGCTTTTGCTGCCGCTGCTGCACGTCGTTTTGCTTCTTCTATAGTAATATCATCATTTTTTGGTAGCGCTTTCTCTTTTTCTTGATCTTCTGCCTCAAGCTCACTTATTTCCGCCTCGTGTTTCGCTACAAGGCGTTTTCTCGCTTCTTCTTTTGCACGCCTAGCTGCTTCTTTTTTCAGATCCTCTAAATCTTTGTTTGGATTACTCATTTATTCGTCACCTGCTTCCCGGTCTTTGCTTCGTAACGAATTTTTTCTTTTAATTTATTAATTCCATAAATTAAAGCAGCCGGATTTGGGGGACAACCAGGAATATACACATCAACTGGTACGATTTGGTCTACACCTTTCACAACAGCATATGAATTTACATACGGACCACCTGCTGTCGCACAAGATCCCATCGCAATAACCCATTTCGGTTCAGGCATTTGATCATATAAACGCCGAACAATAGGAGCCATCTTCTTCGTTACTGTTCCCGATACAATCATGACGTCCGATTGCCTTGGTGAAGTCCGAAAAAATGACCCAAATCGATCTAAATCATAATGTGATGAGCCTACTCCCATCATTTCAATTGCACAGCACGCCAGTCCGAATGTCATCGGCCATAAAGAATTGCTCCTCGCCCACCCTTTCAACTGTTCCAATGTAGAAAAAAAGATATTTCGTTCTAATTCTGCTCGCTCATTTGGATGTAATTCCTCAAAATTTATAACCATTGTAACACCTTCTTTTTCCAAGCATACGCTAATCCAACTAGCAACATTACAACAAAGATGAGCATCTCAATTAATGCAAATAAACCTAGCTTGTCATACGCAACAGCCCAAGGATATAAAAATAAAGTTTCTACATCAAAGATCACAAACAATAAAGCGAAAATATAATAACGAGCATGAAACCGAATATTTGCATCGTGAAAAGGCTCAATTCCACTCTCATACGTCGTCGCCTTTGCTGCACTTGGTTTATTTGGGCGCAGCATCCTTCCTAATGTAAGAGCCACTACCGGCAGCAATATACCTAATAGTAAGAAAATCAAAACGATCATATAACTATTTTCATATACACTTGCCATTGTGAAACCCTCCCCCCTAAATTAAGAACAAGTTCACATAGTAAACAATATGTCCTAGTTGCAGTAATTATTATTTTTAAATTTTTCTAAATAATACAACTATTCTAATCATTATAGCAAACTTCAAATTCCTATGTCGATATGTTGGGAGACAGAAACAAGAATTATTAAAATCTATCTTTACAACTTGCTATAATTGTGCAAAATAAATATAAAACTTATATATGCTTTTCAAGGAACCGTAGGTGATATAAATGAAAAAACAAACACATGTAAGTATTCTTATAAGCATTGTATTGCTGTCCATAACGCTTCACTACGTAGCGATGCCTTTTCTATATGAATACTCATTTCCTTTCCAGCTATTAATCGGAACGAGTACCCTATTAATTGATATTATCGCTTGTAGTTATATTCTTTACTTTTCAAACACGAAAGAAGGGCTACCTCGTTTATTTTGGATCATATTATCTGTTGGAGCTCTCTCTTATTTTATCGGTGATATAGTCGTTGCCTATCAGCGTTTAATTGTAAAGGACTTCTATACGTTCGTTGATCCGTCTGATTTTTTTTACTTACTTTTTTTAGTTAGTTTTGCATTTGCCTTTCTATACGAAATCATTTACAACCGAGATTTATTAGAAAAACTTTTTATGCTATGTGATATTTGTATTATCGTTACAGCCCAATTTACTTTAAGTTACTACTTACTTATTGAACGAACCATTCACATCTTTACAACATCCTATATCGACATATTTGTTCAACTTACCTATCCAATGGCTGATTTACTCTTTCTCTTAATAGGAATCAATCTTTTATTCAAACCACTATCCTTATTACCTAAAAAGGTTGGTGCGCTTCTTGGCAGTGCTTTAATTTTATATGCTACTACCGATGCGATTTATGCTTATATAAAATACTTCATACCAGAGTATTCTATGTTTACAGTTACTCCTTTCTATCAAGTAACCTTAGTACTAGTAGCAATTGCCTGTATTCTCCATACAAAAGAACCTGAAAAACAAGAACAAGTACTACTAACACTTAAAATTGGTGAAGCAATCCGATTATCATTACCGTATATTTCGGTAGTAATGCTTATTGTTTTTATATTAGTCGAATACGTTTTTGCGCCTATTATAGTAATCGGACTTATAATAACTTTCTCTTTCGTTCTCATACGTCATAGTTTAGTTCGAAAACAAAATAAAATATTATTGCTAGCTCAAATGCAATTCAACTCAGAACTCGAGAAACAAATTGAACTACGTACAGAAGATTTAGTAGCACAGAAAAATGAACTCTATCATAATCAACAAATGTTTAAATCTTTATACGAGCATCATCCAGATCCAATCTTCACATTAGATTTGTACGGTAATTTTCTCAAAGTAAATAACGCTGGTACTACTTTACTTGGTTATCAAACGAATGAATTATTAAATCAGCCTTACTATTCACTCATATACGAAGAAGATTTAGAAGAAATGATTAACGCCTTTCATCGTGTAAAAAAGGGATATTCTATCTCTTTAGAAATACGGGCGTACCATAAAAACAGAGATATTTACTACTTGCACGTTACCGCCGTACCGATCTTTTTAAAAGAGAAAATTTCTGGGGTTTATTTAATGATTAAAGATATTACGGAAAGCAAACAACAACAAGAACAAATTAATTTCCTAGCATACCATGATACTTTAACAGAGCTTGCAAATCGTCGCGCATTTCATCAACATTTAGAACAGGCAATTGCACGAGCAAAAGTATCGAAAAAGTCTTTTGCTGTTATGTTTCTCGACCTAGACCGTTTTAAAGTTATTAATGATACCCTCGGTCATCGAGTAGGAGACCTATTGCTTATCGCAGTAGCAAAAAGGCTCGAAAGAATATCAACATCAAATATGAAACTCGCACGGCTAGCTGGGGATGAGTTCACGATCCTTATCGAAAATTACAAAAAAAAGCCAGATGTCCAAAAAATGGCTGATATGATTGTAGCGGCCATGAATGAGCCATTTGAAATCGAAAATCAACATTTACAAATCTCACCAAGTATCGGAATTGCAATATATCCTGAAGCAGGTGAAGATCCGCTATCCATTTTGCAGCATGCTGATATGGCCATGTACGAAGCAAAGAATAAAGGAAAAAACGGTAGCACTCTTTACACGAAAGAAC
Source organism: Bacillus sp. GW823-FHT06A11 (assembly GCF_058795355.1). Classification (NCBI taxonomy): domain Bacteria; kingdom Bacillati; phylum Bacillota; class Bacilli; order Caryophanales; family Bacillaceae; genus Bacillus; species Bacillus sp. GW823-FHT06A11. Next base: position 204,824 of record NZ_JBXAHS010000004.1, on the reverse strand, counting down.
TATATAAAAAAATGGAGCGAAAAGCTCGAATTGAAAAAGATTTGCCAATCGCTTTAGTAAACAAAGAATTTTATCTCGTTTATCAACCACAAATTGATACGACAACAAATAAAATTATCGGTGCTGAAGCTTTAATACGGTGGAAACACCCGCTATTAGGTGACATTTCACCATGTGAGTTTATTCCAATTGTAGAAGAGACGCCACAAGTAGTCCCACTTGGACATTGGGTATTACAAGAAGCTTGTCTCCAATTAAAAATATGGCATACCTTTGGCTACCAAAATTTAAAAATAAGTGTTAATTTATCTGCAAAAGAGTTCCGGCAAGATCAATTAATCGAAAACATTTCACAAATATTAAACGACGTGCAAGTCGACCCAAAATATGTAACCCTCGAGTTAACAGAAAGAATTGCAATGATTGACGAGAAAGAAACGTTATTAAGACTGAAGCAATTAAAAGAATACGGTATCCAAACTTCCATTGATGACTTCGGTACTGGGTATTCTTCTCTTGCTTATTTATCAATTTTTCCAATCGACACATTAAAAGTACCTAGAGAATTTACACAATTAGCTGATCATCGTCCTGAAGAACGAGCCATCGTTTCTACAATCCTTTCCCTCGCAAATACTTTAAATCTTTCAGTCGTTGCCGAAGGAATTGAAACCGAAAAACAGCTTAAGTTTCTGCAAAAACATAAATGTAAATATATGCAAGGTTACTATTTCAGTAAACCACTTACTAGCAATCAATTTATAAAGTTTCTACAAAAAACCCCCAGTATGAACAAATAATTCATACTGGGGGTTTTATAGTGCTAAATATTTTTCTCATAATATTCTTCTGCGATCTCTTCGTAAAAAGCCGCAGATGTTGTGTAGAAATATGGAATTAACCATAAGAATCCAATCCCTAACGTAATACAACTTAATATAAACCAACCGATAAAACTTAAACATAAAATGAAATACTCCATCTTATGTCCATCCATCATACGACGACTTTCTGTAATAGCTTGGTTCAGTGAATACTCAGGATGATCATTTATAATAAAGTATGTCATCGCATAAGAAAATGATTTAATAATACCTGGAATAACGAACAATAACGTCCATAAGAAAAGATAAAGATTTACTAATAAATATAATAAAAATGATTTTAGAAATCTCTTTCCCTCTGAAAACCAAATGAATACATTACCGATACTAGCTTGATTTTCACGAAGGATATTTAAACCAAGGTAATATCCACCTAAAGTTAACGGTCCAGTAACAAAAAATGTAAGAATATTCGTTGAAAGTGAACCATTTGTTTTTTGCCAACCGAAAATTAAAGAAAATCCCCAATCAACACTAAAACTAAAAGCCGTGATAAGAATTGAAATGAGCAGTGTAGCCCCAACAGCTAATCCCCATTTCCCTTCTAATGAATCTAGTGCTTCTCCTTTTAGATCACTAATCATGCGTAGCCTCGCCTCCTATACACAATAATTCTATTAGTATAGCATGTTCCTATTGAAATTCACCTTTTGAAATGTAGCGATAAAAGTGTGCTGTCGTTGTACTCATATACGGACTAAGCCAAAGAAATCCTATTCCAAAAGTAAGAAGCGCTAAAACAACCCAGCCTATGAAGCTCAGCCATAAAAGAAACAAATCTAACTTATGACCCCTCATAAGATTCTTACTTTCCTTCATCGCCTGCGAAACACTATATTCTGGATTTTCAATCATCACATAGTACGTCAGTGCATAAGAAAAATACATCACAATCATACCAACAATTGAAATTGCTAATAGTACGAAGAAAGCTATTGTAAACGACAGATTTCCTTCTTCACCTAAGAATATGAATAAACCTGTTAACAACATCGGAATCCATGTACCTGTATATAACAAAATCGCAAGCATTGCCCACATTGTTTTCATCATTCTTTTAAAGCCACGAAATCCTTCGAATAAGTAATCTACTTTAGCATCTTCTCGTTTACTAATCTGTAAAAATACATTTGTATAACCATATGACGTAATCCCATACGATGCGTTACTCAAAATTATCATAATGCAATAAAAAATTCCAAAGGTAATACCCGCTCCAATTGACATCGTTTCCGCTTCAAATGATCCAGTCACACTTACAACTAAAAGAAATATAATAATTCCTGGAATTAATAATATAAGCATTGCAGCCATCGAAACGACATAACTTAAAATAAAATATAAAATCGTTGATCCAACACCTAGTCCCCATTTCCCCTTTAAAGAGTACAATGCTTCTCGTTTCATTTCACCGATCATTGATTCATCCCCTTCATAAAATATAAATTGCTGTACACTTCTACTTATACAAGCATCAATATAATTATACCAGTTTTGTAAAATTATCCATAAAACACATAAAAAAATCCGTAAAGGCAAGGCCCTTACGGATTTTTTTACTTCATATCAGAAACATTTAAACGGTTCACAGCACGTTGTAATGCCATTTCTGCACGTCTAAAGTCAACATGTGCTTGTTTGTCTTGCATACGTTGCTCAGCGCGACGCTTCGCTTCATTTGCACGATGGATATCGATATGGTTTGCTTCTTCAGCAGATGATGATAATACAGTTACTTTATCTGGACGAACTTCGATAAAGCCACCACTTACTGCTACATAATCAGTGTGTCCACCATTTTTCAGACGAACTGCACTAATTTTTAATGGTGCAACAGTTGGAATGTGACCTGGTAAGATCCCCATTTCCCCACTCTCTGCTTTTACACTTACCATTTCTACTTCTTTTTCGTAAACCGGTCCATCAGGAGTTACAATACTGACTGGAAATGTCTTCATACTTCGTCCCTCCTAAGGCCTTACGCCATCATTTTCTTCGCGTTCTCAATAACTTCTTCAATGCTACCAACAAGGCGGAATGCATCTTCTGGAAGGTCATCATATTTTCCTTCTAGAATTTCTTTGAAGCCACTAACTGTATTTTTTACAGGTACGTAAGAACCTTTTTGACCTGTAAACTGCTCAGCTACGTGGAAGTTTTGAGATAAGAAGAATTGAATACGACGAGCACGATGTACAACTAACTTATCTTCTTCAGATAACTCATCCATACCTAAGATAGCAATGATATCTTGAAGTTCTTTGTAACGTTGTAAAGTTTGCTGCACTTGACGTGCTACTTCATAATGCTCTTCTCCTACGATTTCTGGAGAAAGTGCACGAGATGTAGATGCTAATGGATCTACGGCTGGGTAAATACCCATTTGTGTTAAACGACGCTCTAAGTTTGTTGTTGCATCTAAGTGAGCGAATGTTGTAGCTGGTGCTGGGTCAGTATAGTCATCGGCTGGTACATATACCGCTTGGATAGACGTGATAGACCCTTTATTTGTAGATGTAATACGCTCTTGTAATTGACCCATTTCTGTTGCAAGTGTTGGTTGGTAACCTACCGCAGATGGCATACGACCAAGAAGGGCAGATACTTCAGAACCCGCTTGCGTGAAACGGAAGATGTTATCGATGAACAGAAGTACGTCTTGTCCTTGCTCATCACGGAAATGCTCAGCCATTGTTAAACCTGTTAATGCAACACGTTGACGTGCTCCAGGTGGCTCATTCATTTGTCCGAATACCATCGCAGTTTTCTTGATTACGCCAGAATCGCTCATTTCATGGTATAAGTCATTACCCTCACGAGTACGCTCACCTACACCAGCGAATACAGAGATACCACCGTGCTCTTGTGCGATGTTGTTAATTAATTCCTGAATTAATACTGTTTTACCTACGCCGGCACCACCGAATAGGCCGATCTTACCACCCTTAATGTAAGGAGCAAGTAAGTCTACTACTTTAATACCAGTTTCAAGAATTTCTACTTTAGTAGATAATTCTTCGAATGCAGGTGCTTGACGGTGAATTGGGTCACGGTGTACATCCGCAGGAAGTTCACCATCTAAGTCAATTGCATCACCTAATACGTTGAATACACGACCAAGTGTTGCATCACCAACTGGTACAGAGATTGCTTTACCAGTATCTTCTACTTCTGTGCCACGAACAAGTCCATCTGTGGAAGACATCGCAACTGTACGAACTGTATCATCACCTAAATGAAGTGCAACTTCAAATGTTAAGTTCATGCTTCCGTTTTCGTTGCTTTGTTTTACCGTAAGGGCGTTGTAGATTTCTGGTAGCTTTCCGCCATCAAACTTAACGTCTACAACCGGACCCATGATTTGCGTAACGCGCCCTTTATTCATCGGGTTCCCTCCTAGCTTTCTTTTAATTAGCCAGCTCTCTAAGCGAAGTCGGCTTTTAATTTTTTATTAGTTTAGCTTACGCGACTCTTTTGAAAGAGCCGCTTCCACTTTTTATTACTATTCTAACGCTGCTGCTCCACCAACGATTTCCGTAATTTCTTGCGTAATCGCTGCCTGACGCGCACGGTTGAATGAAAGTGTAAGTGAATCGATAACTTCCATTGCGTTGTCTGTAGCACTCTTCATTGCTGTCATACGCGCTGCGTGCTCACTTGCTTTACCATCTAGTAATGCACCGTACACTAAGCTTTCTGCGTATTGTGGCAATAATACTTTTAAAATTTCTTCTTCAGAAGGTTCAAATTCATAAGCTGTCGTCGGTTTGTCAGACGCCACATCAGTAAGCGGTAAAATTTTATTTTCCGTTACTTCTTGTGAAATTTTACTTACGTAATGGTTGTAGTAAATATACAGCTCATCATAAGCACCATCTGCGAACATCGCAATTGCTCGAGAAGCAAGATCTTTAATATCAGTAAATGATGGGTGGTCAGATAATCCAACTACTTCATCAATGATGTTAAAGCCGCGACGTTTTAAATAATCACGTCCTAGTCGTCCAAGTACAATAATTGAATATTGATTTGAATCCATATTATGACGTTCACGAATTACGTTACTTACTGTACGTAATACGTTACTGTTATAACCACCTGCTAGTCCGCGATCAGATGTAATAACGATGTATCCTGTACGCTTTACAGGACGCGCATTTAGCATTGGATGATTAATTCCTTTACTTCCTTGCGCAATGCTCGCTACTACTTCTTGAATCTTTTCCATATACGGAACGAAAGATTTAGCATTTTGCTCTGCACGGTTTAACTTAGATGCAGATACCATCTCCATCGCCTTCGTAATTTGACTCGTTTTCTTTGTCGAGGTAATCTTCGCTTTTATATCGCGTAAAGATGCCACAGGTTTTCACCACCTTTTTTCCGGAAGTTGGCACGATTAGTAAGAATCCTCTTCCTAATCTACGTTGCAAGATATTCTTGCTCATGATTGAAGGAAAAGAATAGGTGCACCTACTCTTTTCCTTTACATAACCGTCAGCAATCTCAGAGTCTGAGATGCCTTATATATTATCTAGCGTCGGCGGCTTGTACGAGCCGCTTCCGCTTTTATTAATCTAGTTCCGCCTCTTAGCCGATGAGGCTGAACAGTCGGCTTCACTTTTATTATTATTCAGAAGCTACGAATACTTTTTTAAATCCGTTAATTGCTGCTGCAAATTTGTCGTCATCCGCAAGTTTCTTAGTTGTGCGGATTTCTTCTAATAAGTCAGTCGCATTAGAATCTAACCAAGCATGGAATTCTTCTTCGAAACGAGTGATATCTACTACTGGGATATCATCTAGGAATCCACGTGTTAAAGCGTAAAGAATGATAACTTGTTTCTCTACACGTAACGGTTTGTGTAATCCTTGTTTTAATACCTCAACAGTACGAGCACCACGGTTTAATTTCGCTTGAGTTGCTTTATCAAGGTCAGAACCGAACTGAGCGAACGCTTCTAACTCACGGTAAGATGCAAGGTCAAGACGAAGTGTACCTGATACTTTACTCATTGCTTTAATCTGAGCAGATCCACCTACACGAGATACAGAAGTACCCGCATCGATCGCTGGACGTACGCCAGAGAAGAATAGGTCAGATTGTAAGAAGATTTGTCCATCCGTAATAGAAATTACGTTTGTTGGGATGTATGCTGATACGTCCCCTGCTTGTGTTTCGATGAAAGGTAGTGCAGTTAAAGAACCGCCGCCTCTTGCATCACTTAATTTTGCTGCACGCTCTAATAAGCGAGAATGTAAGTAGAATACATCCCCTGGATAAGCTTCACGACCTGGAGGACGACGTAATAGTAATGACAGCTCACGGTAAGCCGCTGCTTGTTTTGATAAGTCATCATATACTACTAATACGTGTTTACCATTGTACATGAACTCTTCACCCATTGTTACACCAGCATAAGGAGCTAAGTATAATAATGGAGCTGGTTGAGAAGCAGATGCAGTTACAACGATTGTGTACTCTAATGCACCGTGCTTACGTAGTGTTTCTACTACGTTACGTACAGTTGATTCTTTTTGTCCGATAGCTACATAGATACAAATCATATCTTCATCTTTTTGGTTAATGATTGTATCAAGTGCAACTGCTGTTTTACCAGTTTGACGGTCACCGATGATTAACTCACGTTGACCACGGCCAATTGGTACAAGAGCGTCGATCGCTTTAATACCTGTTTGAAGTGGCTCATGAACAGATTTACGATCCATTACACCTGGTGCTGGACTTTCGATTGGACGAGTGTTTGTTGTATTGATTGGGCCTAAACCATCAACTGGTTGACCTAATGGGTTTACAACACGACCAATTAGTTCTTTTCCTACTGGTACTTGCATGATGCGACCAGTACGACGAACTTCGTCACCTTCACGGATTTCTGTGTAAGGTCCTAAAATGATAATACCTACGTTGTTTTCCTCTAAGTTTTGTGCTAGTCCCATAACGCCGTTAGAGAACTCTACAAGTTCACCAGCCATAACGTTATCAAGACCATGAGCACGCGCGATACCGTCACCAACTTGGATAACTGTACCAACATCACTAACTTCGATTTCAGACTGATAGTTCTCGATTTGTTGCTTTATCAGTGCGCTAATTTCTTCAGCTCTGATGCTCATGTGCTTCACCCCTATCTATTCTTCATTAATTCACGCTGAATACGTGCTAATTTTCCTTGTAAACTTCCGTCATAAATGCGATTTCCAATGCGTACTTTAATTCCGCCTAGTAAATCTTCATCTACAACATTTTTCACGCGAATTGCATCTTTTCCCGTTCTCTTTGCAAATGCTTCTGCAATGTTAAGCTTCTCTTCTTCAGATAGAAGACGAATAGAATATACAGTTGCATCCGCTACGTTACGTTCTTCATTAGCAAGAACAACATATTCATCTGCAATTTCAGGTAAGATATCAATACGCTTGTTATCAATTAAAATATATAACGTATTTAAAATTGATTCAGAAACAGATCCGAATACGTTTGCAAGAAACGTTTTCTTCTGCTCTTTTGAAATGTTCGGTTGCGTTAAAAAGCTATGTAGTTCTCCGTTCTTTACATAAACGTTTTGTACAAGGCGTAATTCTTCTTCAAACATTTCTAATACGTGTTTTTCTTTTGCAATTTTAAAAAGAGCGACAGCATAACGTTTTGCTACAATCCCATTGCTCATCGCGCTTCTCCTACTTCTTTAATATAATCGCGAATTAACTTAACTTGATCTTCTTCTTTTAATTCTTTTTCAATTACTTTAGAAGCAATTTGAACAGATAAAGAAGCGACTTGTTCTTGTAAAGCAGCAATCGCTTGCTCTTTTTCGCGTTGAATTTCTTGTACAGCAGATGCTTTAATTGATTCTGCTTCTTCTTTCGCAGCAGCAACAATAACATCCTTTTGATCTACAGCTTGTTTTTTCGCTCTTTCGATTAACTCTTGTGCTTCAACACGTGATTGTTTTAACATTTCACGTTGTTCTTCTACTAACTTCTTCGCTTCAGCGTTACTTCTTTCTGCAGCGTCGATTTCATTAGTAACATGCTCTTCACGTTCTTTCATAATTCCCATTAAAGGACCCCACGCAAATTTGCGTAGCATTACTAATAGAATTAAGAAAATGAACAATGTATAAGCAATCGTTCCAAATGGAATGGCAGCTCCTAATAATAAAGTTGGCACAAGGATTCACTCCCTTCAAAATATCTAAATTGATCATATGAAAAAAAAAGACATACGTTTCGTTCATAAAGCAATGGCGAAGAAAGTTCGGAAAAACACTCTTCGCCATCTATGTAAGGGGAGTCTCCCTTATTTGTTCATTACGATGAATGCAATAACTACACCGATGATTGGAAGTGCCTCAACTAAAGCAACCCCGATGAACATAATTGTTTGAAGTGCGCCTTTTAATTCTGGTTGACGAGCAACACCTTCGATTGTACGTGATACGATAAGACCGTTACCAATACCTGCACCTAATGCTGATAAACCAATTGCAATTGCAGCTGCGATTACACCTAAACTCATTTAATTTGTCCTCCTTTGTATTATAAAAAAATAAATTTTTTCTTACTTAAATTATATTAATGGTCATGACTTACTTTATGAGCCATATAAACCATCGTTAACATAACGAAAATAAATGCTTGGATTGATCCAACGAATACACTGAATCCCATCCATGCTAACATTGGTACAAGCGCACCTAATGCTCCAAGGAATGATGCCCCGCCTAACTTAGCAAGTAATCCTAATAAGATCTCACCTGCATAAATGTTACCGAATAAACGAAGACCTAACGTTAATGTGTTAGCAAACTCCTCAATAACCTTTAATGGGAATAAGAATTTCATAGGTTGGAAATAACCTTTAACATACTCTTTCGTACCCTTCATCTTAATTCCATAATAATGGGTGAGGGTAACTACCATCACGGCTAATGTTAATGTAACTGCTGGATCAGACGTTGGTGACCTCCACCATGCAATATGTTCGCCAGCTTCAGTTGCTGAATACATGAATGGTAAACCAAGGAAGTTCGATACGATGATAAACATGATAAGCGTAACGCCAAGCGTTAAGAAACGTCCACCTGTTTTCCAGTCCATCGTACTATTGATAATCCCTTTCACGAAGTCAAACACCCATTCCATGAAGTTTTGCATCCCGGTTGGGCGAAGGGCTAAGCTGCGAGTTCCGATAACAGCGATTAAGAAAACAATAACTGCTGCTACAGTAACCATCATAACTGATGACAAATCGAACGTTAAACCTAGAAATTCAACTAATTTACCGTGTTCCACTAGTAATTCACCTCTCTTCCCTGCTCTTATACTCTAAATAAAGAAAATCTATGATCATGACAAGGTATCCTGTCAGCAATCCTACACCTAAGCCCCACATCGCAATTAACTCTTGATATTTGGCTGCAAATAAAATTAATAACCCAATCGTGGCGAATCTTGAATATGTACTTACAGCTGTCGCCTTAAACTTCACGTTTTCTCCATTTGTTACGCGATCTAACAGCTTGTCTGTTCTACGTGCAATGATGCGCAAACTAAGAAAACTGAAAATCGTTCCGATAATCAGCCCAAGAAATACATCCTTGTAAGAGGTAAATCCCCATCCTAGCACTAGAAGCGCAAGCAAGTAGTACATATATTTCTTTTGTCTTTGGACAAGTCCATGTACGTCTATCATCATTGCTCTCCCGAATAGTAATGTCGAATGAGTCGAATCATTGCGTATACCCCTGTTCCTAACCCGAGTAATAACCCTATAATAAGAAACAATGGAAACGTTCCAACCTTATTATCAATCCACTGCCCACCAAAGATTCCAACAAGTATAGAACCGACTAACTGAGCAAGAATTCCTGACATTAAAGCATATGCTTTTATATGGCTGCGATCGTTTTTTTGCAAGGATTCATCCCTCCAATATGTAACCCTCATTCACGATGTGTTAATAATAACTCATTTTTTTGCATAAATCCTATACAAAACAAAAAGTTTACATTTTCGTCACGGAATAGATGTAATTTTGTCACTGAAAGCCCTACCATCTATCCCCGTTGTTAGCATACAATAGGGTATTAACAGTGTCAACGAGAAATCGTAAAAAATCTAAAAATTTGAGTATTAGGCATTTCCTCCCAAAAATGAAAACGTTCCCCTTCTAAATACTGGTTACATATATGCAATTTCTAACAGTTTTCTCTTTATAATAGAAGGAAATGTTCACAAGTTTGTCACTATTATATTTTCGAGATATAACGCTTTTCTTCCATAATATAGTGTTCCTCAGACGTAAGACTTCTATATTATATGTGATGTGTATGCAACTTATGTTGTATATACGATGTATATTTATCCTCCCCCTCCCCTACTTGTTTGCAGCAAAAAAAAACGAGCAGGGGAATCTCCCCTGCTCGTCAGTTGTCTTACTTCGTTCCGAATAAACGGTCACCAGCATCACCAAGACCTGGTACTACATATCCGTGGTCATTTAATTTCTCATCTAATGCTGCTACATAAATATCAACATCAGGATGTTCTTCTTGTACTACTTTTACCCCTTCTGGAGCTGCAACGATACACATTAATTTAATTTGTTTCGCACCGCGCTTTTTCAGAGAGTTAATTGCTTCAGCCGCAGAACCACCTGTTGCTAGCATCGGATCTAGTACGATAAAGTCGCGCTCTTCTACATCCGTTGGAAGTTTCACATAGTATTCTACCGGTTGCAATGTTTTAGGGTCACGGTATAAACCAACGTGTCCCACTTTTGCTGCTGGAATTAATTTCAGAATTCCATCAACCATTCCTAAACCTGCACGTAAAATCGGAATTAAACCAAGTTTTTTACCAGCGATCACTTTTGTTGTCGCTTTGCTTACAGGCGTTTCAATTTCGATGTCCTTAAGCGGAAGGTCGCGAGTAATTTCGAAAGCCATTAAGCTTGCTACTTCGTCCACTAATTCACGAAAATCTTTCGTACCTGTATTCTTATCGCGAATATATGTAATCTTATGTTGAATTAACGGGTGATCAAATACATACAGTTTTCCCATGTGAATCTCTCCTTTAGATGATATTCATGCGTTTGCACGCTTTTTTACACTATTTACGATTGTAAAGAAAACGCTACTAATATTCAAGGGCAAATTTGGCAAAATCATGATTTTACGATGAATCTATCTAGTATCTTTACCAATTATGGGAGCTGTATCCTTCATTATATCGCCAAAATTTATTCATCATTTGTATACATACTTTAAAAATAATATATGTCCACAAAAAAGACCGCCAAAACAATTAAGTCTCGGCAGTCTTCTTCAATCTATTATAGATTTGGATACATTGGGAATTTGCTAGTTAACGCTTCTACACGCTTACGTACTTCTTCTAATGCAGCTTCATTTTCATGATTTTTTAATGTATAAGCAATAAGTGACGCAATTTCATCCATTTCTTCTAAACCGAAACCACGAGATGTTACAGCTGCTGTACCGATACGTACACCACTTGTTACAAATGGGCTTGCTGTTTCAAATGGAATTGTATTTTTGTTCACTGTAATACCAACTTCATCTAATACGTGCTCTGCTACTTTACCTGTGATTTCTAAGTTACGAACATCAATCAAGATTAAGTGATTGTCTGTTCCGCCAGAAACAAGTGTAAGTCCTTCTTTTTGAAGACCTTCAGCTAAGCGGTTCGCATTGTTAATGATATTTTGTGCATATGTTTTGAAATCATCTTGAAGTGCTTCACCAAACGCAACAGCTTTTGCAGCGATTACGTGCATAAGTGGACCACCTTGAATACCAGGGAAGATTGATTTATCAATTTGTTTTGCAAATTGCTCTTCACATAAAATCATACCACCACGCGGGCCACGTAACGTTTTATGTGTTGTCGTTGTAACGAAATGTGCATGTGGTACTGGATTTGGATGTAAACCAGCAGCTACTAAACCAGCGATATGTGCCATATCAACCATTAAATAAGCGCCCACTTCATCTGCAATCTCACGGAATCGCTTGAAATCGATAACACGAGGGTATGCACTTGCACCTGCAACGATTAATTTTGGTTTATGTTCTTTCGCTTTTGCTAATACATCATCGTAATTAATACGGTGAGAGTCAGCATCCACGCCATATTCTACGAAATTATATTGTACTCCACTGAAGTTAACAGGGCTTCCGTGTGTTAAGTGACCACCATGAGATAAATTCATACCAAGTACTGTATCGCCTTGCTCTAAAATCGTGAAGTATACTGCCATGTTCGCTTGTGCACCAGAGTGTGGTTGAACATTTACGTGCTCTGCGCCGAAAATTTCTTTCACGCGATCACGTGCGATATCTTCTACTACGTCTACGTGTTCACAGCCACCATAATAACGTTTTCCAGGATATCCTTCAGCATACTTATTCGTTAAAACAGAACCTTGCGCCTCCATTACTGCTTCACTTACGAAGTTTTCCGAAGCAATTAACTCAATCTTCGAACGCTGTCTTCCTAGTTCTGCCTCAATTGCAGCAAATACCTTTTCATCTTGACGTTTTAAATGATCCACCAAAATCCCCCTTTTCTGAACGAATTACATCAATTCCCAACAGTTTTTTCTTATTTATTCAGAAAAAACGAAAATTCAGGTTGTAATTCTTTCGAACCTTCATGTTTTCAACTACATTCTAACATGACTTTCTATATCATAAAAGAAAAAAAAGACCGAAAATCGGTCTTTTCTTTCTTCTACTATAAAGTCAGACAACATACCTTTTATCTTATGATAAACAGCTACTATATGACTTCCTAATTTCTCATATTTAACTGCAAGTGGTAGTCTCTTCCGCCACCGCGTAAACAGCACGTGCTCCACCTATTAGTTTTCCACGTGTTTTGGCCATCGTTACATGTGCACTTCCAATTGCCTTCACACTTGTACGAACCGGAACAGCTACATGTTTTAAATGCATACCAATAAACGTATCACCAATATCCATTCCTGCATCTGCTTTAATAAACTCAACTACTACCGGATCTTTCAAATTGTGATACGCATATGTCCCCAATGCACCACCTGCTGATCTAACAGGCGTAACTGTTACAATTTCAAATTGATATTTTATCGCTACTTCTCTCTCAACCACTAAAGCACGGTTTAAATGCTCACAACATTGAAACGCTAATTCAATACCTGTTTGCTCTTGAAATTGTTTTAACTCAGAAAAAATCGCCTCTGCTACTTCCATCGTTCCTGATGTTCCAATTCTTTCGCCTAGCACTTCACTCGTGCTACAACCCACTACAAAAATTTGACCGCTTTGTAATGAAGCTTGTTCTTGGAAATCAGAAAGCGACATTTGTAGCTGTTCTCTTACCTTTACGATTTCTGTCATTACGCCTCTTCCTTTCACAGGTTGGTTCACCAAATTATATTTCACACTACTGATAGTTAGAATGTATTACTTTGTTTCGTATGTTTTAATTTTTCCTACGCGGTTTTCGTGACGACCACCTTCATAGTCAGTTGTTAACCAGATTTTCGCGATATCACGCGCTAGACCAGCACCAATTACACGCTCGCCCATTGCTAGCATGTTAGTGTCATTATGCTCTCTCGTTGCTTTCGCGCTGAAAGTATCATGAACTAACGCACAACGGATACCATTTACTTTGTTTGCTGCGATTGACATACCAATGCCTGTCCCACAAACTAAAATACCACGATCCACTTCACCATTCGCTACCATTTCAGCTGCTGGAAACGCAAAGTCAGGGTAATCAACAGAACCAGCTTCACATTCACAACCTAAATCAACATATTCAATATTTAACTCTTCTAATAAATTTACAAGTTCTTTGCGGATATTCATACCGCCGTGATCAGATGCTATTACTACTTTCATTTTTACCCCTCCAAAGTTTCAATCAATTATCTTCATTTCACACTCGCTACCTCAATAGGACGAAGTGATCTCCAATATCGTATTATACACGAAACATCAACCTACCGAATGTTTTTTCAGTAAAGTTTGTACAAGTTTTTCCATCTCATCTAACGTTTCTTTATAAATAGAAAGCGAGCCTCCAAATGGATCTGAAATGTCCTTGCCTATACCTTCAGTTAATCCATATAACGTATTCAATTTCTTTTCAACACTCGGATAATGCCCAAGTACAATTTGTTTATGATTTTCTGTCATCGTTACGACAATATCAGCCCAATCAAGCAAAGTTTCGTTTACTTGCTGCGCGGTATGGTCAATTGAAATCCCTTTTTCAGCTAAAGCTTCCTTCGCATGTACCGATGCATCGCTCCCAGGATAGGCGAAAACACCGGCAGATTGTACTTCAAACCTATCTCCTCCGTGATGACGAAGCAACGCCTCAGCCATTGGACTACGACATGTATTGCCAGTACAAACAAATAATACTCGTTTCATCCAAACCCACCCCTATATTCGATTTCTTACCACTCATCATAACTTACATTAGAATAGAACAAAAGAAATGTGAATATACAAAAGGCGCATTTCTCTTATATTTTTTCTAAGAAAAATGCGCCTTATCCACATATATGTGAAACCCTATTTCCAAGTGCCCAGAGTATTTTAACATACCTACTGAATATGCAACAAAAATAAGGAATCCATTTCATACGAAACGGATTCCTCTTATACAGCAATTATTTCATTGTAACTTTCATTACTTCTGTTGAACCTTTTGTAGCTGTTACGCCTACAGTTGTCTTAATAGACTCAGCTGCATCTGTGTTTGTAATAACGATTGGAGTAATTGTGCTTTTCGCTTTTTCACGGATTAATTCTAAGTCGAATGAGATTAATTTATCTCCAGCTTTTACAGCTTGGCCTTCAGAAACGTGAGCTTCGAAACCTTCGCCTTCCATTTTTACAGTTTCTAATCCAACGTGGATTAAAATTTCTGTGCCATTTTTCGCTTTAATTCCGATAGCATGTTTTGTGTGGAATAATTGTACGATTTCACCATCAACTGGAGATACAACTACACCTTCAGTAGGATCGATTGCAACACCGTCACCCATCATACGACCAGCGAATACTGGATCTGGTACTTCTTCAATATTTTTCACTGCTCCAGTTAATGGAGCTACGATTGTTTCTTCATTTGTTTTTGAACCAAGACCGAATAATTTTTTAAACATAGGATAGTCCTCCTTATAATTTACCTAAAAGTTTATAGGGCAATCCCTAGTAAAGCTCGGGATACATGTAAGACTTCATACTTCGAATATTATACTGTAAAAACGCTTTCGAAATAAATTACGTCATTACTAATAGACTCTTATTGTAGCGCTTCACAAAATTCCAGTCAATTCTGATTGTCTGAATAACAATAAGAAGTTAACTTCTATTTATATTTTCTCTTTTTTTGCCCAACTTGTCTAGAGGTCTTTACTACATTTTATTTTTTGTTGTTAATTTGTAAAATTTAATTCAAACTTTTTTCAAAATCCGCTTGACTAAAGTAAGTAACTATTTTATCATTACTTACGTAAGGTAAGTTAATAACTTTTAGGAGGTTTTTAAAAATGATGGATTTCGGTCTACTTATTATTCGTCTTATTATAGGAATTACATTCATGGGTCATGGCGCTCAAAAATTATTTGGTTGGTTCGGCGGTTACGGTTTAAAAGGAACAGGTGGCTGGATGGAGTCAATCGGTTTACGCCCTGGTGTATTTATGGCATTTATGGCTGGCGCAACTGAATTACTAGGTGGTTTCTTATTCGCATCAGGTATTTTCATTGTAGTTGGTTCATTATTTATCGTTGGAACAATGTTAATGGCTATCTTCACTGTTCACGGAAAAAATGGTTACTGGGTAACACAAAATGGATATGAATATAACTTAATGTTAATCGCTGTTGCTGTTGGTGTAGCTTTAATCGGACCTGGCGCATACGTTTTACTTTAATTTTTATCTCAGATTTGAGATTCTTGAAAAAGAACTTACTTCATTACAATTGAAGTAAGTTCTTTTTATGAAACAAAATATTATTTCCAGCAGGATTTTCTCATCGTTATCTTGTAAACAAACAATAAGTATTCATATTTAGAAAGGGGATTACAAGCATGTTATCCATTAATCCAAATGAACAAACTGAAAAAGATAATTACAAATTACTTACTGGAAGTATCATCCCTCGCCCTGTCGCATTCGTTACTTCTTTAACAAAAGACGGTGTATTAAACGGCGCACCATATAGTTATTTTAATATTGTCGCTGCTAATCCACCACTTATCTCAGTATCTGTACAACGAAAAGCCGGAGAAAGAAAGGACACTTCCCGAAACGCAATTGAAAAAGGTGAATTTGTCGTACATATTTCTGACGAATCATATGTAGCAGCAATTAATGAAACAGCAGCTAATCTCCCGCCAAATGAAAGTGAAATTGAACTAGCAAAACTAACACCAATTGAAAGTGAAGTCATCTCCGTTCCAGGTGTAAAAGAAGCAAATATTCGAATGGAATGCGTATTAGAACGTGCAATTCCACTTGGTGGAACAGAAGACTCACCAGCTTGTGATCTACTAATTGGACGCGTCGTTCGTTTCCACGTTGCCGAACATCTATATGAAAAAGGGCGCATTCACGCAGAAGGACTCAAACCAATAAGCCGCCTAGCAGGACACAACTATGCAAAATTAGGAGAACAATTTGAATTAGTTAGGCCAGTTTAAAAGCGAAAGCGGCTCGCTCAGAATCGCAGGGCATTGGAGCTCTCGACCTTGAAGCGCTTTTTGCTTCATGCGAGAGAGCGAAATGACCGGAGATTCTAGCCGCTGAAGCTGGATAATATTTAAAAGCGGAAGCGGCTCGCTCAGAATGGGAGGGGGATGGAGCTTCTGACGTAGAGGCACTTTTTGCCTCGCAGGAAGACGCGAAGCCACCGACCATTCTAGCCGCTGGAACTGGATAATATCTAAAAGCGAAAGCGGCTCGCTCAGAATCGATTCCTGCCATCACTCAAACATAAAAATCCCCTGCTTTTTAGCAGGGGATTTTTATCATTGTAATTCTTCCTTCTTTTCCTCTAAAGTAGGCAGTTTTTCTTTTTTCGGTTTCCCTAGCTTCATTACGAAGAAGTATAGGGAAAGCAGTGTAATAAGAAAAACAATTAAAAACGGGTACGGAGAGTAAAAGGCACGCGCCGCCTCAGTCTTTCCTGCAACAAATTTCAATGACTCAATATCTAAAAACTCAGCAAACATTTGTACACCGAGCATACTAAACCAAAAAACAAAAAAACTAATAATAATACCGAAAACTTGCTTCAATCTCGTCATTCATCTCATCCTTTCTATATCTGTAATTTTTAGTGCAATAAATATAGTACAAACAAAATATTCACAGAAAGGAACTATCTCACCATTCACGAATTAACTTAATCCAACCTAACATCGAAATTTGCAAAATAATACCCCAAATTATAAGTCTTCTTAGCCATCGAGGAAAGAAGGTTAAAAACTTAACATACCATTCCAATAGCTTGTTCATAATTCCCTCCTACATAAAATTATATAGGAAAAAGGATATATAATCCAAATCCAACCAAAATGATGCCACCTACTATCTCGCCATATGTACCGAGCATATCTTTCGCATGTCTACCAATTAATAGACCAATCCATGCTAATAACATGCTAACAAATCCAAAAAGTAATATCGTAATGATTGTTTGTGCCCCATAAATACCAAGACTAAGCCCTACTGAGAAACTATCTATACTAACGCCAAATGCAAATACGAATAAGCTAATTCCAATAGGGGCAGTTCTAGTCTCTTCATTTTGTAAAATGGTCGAATATACGATATAAAAACCTAGTCCGATTAATAAAATAGCACCCGCAAAATGTGCAATCTCTCCATACTTCTCTGATAAAAAACGACCTAGTACCATCCCTATAAACGGCATAATAATATGAAATATCCCTATCGTCATACCAATATACAGGATTTGTCTTAACTTTAGGGGCATCATCCCCATACCAAGACTCACCGAGAACGCATCCATCCCTAAGGCGAATGCCATAATTATTAAAGGTATTAGCTGTTCAAACGTCATTCATGCCCCTCCTTGGACGTGCTACTTCACAATATGCTTATCCAAGGAGAAATATTCTGTTTGCTAATCGTACCTTATCATTCAATAATAATATGATGTCCTGCCGCTTTTGTTAAACGATTCATAATAGCATTTCCTATTCCTTCATTAGGGAACGACTCACTAAAAATAACATCCACTTCACTTGCATCAAATGTTCTAAGTACATCATATAATTTAGTCGCAACGCTAGCTAAGTCACTTCGAACACCACAAGATAATATAACATCTGCGCTATATACATGCTGATACTCTTCCGTCGTTAATACGCCTACTTTAAATCCTTCTTCCTTTTTCTCATCTACAAGATGCTGAATAAACTCACGTGAGCCCTCAACAATACTAAGTGGTGCTTTCGGCGCATAATGTGTGTATTTCATTCCAGGTGATTTCGGTTTTTCCTTCTCATCCTTTAAAGCTGGATCTAAAGAAACGGTACCTATCACTGCTTCTAATTGTTCTTTCGTAATCCCACCTGGACGTAATATTGTTGGAACCGTGCTTGTACAATCAATTACAGTTGATTCAACGCCTACTCCAGTTGCACCACCATCAACAATACCTGCGATCTTCCCGTTCAAATCTTCATATACGTGAGAAGCTAGTGTTGGACTTGGACGCCCTGAACGATTCGCACTTGGTGCCGCAACAGGTACATTCGCCTCTTCAATAAGAGCAAGTGCAATTGGATGATCAGGCATTCTTACTCCAACCGTATTAAGTCCTGCGGTCACCTTCTCTGAAATCCCTTCTTTTCTCGGCAAAATAATTGTTAATGGCCCTGGCCAAAAATGCGCCATTAACTTCTCTGCAACTGGTGGAATTTCTTTCACAATGCCATCTAACTGAGATTTTGTACCTATGTGGACAATGAGTGGATTATCACTCGGTCTTCCTTTCGCTTCGAAAATTTTTGCGATTGCTTCATCATCCATCGCGTTTGCACCTAACCCATATACTGTTTCCGTAGGGAAAGCAACCGCCTCATTTTCTCTTAATAATTTTGCTGCTTCTTGTAACTGTGGATAATATTTTTTTCTTTCCACAACATTATCCACAACCCACATATTTGTATGCATTTTTTTCCACGTCCTTTTCTACCCTTAAATACTTGTCTATTTTTAGTTTACTATGAGATTTATCCAAAAGACAAACAAGGTTTATCCACAAAATGTGGATAAACCTAATTAATCCGTGGATAACTTTGTGAATAGCTGACAATTTAGTATTATTGCATTCTGCTCTTTTATATTTTTACAAAAATGTTCTAACTGTTGAATTCCCTCTGGAACCTCATCCTTTTCTATAGTAAAAAAGTCAAAGAACTGAAAGATTGGTACAGATTGTGGATGGTTTGTTAGTAAGTACAATTGTTGAACACTTTTTTCTTTCATATACTGCAAAAACATTTCAAAAAAATATAAGAAAGTCTGTTTATCCACATGAGGTGTGAATAAACAAGAACGAATAAGTACATCTTCCCCACTTTGTTCATAACCAATTACAGCTCGTATTTCTTCCGCCTCTTCCAAAATCATAAATTGTGCGTACAACTCATTTATTTTATCATCTTTTTTATTAGCTTGTCCGAAAAAAGAATGTAATCTTTCCACATCTGCCTTCGTAGCAAAATACACTTTCTTCATAATAAATCCCTCCTCATTTTTATATATGAGGAGGGATTTATTAATAGTACTATTTAGAGAATAAAGATGTAAAAGCTTCTACAATAAACAATTTAACTTCTGGCTTTTCTTCTTCCTCTTCTACTTTTACATACTCATTTTGCTTTTCTTGTTTTTTCTCCACAGGTTTCTCCACTTTTTCCACAGTTTTTGTTTCTTCTTTACTTACAGGCTGCTCTTCGACTTTTGTTTCATTTTTTACTACTTTCTTTTCAGAAGATGTTACTTTTTTTACTACTTCCTGTTTTACAACTTTCGTTTCTTTTACCTTATCCACTTTCTTCTCTTCTGTATTTACTACTTCCTCATCTAGTTGTTTCACCTGCTCCTCTTCAGGAGATTCCGCCTTCACAACGTGCTCTTCTTTTCTTACAGCTGTCCCACTCGAAAAATCTAAGAAACACATTGGTGGAAATAATACACACCACCAGTTCGCCCCTTCACCTTCTCCAATTGTAATCAATACCGCTTCATATTCTCCTGCTGGATAAATAAAATTCCCATATACCTTTGTAGGAAACTTTACATTCTTACTAAATTTCACTTGAAATGATTCTTTACTTCCTTCTCTTTTTAACGTATTTTCCACCGTTTTCTCGATTTCTGGAATATGACTTTGAATTACTTTGCGCGCCTCTTCAAATGAAGTTAAATCCGCTACCCATCCATCAATTTGTGCTTTTACTTCATCACGCACTTTACGCTTTAATGCCTGGTCTTTATCTGAATCACTATTTGCTAAAATTCGTAATCGAACGGCCTCTTTCGGAATAACTGAAGGCCCTTTTGCATCAGCTTTCATATATCCAAACTGCACAAGTAACTGTGCACCAATTAATAATATAAGAAGATAAGCAATAACTTGTTTTTTCATTTCCTCCACCGTCCCCTCTACAAACAGTGTGGACAGACTTTCATATTTCTAAACTATTAAATTCAAAATCTATATGAATTTTCCCACAAAAAAATGGAGTAAGGTGTGAACCTTACTCCATCTCTGCAAATACCATACGGTCTTTTCCGTTAATATCGAAAACAACCTCAACATGGGCATGTGGAAAAGCTTGTTGTAACAATCTTTTTACATCCTCACCTTGTCCTACTCCAATTTCAAACGCTACAATTGCTTTCTCCTGCAACACATTCGGCAATTCTTCCATAAAACGGCGATAAAAATCTAATCCGTCTTCTCCACCAACAAGCGCTCTCTTCGGTTCATGCTCTTTCACAACAGGAGAAAGACCACGCCAATCCTCTTCCGGTATATATGGAGGATTTGAAACAACAACATCTAGCTTTTGACCCGTTTTATGAAATGGTGACAATAAATCACCGTGATAGAACGTTACTTCTGCACCTAAAGCTTTTGCATTTTCTTTTGCAACTTCAATCGACTCTTGTGCAATATCTACTGTATATACGTGGAGATTTTTATTTTCTAAAGCAAGCGTAATAGAAATCGCTCCACTACCTGTGCCTATATCTGCTACATGTAGTTCCTTGTCGCCAAAATGGCGCTCAATTCTTTCTAATACTCCTACTATAAGCTCTTCTGTTTCCGGTCTTGGTATTAATACTTCTTCATTCACAAAGAACGACCGGCCATAAAACATTTCATAACCAATCATATATTGAATAGGAATACCTTCTACATGCTTGTGGATAAACTCCGTAAAGCTTGCCTCTTGTTCCTCATTTATTTCTTCACGCATATTCATAAGTAATCCTGTTCTGTTCATCTTTAATACATGACAAAGGACAATTTCTCCCGCATTTTCATCTCGTCCATTTTCCTGTAAAAAAGAAGAAGCCCATTTCAGGGCTTCATAGACACGCATTACTCAGCTGCCTCCATCCTTTGAGCCTGATCTTCCATCACTAAGGCATTGATGAAATCATCTAACTTACCTTGTAAGATTTGATCTAGCTTTTGAATCGTTAAACCGATTCGATGGTCTGTAACACGGTTTTGCGGGAAGTTATACGTACGAATACGCTCTGAACGATCACCCGTACCAACAGCTTGTTTACGGTTTTGATCATATTCAGCTTGTGCTTCTTGTCTAAACTTATCATAAACACGTGCGCGTAATACTTTCATCGCTTTTTCTTTATTCTTAATTTGTGATTTCTCATCCTGACAAGATACAACTACACCAGTCGGTAAATGCGTTAAACGTACCGCTGACATCGTTGTATTAACACTTTGTCCACCAGGACCACTAGAAGCGAATGTATCAACACGAACATCTTTCTCGTGAATGTCGATTTCTACTTCCTCTGCCTCTGGTAATACAGCTACAGTTGCTGTAGATGTATGAATACGTCCACCAGATTCCGTTTCAGGAACACGTTGTACACGGTGAGCACCATTCTCGAATTTCAGCTTCGCGAAAGCACCTTTACCGTTAATCATAAAGATAATCTCTTTATATCCACCTAACTCTGTATAGCTAGCCTCGATAATCTCCGTTTTCCAGCCCTGTACCTCAGCGTAACGGCTATACATACGGTATAAGTCACCAGCAAATAAAGCGGCCTCGTCGCCACCAGCAGCCCCACGAACCTCAACGATAACGTTCTTATCATCATTAGGGTCCTTTGGAACTAGTAAAATTTTCAGACGTTCTGATAACGTTTTTTCTTGTGATTCTAACTCAGAAACCTCTTCTTTTACCATGTCACGCATTTCTGCGTCTAACTTCTCTTCTAACATTGCTTTCGCATCTTTTAATTGCTCACGAACATCCTTATACTCACGATACACCTCTACCGTTTCCTGTATATCAGACTGTTCCTTTGAATATTCACGAAGTTTATTTGTATCGCTAATAACCTCTGGGTCACTTAACAATTCATTTAACTTCTCATAACGATTTTCTACAGCTTGCAAACGATCTAACACATCATTCACCTCTACATCCTAGTATCTAATACAAATAGTATATGGTACTTACTCAAAAAAACGCAAATTATATTTAAAAGTGGCGGTGGCTCTTTCAGCTCTGACCAGCTAAGGTTCTTTCGACCTAAAGGTGCTTTTTACCTTTTGGGCGGAAGGTTCTTAGATGCGAAGAGCTAGCCACCAGAACTAGATATATTTAAAAGCGTAAGCGGCTCACACCACCCACACTCTCTATTCTGAAAAAAACCCGCCTTGCGCAGCGAGTTTTACTTATCTTTGTTTGTAGGAACTGCATGACAATGACGACAGCGTGGCTCATACGATTCTGAAGCCCCAACTAAAATAATCGGATCATCAAATGCCGCTGGTTCTCCATCAATTAATCGTTGTGTACGACTTGCCGGAGATCCACATGCAGAACATACTGCTTGTAGCTTTGTTACATGTTCAGCAATCGCCATCAGCTGAGGAACTTGTCCAAATGGTAGACCACGGAAATCTTGGTCTAAACCAGCTACAATGACACGATAGCCACGATTTGCCAATACTTGCACCACTTCCACAATGTCCCCATCAAAGAATTGTACCTCATCGATTGCAATTACATCCATATCTTCAGTGATATGTTCAAATATATCTTTTGAAGCTGAAACAGGAACTGCTTTTACCTTTAATCCGTTATGTGATACAACGTCTTCTTCACTATAGCGATTATCAATACATGGTTTAAATACAATTGCATGTTGTTTCGCAAATTGCGTACGGCGCACACGGCGGATTAACTCTTCTGATTTACCAGAAAACATACTACCGCAAATCACTTCAATCCAGCCATTTTGATTTATTAAGTACATGAAGCTCTCCTTTCATCTACTTTTTAGTTAAAAGTAGGGTAAAGGTATAATATTTTCACAAAAAAAACAGACAAGCGAATACATACACTTGCCTGTTTTATGTTTTTATTACTTGATACCGTATTTCTTATTGAAGCGATCAACGCGTCCGTCTGCAGTAGCAAACTTCTGACGTCCAGTGTAGAATGGGTGAGAATCAGAACTGATCTCAACTTTTAGTAATGGATAAGTGTTACCATCTTCCCACTCAACAGTTTCGCTAGAGCCTTTAGTAGACCCGCTTAAGAATTTGAAGCCTGTGTTTGTGTCCATGAATACAACTTTCTTGTAATCTGGGTGAATTCCTGCTTTCATTCTTTTCATCTCCTTCCGCCCTGAATCATTTTCGAAACAGAGTTTTTCATCTTCAGCTGCATACACAACTATATTGATGAAACACATATGATGAAATTATAACAAGGCTAACTTCATTTTGCAACTACCTGTTTTTGTCTTTTGAAATTAAAAGTGTAGACGGCTCGTTTAGCTCTGACCAGCTAAGGTTCTTTCGCCCTAAAGGTGCTTTTTACCTGTCGGGCGGAAGGTTCTTAGATGTGAAGAGCTAGCCACCGGAACTGGATATCACTTAAAAATCCAGGACACTTCACACCCTCTCACTTGAGGCGCTTTTTGCCTCATGGAAAGACGCGAAGCCACCTACCATTCTAGCCGCTGGAGCTAGATATCACCTTAAAGTGGAGGCGGTTCGTTCTGCTCTGACCAGCTAAGGTTCTCCCACTTATTTCTCTCTTTAATATCACCTAAAAGGCATAAAAAACTCGCTTACTATAAAATAAGCGAGTCCCAATCTTTTCCCTTTACTTAGTTGTTACATATCTTTTCGAGTCTGCAACAATGTTTTGTAAAAATTCTTCGTTTGTCTTCGTTTGACGAAGCTTACGTAAGAAACTTTCAACAAAGTCTGGTGTATCACGCATTGTTTTACGAATGCCCCATAACTTGTCTAAATGCTCTTTTGGAATTAATAGATCTTCTTTACGTGTACCAGAACGACGAATATCAATCGCTGGGAAGATACGACGTTCAGCTAACGAACGATCTAAGTGAAGTTCCATATTTCCAGTTCCTTTAAATTCCTCGTAAATAACATCGTCCATACGAGATCCTGTATCAACAAGGGCTGTTGCTAAAATCGTTAAGCTACCGCCTTCTTCAATATTACGTGCCGCTCCAAAGAAACGCTTCGGTCTATGGAAAGCCGCTGGGTCGATACCACCCGATAATGTTCTACCACTTGGCGGAATAACGAGGTTGTAAGCTCGCGCTAAACGGGTAATACTATCCATTAAAATGATAACATCTTTTTTGTGCTCTACAAGACGCATTGCACGTTCTAACACAAGTTCAGCTACTTTAATATGATTTTCTGGTACTTCATCAAAAGTAGAACTTACAACGTCGCCCTTAACAGAACGTTCAATGTCTGTTACTTCCTCTGGACGCTCATCAATTAAAAGCACAATTAATTCTGCTTCTGGATGATTTGTTGTAACACTGTGTGCAATTTCTTTTAATAGACTTGTTTTACCAGCCTTTGGAGGCGCAACAATTAAACCACGTTGTCCAAATCCAACTGGTGCGATTAAATCCATGATACGTGTCGGTAACTTTTTCGGTTCCGTTTCCAATTTCATTTGGCGATCTGGGTATAATGGTGTTAATGCAGGGAAATGCACACGCTCTTTTGCTGAATCTGGATCATCTCCGTTTACAGCTTCAACTTGTAATAACCCAAAATAGCGTTCATTTTCTTTCGGAGGTCGTACTTTACCAGAAACTTTGTCTCCATTACGTAAATCGAAACGACGAATTTGCGAAGCTGAGATATAAATATCTTCTGAGCTTGGAGAATAGTTGATAGGACGTAGGAATCCAAATCCTTCTGATTGAATAATTTCTAATACGCCTTCCATGAAAAAGAAACCTTCTTTTTCTGCTCGAGCTTTCAAAATAGAAAAGATTAACTCTTTTTTCGTTAACTTGCTATAATACGAAATCTTAAATTCTTTCGCAAGCTCGTATAACTCTTTTAATTTCATGTTTTCTAATGCTGCAATTGACAAATTCATTCAGACACCACACTTTAACGTTATTCTCTTTTTTCATGGGTAAAGGGAAAAAATACGGAAGGCAAATAATTAATAATGAAAGGCAATAAGTTCAAGTAGGGTAATATTCACTATTGTAACCCTTTTATCTAGTTTTAATCAATACGTTGGAACACAAATACAAGAAGCGAAGACAAGAAAATTTGTCTTCGCTTCTTATTTAATTTAGTTCCGGCTCCGATAGTTAAAAAGATCGACCATTTTAACCTTTCTGAACGAGCCGCTTCCACCTTTTACTTAATAACCAAGTTCGGTTTTTTATTTAAGCTATGACGACCATCTACAAAGCGAACTGTACCTGATTTTGCACGCATAACAAGAGATTGTGTTGTTCCTACGCTACCTTTAAATTGAACACCACGTAATAGTTCACCATCTGTTACACCTGTTGCTGCAAAGATTGCATCGTCACCTTTTACTAAGTCCTCCATACGAAGGATACGATTAATGTCTTCTATGCCCATTTTTTTACAACGTGCTAATTCAGCTTCGTTTTGTGGCAATAGTTTTCCGTGAATTTCTCCACCTAAACATTTTAAAGCAACTGCTGCTAATACACCTTCAGGTGCTCCACCAGATCCAAATAAAATATCTACACCTGTACGGTCAAACGCTGTATTAATTGCTCCAGCTACATCTCCATCGTTAATTAATTTAATACGAGCACCAGCTTTACGAATTTCTTCGATAATTGCTTGGTGACGTGGACGGTTTAAAACTGTTGCTACAACATCTTCAATGTCTTTATTTTTCGCTTTCGCAACTGCACGTAAGTTATCAATAATAGGCGCATCAATGTCGACTGCCCCAACTGCTTCTGGGCCAACCGCGATTTTATCCATGTACATGTCAGGAGCATGTAACAAATTACCGTGGTCTGCAATTGCAATAACAGCAAGAGCATTCCAGCCACCAGCTGCTACGATGTTTGTCCCTTCTAAAGGATCAACCGCAACGTCTACACGTGGTCCATATCCTGTACCTAATTTCTCTCCGATATATAGCATTGGTGCTTCATCCATCTCACCTTCACCAATTACGACTGTACCTTTCATCGGAATTGTATCAAATACATCACGCATAGCTGATGTTGCTGCACCGTCTGCCTCATCCTTTTTCCCGCGCCCCATCCAACGCGCTGATGATAATGCTGCAGCCTCTGTTACACGTACTAACTCCATAGATAAACTTCTTTCCACAATAATCCCTCTCCTTTAAGTCTTTATATTTCTGCCGTATTTTGTGAACCGTGTTTTTCTATAAAGTGTACTTCCGCAAGTAGTGATGCTTCGCTTCCCCCTTACGGAAGTATCACTTATGCGTTCTTCATCTCTTCAATTTCTTGTTTTGTCATTTGTTCTCGCCAAATGTTTGCTCCAAGCCCTTTAAGCTTGTCCACTATATTCTCATAACCTCGATCAATATGCTCAAGTCCTGTTACTTCTGTAATTCCATCTGCCATTAACCCTGCAATAACAAGTGCTGCTCCCGCTCGTAAATCACTCGCCTTCACTTTTGCACCTTGCAGTAACACAGGACCAGTTACAATTGCCGAACGACCTTCTACTTTAATTTGAGCATTCATACGACGTAATTCATCAATGTGTTTGAAACGGGCACCGTAAATTGTATCTGTTACAACTCCCGTCCCGTGCGCCTTTGTTAAAAGCGTCGTAAACGGCTGTTGTAAATCTGTTGGAAAACCTGGATATACAAGCGTTTTGATATCAACTACTTTTAACTTTCTATTACCGTTCACTGTAATTTGATCATCATTCGTTTCAACTTGAACACCAGCTTCTCTTAGCTTAGCAGTAACTGATTCTAAATGCTGAGGAATAACGTTATCAACCGTTACTTCTCCTCCTGATGCAGCTCCTAGAATCATATACGTACCAGCTTCAATACGATCTGGGATGATAGTATGGTGACAACCATGTAAAGAGTCCACACCATCTATTCGGATTACATCTGTACCAGCACCTTTAATACGTGCTCCCATGCTTGTTAACAATGTAGCTACATCAATAATCTCGGGCTCTTTCGCTGCATTTTCAATAACAGTTCTACCTTTTGCTCGTACAGCTGCTAGCATAATATTAATCGTAGCCCCCACACTAACAACATCTAAATAAATACGTGCTCCATGTAGTTCATCTGCTCTTAAATAGATGGCACCTTGTTCATTTGTAACATGTGCACCTAGCGCTTCAAACCCTTTAATATGCTGATCAATCGGCCTCGGTCCTAAGTGACATCCACCCGGAAGCCCAATAACAGCTTTTTTAAAACGGCCAAGCATCGCACCCATTAAATAATAAGAAGCGCGCAATTTTTTCACTTTTCCATTTGGCAAAGGCATTGCAACCATGTTAGAAGGATCGACTACCATCTCTTCCTCCTGTCCATAAGTTACTTTCCCTCCAATTTCCTCTAGTAAGTCGCCTAACATTTTCACGTCCGAAATATTAGGGACACCACCAATAGTTACTGGAGTATCTGCTAAAATTGTCGCTGGAATTAATGCAACAGCACTGTTCTTTGCACCGCTTACTCGAATTGTTCCATTTAAAGCTCTTCCGCCTTCAATTAGCAATTTTTCCATATTGAGCTCCCTTCTTGTGAATGTATTTACTTTCTATCTTTTTATAGAAAGCTCCCCTTAAGAATCTCAATTACTCTTTCCATCCCAAAACTCAATAAATAGGAAACCATTATCTTCATTCCTCCTGTAGCACGAATAGATAAAGATCAACTATTCATCGAATTCACTTTATCAATTTAGATACGTTATCACATTTATTAATAGGACTATGCACATTATTTTCTATTTAAAAACCAAAAATGATAAAATCTTTCGACTTGTTCACGCTTTCATTATACAACGAAAGGAAACCGTCTAAAAGACTAGACGGTTTCCAAAACGGAATTTTATTCTTACGCTTTACCGTTAGAACCGAACTCACGCATTTTACCAGCAACAGTTGCTTTAATAGCGTCGCGGCCAGGTCCAATAAATTTACGAGGATCGTAAACTTCTTGGTCTTTGTTTAATACTTCACGAACAGCTTTTGTAAACTCGATTTGGTTCTCAGTGTTTACGTTGATTTTTGAAGTACCTAAAGAGATAGCTTTTACGATATCAGCAGTTGGGATACCAGTACCACCGTGTAATACTAAAGGTACGCCAGTGAAGTCACGAACTTGTTCCATTTCAGCGAATCCTAAGTTAGGCTCACCTTTGTAAGGACCGTGTACAGAACCTAAAGCTGGAGCTAGGCAATCGATACCTGTTGCTTCAACAAGGTGTTTACACTCTGCAGGATCAGCGTAAATTACGCCTTCAGCGATTACGTCGTCTTCTTGTCCGCCAACTGTCCCAAGCTCAGCTTCAACAGATACGTTACGAGCGTGTGCGTATTCTACTACTTTTTTAGTAGTTTCAACGTTTTCTTCGAATGGGTGGTGAGAAGCGTCGATCATTACAGATGTGAAACCTGCATCGATTGCTTCTTTACATTTTTCAAAGCTTGAACCATGGTCAAGGTGAATCGCTACAGGAACAGTGATGTTCATTTCTTCGATTAAAGCTTTAACCATAGCTACAACTGTTTTGAAACCAGTCATATGACGAGCTGCACCCTCAGATACACCTAGGATTACAGGAGATTTTTCTTCTTCCGCAGCAGCTAAGATAGCTTGAGTCCACTCTAAGTTGTTCATGTTGAATTGACCAACTGCGTATTTTCCTTCTAGTGCTTTGTTTAGCATTTCTTTCATAGAAACTAAAGGCATGGTGAATCCTCCTAAAAAACGTTTTTTGTATCCGATAAATTCTTATCGCTGGTAGTATGACCAGGATAAGGTAAATTATGTATATTTACCTACCGGACTTTTTTCTACACTCAATAGGATAACAACTTGTACTCAAAAACTCAACTGTATTCACCTGCTCAATAGTCCATGTAAACGCTTTTTTCCATATTTTTTATAAAAAATTCATTTTTTACGCCTCTACAGCAAGTTGCTCTCTCACAGCTTGACGAATTTCATCAATATCAAATGGTTTAGCAAAATGCATTAAAGCACCTAAATCTTTTGCTTCTTGAATCATATCAAGCTCTCCATAAGCAGTCATTAAAATGACTTTAATACTCTCATCAATTTCTTTTACATGCTTTAAAATCTCTATACCATCCATGCCTGGAATTTTCATATCTAACACTACTAAATCTGGATTATCTTTTTTCACGATATCTAAAGCTTGAAATCCATTCGCTGCTTGGAATGTCTGATAACCTTCTTTTTGGAACACTTCATGTAATAACACACGAATCCCATATTGATCATCAACAATTAAAATTTTACCTTCCATAATTCCCAACCTTTCTGTGTAAGTACAAGATTTAAAGCTTCTTATATCTTAACGATTTATTTTCGCTATTCTTTGGCAAATTCCTTCCTATTCTTTCTTATTTTACCGTTTCCTATTTTGTTATGCTACCCTACGATTTCACCTTTCTAAAAAAATAAACTATAATGAAAGCCGGCAAACACGTACGAAGGGAGTAACATTATGTTAAAAATTTTTTCAACTCAATTAAGTGGTTATTTCTCCAGAGTTTCTCAAAAAGAGGAAATGAATATAGAAGATAGCGCTCGTTTACTTGCTCAAGCACTAGTTGGCGATGGTTTCATTTATTTATATGGTACAAATGAAATGGAGGGCGTTGTTGCCGAAGCACTATTCGGTGCTGAACCAATGAAGCAAGCAAAACGCTTATTTGAAAATGGTAAAGAAGCAGAAGTAACCTCTGCAGATCGTGTACTTCTTATTAGCCGTTTTTCAACAGATGAAGCGGTTGTAGAAATTGCAAAAAAACTACAAGAAGAGGGACACTCTATTGTCGGCATTTCTGCTCTTCAAGAAGGTACGGAATCACTGGAACAATATACAGACGTACATATTGATACAAAACTGTTAAAAGGTCTTATTCCAGACGATGAAGGTAATCGCTACGGGTTCCCAAGCTTAATAGTAGCTTTATTTGCTTATCACGGAATCAAATTTACAATTGATGAAATGTTAAATGAATATTAAAAAAAGCGCCTTATTTCAGGCGCTTTTTTTATTACTTGCTCTCTTTATTCGTAATAGAAGCTCTTACGAAGTCATGGAACAATGGTTGTGGACGGTTTGGACGAGAAACAAGTTCTGGGTGGAACTGTGCCGCCACGAACCAAGGGTGGTCTTTTAATTCAATGATTTCAACTAGACGGCCGTCTGGGCTTGTACCAGAGAATACGAATCCTTCTTTTTCCATATCCGGACGGAACTGGTTGTTGAACTCATAACGATGACGATGACGCTCATATACAACCGGCTCATTATAAGCATTGTAAGCATTTGTTTCTTCAGCAAGCTTACATGGGTATAGACCAAGACGAAGTGTACCACCTAAGTCCTCTACATCTTTTTGTTCTGGTAATAAGTCAATGATTGCATATGGCGTATCAGGATTGATTTCAGAAGAGTTAGCACCTTCTAAACCTAATACGTTACGTGCAAATTCGATTGATGCAAGTTGCATACCTAAGCAAATTCCTAAGAATGGAACTTTGTTTTCACGAGCATATTGAATCGCAACGATTTTACCTTCTACACCACGATCGCCGAAGCCACCTGGTACAAGGATACCATCTGTATCGCCAACTAATTCTTTTACGTTTTCTGCTGTTACGTGCTCAGCATTTACCCATTTTACTTCTACATCTGTGTCGAATGAGTAACCAGCATGACGAAGTGCTTCTACAACAGAAATATATGCATCTTGAAGTTCTACATATTTACCAACAAGAGCGATTTTTGTTTTCTTAGAAAGATTACGTACTTTGTTAACTAGCGCAGTCCACTCTGTCATATCTGCAGCTGGATTGTCTAATTTTAAGTGGTCACAAACGATTTGGTCCATGTTTTGTTCTTGAAGAGATAATGGAACCGCATATAAAGTATCTGCATCGCGAGCTTCGATAACTGCTTTTGTATCGATGTCACAGAATAATGCAAGCTTGTCTTTCATATCTTGAGAAACAGGAAGTTCTGTACGAACAACGATAATGTTTGGTTGAATACCTAAGCTACGAAGTTCTTTAACGCTATGTTGCGTTGGTTTTGTTTTCATTTCACCCGCTGCTTTTAAGTACGGGATTAACGTACAGTGAATGTACATTACATTGTCACGACCGATGTCGCTCTTAATTTGACGGATTGCTTCTAAGAATGGTAGAGACTCGATATCACCAACAGTTCCACCGATTTCTGTAATAACAACATCCGCATTTGTTTCACGGCCAGAACGATATACGCGCTCTTTAATTTCGTTAGTAATGTGAGGAATAACTTGAACTGTTCCTCCTAAATATTCACCGCGACGCTCTTTTTGAAGAACTGAAGAGTAAATTTTACCTGTTGTTACGTTGCTGTATTTGTTTAAGTTAATGTCGATAAAACGCTCATAGTGACCAAGGTCTAAGTCAGTTTCTGCGCCATCATCTGTTACGAATACCTCACCGTGTTGGTATGGGCTCATAGTCCCTGGGTCTACGTTAATGTATGGATCAAACTTTTGAATCGTTACATTTAAACCACGATTTTTTAAAAGTCTTCCAAGAGATGCTGCTGTAATACCTTTCCCTAAAGACGATACTACACCGCCTGTTACAAAAATATACTTAGTCATGAAAAAGCTCCCTTCTATTTTGCTGTTATATAATCACCGTTGCAAAGCGCAACGTATGTAGATAACACTGTATCCATCTTATTGTTAGACTCTTTTTATTTTCTAAACAAAAAACAAAAAAGAAAATTGCTCCCCTCATCACATAAAGTAATAAGTAGGGAGCAATTTTCTTTTATATTTACACTTTAAAAGTATTATCGTCCTTTTTTAAAGAGCCCAAAAATGATTCTACATGGACGATAATGAAAAGTCAAGAACTACAGTTCTTCCTCTTCTTCTTCTTCAGTTTCATCATACTCAAGTTCTTCTTCAGCGAAGTCGTCGTCTTCATCCTCTTCTAAATCATCAAGATCGTCGTCATCTCCGTCTTCATCTTCAAGAACCTTGTCCAAATCTTCTACATCATCTTCTTCGTCTGCATTTCCGTCTGCATCGTCAAAGTCATCTTCATCTTCTTCAATGTAGTCGTCAAAGCCGTCTTCTTCAACTTTACGTTTCTTCTTCGGTTTTGGCTGCGGTAAGATTTCTTCATCAATTTGCTCATATGGGTACCAGCTGCGTAGTCCCCAACGATTTTCTCCTAAATTAATGAAACGTCCATCGATGTTTAAGTCTGTATAAAATTGTGCGAGTTTCGCATTAACTTGCTCTTGAGATAGTCCCAGCACTTGAGCGATTTCTTGAACCAACTCGTTGAATGTCGTTGCTTGTCTTTTATCCCCTAAAACGCTATGTACAACTTCAATCATTGAACATTCTTTTAGCTCTTCTGGTGAATATTGCTTAAAATTCACTTATGCGGCACTTCCTTTCATCAAATATAACCTTATATATAACGGTCTGCCTAAAAAAATCCATACTATTCATTATAAACAAAAGTCGCACAAATATGCTACAAAAAAAACGTGAAACTTTTATATGGTAATAAAATTAATAATTTGTCTGTTCCTTATTTCGGAAGCATATGGGCACCTTGCAACACATACCTAATTTGCATTTCTGTATATTCTTCGAGCGTATACAGTTTTTGCAGTGCCCAACGTCTAAACCCCCACATTTGTCCTTGTATAAAAATATTATGTGCAAGAAGCTGTATTTCTTTTTTATTTAATATAAATGTTCCATTTTCCGTACACTGTTCTAAAATATCCTCAAACATCCCTACCATTTGAAACTCTTTTTCTAATACATATGGGAGAGATTCTTTCGGTAAAAAACGTACTTCTTGATACATAATTAATACTTCTTCTTGTAATTCGTCCATCACTTTAAAGTAATTCTTTATCGCTACCTTTAAACTTTCTATACTCCCTTTTTCTGTACACACTACTTCCTCTAATCGTTCTTTTACATGTTCATATATACTATCACAAACTAAATACAAAACATCATCTTTTGTACGAATGTACTCATAAAGTGTCCCTATACTAAATCCAGCCGCTTTTGCAATCTCTCTCGTTGTTGTACGCGGAAATCCTTTTTGTTTAAACAGTTGCACCGCACCTTTAATCATTTGTTCACGTCTTAACGCAACTAATTTTTCATCTTTCACCGATGCATGTACATTATGTTTAACCATTCCCTTCACCTCTCTCTATTATTTTTTGGAAGGAAAAAGCGTAGGAGAATACCTACGCTTTCGTTCCTACTTCGTTAACATACGAGAAATTACAAGCCTCTGAATCTCTTGTGTTCCTTCATATATTTGTGTAATCTTTGCATCTCGCATATAACGCTCTACTGGATAATCTTTCGTATAACCGTAACCACCAAATACTTGCACCGCTTCAGTCGTCACCTTCATCGCTGTATCCCCTGCAAATACTTTTGACATCGCTGATTCTTTTCCATACGGAAGCCCTTCTGATTCAAGCCAAGCCGCTTGATATGTTAAAAGGCGTGCCGCTTCTACATCTGTTGCCATATCCGCAAGTTTAAAGCCAATCCCTTGCTGCGCCGCAATTGGTTTTCCAAATTGATGGCGCTCCCTTGCATATTCTACAGAAGCATCTAAAGCCCCTTGTGCAATACCAACAGCTTGCGCCGCAATACCGTTACGACCTCCATCTAATGTTTGCATCGCAACTTTAAATCCTTGCCCCTCTTCTCCAAGTAGATTCTCTACCGGAATACGGCAATCTTCAAACATAATTTCAGTAGTTGGTGAAGAGCGAATCCCTAGCTTGCTCTCCTTCTTCCCAACTGAAAATCCCGGTGTATCACTTTCTACAATAAATGCACTCGTACCACGCTGCTTCGATTCAGGATCAGTTAGCGCAAAAACAACATAAATATCAGCAATACCGCCATTTGTAATGAAAATTTTTGATCCATTTAAAATATAATGGTCGCCATCTCTCTTTGCGATTGTCTTCATTCCACCAGCATCCGATCCAGATGCTGGCTCCGTTAAGCCGTATGCACCAATTTTCTTCCCTTCAGCCATCGGTCGTAAAAACTTTTGCTTTTGTTCTTCTGTCCCAAATTTAAAAATTGGCCATCCCGCAAGTGAAGTATGCGCAGATAGTGTTACACCTGTTGAAGCACAAACTCGAGATAATTCTTCAATCGCAATTACGTAAGCTAAGTAATCGCTTCCAATTCCGCCGTACTCTTCAGGCCATGGAATACCGGTTAAACCAAGCTCTGCCATTTGATCAAATAACTCTCGATCAAATCGCTCTTCCTCATCACGCTCAGCTGCTGTTGGTGCTACTTCATTTTTAGCAAAATCTCGAACCATTTTTCTTATCATTTCATGTTCTTCTGATAGTTTAAAATGCATCTCCGTCTCCCCCTCGCCCTTTTATAAAGCACGGCTAATAACAAGTTTCTGTATTTCACTTGTTCCTTCATATATTTGCGTGATTTTCGCATCCCGGAAAAATCGTTCTACTGGATATTCTTTCGTATAACCGTAACCACCAAATACTTGCACCGCCTCAATCGCGACTTCAACCGCTGTCTTAGAAGCAAATAATTTCGCAATAGATGCTTCTTTACCGCATGGTAATCCTTGTGCCCTAAGAGACGCCGCTCTATATACGAGTAACCTTGCCGCTTCGACACTTGTTGCCATATCTGCAAGCTTGAAGCCAATCCCTTGCTGCGCCGCAATTGGTTTCCCAAATTGTTCTCGTTCTTTTGCATAATCAATCGCACATGCAAGCGCCGCTTCAGCAATTCCTAACGCCTGTGCACCGATTCCAATTCGCCCAACATCTAAATTCGCCATCGCCACCTTGAATCCTTGTCCTTCTTCCCCAAGTAAATTCTCCGCTGGTACTTTCATATCTTCAAAAGTAAGTTGTACTGTACGAGAACCAAGGAGCCCCATCTTATGTTCATCTTTTCCGATGATTAAACCAGGTGTATCTTTCTCTACTATAAATGCAGAAATACCACTTTTTCCTGCCTCTGGATTTGTAGAAGCGAATACAATGTATGTACTTGCTTCACCACCATTTGTAATAAACACTTTCGATCCATTAATAATATAATGATCGCCTTTTTTGACAGCTCTTGATTTCAAACTCCCTGCATCTGATCCTGCATTTGGCTCTGTTAAAGCAAATGCGCCTAAATATTCCCCGGTTGCAAGTTTAGAAACATATTTTTTCTTCTGTTCTTCTGTTCCGAAATATAAAATCGGATTCATTCCAACTGACGTATGTACAGCTAAAATTACACCAACTGTTGCACTTACCTTTGAGATTTCCTCAATGGCTAGAATATAAGAAATAAAATCCATTTCTGCCCCGCCGTATTTTGCAGGCGCTGGAATACCCATTAATCCAAGCTCACCCATCTTTTGCAAAATCTCTTTCGGGAACACCCCTTGTTCCATACTAGGAACAAAGGGAGCAATTTCCTTCTGTGCAAAATCCCGAACCATTTTCCTCATCATTTGCTGCTCTTCATTAAAACGAAAGTTCATATATTCCGCCTCCATTTGCTATATATCCTTTAAATAATTTGGTAAGACCACTATTTTGTAACAAAAGGGGCATTTATTCGTAAACGTAGAATCCACGACCTGTTTTACGCCCTAACCATCCTGCATTTACATACTTACGTAATAACGGACATGGGCGATATTTACTATCTCCTAATCCTTCATGCAACACTTCCATAATGTATAAACACGTATCTAAACCGATAAAATCAGCGAGTGTCAAAGGCCCCATCGGATGGTTCATACCAAGCTTCATGACCTCATCAATTGCTTCTTTCGTCGCTACACCTTCGTATAACGTATAAATTGCTTCGTTAATCATCGGTAGCAAAATGCGGTTTGATACAAAACCTGGGAAATCATTTACTTCAACTGGCACTTTCCCAATTTTTTTCGTAATATCTTCAATTGCTTCATATACTGCATCATCTGTAGCCAAACCACGAATAATCTCAACAAGCTTCATAACTGGAACTGGATTCATAAAGTGCATGCCGATTACTTTTTCCGGACGCTTCGTTACCGCTGCAATTTCTGTAATTGGCAGAGATGACGTATTTGTCGCTAAAATTGCGTGTTCTGGAGCAATTTCATCTAGATTCGCAAAGATTTTCTTTTTAATATCCATTTTCTCAACAGCTGCTTCAATAATAAGATCCGCTTCTTTCACACAATCTAAATCAAGCGTTACTGTAAGACGATTTAATGTCGCTTCCTTCTCTTCTTCCTTCATGCGTCCTTTTTCTACTTGGCGCGCTAAGTTTTTCGTAATGATAGCCAATCCTCTATCTAATTGCTCTTGTTTTAAATCTTGTACCTTCACGTCATATCCTGCCATTGCACATACTTGTGCAATTCCTGATCCCATTTGCCCTGCACCAATTACAACAATGTTTTGTACACCCATTTTTTCTTCCCCCTTAATTGTTAATAAATTTTATACCCTCGAACTTTAATTAGTGAACTTCAATCATCACTGCGTCCCCTTGACCGCCACCGCTACAAATCGATGCAATTCCAATTCCGCCGCCGCGCTGCTTAAGTGCATGGATTAGCGTAACGATAATGCGCGCTCCGCTTGCTCCAATTGGATGGCCCATCGCTACCGCGCCGCCATTTACATTCAATTTTTCTGGATCAATTCCTGCGATTTCTGTACTTGCAATTGCTACCGCTGCAAATGCTTCATTAATCTCGAATAAATCGATGTCTTCAATTGTCTTGCCTGTTTTTTCAAGCAATGCGTTAATTGCATAACCTGGCGTTCTTGGGAAATCTTTAGATTCCACTGCAATTGCTGTATGCGCCAAAATTGTCGCTAATGGCTTTCTTCCTTCTTGCTTCGCTCTGTCTTCGCTCATTAACACAAGTGCGGCACCACCATCGTTTAGTCCTGGCGCATTACCAGCTGTCACTGCCGCTGTCTTATCAAATACAGGTTTTAACTTTGCTAACTTTTCAATCGTTGTATCTTCACGTGGCGCCTCATCCTTTGCAACGACAATAGGATCGCCTTTTCTTTGCGGGATCGTTACTGGCACGATCTCCTCTTCAAAACGTCCTTCTTTATGCGCTGAAACCGCACGCTGATGGCTACGATATGCCCATTCATCTTGTGCTTCGCGAGAAATTCCATCTTCCTTCGCAACTTCTCCGCCATAAACACCCATGTGTGTACCTGAAAATGCGCATGTTAAACCGTCAGCAACGTTTAAATCAATAACTTCGTTGTTGCCCATTCTGTATCCCCATCTTGCTCCGCGTAAAATGTAAGGACTGTTACTCATCGACTCCATACCGCCAGCTACAATCAGTGATTGATCGCCAGTACGAATAATTTGATCCGCTAACGTAACCGCACGAAGTCCTGATGCACAAACTTTATTCACTGTTTCCGTCTGCACTTCCCAAGGGATTCCAGCAGCCCTTGCAGCTTGACGCGATGGAATTTGCCCCTGTCCCCCCTGAATAACCGTTCCAAATATAACTTCTTCAACATCACTAGCCGCAACATTTGCTCTTTCAAGCGCTGCTTTAATTGCAATTCCTCCAAGTTCCGTCGCTTTTACATCTTTTAAAGATCCTCCAAATTTTCCAACTGGTGTTCTTGCAGCACTTAAAATAACTGTTTTACTCATGTTTCTTTCCCCCATTTCATTTTTTAACACTGAGCGCTCGCTCGGTATCCCTACGTTGAGAAGAGGTGCAATCATTGCACCTCTTTCTAAAGTTGTATACATTCTTATAAACTACATCGCTTCTTTTTTCTGTCCGATAACAGATCGTTCTAAAATCTCTGTCACATCAAGAGTTTGAACTTTCTCTTCTACCTCTTTCGCTTTCGTTCCATCACTGATCATCGTTAAGCAATATGGACAACCTGTACCGATAATGGATGGCTGTACAGCTAATGCTTGTTCTGTACGAGCAACGTTAATACGAGAACCTGTTGTTTCTTCCATCCACATTAAGCCACCACCTGCGCCACAGCACATTCCAGTTTCACGGTTACGTGCCATTTCTACAAGATTCACTCCAGGAATCGCTTTCAAAATGTCACGTGGCGCTTCGTACACTTCGTTGTATCTTCCTAAATAACAGGAATCATGGTACGTAACTGTTTCTTCAATAGCGTGAACAGGCTTTAAGCGCTCTTCTTTCACCCACTGAGCTAACAATTCTGTATGATGATAGACTTCTGCTTGCAAGCCAAAGTCCGGATACTCATTTTTAAATGTGTTATAAGCATGAGGATCAATCGTAACGATTTTCTTCACTCCTGCCTTTTCAAATTCTTCGATATTCTTTGTCGCCATCTCTTGGAATACAAATTCATTTCCAAGGCGGCGTGGTGTATCTCCAGAATTCTTTTCTTTATTACCGAGAATTGCGAATGAAATGCCTGCTTCGTTCATTAACTTCGCAAACGATATCGCAATCTTCTGACTACGATTGTCGTATGATCCCATTGAACCAACCCAGAATAAATACTCGAATTCCTCCCCAGCTTTTGATTTTTCTTTTACAGTTGGAACTGTTACTTCGTCATCACCTTGGCGCCATGTTTCACGCTCTTTACGGTTCAGACCCCACGGATTCCCTTGACGCTCGATATTTGTCATCGCGCGTTGTGCTTCCGCGTCCATTTTTCCTTCTGTTAAAACGAGATATCGACGTAAATCAATAATTTTGTCAACATGCTCATTCATAACTGGACATTGATCTTCACAGTTACGACACGTTGTACATGCCCAAATCTCTTCTTCTGTAATAACATCTCCGATTAAACTCGGATCGTAAGCGAGAGTTGTAGCCGCTGATTCTTGTTGTCCTTTTCCAGCCGCCATCATCGCTAACTGATTTCCTTGTGTATTATTGAAGGCAACTACTGGAACCCACGGTGCTTTTGATGTTACCGCAGCTCCTTTATCAGTTAAATGATCACGAAGTTTTAAAATTAAGTCCATCGGCGATAACATTTTTCCTGTTCCTGTTGCCGGACACATATTTGTACAACGACCACACTCTACACAAGCGTATAAGTCAATAAGTTGATTTTGTCTAAAGTCTTCAATTTTACCAACACCAAATGTTTCTTGCGTTTCATCTTCAAAATCAATCTTTTCAAGCTTCCCTGGGTTTGAAAGACGACCGAAGAATACATTAGCTGGTCCCGCAATTAAATGCGCATGTTTTGATTGTGGAACATAGACTAAAAACGTTAACAAAATTAGTAAATGCACCCACCAAGAAAAATAGAACACTGAAATGGCTACGGTTTCATTTATCCCGCTAAAAACGTAAGCGATTGCAGAAGCGATTGGTTCACTCCATGAAAGCTCCTCGCCATGCCATATAAGTCCCATACCGTTACCAAGTAGCACAGAAATCATTAAGCCACCGATAAAGATAAGAACAAGACCTGATTTGAAGTTACGTTTTAAACGAACAAGCTTTTCTACATAACGTCTATGAAAAGCCCAAAATACTGCAATTAAAATAACAAGTGTGACAATTTCCTGGAAGAATGTAAATGCAGGGTATAGTGGTCCAAGTGGAAGATGTGATCCTGGTGCGAGTCCTTTCCAAACGAAGTCAATTGCTCCAAATTGGACAAGAATAAATCCGTAAAAGAACATAACGTGAATGATGCCGCTTTTCTTATCTTTCAGCAGCTTTTTCTGACCGAAAACATTGACCTTAAGGAGATCCCAACGCTCTTTAAAACGACGGTCAAATTCAATTTTTTTTCCTAATTGTATGTAGGCCATTCTCGTCCGTATAAGATATACAAACAAATATCCTGCATAAGCAATAACAGCAATGGCAGCCAGCCAATTAATGATCAGTAAGCTATTCATTTTTATGCTACCCCTCTCTTTGTAAGCCCTATTTCTTTTTTTGAATCTTCAAAAATATATAATTTTCTGAATTATATCCCCTATCCCCATTATATAATGAGTGAGCATTCAGTCAACAGTTTTTTGTTATAGAACAACACATTTTTTCATAAAGCTGTTTATTTCGGTGAAACTATAAAGTGAAACTTTAATCAGTAGGGCTTTTACGGGCAGTTGATTTCCAAACTAACTTCTACTTATCCACCAGTTTTTGAGGTGGGAAGCTTACTGCCCGTTAAAGCGGGATAAAGTGAAACTTTAATCAGTGCAACATACTATCCTCTAATGAAATTTATAATAACAGCCGTACTACCCATATCATTTGTAACACACTGAAGGTGAAAAGAATGCAAAGGAGGGAATTCACTGATGCTCTACTTATCTCTTTTGTTAATATCCGTTGCTCTTTGGATTACAATTGACCTTTCATACGGGCGACTTCTTCATTTAAAACGAGTAAGCTCTCGCACTTTCCCTTTACGTCAAAGTGATTTTCACCTTTATACATACGGGAAAGATTTATATGACGCTTTATTTACTGATATAAAACAAGCACAGCATCACATTCATATTTTATTCTTCATTGTAAAAAATGATAAAATCAGTCGTGAATTTTTTAAATTGCTGATTGATAAGGCTCAGGAAGGAATTGAAGTACGACTTTTACTTGATCGATTTGGCAGCCATTCTTTATCAAACGAAGCTATTCGCTCCCTGCAAAAACATGGTATATCTTTTTCATTTTGTCATAAGGTAAAATTTCCTCTGCCTTTCTTTTCTGCTAATCAAAGAAATCATAGAAAAATTACAGTGATTGATGGGAAAACCGGCTATATCGGGGGATTTAATATTGGCGAAGAGTATCTAGGGCATAATGAACACTTAGGATTATGGCGAGACTATCATTTACGTCTTACAGGAGAAGGGGTTCAAGATTTACAAAAGCAATTTTTGCATGATTGGTTTGATGATACGAAACAGAATTTATTGGATGCTTCTCTTTATTTTCCAAAACAACAACCAGGTACCATCCTGCATCAATTTATTCCGACTGATGGTGCTTATTTACAGCATACTTTTTTACATTTAATTAACGCGGCAAAAAAAGAAATCTGTATCGGTACACCATATTTCATTCCTGGAAAAAAAATTATGAATGCCTTATTAAAAGCAAGAGAAAGAGGGGTTCAAATCACAATTCTTGTTCCAGAAAAAGCTGATCACCCTCTCGTTCGGGAAGCAAAATTCCCGTACTGCCGAAAATTAATACAGGCTGGTTGCAATATTTATGCCTTTCAACAAGGGTTTTTTCACGCAAAAATTATTATAGTGGACGATA
This sequence comes from Bacillus sp. GW823-FHT06A11, assembly GCF_058795355.1. Classification (NCBI taxonomy): domain Bacteria; kingdom Bacillati; phylum Bacillota; class Bacilli; order Caryophanales; family Bacillaceae; genus Bacillus; species Bacillus sp. GW823-FHT06A11. Next base: position 162,708 of record NZ_JBXAHS010000004.1, on the reverse strand, counting down.
ATATTTGTGATATCGGAACGGCAAACTTTGATATGAGAAGTTTATATATTAATCATGAAATAAACTGCCTGTTATATAATAAACATTTCATTCAAACAGTAAAAAATAAATTCCATGAAGATCTAGAGAATGCATCCGTACTTTCCTATAGCGATGTAAACCCGCCTTCTCTTATCGATAGAGGAAAGGAATGGATTGGAACAATGTTTGCTTTCTTTTTATAGGAAAGACAATGAATAAAAGAGGTGTATCTCATATGATTATACGGTTTGGATATGTCTCACATGCAATGGCACTCTGGGACTGTTCTCCTGCCAAAACAATGACGTTTACAAGCTTTAAGAAACTTAGCAAGCAAGAACGAGAAGACAAACTGTACCATGTTATAAGGCAAAATTTAGAGCACACAATACGTATCCTTCATTACAATATAGCACATGAAATCCCACTATATCGCCTATCGTCTTCCATCGTCCCACTTGCAACACATCCCGAAGTCGAGTTTGACTATATTGGGGTATTCACACCACTTTGGCATAAAATAGGGGCTTTAATTAAAGAACACAATTTACGAATAAGTTTTCATCCGAATCAATTTACGCTGTTTACAAGCGACAAACCACATATTACTACTAACGCTATTACGGATATGACTTATCATTATAAAATATTGGATGCTATAGGCATTGCAGATTCTTCTTACATTAATATTCATGTAGGTGGAGCCTATGGAAATAAAGAAAAGGCAATTGAGCGCTTCCATGAAAACATAAAAAAACTTCCTACACATATAAAAAAACAAATGACTCTTGAAAATGATGATAAAACCTATACAACCGCTGAAACTTTATCCATTTGCCAAAAAGAAAATATTCCATTTGTATTTGATTATCATCATCATATGGCCAATCTTTGCGAGGAACCACTAGAAGAGTTGCTTCCTGCAATTTTTGAAACTTGGTCACATACAAATATCTCTCCTAAAGTTCACATTTCCTCCCCGAGATCGGAAAAAGAATTTAGGGCTCATGCTGAATATATCGATTTAGAGTTTATTAAGCCTTTCTTACACATTGCAAAAAAACACAATCATAATTTCGATATTATGATTGAAAGTAAACAAAAAGACTTAGCACTATTCCAATTAATAGATGAACTTTCTGCTATAAGAGGAATTAAAAGAATAAGTGGTGCAATGTTACAGTGGTAAATTGTAACTTTGCACCATTTTTTCAAAAAAGTAATTTTTATAGTAAAAAACATTCTGTTTTATATGCTATTATTTAAATTAGCATTTTCTCCCCGAGATTCAACTTTATTGAAACGGAGTCATAATATGATTAATCAAAAAAAGTATATACAATCTGTCATAATATACATATTTATATTTGCTCTTTGGATATTCCTTATACCAAATGAGTCGAATATAAAAGAAATCGGGATTCTTTTCTTATTCTGTTTCGCTGCACTTTTTTCTTGCTATTGCTTATGTAAAGCGATTAGAAAAATGACGCATGGTGATAAATTATTTTGGATTTTATTATTATGTACTTGTCTATGCGGGTTAGCTATGGAAATAACTTTATTTCTTCCTTCACTTTCTATTCATAAGCAAGTTATATTCTCATATAAAGCATTACCTTTTTTTATCATACAATATGTTTTACTCTTTGTTGGATTTGCTATAAAGTTTATAAAAATTTACTCTATTAAGGGTCTTGCTCAATTTTCATTCGATAGCATCTTTATTGTTATTATGAACATTTATTTCACTTTAACTTTTATCTTGGACCTTTCAAGCTTCCGTATGTTAACAAAGGAAACTTGGATTTTAATTGGCTATTTTATTGCACAATCATTAGTAATTTACGCCGTTATTAGTCTTTATAGAAGAGAACAATATTCTTCTAGTAGAATCGCATTAATTATCGGTTTCACTATTATACTCGTATACGGTTACATTCATCTGTTTCAATTAAATTTTGGGATGAAAACTTCTCCTGAATTTAATTATTTAATACACACTGCTTCTATTTTATTAATTGGACTTTCTTCCATACTATATATCTTGGATAAACCAATGCAACATGAAACGAAAGCAAAATATTATCGATTCGATTATGTACGTTTTATACTACCTTATTTTAGTATAATTATTACTTTTTCCTTTATTATCATTCAACCTTGGGATGATAAATTTATGTTAATTGGTCTCGTATTATCACTTATTTTGTTATTCTTGCGGCAACTTTACATGTGGAAAGATAATCAAGCACTAATCCTTACATATGAACAGTTGACTACACAACTAGAGGACGAAGTTGAAGAAGGTGCATTTGCATTATCAAAAAGTGAACAACGCTATAAGTCTTTATTCGAAGATCATCCCGATGCCGTTTTCTCTTTAAATATGAATGGCATTTTTCAACAATCTAATAAGGCATGCGAAAGCTTATTTACTGCCTATTATTGTGAAGTAGCAAGCTATTCTCTGGTACACTTCATTGATTCAAAAGACCACGAACTACTAAAGAAGGCTTTACAAATTACAAAGGAAGGTAGGCCACAAACGTTAGAAGTTCGTACAAAAGAACAAGAAGGCTATTATTATTATCTTCATATTACACTTATCCCTACTTTTATAAACAAAGAAGTGGTCGGAATGTTTGGGATAGCGCGTGATATTACAACTTTATATGAAAAACAAAAACAAGTAGAGCATTTAGCCTTTCACGATGCACTTACTGGATTACCAAATCGCCGAAAGTTCGAAAAAGATTTAAAAGCCATTTTAAATACAGCCCAAACTAACGCAAATGATGTTGCCGTCATATTCCTTGATTTAGATCGATTTAAAAAAATTAACGATAGACTTGGTCATGACGTCGGAGATTTATTATTAATTGAAGTAGCAAAAAGATTACGCGGTTGCTTGCGTTCAAAAGATATCGTCGCTCGCCAAGGTGGAGATGAGTTTACAATTCTATTACCAGAAATGTACTCAGAAAAAAGTGCAATTTTTATAGCTGAACAGATTTTAACTATTTTAAACAAACCATTCTTCATTCAAGGCGAAGAACTCTCTATTACACCAAGTATCGGAATTGCGATGTACCCTGATTATGGAACTAATGTAAATGAGTTAATGAAAAATGCTGATATGGCTATGTACCGTGCGAAAGCAAATGGAAAAAACAGATTTGTTTTCTTCTCAAAAGAAATGAGTATCGCTCAAAATGAAATTCAATTCTTAGAAGGTGAACTTTCAAAAGCATTACAACAAAATGAATTTTTCCTTGAATACCAGCCACAAGTAAGCACAAAAACAAAACAAATTATCGGTTTTGAAGCATTAATACGTTGGAAGCATCCAAAACTCGGTATCGTATCTCCTGCCCAATTTATCCCTCTAGCAGAGGAAACTGGTTTTATTATTGAACTTGGCAATTGGATTTTACGTACTGCCTGCTTAGAGGCAAAAAGATGGCATAATCAAGGTTTTTCTCACTTAAAAGTTGGTGTAAATTTATCTGTTGTTCAATTTAACCATGCAGATTTAATCCCAACTATTTCAAAGGTGTTGGAAGAAACAGAACTGAAACCAGAAGCACTAGATATTGAAATTACGGAAAGCATCGCAATTAATCAAAATCAATCTGTAGTTGCAAAACTAGAACAACTTCAAAATCTCGGTATTCAAATTTCAATCGACGACTTTGGAACTGGTTATAGTTCTTTAGCTTATTTAACAAAATACCCAATCAACACATTAAAAATCGCTCGAGAGTTTATTTGTGGAATTACAACTAGTCCTTTAGAAGAAGCAATTGTCTCTTCCATTATTACACTATCAAAAGAACTAAATTTAAAAGTGATTGCAGAAGGTGTAGAAACAGCAGAAGAATGGGAATTTTTACATAAACAAAATTGTGATCACATTCAAGGATTCTTTATTAGCAAACCTGTTTCTAGTAAAGACGTTTGGATGTTACTCCATAAAAAAACAACCGCCTAAGTAAGACGGTTGTTTTTTAATATTCAAAAGGTAAATCTTTAGCTAATTGTACCTCTTGATCGTTATGAGAAATTATATGGCTTTTCTCTAATGCCGTATCGCCTAATGAAATACCCCATGCCATCGCTAACGTTAATAAACTACCAATAAGTAATTTCTTCATATTCCATCACCCACATTTTTTATTTTAATATATCATGAAAATTTATCCCTATTATATGCAATTATGCATACCCATTTTTTAGGATATTTATCTACTGATTTTATTTACGAGCGCTTCTTTATATGCATGCATTTCTAATATATCAAAAAAGAAACTTGCCTTTTTATATGCATCTTCAACCTCTGCCTCATCGTACTCCAACTTCCCTAGGCATTCACCTCTTTGATAATATAGCTGTCCAATTAATGCCATACTATTAATTCGGCATGATATTTCAATCGCTTTATTTACTTGATAAAGTGACTCTTCATATTGATTATCTAAATATAATGCTTTTGCATGATTATATCTTACCTTCACTTCAAATTCTTCATTATCATGCAATACATCTAATTGTTTTAATATATCTTCAAATAACTCAATACTCTTCTTAAAATAGCTATTTTCAGCATAAATATTTGCAATCGCATTTTCTATATAAAGATTTTGGTATACGTCTATTCCAGCTAACTGTTGATTTAACAATTTTTTCAATTCTAAAATACAATATTCGTAATCGATTTTCTTTAATATGTAAGCTGCTACATGATATTGCCATTGAAGAAACTGCTGAAATTCAGGATGATATTCTTCCTTTTTCAGCTCATTCCATACTTTATTATAAATTTCTTTATATCTTTTTTGCTTACAAAGCATAATGATTTGATCTTTAAACTGTTTTTTTCTTTCAATATCAGAATAAATGAGTACCTCGTAAAAATGAATAATGGGAACTTGTAATTTTGCTGCGATACCTTGCAATATATCCATACTTGGGTATACCGCGCCCGATTCAATTCGACTTACTTCCGATTGATGACATATGTTCTCGGATAACTGTTTCTGTGTTAATCCTCTCATCACCCTAATTTTCTTAATTTCACTTCCTAATTTTTCTGCGTGCATACTTACTCACCATCCCATTAGAACAATCTAATTTTTTGAGTTGTCATACCACTACAATAATGTGAATTCGACAATTTTTGATATGAAATAATGCATAATATATATAAAATTCGGCAAATTTTTCATACAATTCATCTCACATACAATAATAGATTAGGAGTGTTATAGATGAATTATAGAAAACTTGCTAGTGCTTTCGTTACATTCGGTCTTCTTTGCCCTTTATCAACAGAAGCTATTCATGCTCAAGAATTAGACAAAGGTGCAGTCAAAGTTGAAATTGCTCAGCCTGGTTTAACAATCGGTAAATTAACACAACCTCAAAATGATACGAAAGAAAATATTGCTAAAAAGTATTTAAAAGGTGAGGTAAATGGGGCGAAAGCTCAACAAGAACAAGTCACTACTGAAAAAAATGTAGATTTCCAACCTACAAATAAAGAAACCAAAGAAAATCAAACCGAAGTTCGCCTTGCACAAACATATAAAAACTATAAAGTATATGGCCAAGATCTCATTGTAAAAGTAGATAAAAATGGAGTAATCACAACTGTTAGTGGTAAAGTTGTTCAAAATTTAAATCAACAACCTAATCTTACTATAACAAATTTTTTGTCGAAAAATGAAGTAAAATCTAAATTACGCGATATAGTTCAAATTCCAAGTGATGCAGTTGAGACAGAATTCTCTAGCGAAACCGTTGTTTATAAGAAAAAAGATGGCTATTATACATTCGCAACTGTTATTACATTTACTTATGAAAACAATGAACAAATTATAAACGGCAATGCTATAGTTGATTTAAAAACTGGCGAAGTACTTTTCCAAGAAAAATTCATTAAAAACAAAGAGAATAAGACTATAAATCAAGTAACATCACCTAGATTATCCCCCGCAAGTGAGCAAGGAACTGGGAAAAATGCACTTCAAGAAAACATCTCTTTCAATATTGCCAAAGGAACTGATGGAAAATTTTATTTAGCGGATTTATCACGCGGAAATGGTATTTATATTTATAATGCAAACTACGCCGATTCCCTCGGGGGATATAGTCAAGCTGGTTATCCAGGGACACTAATTTCAAGTAGTACTCCTAATTTTGCAGATAAAGAAGCCGCGGGCGCTATGAAGAACATGAGTGATATTTACGATTACTTTAAGAAAGAACATAATCTAAAAAGTTACGACAATAAAGATTCAAAAGTTGTTGCTAGTGTACACGGTTTTGATTCTACTGAAGTTAGTGATGGTGTAAAAGAAGACTATGTAAATGCATTTTGGCATCCCGCTTGGAACCAAATGGTATTTGGTGATGGTTTAGACGGAAAACTAACATCCGCTCTTGATGTAACAGCTCATGAATTTGGACATGCTGTATTTAGTGGCACGACGAAAAATAAAGTCGTGAGATATCCAAGCGCTGAAACATCTGCACTAAACGAGGGATTAGCGGATTTCTGGGGTACACAAATCGAATATTACGTAAAGAAAGATAAAGGAAACTGGATTATGGGCGATACATTAGGTGGCCTAACAATTCGTGATATCCCAAGGGAAATTGGTGACGGCGGTCATAAATTATATACAAATTTACAAGATTTCTATAACGATGGTAATAATCAAGAATCACACGTGAATTCTGGTATTATCAGTCACGTATTATATCAATTAGCTGAAGGTAAAACATATAACGGTGTTGCTGTTCAAAAGCAAGGAAATGAAAAAGTAAGTAAAGTTGTTATGCGTACATTGCAAAATTATGCAACTTCCGCTGAAGACTTTGAATCACTTCAATCTCATATTGTACAAGCTGCAAAAGATTTATATGGCACTGCCGTATCAAATGAATTTGCAAAGGCATTTGAAGCACACGGTTACAAACCGTTACAAAAAATAAATAAAGTAATAGCGGTACAATAATAAAAAAAGAAGTTTACCAATCATAGGTAAACTTCTTTTCATATCCAACCCTTTTCTTCCGCAATTGTAATTGCCTCAATTCTATTTTTCGCATCGAGCTTCGTTAATACTTCAGAAATATAATTACGCACTGTACCCGGCGAAAGATAAAGTGCCTTCGCAATTTCGTTTGCCGTCTTTCCTTCTTTCGCAAGCAACAATACTTCCTTTTCGCGATCTGACAACGGATTTTGCTCCTGCCATAGGCCGAACATTAAATCTTGGGAGACCTCTCGTTTTCCCTTCATTACATTACGAATTGCTGCTGCTAAATCTTCACTTGGGCTATCTTTTAACAAATAGCCGTGCACACCAGCTTTCATTGCTCTTTCAAAATATCCCGGCCGTGCAAATGTTGTTAAAATCATTACTTTGCATGATGATTTTTCTTTCTTTAACGCTTCAGCAACATCTAATCCACTTTGAATCGGCATTTCAATATCCATAATACTTACATCTGGCTTTAACGATTCAATTAATTTTAACGCCTCTTCCCCGTTCGCAGCTTGCCCAATTACTTCGATATCATCTTCTAGATCAAGCAGAGCCCCTAACGCACCACGAAGCATCCGCTGATCTTCTGCAATAATAATTCGGATCATGCCCTCACCTCATCTTTTCCTGTTCTAATAACAACTGGAACTTTTACTGTTAACAACGTCCCTGGATTGATTGTACCTAGTTCAACAAATCCATCAATAAGAGCAATTCGTTCTTTCATGCCACGGATACCATTTCCATCATGATTTTGATCTGTTAAACCGATTCCGTTATCTTCTACTTTCAAAATCAGCTCACCTTGCGATTCTAATACAGAAACTGCGCATCGCGTTGCCTTACTATGTTTTACAACATTTGTAACGGCCTCACGTAAACACATCCCGACAATATTTTGTTCAATTGGTGATAACGAGCTCGATCTTGCTTCTTGCCTCACTTCTAATTCAATATTAGCTGCTTGTAAGATCGCTTTTATTTGCTCTAGCTCTTCTTCTACCGTAATCATACGCATATCAGAAATTAATTCTCTCAGCTGTTTTAAGGCTGTACGAGACGTTTGTGTAATTTCCTTCGCTTCCACACTTGCACGCTCCGGATTTTTCACAATTAACTTCTCTACAAGCTGGCTTTTCAAAGTAATAAGAGATAACGTATGTCCTAATGTGTCATGAAGATCTCTTGCAATCCGCTGCCGTTCTTCACGTTTTACTAAGTCTTTAATTTGCTCGTTTGCTTCATTCAGTTGGTTCTTTAACATCTTTTTCTGATTAAAATTGCGCATACCAAATGGCGTAAGAAGCATTAAAATAAACATCGGAACGATATTTACTAAACTTGTAGTTGTTAGTTGATTCATATTTATAAATAAAAATGCTCCAAGCATGATAACTAACGAACATAACAGCACTCGAAATACTTTCTTATTTGGCGCAAATCCCATTGCACTTGCTGTGAAAAAGCCAAAAAATATCATAAAAGGATTATAAAATAAAGCAAATAAAAAGATGAGTACCATTTGAATACACGCCCAAAAAACAAACGTCCTCTGAACAAAATAAAGCTGACGGTATGTGAAGATAAAAATTATCAACATACCGCTTCCTATTACAAGCTTCCATCCTGATGCCTGCGCTAAGTGATAAATTGGAAATAATAGATAAACAAACCACATATACGGGAAGAATCCCATATGTTTCGGAAAAATCTCAATCCTCTTCTTCTCTATCATTTATACCGCTTCCTGTCTTTTTCTTATATATATTGATACTACAACAAATATAAGGAAATAACCTCCTAATACCGCGATATTTTCCCATCCAATTGATTTTCCAGCTACAATATCCCACGCACCGCTTCCGAAGTGGTATGTTGGTGTCCATTCACCAATTGTTCTTAATATTTTTGGGAATACTTCAATCGGCATCCATAACCCACCAACTATAGCTAAACTCATATTTAAGATATTTGCTAAGCCAGCAGCTGCGTCCGCCTTCTTAATGGAACCTATTACTGTTCCTAATGCTAAAAATGGTGTTACCCCTAACAATAACCATAACCCCGCACCAATCCATTGCCCTACCGTTAACTCAACATGATTAATCAATATCCCTGCTATAAAAATAACTAAGATTGAAAAAGCATTCACCACTGTTTGGGCAATAATTTTAGCAGTTATATACGCACCCTCTGGAAGTGGCGTGATTTTCAAAAGATGTGTCCATCCTTGCCCTCTTTCCTGAGAAAGTCTCACACCGAAACTAAAGAGCGCAGTCCCTACAATACTGAAAGTTGCCATCGAAATTAAATAGTGTGCTTTCCACGCATCTCCGTTTTGTGGTACTTGAACAACATTTGTAAAAATGTAGTAAAACATAACAGGCATTAATAATGAGAAAAAGATAAATAATTTATTGCGGAATGTACGTAAAATTTCTATTTTGCATTGCATCCATAATGCTCTCATGCGATTTCCTCCTTCTGATTTGCGACAAACTGTTCAAATGCTTCATCAAGGCTTCCACGTTCAACTGAAACATCTATTACAGGTAAATTCCTTTGATAAATGGCTTTTAAAGTTGCATCCGTATCCTCCGTTGTTAAAATGAAGCGTCCTTCGTTTGACTTTACTTCTGTTACATTTGGTAATTCCTTTAGTAACTTTGTAGGAATGCTTTCCTTCGAGTAAAATGTGATTGTTTTTCGCGAAATCGTTGCTTTCATTTCGTCTGGTGTACCATCTGCGATAATCTTTCCGTTCGCAAATAATAAGATACGATTTGCTAAAGCATCTGCTTCTTCTAAATAATGCGTCGTTAAAATAATCGTTTTCCCTTCACTTGCTAACTTTCGAATCGTTTCCCAAAACGTTCTTCGAGACGTAATATCCATTCCGACTGTCGGCTCATCTAAAAATAACAAATCTGGATTTCCCGCAAGTGCAAGCGCAAAGTTTAACCTTCTTTTTTGCCCACCTGATAACTTCTCACATCTTTGCTTTCGCTCTGATTCTAAATTTGATAACTGCAGTAACGTTTCTTTCGCTATAGGATTCGTATAATAACTACGGAATAACTCAATTGCCTCTTCCACCTTAATACTATCAATGACACTTACTTCTTGCAGCATCGCACCGAGGCTATTACGAACATCTCTATGCTTTGGACTCTTTCCAAATATAAAGACCTTACCTTCTGTTGGGTCCTTTAATCCAAGCATCATCGACATCGTCGTTGTTTTCCCCGCACCATTCGGACCAAGTAACGCTACTATTTCCCCTTTATTTACATGAAATGAAACATTATTTACTGCGTTTTTATGTTTAAATGTTTTAGAAACACCATTTACTTCAATAATCTTTTCCATCTCTCCACCCCCGCTGTTTCTTATATTTACATTGTATTACTTGGAAAACTTAGGAAACAGTATGATGCGTCATGACATCGATATGACAATTGTCATGTATTCTTTATGAGAGGAATCAACCCGCATACCGCAAGCGAGTAGCAGGACGAAAATAAACATGATACAATCGGATAAGATATATATTCGAGGAAGGACAGTGGTTTTCATGATTATTCGTAATGAACAAGATTTAGAAGGCTTACGAAAAATCGGCCGCATCGTTGCGCTTGCACGTGAAGAAATGAAAAAACAAGCGAAGCCAGGTATGACAACGAAAGAGCTTGATTTGATCGGTAAAAAAGTATTAGATGAGCATGGTGCTATTTCTGCACCTGAAAAAGAATATGATTTCCCAGGTGTAACTTGCATTAGTGTAAATGAGGAAGTTGCTCATGGTATTCCAGGAGATCGCGTATTAAAAGAAGGCGACTTAGTAAACGTCGATGTATCTGCTGCACTTGATGGCTATTATGCAGATACAGGTATCTCATTTGTTCTTGGAGAAGACGAAGCAAAAGAAAAGCTTTGCCAAGCAGCAGTTGATGCATTTTGGGCAGCAATGAAAAAGGTTAGAGCTGGCTCAAAACAAAATCAAATTGGTCGTGCTGTTTCAAACTTCGCACATAAAAGTGGATACAATGTTATTCAAAACTTAACTGGTCACGGCATTGGTCTTAGCTTACATGAAGCACCAAATCACATTTTAAGTTACTATGATCCAATGGATAATGCGCTTCTAAAAGACGGTCTTGTTATCGCTGTAGAACCGTTCATCTCTATGAAAGCTGATCATATTATTGAACGTGGTGACGACGGCTGGACATTCGTTACACCTGATAAAAGTCTTGTTGCACAATGTGAACATACCGTTGTCGTAACGCGCGGCGAACCAATAATTTTAACAGAAATCTAATACCAAAAACGGCTGTTTTGTAGATTTATTCCACATAAAACAGCCGTTTTTATTTTTGGGAAAATATGTGAACTACTGTTGAACTCTTTATCATTTAAGTATATAATCTTTAGCGGAGGTTACTTAAGCTTATCTTTACTAAAAAGATATTGTAACTAAGGAGGAAAACACCTTCTTTCTTATTGTTTAAACAGTCTCAAAAATGACCGTAGTAACGTGTTAGTCAAATATTCTGTAATTCTTATATTCCTCTAACAATGTAAGAAACTATCATCTTTCAACTTCGGTCCACTAATCGCACAACTCTCTTTAGACAAAATAAATGACTATTTTCAAAGTACATATTGTCTTCATTCTGACCAAAACCAACCCTATCTAGCTTTTTATCTCCACATAACTTTAAGGCAAAAATAAGCCTTCACAAAGGGATACACTACATTGGTTAGTATGTATCGTAAAACTTACCTTTATAACCATTCTTTTTTACTAGATATACATGAAAACTATCTCACATATAAAGGTCTGATATCATTCTTTAATATCAGTATTTTTTTCGACATTTTTTGTCGAATTGTGTATATTTCCACAGAACTGTGTAAATATACATTTTGTTTTACGTTAAATAATATTACTTTGAACATAACTCTACTTGTCTGAGAACGCGTATAGAAACGGAGGGATAGCAAAAAGTAAATAGCTTATAAAAAATACTTTTTATATTCCATTTGTTCATGTGGAATAAGTCCCCAATGGACAAATGAATGTTCAGAGGAGGAAAAATGAAAAAACTTTTCAATGTATGTTTAATTGTATTCGTACTATTTTCGCAACTTGCTAGTTTTCCATACAATCAAGTAAAAGCGGAAACCTTAACAGGAGATTCCTTATTTGACACTGTTGAAATGAAAGATGCAACGAATCATATTATTGACGAAGCATTAAATCCTAAAAACTTAATAAATGCAGGATCAATCATTCACCTAGAATATGCTTGGTCAATAAAAGATCATCAAATTGCACAAGAAAAAGATGCAACAGTTCTTCAAATACCTAACGCATTAAAAGTAAAAAATGATCAACAAGGAAACTTGATGGCAGATCAACAAATTATTGGTCAATATTTTGTTACGGCAAACGATAACAAAATGAAAATAGTCTTTAACGATTCAGTAAAAGATTCAAAAGGTGTTAAGGGAAAAATTAAATTTGACACTGTATTCAATCCAGATTTAAAACCTGGCATAAAAGCCGTCCCACTCACTTTCCCTCTAGGTACAGTAGCTAAGACTATCTCAGTTCCTGTTCAAGTAGATAACCCTACTTCACCTACTATTAATAGTGATGATGCTAAGCAGACTACCGAAGAGCAAAAGAACGGTGACGCACAGCAACCTACTGAACAGCCAAAAGATGGTGAAACACAGCAGAAACCTGCGGAACAACCAAAAGACGGAAATCCTCAGCAGCCTGCGAAACATTCAAAAGATGGTGAGACACAGCAGAAACCTGCGGAACAACCAAAAGACGGGAACACTCAGCAACCTGCGGAACAGCCGAAAAACGGGAATCCTCAGCAGCCTACGGAACAGCCAAAAGATGGCGGGACACAGCAACCTACTGAGAATCCTGGTGATAACACAACAGGGCAACCTGTTGAAAATCCAGACCCATCACCTAAGCAAATTAAAGAAAATATTTTAACAAGCGTAAAATTAACAGATAAAGACGGAAAACCATTTAATGATACAGATAATCGTCCAAATCCTGATTCTGCTGCCAATATCGATTTTACATGGGAAGTTTTAGAATCATTAAAAGTAAAAAAGGGAGATTACTATATTTTCCAACTACCGGAATATTTTATCGTCCACAACACCATTACACAGCCTTTAGTTGATGGAACTGGACATGAAATTGGGACGTTCGTTGTTGACTTAAACGGAAAAGTAACTATGACTTTTAACGAGTACGTTGAAGACAATCCTAATATAGATGGTCATTTAAAAGTTGGTACGGAATTCAATAAAACAAAAATTAAAGGGACTACGGAACAAAAAATTCCTTTCCCAATTAAAGAACAAGACGTTATTATCGAGCTTGATTTCAAACCTAATGTAAAGAAATCTATGAATAAAAAAGGTATACCTGATAGACCGATTAATACGAATCAAATCAATTGGACAGTCGAAATGAACAAAACAAAAGACATTCTTACAAACGCTGTCTTCCAAGACAATATTCCAAATGGAGCCAATCTCAATGAAGATTCTATTAAGGTTTATGAGTTAGAAGTAGATATTAACGGGAAAACGACTCGTGGAGCCGAAGTTAGTAAAGAAGAATATACACTCACTTCATCCTCCGATAAATTAAATATCGCTTTTAAAAATGAAACGAAAAAAGCATATCAAATTGAATATGCGACAAAAATTACTGACGAAAGTGTTACTAGTTTCAAAAATGAAGCAAAAGTATCCAGCAAGAATCAAGGAGATGTATCCGCAAATGCAACTGTAACTGTTTCACGCGGTACACATCTAGAGAAAACTAGTAAATATAATCCAAAAACACAAACAATTGAATGGACAATTACTTTCAACGGTGACCAGAGAGAGATTAAACAATCTGATGCGCTTTTAAAAGACATCTTGGACAAATCTCATAAAGTTGATGCAAGTTCTATCGTGGTTAAAAATGCTTCTTATGATAATAACGGAAAACTTGTTACAGGTGACAACGCTACAAACTTTACTGTAAAAGAAACCGATGAGGGATTTGATTTACAATTTAATGAAGATATTAATAGTGCCTATGTGATTACTTATACATCGAAAGCCAAGAATGATGTTATACAAGATGGCGAAATCGAAAATACAATTATTGCAGATGGAAAATGGAGTAAAACAAACAAAGTTACATTACAACAACAAAACATCATAAAGAAACATAATAAAAATGCAAACGATACAGATTACAATAAGAAAACAACGAAATGGACAATTATTGTAAATGATAACAATTACGTGTTAAATGATGCTGTTATCACTGATACGTTTGACTATAGTGGACTTACATTACAAAAAGATAGTTTCAAAATTACTGATGGATCAACTGAACTGAAATTAGACTCTGATTACACACTTGATGTAACAGCTGACGGATTCAAAGTAACACTAGCTGGTATTTATAAGTCTAATATGGATAAAACTTTAACCATCACGTACACAACAGACTTTAATTACGAGACTCTATCTAAAAAGGATGATAATAAATCATTCAAAAATACAGCTGAGTTATCATGGAAAGATATAAATGGGAACGATAAAAATAGTAAATCTCATGATAGATTCAATCCTGACGGCTATACAAAAGGAAACGGATTTAAATACGGTTCTTACAATGCCCAAACGAAAGAAATCAAATGGGACATAGGGTTTAACTATAATAACAGGACTATTAAAGACCCTTCTATCGTTGACGTACTAGAAAACAATCAAAAACTTATACCAGACTCCATTGAGATTCATCATATGGAATTAACTGGTGGTGCAGACGGTTATAAATTAGGGGCACTTGTTTCCCCTGACGAATATACGGTAGAAAATGCAACGAAAGATAATAAAAATACATTAACGATTCATTTTAAAAATGAAATTAAAACAGCGTACCATATCAGCTTTAAAACTTCACTTGCAGGTGAAGAAATTAATAAGCGCTATGATAATTACGCCAAATTAAAAGATGGATCGGAAACTATCGCCAATATTCATGGTGCATTCGAGATCAAAAATGGTGGTAGCGGCGTTACGAAAAAAGCAAAACAAAATGACAAGTACATTGATTGGAGCGTTTCTATTAATGCAAGTCAATCAACGATTGAAAATGCTGTCGTAACAGACGATCCGACAGACAATCAAATTCTCGATGAAAAGTCATTCCACCTATATGGGACAACAGTAGCCGTGGATGGCACTTTAACGAAAGATACAACAAACGAATTAAAAGAAGGAAAAGACTATAAACTCAAAATAACAACAGACAACAATACGGGGAAACAACAATTTACAATTGAATTTCTTCATACTATTGATCGAGCTTATATTTTAGAATACCGTTCACTCATTAATGCAGACAATAATGAAAAGGTAAGCAATAAAGCGAAGATTACTGGTAATAGTTTGAAATTAACAGAAACTGAAAAAATTGAAGAAATAGTAGTTAAAGTATCTTCTGGATCTGGAGGCGGTTCTGCTACTAAGGGACGCGGAAACCTTCAAATTAAAAAAGTAGATAATGCAGATCCAAATAAAATTTTATCTGGCGTAGTATTTACTTTATTCGATCGCACAGGTACAACTGCTATTCGAACAATTACAACAGACGACAATGGTATCGCTCAGTTTAACAACTTAAAACGCGATGAATATCTGCTTAGAGAAATGAAAACTCTTGATGGCTATGTCATTAGTAAAGAATTAAAAGCAGGTAAACTTGTTAAGCTTGGTGCAGAAGAAACTACAACATATACTCTTAAAAACGAGAAATTTGTTGGAAAAGTAGTACTTACAAAGACCGATGCTCATAACAAAGAAAAGCTTAAAAATGCAGTTTTCTCTCTGCTTGATCAAAACCATAATGTCATTCCTGAACATAAAGAATTAATAACAAATGATAAAGGACAAATTACTGTAGATAATTTAAAACCAGGAACTTACTACTTAAAAGAAATAAAGGCTCCTGAGCATTATCAATTAGATGATCGACTTATTGAATTTAAAATCGAGGAAGATCAAACAACAGTAATTAATAAAGAGGCCCAAAACAGCTTAATTAGAGGCTCAGCTATCCTAAAAAAAGTTGATAAAGAGGGTAATACTTTAGAAGGTGCTGTATTTAGTGTACGGGACCGAAATAACAAAAAAATCCCTGGTTATACCAAATTAACGACAAATGGTAACGGACAAATCGAAGCGAAAAATTTACTTCCTGGAGAGTACCAATTTGTTGAAGAAAAAGCACCTGAACATTATGAAATAGATAAAAAACCGCTTAAATTTACAGTTGAAAAGAGCCAACAGAAAGCACTTACTGTTACAGCGACAAATCACCTCATTAAAGGTGGTGTCACTTTAACGAAAGTCGATGATGTCGATGGCACTGCCCTTGAAGGTGCTGTATTTAAAATTGTCGATGCGAATGACGAGAAACAAGTAATTCGTGAAAATATAAAAACAGGTTCAGATGGAAAAGTTACCGTTAAAGATCTAGAGCCTGGTGCTTATAAATTTATCGAAACAGAAGCTCCTAAGGATTATACGTTAAGTACAAACCCTATCGAGTTTACAATTGATAAAAGCCAACAAACTCTTGCTACTGTTACGGCAAATAACAGCTTAAAAACGGGCGAGGTTGAATTATTAAAAGTTGATGAGTTTGGTGAGAAAAAACCACTAGAAGGTGCTGTATTCAAACTTGTCGATACAAATAATAATGACGTTTCCCCTCACACTAACTTAACTACTGATAAACACGGTAAAGTTAAAGTTAGTAACCTACGTCCTGGTACGTATAAATTTATTGAAATAGCTGCTCCTGAACATTACGTTTTACGAGCAGAACCTATTGAATTTACAATCGATAGAAGTCAGAAAGAAACTCTACTTGTGAAAGCTGAAAATGCTTTAAAACCAGGAGATGTTGAATTAACTAAAGTTGATGATATCGATGGTACAGCTCTTGAAGGTGCTGTATTTAAAATTGTTGATGCAAATGATGAAAAGAAAGTTATTCGCGAAAATGTAAAAACTGGTGCGGATGGTAAAGCTATCGCTACTGGCTTACGCCCTGGCGATTATAAATTTATCGAAGTAACAGCACCGAAGTATTACGACAAAAATACAAAACCAATTAAATTTACGATTACAGAAAGTCAAACAACTCAGGCTACTGTTACCGCTAAAAACAGCTTAACAAAAGGCGGTATTGAGTTAACAAAAGTGAATGCTGCAGATGAAAAGGAAACACTTGAAGGTGCAGTATTTAAAATCGTTAATAGAGATACTAATGAAGATGTTCGTACGGACCTTGTTACGAATAGTAAAGGAATGCTAGTTGTAGATGACTTACGTCCTGGTAACTATAAGCTTATCGAAACAAAGGCTCCAACTTATTACGATGTAAATGTAGAACCAATTGAATTTACAATCGAAAAAGGACAACAAAAACTCCTTCCACTTACATTTAAAAATAGTTTAACGAAAGGAAAAGTTAAACTTATTAAAGAAGATGATGTGGAAAGTAGTAAAGCTCTTGCCGGCGCTGTATTCACATTGCAAGATGCAACTGGCAAAGAAATTATGAAAGATTTAACAACAGATGATTACGGAGTATTAGTTATTCCTGATTTAGCACCAGGGGATTATCAATTTATCGAAACAAAAGCCCCTGAACATTATAAATTAGACAAAACACCTATTAAGTTCACAATTAAAAAAGGTAGTAAGGAAGATCTTCCTATCCCTGTTACTGTAAAAAATAGTTTACTTACAGGTGGCGTCACTTTAACAAAAGTTGATGATGTTGATGGCACTACTCTTGAAGGTGCAGAATTTATAATCGTTGACGCTCATGATACTAAAAAGGTAATTCGCAAAGGTTTAACAACTGATAAAAACGGTAAAATTTCTGCTTCTGATTTACGTCCTGGAGACTATCAATTTATTGAAGTAAAAGCTCCAAAAGACTATACCTTAAGCAAAGACCCTATTCCATTCACTATCGAAAAAAGTCAAAAAGAGAATATTACTGTTACTGCTACTAACAGTTTAAAGAAAGGTGCAGTAACATTAACAAAAATTGATGACATCGATCGTACGATGCTCGAAGGTGCAATCTTTAAGATTGTGGATATGAATGGTAAGGAAGTTCATACGAATCTTGTTACAGATAAAAACGGTAAAATTTCTGTTTCTGATTTACGCCCTGGAGACTATCAGTTCATTGAAACAAAAGCTCCTGAGCACTATGTATTAGATGAAACAACGATTCCATTTACAATTGAAAGAAGTCAAACGAAAGAGATCAATGTTACAGGCAAAAATGCTTTGAAAAAAGGTAGCGTTGAACTAACAAAGATTGACGATATTGATGTAAATACAAAACTTTCTAACGCCGTATTTAATTTATTAGATGCAGACGGAGAGCTAGTTAAAGAAGGCTTAAAAACAAATGATGAAGGTAAAATTGTTGTTGAAAACCTACGTCCTGGTACGTATCAATTCGTTGAAACAATTGCTCCTGAACATTACGATTTAGATAAAAAACCTATCGTATTTACAATTAAAAAGAGCCAAACTGAAACTCTTCATATCACTGCTACAAATGCTTTAACAAAGGGTGCAGTTAAACTTTCTAAAGTAGACGATGTTGATGGCACTGTTCTTAAAGATGCAGTATTTAAAATTGTTAATATGAACGGTGATGTAGTTCATAAAGACCTTGTTACAAATGAACAAGGAATAATCGAAATTAATGACCTACGTCCTGGTGATTACCAATTTATCGAAACGAAAGCTCCTAAGCATTACGTTTTAGATGAAACACCAATCAAATTCACTATTGAAAAAGGACAGAAGAAAGCTATTTCTTTAACTGCTACAAATAGCTTAAAACAAGGTAGTATCGAATTACTTAAAGTTGATGATTTAAACACTCAAACAAAACTTGCTGATGCGGTATTTAATTTACTGGATCAAGATGGCAAAGTACTTAAAACAGATTTAAAAACAAACAGTGAAGGTAAAATCGTTATCGAAAACTTACGTCCTGGTACGTATCAATTCGTTGAAATAACGGCTCCTGAACACTATGATTTAGACAAAAAACCAATTATATTTACAATTGAAAAAAGCCAAAAAGATATTGCTACCGTTACTATGAAAAATAGTTTAACAAAAGGCGGCGTGGAACTTTCTAAAGTGGATGACGTCGATGGCACTACTCTTGAAGGCGCAGTATTTAAAATTGTGGATATGAATGGTACTGTAATTCGCAAAAATCTTGTTACGAATCAACAAGGTAAAATTAGCGTTTCTGACCTACGTCCTGGTGATTATCAATTCATCGAGACAACGGCTCCGAAACACTACGATTTAAACAAAGAGCCAATTCCATTCACAATTACAAAGAGCCAAGCTGATCCTATCTCCGTTACAGCTACAAATAGCTTAACGAAAGGCGCTGTGGAACTTTCTAAAGTGGATGATGTAGATGGTACTGCTCTTAAAGATGCGGTATTTAAAATTACTGATCTGAATGGTAACGAGATTCGTACTGAGCTTACAACAGATGTACATGGAAAAATTTCTGTTTCTGATTTACGTCCTGGGGACTATCAGTTTGTTGAAACGAAAGCTCCTGAACACTATAAATTAGATAGTACACCTATTAAGTTTACAATTAAGAAAAGCCAAAAAGAAAAGCTCCAAGTTACTACTACAAATAGCTTAACTGAAGGTGCTGTAGAATTAATAAAAGTGGATGATATAAATCCAGATACAAAACTTTCTGATGCAGTGTTTAACATCATCGATGCGAAAGGTAAAATTGTTCGCACTGATTTAACTACTGATAAAGATGGTAAGATTACTGCTACGAACTTACGCCCAGGAGACTATCAATTCATTGAAACGAAAGCTCCTAAGCATTACGATTTAAATAAAACACCTATTAGCTTCACTATCGAAAGAAGTCAACTAACTCACGCTTCTGTTACTGCTAAGAATGGCCTAACAAAAGGTGGCGTGGAATTAACGAAAGTTGACTCTATAGATAAGAAAGAAATGCTAGAAGGTGCGGTATTTAAAATTACTGATCTGAACGGTAACGACATTCGTACGAATTTAGTTACCAATAAAGACGGAAAAATCATCGCTAAAGACTTACAACCAGGAGACTATCAATTTATTGAAACAAAAGCTCCTAAACATTACGACTTAAATGAAGAACCAATTAAGTTCACAATCGAAAGAAGTCAAACAAAGCATGTCTTCGTTACAGCTATTAATAGCTTAACGAAAGGTAGTGTTGAGTTAATTAAAGTTGATGATGCCAAGCAAAACACAACACTTGAAGGTGCAGTATTTAAAATTGTTAATAAGGATGGACACGATGTTCGTACCGATTTAACTACTGATAAAAACGGCCGTTTAGTTGTGGATGAATTACCGCCAGGAGACTATGAGTTTATCGAAACAAAAGCTCCTGAACACTATGACTTAAACAAAACACCTATTAAGTTCACAGTTAAAAAAGGCCAAGAAAAAATCGCCTCTGTTACTGCTACGAATAGCTTAACTAAAGGCGCAGTTGAATTAACTAAAGTTGATGACATCGATGGTACTACTCTTGAAGGAGCAATCTTTAAAATTGTAGATATGGACGGCAAGGATGTTCGTTCTGATTTAACTACTGATAAAGATGGGAAGATTTCTGTTTCTGATTTACGTCCGGGAGATTATCAGTTTATTGAAACGAAAGCTCCTAAGCATTATGACTTAAACCAAAATCCTATCAAGTTTACTGTTGAAAAGAGTCAAACTGCTAAAGCTTCTGTTACTGCTACTAACAGCTTAACTAAAGGCGCAGTTGAATTAACTAAAGTTGATGACATCGATGGTACTACTCTTGCAGAGGCTATCTTTAAAATTGTAGATATGAACGGTAAGGATGTTCATTCTGATTTAACTACTGATAAAGATGGTAAGATTTCTGTTTCTGATTTACGTCCAGGAGATTATCAGTTCATTGAAACGAAAGCTCCAACTGGCTATGATTTAAACATTAAACCAATTCCTTTCACAATTACGAAAGGACAATCTCAGATTACCTCTGTTACAGCTTTAAATAGTTTAACAACAGGTTCAATTGAGTTAACTAAAGTTGATATTGATCACCATGGAACACTTGAAGGTGCCATTTTCAATATTTTAGACCAAGATGGAAAAATCATCCGAGAAGGTTTAAAAACAGACCAACACGGAAAAGTAATCGTAAATGATTTGAAACCTGGTAATTATCAATTAGTAGAAACACAGGCTCCTAAAGGCTATCAATTAGATGCATCACCAATAAACTTTACAATTGATAAAGCCCAAGCTACACCACTACAAATTACAGTTTCAAATAAAAAGATTGAATCTTCGTCAGGTGGAGATGACAAGCCAGTTACTCCTCCAAATAAAGAAGAAAACAAAGGCAATGAAACATCTGAGAAACACAAAAACGGAACTTCCGAAGAAACATCAAATGAAACAGATAACAAACAGCAAGATGATCGAAATACGGATAAACACCTTCCAAATACAGGTCATAAAGAAGACCCTACACAAACAGTAGGTATCGTCCTTCTACTAGCTGGATTATTAAGTATTTTAGCTACAAAACGCAAAAAACATTATTAATAATGTTTTTACATCCAATCAATCTCTCAATTGATTGGATGTTTTTTTATACAAAAAGGACGATACATAAAGTATCGTCCTTTTAACGGGGTGAGGCTGCCCAAAAGTACGGAAAACCTTTGAACAGCCTCTTATTTTCATATGGATGCCTTACATATATCACTGATAATAATTATGAAATGCGGAAACATAATTACCATCAACTGATTCAAACATGAGAAATGAAACCCTACAGTGGTTCCATTTCTCTACATAATCTAAAGTTTGGGTACACTAGATTCATGCAATGTAGGAGCTTTCAGAGTAGAAAGCGAACCTTCGTTTAAAATGATAGCATACATATCTTCCTCAAAAATATGCAAATATGCATATATTGTTTTTATTTCTCAATGTCAGAATATTGAAAAATAAAAGGCGCGAAGGTAAAATAAAGTCATTATCCGTCTTCTTTTGTCAGTCACAGAGAATAGAAGAATAGGAGAGGAAAAAATGAGAAAATCATTGAAACAAAAAATAGTAAGCTCTTTGCTTGCTGTATCACTCGCTGTTAGCTTAGCTCCAATTGGGCAAGCAAAAGCGGATTCCACGTCAGAGGTTACACAAACTCCATCTATTACAAAACAGATTGATCCAAACCGCGCAATTGAACATGTTCGTTTCTTATCTGAAACAATTGGTCCTCGACCCGGTGGAACAAAATCCGAAGAATGGGCTTCTCGTTACATTGGTATGCAGCTTAAATCGATGGGCTATGAAGTAGAATATCAGCCATTTCAGGTGCCCGATCAGTACGTTGGATTCATTGAATCACCACTATCAATAAAACGTAATTGGCAAGCTGGTGCTGCTCCTAATTCACTAATTTCTACAGAAGCTGTTACAGCTCCCCTTATCTTTGTTCAAGGTGGGACAAAATTAGAAGATATTCCAAATGAAGTAAACGGTAAAATTGTTTTATTTGAAAGAGGAACGACAATTACAGACTATAATAAACAAGTTGAAAATGCTGTTAGCAAAGGTGCAAAAGGTGTTCTTTTATACAGTTTAATTGGCGGACGCGGAAATTATGGACAAACCTTCAATCCCCGCCTAACGAAAAAGCAATCTATCCCTGTCTTTGGTCTTGCTTATGCGCAAGGAAATACATTTAAAGAAGAAATCGCTAAAAAAGGGACAACAATTCTTTCCCTAAAAGCGAGACATGAATCTAAATTAACATCTCTAAATGTTATCGCCAAAAAGAAACCAAAAAAGAGTACCGGTAATGAAAAAGCAGTCGTTGTAAGTTCGCACTATGATAGTGTTGTCGGAGCACCTGGCGCAAATGATAATGCTTCTGGAACTGGATTAGTATTAGAACTAGCTCGTGCTTTTCAAAATGTAGAAACTGATAAGGAAATTCGGTTTATTACCTTTGGTTCTGAAGAGACTGGCTTACTTGGCTCCGATTATTACGTTAATAGTCTATCCCAAAAAGAACGCAATCGAATTTTAGGTGTCTTTAACGCAGACATGGTTGCAACAAATTATGATAAAGCAAAGAATTTATACGCTATGACACCTGATGGCTCTACAAACTTTGTAACAGATGCTGCCTTGCAAGCAGGTAAACAACTAAATAATGACCTCGTCCTACAAGGTAAATTCGGTTCTAGTGATCATGTTCCATTTGCTGAAGCTGGTATTCCTGCTGCTCTATTTATTTGGATGGGTGTCGATAGTTGGAATCCATTAATCTATCATATTGAGAAGGTATACCATACACCTCAAGATAACGTATTAGAAAATATTTCACCTGAACGAATGAAAATGGCATTAGACGTTATCGGAACAGGGGTTTATAACTCGCTTCAAAAACCTGTTACTCAAACTGAACAGAAAGCTGCTTAATCAATAAAAGACCACTGATTTTTATCAGTGGTCTTTTATTGAGAAAAAATATATATGCATAAAAGCATATTTTATCCTACTCATTATCGTATACAATATTAACTGTAACAATATCGATTACAACTTATAAGGAGGCTTTTTCTATTATGAAAAAAATGATTTTAGCAGGTGCGTTAACTTTAGCAGGAATTACCGGCGCTACCGCGTTTATTCCTGAAACAAAAGTCGCTGCTGCCGCTCAAGAACAAAGCTTTACAAAATTTTATTCTTTGCAAACTGGAGGTAGTTCTGAACAAGAACCTGTTTTCCTTCAAAAGGGACAAGAGTTAACAATTCAACCTAACAGCAAAACTCCTAGTTACAGTGTTTATGACTCAAATCATAACCTTATTGGACGTTATTCTGATGGTTACGGCCGAATTTTCACTGCAAAAACAGATGGAAATATGTACGTTCAATTTCATGCACCTTACGTTTACTATAGTCCTGTTAGTTTTTCTGTTACTTATACAATCCAATAAAATAAAGGGCCTTTCTCAAGGGCCCTTTATTTTGCTTCCCAATCCACTTTTACAAAACCATCTTTCACCATTACCGTACCAATCGGTATATTTAATATTTCACTCATTTCCTTGTAAGAATATTGTTCATAGTAATAGAGTACGAGTACCGTTTTATATTTTTCATTTAATAACTGTATTACTTCCCGTATCATTTCCGCTTCCACTTTTTGAATAAATTCTTCTGATATATTCACTTCATCTGCGAAATCTATTTCTCCACCATCTTCTTTATGAAACAAATCCAATATTCGATCTTTCCACCTTTTTTTCTTACGATAAAAATCATAAAACGTACGAACACAAATTGTAGTAATCCACTTTTTATAATTATCCACATAAGAAAGTCGGTGCCTTGATGAAAAAACCTTTATCCACGTCTCTTGAAAAATATCTTCCGCATCTTCTTTCGTTTTCGCTAACTTATAGCATAAGGAATATATTTGCTGCTTATATATATCAATTAATTCTTCTACCTTTTCTTCCATCATAAGCCTCCTGTCATTTATATAAGACGACGCAAATTATCCTTTTGTTTGATGAAATTTTATTTTTTTATTATCTCCATACAAAAAGGCAATCACAACATCGTGTGATTGCCTTTTACTGAAAGCGAAAAATCGGCTCCGCTTTGCTAGAATACTCGGTGGCTTCGCGCCTTCCTCCGAGGCAAAGTACGCCTCTCTGTCAGGAGCTCCATCCCCCTCCTATTCTAAACGAGCCGCTTTCGCTTTTCTTAATTACATTTTTTCTGGTGCAGATACTCCTACGATTGCTAATGCATTTTGAAGTGTAGTGCGTACTGCTTTCATTAACTCGTAACGAGCTTTACTTAATTCTAAGTTATCTTGGTTCAATACTTTTTCTGCATTGTAGAAGCTGTGTAATGCTGCTGCTAATTCAAATGCATAGCTTGTAATGCGGTGTGGCAGACGTTTTTGTGCTGCATCCGCAACTACAGCTGGGAATTCACCAAGTTTTTTCAGTAACTCTACTTCTTTCTCAGAAGTAACAAGTTTGTAATTCACGTCTCCATCTGCAGCTAATCCTAACTCTTCACCTTGACGAAGGATACTGCATACACGAGCATGAGCATATTGTGCATAGTATACTGGGTTTTCATTAGATTTTGATACAGCTAAGTCCATATCGAAGTCTAAATGAGAATCACCGCTACGCATCGCGAAGAAGTATCTCATTGCGTCCACGCCTACTTCTTCCATAAGCTCACGAAGTGTAACTGCTTTACCTGTACGCTTACTCATTTTCATTTTTTCACCATTTTGGTACAGTTGTACCATTTGGATGATTTCTACTTCAAGTGTTTCTTTATCGTAACCTAGCGCTTGAATAGCAGCTTTCATACGAGGAATGTAACCGTGGTGGTCAGCACCCCAAATGTTGATTAACTTATCGAAACCACGCTCTAATTTATCACGGTGATAAGCGATATCTGGCGTTAAGTATGTGTAAGAACCGTCATTTTTAATTAATACACGGTTTTTGTCGTCACCGTAAGTCATTGAACGGAACCAAGTTGCTCCGCCTTCTTCAAAGATTTCATCACGCTCTTTTAATACAGCAAGTGCAGCATCAATTTTTCCGTTTTTGTATAATGATGTTTCTGAGAACCATACATCAAATTTAACACGGAAGCTCTCTAAGTCTTTTTGAAGTTTTGCTAACTCATATTTCAAACCATATTCACGGTAGAATTCATAGCTTTCTTTTTCATCAGCTTTTGCGTAACGATCACCAAACTCTTCAGCTAAACGTTTACCGATTCCAATGATATCCGCACCATGGTAACCGTCTTCTGGCATTTCTTTCTCTAAACCTAAAGCTTGCATGTAACGAGCTTCAACAGAAAGAGCTAAGTTATGAATTTGGTTACCAGCATCATTAATATAGTACTCACGAGATACATCGTATCCTGCTTTTGCTAATACGTTACATAAAGTGTCACCTACTGCCGCACCACGTGCATGTCCTAAGTGAAGGTCACCTGTTGGATTCGCAGATACGAACTCAACTTGTACTTTTTCACCTTTACCAGTGTTCGTTTCACCGTAAGCTTCACTAGCGTTTACGATTGTTGGAATTAAATCTGTTAAGTAGCTATTATCCATATAGAAGTTAATAAAACCAGGACCAGCGATTTCGATTTTTTCAATAGAAGCTTTTGCTTTATCGAAGTTTGCAACTAGTTCTTCTGCAATCATACGAGGTGCTTTTTTCGCAACGCGTGCAAGTTGCATTGCCATATTTGTAGAGAAGTCACCATTTATTTTATCTTTTGGAGATTCTAATACAACGTTTGGAATCTGTTCTTCTGTCGCTAATTCTGCCTTTAATACAGCAGCTTGAATTTCTTCTTTAATCAATCCTTTTACCTGTTCTAAGGAATTCATTATTTTGCCTCCTTCAAATTAATTGTAATTGTATATCTGCCAGCTTCTTGTTCACTTAGAAGCAATGCGTACGTTAAGAAGAGTTGTCCTTTTTTCTTTTCATCCGACCATTTAAAAAGAACGTTATCAGTTTTCGTTTGCAGTGCAAACGTACCAAGTTCACTCGTATACGTACCCGTTGTCCATTCACCTTTCACATGCGTCTGACGCATAGAAATAGCACCTGAACGCATAATGAGAACTTGTTCATCTTGAATTTTAATAATTGTTTTCACTTCGCCTTGTTCGTTCGGCTCCTGGAATGTTACATATGTACCTTGACCTTTTACATAGTATTGACCATTTGCTTCAAAAGCAACGGTTTCCTTCCTCGCCCCTTCACGGATTTCTGTTACGAAATGAACGTGTACCGGCAAGCCTGCAAGTTGTTTCTTCACGTCTTGCACACCTTTCAAATGTTATAGATATTAAATACTACTTATAATAAATCACTTTTCCTATCATATCAAAAAAAGACGCTGTCTGTCTGCTGAAAAATCAGGAAAACTCCATTTCAAAAAATAATTCACTTCTACTTTATTTCATGTGATAAAATATTTTTTAAATCTAAATATTCTTTTAATTATAGAGGTGAATTCAGTGATACCAACAAAGTTAAAAAAGGGTGATGAAATACGCGTGATTTCACCATCCTGTAGTTTAAGTATTGTTTCAAATGAAAATAGAAAACTTGCTACAAAAAGATTAACTGACATGGGCTTTCAAGTTACATTCTCAAAATATGCCGATGAGATAGATCAATTTGCTTCCTCTTCTATTTCTTCCCGCATTCAAGACCTCCATGAAGCATTTGGAGACCCTAATGTAAAAGCTATTTTGACGACACTTGGCGGATACAACTCCAATGGTTTATTGAAACATCTCGATTATGATCTAATTCGTAAAAACCCGAAATTTTTCTGTGGTTATTCTGATATTACTGCCTTAAATAATGCAATTTACACAAAAACAGGGCTTGTTACATATTCGGGTCCCCACTTCTCTTCATTTGGAATGGAGAAAGGGCTCGAGTATACAAACGATTACTTTTTACAATGCTTAACCACTAATGAGCCTATTGAAATCATTCCGGTGGAAACGTGGAGCGATGATTCTTGGTATATGGATCAGGAAAATCGAGAATTTATAAAAAATGAAGGGTATGTTCCAATTCAAGAGGGGGAAGCGACAGGAGAAATTATCGGTGGCAATATGAGCACACTTAATTTACTACAAGGCACACCATATATGCCAAACTTAAAGGGCAAAATTTTATTCCTTGAAGAAGACAGTTTAACAGGAAAATCAACGCTTAAAACTTTTGATCGCTATCTACATTCCCTTATGCAGCAACCTGATTTTGAACATATAACAGGTATTGTAATAGGAAGAATGCAAAAAGAAGCAGAATGTACGATAGCGGACATTCAAGAAATGATTTCTTCAAAACCTGAACTTGCACATATTCCTATCATTGCAAATGCAAATTTTGGACATACAACTCCAATTTTTACTTTTCCAATTGGTGGACATGCCAAAATCATTTCTAACAAAGAAAATACATCTATCACTATTTTAACGCACTAAAAAAGGAGCGAACGATTCGCTCCTTTTATGATTTTTCTATTTTTTGCAATGCTTTTTGCGGGATTGACTCTTTCGTTATTTCAGCCCATCCTTTTCCTTGCATACCTTTTGCATAAATTTTTATAAAAGCACCTGCATGCAATTCACGATTTACCATTCTTTTAATAATTTGTTGCTTTCCGTCCTCTGTATACCCTTTAAATGTATACAAATATTCACCGTCTTTTTTCTCACCTTTATCTACAACCGCATAATAATCTTGTATTTCTTTATTTGAAAAGAAGTTGTCTACAAAAGCATGTACACCTTCTGTTTTTGTGTTTAAATAATATGCTGTTCCCCCTAAAATGATGGCGAATACAGCTAAAACTTTAATTACCAATTTCATACATGCGCCTCCTGTTTGCACTTCTTTCTCACTAGTATTATATCTATACTTGTATTATACGGAAAAGAGCATACTATACTCTATCTAAAAGTCTTACACTTTCCTTACATTATTGTAAGGGATTTTTTCTTAAAGCAAGTTCCCAAGAAAAAATTTTTCCGTTTCATACACTTTTATATTATTATTGAATGATACGAATTTTTATTACAAAAATCAAAGGAGACAGTTTTCAAATGGCTATCTTGCAAGGTTTAGCACTATTACTTGTTGTACTTTGTCTATTTACACTTTTCAGTTACCGTGCGCCTTACGGAATGAAGGCGATGGGCGCTTTAGCTAATGCAGCAATCGCAAGTTTTCTTATTGAAGCATTTCACCGTTATATAGGTGGAGAAATGTTTCATAATGACTTTTTACAATCAGTAGGAGAAGCTTCTGGTAGTATGAGCGGTGTCGCAGCAGCGATTTTAGTCGCATTAGCAATCGGTGTTTCCCCCGTATACGCTGTTTTAATTGGTATCGCTACTAGTGGATTCGGTATTTTACCAGGATTTTTCGCCGGATACGTTTGTGCCTTCGTCGTGAAATTTCTCGAAAAGAAATTACCGGCTGGTGTGGAATTTTTAGCAATCCTATTTATCGCTGCACCAATCTCACGTGGAATGGCAATGCTTATGGATCCGCTCGTTAACGCAACACTTGGTAAAATCGGTTCTATGATATCAGTTGCAACTACAGAAAGTCCTATCATTATGGGTATTATGCTTGGTGGATTAATAACAGTTATTTCTACCTCTCCACTGAGTTCTATGGCACTAACTGCAATGCTTGGATTAACAGGTTTACCAATGGCAATTGGTAGTCTTGCCGTAGCAGCCTCAGCCCCGATGAACTTTATTTTCTTTAAGCGACTAAAAATTTGCTCAAAGAAAGACACAATCGCTGTAGCAATCGAGCCTTTAACACAAGCAGATGTTGTTTCAGCAAATCCAATTCCAATTTATGCAACAAACTTCGTTGGCGGTGCACTTGCCGGTATTATTACATCGCTATTCCAGCTTGTTAATAATGCACCAGGAACAGCATCACCAATTCCAGGTCTTCTTGTCCTATTCGGATTTAATGACGTTATAAAAGTAACGATTGCTGCTGTACTATGTGGAATCGTTACCACTATTGTCGGATACATCGGGTCTATTGTGTTCCGTAAATATCCGATCCGCTCTGCTGATGAAATTCGTGGAGTTACTTCGGAAGAGAAGGTTGCATAAGAAAAAGAGCTATTCCCATCGTTTGAGAATAGCTTTTTTTGTGTTGCGTAACGGTAAATGAAATTATATCGGCGATTTTTTAAATATATCGACTTACCGACACATAACGACAAAGCAAGAGCCCTCTAATCATATAGAGGGCTCTTACTTTATCTAGCTGCAGCGGCTAGAATGATCGGTGGCTTCGCTTCTTCCTTCGAGGCAAAAAGAGCCTCTACGTCTGAAGCTCCATCCCCCTCACATTCTGAGCGAGCCGCTTCCGCTTTTATTTCTATCCAGTTACACCTCCTAGACCCTTGCGTCTAAGAACCTTCCCTGCCAAAAGGTAAAAAGCACCTTTTGCAGGAAAGAACCTTAGTCACCGGGTCTAAACAGTCGGCTTCACTTTTATTTCACCCAACCGAGCAGCATTTCCCGCACGAATTTGCTTGCTGCGACTGGTGTTTGATCACTATGGTCGTAGACTGGGGCTACTTCTACTAAGTCTGCTCCAACTACATTTATATTTGAATTTGCAATTGCTACGATGGAATCTAATAATTCTTTAGATGTGATACCGCCAGCTTCTAACGTTCCTGTTCCTGGAGCGTGAGCTGGGTCTAATACATCAATGTCGATTGTGACATAGACTGGGCGTCCAGCAAGTTTCGGTAATACTTCTTTTAACGGTTCTAATACGTCAAATTTATATAAGTTCATACCTACTTCTTTCGCCCATTCAAATTCTTCCTTCATTCCAGAACGAATTCCGAAAGAATATACGTTTTCCGGACCAATTAAATCACACACTTTACGAATTGGTGTAGAGTGGGATAAAGGCTCCCCTTCATACGATTCACGTAAATCAGTATGAGCATCCATGTGGATGATTGCTAAATCCGGATATTTTTTTGCCATTGCCTTAAAAATTGGCCAAGACACTAGGTGCTCACCGCCGAGACCTAGTGGAAACTTATCGGCATCTAAAAGTTTTGATACATACTCTTCAATCATGTCTAAGCTGCGTTGTGCGTTTCCGAATGGTAATGGGATATCACCCGCATCAAAATATTTTACCTCTTCTAATTCACGATCTAAATACGGACTATATTCTTCAAGACCGATTGATACTTCACGAATACGTGCAGGGCCAAAACGAGATCCTGGACGGTAACTTACTGTCCAATCCATAGGCATCCCATAAATAACTACCTTTGACTCTTCAAAACTTGGATGACTTTTAATAAATACTTTACCTGAATAAGCTTCATCAAAACGCATATTCTTTTCCTCCTTATGTGGAACTTAAGGTATCCCAACCTTTCACTATTTCTCAAATTTGGAGCGAATTGCTCCTCTTTCTCGATTTACCGGGTCTTCTTTTTAACAACAAGAAGACGATTTTCTCTACAGAAGTGTAAGTAGCTAGCATGTTCAAGTCTTCTGGACAAACACCTTAAATGAGCTACTCACACTTTATTTGTTCAAGCTCGATTTTCTTACTTAATTAAATCGCCAACAAATTTCGGTAATGCGAATGCTGCGTTGTGTAATTCTTTTGTGTAGTATTTCGTTTCGATTTCGTGGAAACGCTCTTCACTTACTTCTAATGGATCATGTTTTTTAGATCCAATTGTGAACGTCCAAAGACCACTTGGGTATGTTGGAATATTAGCTGTGTATAAACGAGTAATTGGGAAAATTTCTTTTACATCTTTAAACACAGTCGTAATTAACTCTGGTGTGAACCAAGGGTTGTCCGTTTGTGCAACGAAAATACCATCTTCTTTTAACGCTTTTGAAATTCCAGCGTAGAAGCCTTTTGTAAATAGGTTTACTGCTGGTCCTACTGGCTCAGTAGAATCTACCATAATTACATCGTATTCATTTTCGCTTTCTGCGATATGTAGGAAACCGTCTCCTACTTTTACTTCTACACGCTCATTATCTAATGCGCCTGCAATTGATGGTAAGTATTGTTTGGAGTACTCAATTACTTTTCCATCGATTTCAACAAGAGTTGCTTTCTTTACACTTGGGTGTTTTAACACTTCACGAATAACACCACCATCACCGCCACCAACAACTAATACGTTTTCAGGGTTAGGATGTGTAAATAAAGGTACGTGCGCTACCATTTCATGATAAACGAACTCATCTTTTTCTGTTGTCATAACCATGCCATCTAAAATAAGCATGTTTCCGAACTCTTCCGTTTCAACCATATCAAGTTTTTGGAATTCTGTTTGCTCCGTATGTAATGTGCGGTTAATACGCGCCGTAATCCCAAAATGTTTTGTTTGTTTTTCAGTGAACCATAGTTCCATCGTACAATCACGCCTTTCAATGCAAATTTATAATAGGGACATCATTAATGTCCCCTAACAAAAATAAAACAAAACATCCAAAATGTATAGTTAAAAGTACAAAAATACCGAAAATATATTTTAGTCAGAGGGTTCTAACATATATGTATAAAGAAAACCCTTTCTTAAGAAAGGGCTTTTGTCTCTATTTCTACTGGTTTACGAATTGGAATTAGGATCATAATACAACCAACTAACACCACAATTCCACCTACTAAAAACGGGCTTTGTGGTGAAACAGTATGACCGATAATTCCTGATAAAATCGGAGCAATTGCGCCCCCTAACCAACGAACAAAGTTATAAACACCTGACGTAACAGATCTTTCATAAGGTGAAATATCCATTACATAACTTGTATATAATGCATTGTTTAAGCCAGATGCTAATCCTGATAAAACGATAAGAGTAATTTGTAACCACATAATTTTCACAAAGAATAGTGCAATTAAGAAAATCGCAAATACAAGTAAACTACCCTTCAATAATGTTTTTGGTTCATATTTCCCTTCTAGCTTATGTGCTAAAATTGCAGAACCGTAAGCTAACGCTAATCCCCATCCGCAAAATACAAAGCCTAATTGAATAGCTGATAAATGCATAATAAGTGGTGAATATGCTAACACAACGAAAAATCCGTAGTAGTATAACATTCCTGAAATCGCACCTTGCATAAACGGTTTATACTTCACCAGGTTAAGTAATTCTCCTACGCCAGCAGCCTTACGCTTCACTTTTCGCTCCGGTTCTTTTACAAAAAAGAATACTAAAATAAATGCTAAGAAAATTAAAATACTCGTCGCGAAAAATGGATAACGCCAAGAATGTCCACCTAATATTCCACCCAATAACGGCCCCCCAGCCATACCTAAGCCGATCGCTGCTTCGTATAATCCTACTGCTTCATGAACTTCTTTACTTAATGCTATTAACAGCGTCATTGCTGTAGCAAAAAACATCGCATTTCCTAATCCCCATCCAGCACGGAAAAGAGATAATTGAGCAATCGTTTGCGATATACCACATATAAACGCAAATACAGTCACAATCGCAAGACCGATTGTCATCATCCGTTTATCACCAAATCTTGATGCAAATATACCAGCTGGTAACATCATGATTGCCATCGTTAAAATATAAGCAGTAAATAACATTTCAACTTGCCAATGCGTTGCACCAATTTTCTCTGCAATAATCGGCAAAATTGGGTCGACTACTCCTATACCCGAAAAGGCAAGGAAGGTAGCCACCACTGTAATCAATCTCCCTAGTTTTTGTTTGCTCTCCATTTTGATTACTCTCCTTTTGTGCTCTCTAAAAATGTTACTGCACGATGTAAACTATCTTCAAGTTCTGCCTTTACACGTTGCATTTGCTCCATTTTTTCGTCTAACGTTTGCACTTGTTTTTCAAGCATATCTTTAATTTCTTGAATCACTTCACGATCACGAGGGTTCTCGCTATTTCTTCTTTGCTCCATTCTTTCTTTTAGTGATAAGAAATGCTGCATTTCTTGAAGTGTGATTCCTAGCACTTCTTTCGCTTCTACAATTCTTTTAATTCTGGCAATATCCTCATCCGTATACAGACGAATATTCCCCTCACTACGTTCTGGGGGATGAATTAAACCAATTTCCTCATAATAACGAAGTGTACGTTTTGTTAAACCGACTTGCTTTGTTACTTCATCAATTTTATACATGTTTATTCCTCCCTTCACTTGATTATTACATTTTACGTTAACGTTAACTTTTCTGCAACTGTTAGACTTTTGTAAATGTTTATCATATTCAATTGTATTTTCCCTAAAGCAGTTTCATAATGAAAGAAAAGAGATAATAAGGAGAATTTCACATGAGTAAACCACTTATTTTCGCTCACCGCGGAGTAAAAGGTACACATCCCGAAAATACGATGATTGCCTTCCAAGAAGCAGAACGCATTGGCGCTCACGGAATTGAACTCGATGTCCACTTATCAAAAGATGGTGAACTTGTCGTAATTCACGATGAAACCGTCGATCGTACAACAAATGGCGTTGGACTTGTTTCGGAAAAAACGGTAGAGGAACTACAATCATTGGACGCTGGTAGCTATAAAGACCCTTCTTTCCATGAAGCAAAAATCCCAACGTTGCGTGAGATTTTCATTTGGCTTTCCACAACGAACTTACAACTAAATATTGAATTAAAGACAGATGTTATTCATTACCCAAATATTGAGGAAAAAGCTGTTGCACTTGTGCGCGAATATCATCTTTCTAATCAAATTGTATTTTCATCATTTAACCATGACTCTGTTTCATTATTAGCAGAAATTGCTCCTGAAATCCCAAGAGCAATTTTATATGATACACCGATTGCTGATCCAATTGCCGAAGCAAAACAGAGAAAAGCAAGTGGATTACATCCAAACTTCCAGCTATTAACGAAAGAATTTGTGCAATTAGCACAAGAGCAAGGATATGTTTTCCGTCCATATACAATTAACGAATACAAAGATTTACAAACTATGATTGATTATGGTGTAGATGTCATCATTACCGATTGGCCAGCACGTGCCTTTGAGCTCCTTTCTTAATGGAAGGAGCTTTTTATTTTCGAAATTTCATTGTTTAAAATAAATGAAAACCCTCAATACTAATACAATAACGCTTGTATTAATGAGGGGCTGAAAAAAGATGGATCAGACTATGAATCCAAAACTTAAAAAATATAAACGTCTTTTCTTCACCGCAATGTTTTCTTGCGTCCTTTTCTTCGTTTTTTCTTTTTTTGTTATTATTATAGTCGCAAAAATTATGGGACCTCCTCCTGTTGCGGTCCCGCAAACAAGCGTCTTTTACGCAAACGATGATACTGTTATTGGACAAAGTAATGAAATTCAAAAACGTTACAATGTATCTCTCAATGAAATTTCTCCTTATGTAAAAGAGGCGACACTATCTATCGAAGACCAACGATTCTACAAACATCACGGCTTCGATGTGAAACGGATTGCGGGTGCAATTGTTGCTGATTTAAAAGCGATGGCAAAGGTACAAGGAGCTAGTACAATTACACAACAATACGCGCGTAATCTGTATTTAGATCATGATAAAACGTGGAAACGGAAATTATTAGAGGCAATGTACACTGTCCGCCTTGAAGTAAACTATAATAAAAATCATATTTTAGAAGGATATTTAAATACAATTTATTACGGACATGGCGCTTATGGAATCGAAGCTGCGTCCCGTCTATATTTCGATAAAACAGCAAAAGATTTAACATTAGCAGAAGCTAGTATGCTCGCAGGTATCCCGAAAGGGCCAAGTGTCTATTCTCCCTTTTTGAAAGAGGATCGTGCTAAAGGACGACAAGCTCTCATATTAGATGAAATGGTCGAACAAGGATATATTACGAAGCAACAAGCAGCCTTAGCGAAGAAAGAGCCACTAACTTTTGCCTCATTAGATACGAAAAAAGTAGCAGAGGTCGCACCATATTTCCAAGATGCTGTACAAGCTTCGCTTCTTCGTGATGTTGGATTAGACGAACAAGCTTTACAACGGGGTGGCTTGCGAATTTATACAACGCTAGACCCTAAACTACAAGCTGTAGCAGAGCAAGCTGTAAAAGATCATATACCTGACACAACAAACATACAAACTGCTCTCGTCTCTATGAATCCAACGACAGGTGAAGTGGCTGCTCTTGTTGGCGGAACTGATTATACTACGAGTCAATTTAACAGGGCTACACAAGCCGTTCGTCAGCCTGGTTCTACATTTAAGCCATTTCTATATTATGCAGCATTAGAACGAGGATTCACGCCTGCTACGCGCTTAAAAAGCGAATATACTGTATTTACTTTAGGTGACGGCGTTTCAAAGTATAAACCAAAAAACTATAAAGATTATTATGCAGATGATTTTGTAACGATGGCACAAGCTCTCGCAGTCTCTGATAACATATATGCTGTAAAAACGAATTTATTTTTAGGAGATGACGCACTCGCAAAAACAGCAAAACAATTTGGAATTACAAGTGCATTAAAAGATGTGCCTTCTCTAGCTCTCGGCACATCACCCGTAAAACCAATTGAAATGGTTAACGCTTATAGCATGTTCGCAAACGGTGGAAAAGAAGTAAAACCTACTTTCATTCGCCGCATTATGGATCATGAAGGAAATATATTATACGATGCTCATTTAGAGAGTAAACAAGTTCTCGACAAGAGCAAAGCGTTTGTAATGGAAGAAATGATGACCGGTATGTTTAATAAGAAACTAAGCAGTTATGCTGCTGTAACTGGCCAATCGATGTTATCAAAATTATCAAGAACATATGCCGGAAAATCTGGTTCTACTGAAACGGATAGTTGGATGATCGGATTTACTCCGCAAATCGTAACAGGTGTATGGGTCGGATATGATCAACCTAAATCTATTTCAAACGTAGCAGAACAAGGATATGCGAAGAAAATATGGACTGATACGATGGAGAAAGGCTTAGATGGACAGCCCAAAAAAGAATTTAAACAACCAGGTGACGTCGTAGCGGTTAATATCAACCCAGAGAACGGTAAAATTGCTACAAAAAATTGTCCTATTTCTGTGAAAATGTATTTCGCTAAAGGTACCGAACCGACTGAATATTGTATGGATCACGTCGATGATAAAGAAGAATTTGAAAAAACGACTGAAGAAAAGAAAAAAACAAGTTGGTGGAAAAAATATCTTCCTTGGTAAAAAAAATAGCTGACGGGCATCCGTCAGCTATTTTTTATTCACTTAATAATGCAAGGCGCAATTCTTCACTAGATTCGTTCCAAATCGCTTCATTATGTTCTTTCAAGAACGTACCAAGTACTTTTTTAGATGATTCATCCATATGGTCAACCATAATGTGACGCTTCATTGATTTATCCATTTTGTTTACGTGTTCTGGAAGTGATTTATATCCGCGACGAATTTCACGGTCTACTGTCATTTCACAAGCTGTTACACCTGCGTAATAAGCACCAGTTGCAGTTCTTTCAATCGTTACCCAAACAAGCCAAAATGGTTTTCCGTTTGGAACTTCATCTTTATTTGTTAAAAACTTAATACCTTTTTCTACTGTACTACGCGCATGCATCGCACCGATATCAACGAATGCGGTTTTCTCTAGTACATCAACAAATACAGGTGAAATGTTTTCTAGGCTTAATGCCCCAACACCAAATCCACCATGTCCATCTGTTGAATCATTTTTCACAATATTAAAACCGATTTTTTTCTTTTTCTCTGTCATATGTAAAATCCTCCTCACTTAAAAATTATAAAAGGCCAAAAATAGGCGCAATGATACTTTGTAAAAACATTAATACATGCGGAATAACTACCTGGAAAATAGGTTGAATTGTGTAATTACTAAGCGGTGTAATAACGAGAATTAATAACGCAATCGCTCCATATTTTTCATACTGTGTCATTTTCGCGCGAATATTTGCTGGTGCTAAATCTTCCACTACACGATACCCATCAAGTGGCGGGATCGGTAATAAATTAAATACAAGTAAAACAATATTTAACATAATAAAGAGCTCAAAAAACTTTCCTAATGTTTCAGCTACTGCAACTGGAACTGCATCTAACACTCCAAATACTGCTAAGCTATACAAAATAATTAAACCAATTGCACTTAAAATTAAGTTACTAATCGGCCCTGCAATTGAAACTAATATGCCTGCAAGACGCGGTCTTTTAAAGTTATATGGGTTAACAGGAACCGGTCTTGCCCAACCGAATCCAAGAATTAATACTGCAATCAAACCGATAGGGTCTAAATGAGCCATCGGTGATAACGTTAAACGCCCTTGTCTCTTTGCTGTATCGTCCCCAAATTTATATGCAACATATGCATGTGCAAATTCATGAACGGATAATGCAATAATAATCGCCATTGCTACCAACGGAATTTCGTGCAATGGATATCTAAATAACTGATCCATACTTCATCTCCTCTTCCATATGTCAAAAAAAGAAATTATTTGTTTTTTCGATTGTTCTTCCCCATAATCCGCTATAATAAGAGTGTAACTTATATAAAAGGAGCGATTGTACATGCCATACGTAACAGTGAAAATGCTAGAAGGACGCACAGAAGAACAAAAGAAAGCTCTTGCTGAGAAAGTAACAGCAGCAGTAAGCGAAACAACTGGTGCTCCTGAAGAAAACATCGTTGTTTTCATCGAAGAAATGTCTAAGAATCATTATGCAGTTGGCGGAAAACGCTTAAGCGACAAATAATTTCAAGTTTTTCATAAGAAGCAGCCACTAGCTGCTTCTTATTTCTTTCCTTCTAACAACTCAATAATTCTCTCTTTATATTTTCCTTTTCTTCCATCTTCATAGATTAAATCATGTGGATAGAATAGCTTTTGGTCCGTTCTTTTCTTACCTGTAATCGCCTCAACAATATCCGATTCACGTGAAAGCTCTCTAAGCTCTCCGTTTGGCATAAGAAGTAGGATTGGCAAACGCTCTTCTTCTTCTCCTGCACGATAAAAGTCATACGGTAAGTCTGATGTTGAATCAACTACTAAATAATACTCCGGATCAAGTCCAATCTTTTTAAATAAACTACTTAATTCCATCCAATTATCTAAACCGTGTTTATCTGTAAACTCTACATATTTAAATAGATTTCGATTCATAAAACGGCGGCATAGATCGCTTAAAATTGGATCTTCTTCTTCCTGCCATACTTGGAAGTAGTAATACATAACGTTCTCGTCTAACTTTAAATAATCCTCTACTGTTACTTCTTCTTCAAATAAAGAATAGAAATGAACAGGATGATTTTTAAATGTATAATACTTCTCGTGCAATGATTTAGCACGGTGTAAAATCTTCGTTAAAATAACTTCTGCACTTCGCGTTACCGGATGGAAATATACTTGCCAATACATTTGATAACGACTCATAATGTAATGCTCAACAGCATGCATACCACTATTTTTAATGACTACTTGATCCCCATACGGGCGCATTACACGCAGTATACGTTCCATATCGAAGTTTCCATACTTTACGCCTGTAAAATAAGCATCTCTTAATAAATAATCCATACGATCCGCATCAATTTGGCTCGAAATCATACTAATTGCTAATTTATTAGTAGACGTTTTTGCAATTACATCTGCTACCTTTTGTGGAAACTCCTTATCAACACGACTTAATACATCATTAATCTCCGTATTGCCAACAATAATCTTTTGCGTAAATTTCTCATGATCTAATGAAAATACTTTTTCAAACGAGTGAGAAAATGGGCCGTGACCGACATCATGAAGTAATGCCGCACATAAACATAACAATCTATCTTCAGCATTCCAATTTGGTCTGCCATCAAACACATCATCAATCATACGACGAATAATTTCGTATACACCTAACGAATGAGTAAAGCGACTATGCTCTGCACCGTGAAATGTAAAAAATGTCGTTCCAAGCTGCTTAATACGGCGCAAGCGTTGAAATTCTTTCGTTCCGATTAAATCCCAAATAACACGATCACGCACGTGCACATATTTATGTACTGGGTCTTTAAACACTTTTGTTTCGCTGAGTTTGTCGTTTAAATATACCACTTTCCGACATCCCCCTTTCTTTACTACATTCTTACTTTATATTATAAACGAAATGAGAAACAGAAAGAAATGAAAGACTGTATTAATTACCTTTATAAAAAGAAAAAATCACCTTTACCGAAGTAAAAGTGATTTCCTTTATACATTATTTACCTAAAACGAATTCAGCAACTTCGTCTAAGATCATATCTTTCCCTAATGGGAAGTAACCTTTGTTTAAGTCTTCATTTTTAATTGTGAATACGTGGTTGTTTTTAACAGCGTTCATGTTTTTCCAAATTGATTCTTCTTGGAATTCTTTTAAGCGCTGAGAACCGTCACCAGTTGTAAATACGAATAAGTAATCTGGGTTGTAATCGATTAAAGCTTCTTTTTGTACTTGTACTAGTGGTTTATCAGTTGGTGTACCTTTAACTGCTGGTAGTTTTAAATCATTAAAGATTACGCTACCGTAACCGTAGTCACCGTATACGCGGAAAGCATTTGGATACGCAGCCATTTTCATAAATGTTGCTTCACCAGTTTTAGCGACGATTTTGTCATGTAATTTGCTTGCTTTTTCATCATACTTTTTGAACCATTCTTTTGTTTCTTTTTCTTTACCGAAGATTTGACCTACTTCTTCGAATTTTGGACGCCATTGATCTAATGGAGTGTTTAACATAACTGTTGGTGCAATTTTAGATAATTGATCATAAATCTTTTCTTGACGATTATTTACAAGAATTAGATCTGGTTTTGCAGCAGCTACTGCTTCGATGTTAATTTTATCGCCCCAAGCAGAACCAACTGGTTTAACGTCTTTTAGTTTCTTTTCAATATGTGCATCAATTTTTTCTTGAGATGTATTAGCAGTAATAACCGGTTTCATACCGAAAATTAATAATTCTTCTGTTGAACCACTAAGGTCAGCAATTTTCTTTGGGTTTGCAGGAATTTTAATTTCCCCTTTTGCATGTTTTACAGTGCGCTCTTCAGTCTTTGCATCTGCTTTCTTTTCTTCTTCTTTGTTAGAACAAGCAGCAAATAGTACAGAAGTCACAACTAATACCATTGCTAATAGTGCCATTTTAAAATTCTTCATGTTCCCACTCCTTCTAGCTGTATTTATCTTATAAGTTGCAATGAACTATAAGAAACGAAGATAACAATTAATCAATATATTTTTATTAATTGTTGTTAATACCCCATTCTAACGGGCGTTCAACTTCCCATTCTTATATAAGAAGCTCAACGTCCATTAGAAGTCCCCCCTCTTCACGAGGGGGTTCTACTTAAGCTTTTTTACGCAATTGATTACTAATCATCGCTAAATCATATGTTAAGCAAATTGGCTTACAGTTTACTGGACATGGAACGATTTGAGCTTCAATCTCAAATACGTTACGAAGTGTTTCACTTGTCATAACTTCATCTGGTGTTCCTTGTTTCATTAACTTACCTGCTTTTAATGCAATCATATGATCTGAGAAACGAGAAGCGTGGTTTAAGTCATGGATAACCATAACAATCGTTCTACCTTCTTCTTCATTTAACTTTTTCAATAAGTTTAATACTTCTAATTGATGAGCCATATCTAAGTACGTTGTTGGTTCATCCAATACAAGTAATTCTGTTCCTTGTGCAAGAGCCATTGCAATCCAAACACGTTGACGTTGACCACCAGATAGCGCTTCTGCTGGACGATTCGCAAATTCTTTCATTCCTGTCACTTCAAGTGCCCAGTTAATGTAGCGATAATCCTCTTCTTTCAACGTGCCAAACCCTTTTTGATGAGGGAATCTTCCGTATGACACAAGCTCAAATACAGTAAGACCCGTTGGTACTTCTGCAGTTTGTGGTAAAATCGCCATTTTCTTTGCAATTTCTTTCGTTGGCTGTTTCTCAATTGCTTTTCCGTCAAGATAAACAGTACCTTGTTTTGCCTTCAAAATACGAGACGCCGTTTTTAATAATGTGGACTTCCCACAACCATTTGGCCCAATAATTGTTGTAATTTTCCCTTCCGGAATTTCAACTGTTAATCCATCAATAATTAAACCTTCATTATAGCCAACAGATACCGCATCAACCGCTAAAGTTGCCATACGAAAAGCCTCCCTTTATTTTGTCCTCATAAGTAAATAAATGAAATACGGTGCACCAATTACAGAAATAACAAGACCAACTGGTATTTCTGAAGTTGTTAGTACACTTCTTGAAATTACGTCTGCGAATAAAAGTAAAAACGTTCCTATTAGCGCAGCTGTGGGCAACATGATTTGATGTTTGCCACCAACAAGGCGCCTTGCTAAATGCGGGGCCATTAAACCGATAAAGCCAATTCCACCGGCAACAGCAACAGATGCACCCGCTAAACAAACTGCAATAAATAATAATTTACGTCTTTCTTTTTCTACATTTACACCAAGGCCAACTGCTGTAGAATCGCCTAGGTTCATTACATTTAATATGTGTGCTTTACTTATAGCAAGCGGTAAGAAAATAACCATCCATGGAAGTACGCTTAATACGAATTTCCAATCTGTACCCCATAGACTTCCCGCCAGCCAAATCGTAGCAAAACGAAAATCGTTAGATGTCATCTTCATAGAGAAAATTAAACTAACAGCTCCAAATCCAGCTGCAACGGCAATACCGACTAGTATTAATCGAGTCGATGAAACGCCGTCTTTCCATGCTAATAAATAAATAATTACCGCTGCTAATATCGCTCCAACTAGTGCGAAAAATGGAAGAATGAATACAGATAAAAATGTACCAGTCCCTACTTTCCCGAAGAAGAAGTAGACGAATATAACAACTGTTAATCCCGCTCCAGCATTAATCCCTATAATACCTGGATCAGCAAGTGGATTTCGTGATAAACCTTGCAAAATCGCACCTGACATAGCTAAAGCAGATCCGACTAGTATAGCGATTACCATACGCGGCATACGGAATTCAAATAAAATAACAGACTGATCTTCACCCCCTAGTCCAACCAATGACTTTAATACGTCCATTGGGGGTATTTTAAAAGTTCCTGTATTTAAACTAATAAGAAATATAGAAACGATTAGTCCTACTAAAATCGTTAATATAGAAATGTTCTTTTTTGTTAAGACACTCGTCCTCACATCTTTCCTCTCCCTTCATTACGTGCTAAGTAGAGGAAGAATGGAACCCCAATTAGCGCTGTAATTGCTCCAATTGGCGTTTCAAATGGCGGGTTAATAACGCGAGATAACATATCTGCACATTCAATTAACAGCCCGCCTAAGACCGCAGAACATGGAATAACCCATCTATAGTCCGAGCCTACAAGGAAACGAGTCATATGCGGGATTACAAGACCAACAAACCCTACTGATCCTGCCATGGAAACTGCGGAACCCGTTAAAACAAGAACAAGTACTGTTCCGATAAATTTAATTAATGTCGTATTTTGACCAAGTCCAATTGCAATTTCTTCACCGAAGCTCAAAATTGTAATATATCTCGACATCATAATTGCGATAAAAAGACAAACAAGGCCAATTGGCACTAACATATTAATACTTTGCCATTTCACTCCAGCAACTCCGCCTGCATTCCACATGCTCACCTCTTGGGCAAGATTAAAATACAATGCGATTCCAGATGAAATTGCCCCTAATAAAGCACTAATAGCTGCACCTGCTAAAGCTAATTTCACAGGTGTTAATCCACCTGGTGAAGAAGACCCAATTCCA
This sequence comes from Bacillus sp. GW823-FHT06A11, assembly GCF_058795355.1. Taxonomy (NCBI): domain Bacteria; kingdom Bacillati; phylum Bacillota; class Bacilli; order Caryophanales; family Bacillaceae; genus Bacillus; species Bacillus sp. GW823-FHT06A11. Next base: position 119,030 of record NZ_JBXAHS010000004.1, on the reverse strand, counting down.
TATACAATGCTTGCACCAAACGCAGCTCCAATAAAAGATGCGATAACAAACATTAAATAAGGTGAATTAGGGAAAAATGCATACATAATTGCAATTCCAAATACAGCCCCATCTGTAATTCCCATTAACGATGGTGAAGCAAGTGGATTTCGCGTCATGCCTTGCATAATTGCTCCTGATACCGCTAAAAAGGCACCTGCAACTACGCCCCCTATTGCTCTAGGCATGCGAAGCTCTTGAATTACGTTATGATGTGTAATAGATCCATCAAACTGAAATACAGCTTGCCATACAGTCTTTAAACTAATATCTGCAGCCCCAAAAGAAATAGAAACTGCCATGCTTAAAGCTAACAAAACTGTACCCGCTACTAAAATAATAGAAGCGATGAGCGGTCTGCTCTTAATCTCTTTAACATTCTCTTCTTGCTGTTCTATACTGCTTGCGCTCGCTTCCATCCCTCAACCATCCTAACCAACAACATATATTTATTAAAATGAAATTTATTCTCAAATAGTAATAAAAAAATTAGGTGAATTGTTATTTTCCTGATAATGATTCTCAGAATCAGACACTTCTATTCTACCTATCGCTTTAAAAGACTGTCAACCATTATTTTGAAATATAAATTTATATAAATTGGAACTTTAATACAAAAGTTATATCCATCCTTTAGAAAACGTTCGTCCACACAAGAGTACTTTCGCAGAATAAATCTTTCCTCTTATGGGCATAAAAAAAGAAGAGTAATCTTTTCACTCTTCTTTTTCTTACTTATTTAACTTTGCTTCAATTTTTACGATTAACTCATCTTCTGTTGGAGCCGCAACTGGACGGTTATTTACAAATGCGAATGATTTTTTACGACCAGGACCACAGTAAGACTGACATCCAACTTCAATCGTTGCACATGAATCTACTTTTTTTAACTTCGGAACTAACGTTTTAACGTTCGTTGCCTGACAGTCATCGCACACGCGAAATTCGTTTCCCATTATATAACACTTCCTCTATTTTAAACTTTTCTCAAGTTCGTTTAAAAATAAACACTAAATGGTATTTTACCGCTCTTTGAAGCTCGTTGCAAGTTTCCCTACAAAGCCTATTCTCTACATAATGCTACATATTTATATGCTCTCCTACAGAAGCGCTCACCATTCATGGGAAAATTTTTACCTTTCATCGAAATCTACCATATTTTTAAAAGCTTTGTATAAAAGTTTATTTTTTTGCCCATTATAAAAATAGGAAGTTCATAAAAAGAAAGGGAGTTGAATCTATGAAAGTAAGACAAGATGCTTGGACAGATGAGGATGATTTATTACTTGCTGAAACGGTACTTCGTCATGTTCGAGAAGGAAGTACGCAATTAAATGCATTTGAGGAAGTAGGAGATCAGTTAAATCGTACATCTGCTGCTTGTGGTTTCCGCTGGAATGCTGTCGTTCGCTATAGCTATGAACAAGCTCTTCAACTAGCAAAAAAACATCGTAAAGATAAAATGCGTGCTGCAAGCGGTGAACAAGCGAAAAAACGTTTACTTTATACACCACCAGCTTCAGATTCGATAACTGATTATGAAGAATTAGTACAAGAGGAATCAATCGTACAATATAAAGAAGCTATTCCATATCAAGAATCTACTGCTCCTGCTGCAAGAAGCTCTATGACAATGCAAGATGTTATTTATTTTTTACAAACAGTCGGATCTTCAAATATAAAAGTGACAGCTCTTGAAAACGAGAATACGAGATTGAAACAAGAAATTAAAGCACAAATCCTTCGGAATGAGGAACTAGAAAAGAAACTAGAAAAGTTAGAAAAGCAATCTCATACTGTACAAGAAGATTACGAAACACTTATGAACATTATGAACCGAGCTCGTAAATTGGCAGTCATGGATGACGAAGAACGTTCTCAAACATCTTTCCGAATGGACCGAAACGGTAATTTAGAAAAAATTGCAGAATAAAAAGGATGCATGTAATGCATCCTTTTTATTATTTCACCTTTAAGCTCCTCCTTTATATGTGAGAAAACTCCATTCTTCATTTTTTGCTATAATAGAGATTGTCATTTTAAAGATAAGGGGTTAGTTATATGAGCAATTCCCGTTCCATTTTATCTCAGCCAGAGTGGCGCATTGTAGATCAGTCTAGTTTGGGACCAACATTCCATGCACTTCAGTCATTCGCAATGGATGACACATTATGCACAAGCATTGGAAATGGCAAGTCAGCCGCAACAATGCGTTCTTGGGTTCATCACAATACAATTGTCCTTGGCATTCAAGATTCACGCCTTCCGCATTTAGAAGAAGGTATTTCTTTTTTAAAACAACACAACTTCAATGTTATTGTTCGTAATTCTGGCGGGCTTGCAGTCGTGCTTGATGAAGGTGTTTTAAACGTATCACTTTTATTCCAAGAAACAGAAAAAGGTATCGATATTGATCTTGGATACGATACGATGTGGCATTTAATTAAGGAGATGTTAAAGGATGACAACGTTACTATCGAGGCAAAAGAAATTGTTGGCTCTTACTGTCCTGGTAGTTATGACTTAAGTATTCGCGATCAAAAATTCGCTGGTATTTCACAACGTCGTATTCGCGGCGGTGTCGCTGTCCAAATTTATCTCTGTGCTACCGGAAGTGGCTCTGAGCGTGCCGCACTCGTTCGTGATTTCTACAACCTAGCAATTCAAGGAAAAGAAACACGCTTTACGTACCCTGAAATTGTACCAAGTACGATGGCCTCACTCTCAGAATTACTTGGCGAAACCATTACAGTACAAGATTTAATGATGCGTCTTTTAAAAACATTGCAGCAATTCGCTCCAAAGTTAACACCATCTCAATTAACAATAGATGAGATTCCTTTATATGAGACGAATTTACAACGTATTATTGATCGTAATAATAAAGCACTTGGCTTAGAAAAATAAAAATGACCACCCTAAGGGTGGTCATTTTCCATACTAATTCATTTTAGAATTAAAGTGCTTGAGCTGCTGTAATTAAAGCTAACTTGTACACTTCTTCTTCGTTACATCCACGAGACAGGTCATTTACAGGCATGTTTAAACCTTGTAAGATTGGTCCTACTGCTTCGAAGTTACCTAAACGTTGAGCGATTTTGTAGCCGATATTACCAGCTTCTAAGCTTGGGAATACGAATACGTTAGCATCACCTTTAATTGTAGAACCTGGAGCTTTTTTCTCAGCTACAGATGGTACGAATGCAGCATCGAATTGGAATTCTCCATCTAAAGTTAACTCAGGAGCCATTTCTTTTGCAATGCGAGTTGCTTCTACAACTTTTTCTGTTTCTGAAGATTTCGCAGAACCTTTTGTAGAGAAGCTTAACATAGCAACACGTGGATCAATGCCGAATAACTCAGCAGTTTTCGCACTTTCGATACCGATTTCAGCTAAATCTTGGCTGTTTGGTGCAATGTTAATTGCGCAATCAGCGAATACATATTTCTCTTCTTCACGTACCATGATGAATACGCCAGAAGTTTTTGTAACGCCTGGTTTTGTTTTAATAATTTGAAGTGCCGGACGAACTGTATCAGCTGTAGAGTGAGCTGCACCACTTACTAAACCGTGTGCTTTGCCCATGTATACAAGCATTGTACCGAAGTAGTTTTCGTCTTTAAGGATTTTGCGAGCGTCTTCTTCAGTTGCTTTACCTTTACGGCGTTCAACGAAAGATGCTACCATTGCATCCATTTCTTCGTATGTAGCTGGGTCGTAAATATCAACGCCTGCTAATGTTAAATTCATGCTAGCAGCTTTTGCGCTAATTTCTTCCTTATTACCAACTAAGATTGGTTTTACTAACTCTTCTTTTGCTAAACGCTCTGCAGCGCCTAAAATTCTTTCATCAGTTCCTTCAGGAAGTACGATAGAAATGCCTTTTCCTTGAACTTTTTCTTTTACTGTTGTAAATAAGTTGCTCACGAATAACCCCTCCTACATATGTTAAAAAACTCTATCTTTAAGAATACTGCTTTTCTTCTATATTTTAAACTTATAGCTCCCAAAAAATAGATAAAATAAAAATGATTATATTTTCATAAAATTCAGACGTTAAATTCACCTCGCTTAAACACTTAAATGTGACAATTTTATGCGCCAAGGTTTTATATAGATGATTTTAAAACTATATATGCTATAGTTAACGTGTAAAACTATCATTAACTGAGGTGAATAGAATGAGTGAAGCAACAACAACGTTAGATGGCTGGTATTGTTTACATGATTTACGTTCTATTGATTGGGCTGCATGGAAAACATTATCTAGCGACGAACGCGGACAAGCAGTGTCTGAATTTTTAAATGTCGTTGAAAAATGGAACGAAGTAGCTACTGCGAAAAAAGGTAGTCACGCAATGTATACAGTTGTTGGTCAAAAAGCTGATATTATGCTTATGATTTTACGTCCAACAATGGAAGAGTTAAATGAAATTGAGACAGAATTGAATAAAACAACATTAGCTGAATATATGGTTCCTGCATATTCTTACGTATCTGTTGTTGAACTAAGCAACTACCTTCCAGCTGATGAGGATCCATATCAAAATCCACAAATTTTAGCTCGCTTATATCCTGAATTACCGAAAGCAAATCATATTTGCTTCTATCCAATGGATAAGCGTCGCCAAGGTGATGACAACTGGTACATGCTTCCTATGGAAGAGCGTAAAAAAATGATGTACAGTCACAGCAAGATTGGTCGCCAATACGCAGGGAAAGTACGCCAAGTTATTTCAGGATCTGTTGGATTCGATGATTTCGAGTGGGGCGTAACATTATTCGCTGACGATGTTCTTCAATTTAAGAAACTTATATATGAAATGCGATTTGATGAAGTAAGTGCTCGTTATGGTGAATTCGGAACATTCTTCGTTGGAAACATCTTACCAGACGAAAAAGTAGAGAAATTTTTACACATATAATATTGAAAAAGGGACGAAATTCGTTCCTTTTTTTATTTCCCTCTATATTTCTCCTCAAAAAACTCCTTTTTCCCGCAAATTCGAACAAAAACCGACAAATCCCTTACAAAATTGTAACTTTTCTATATCCAAATTCATGCTAAAATGGTACGAGCTATATGCTAATAACGATGCGAAGGTGATAATTTATATGAAGAAAATCTTGTCTATTTTACTAGCGCTTCTATTGTCAATTTTTTCCTTAGGAGTAACAACATCCCATGCGGAAGAAAAAATACAAATAGAAGCTGCTGCTGCACTTCTATTTGATGCAGATACAGGGAAAATACTGCATGAACAAAACCCAGACGAACTGCTAGCTATTGCTAGTATGTCAAAATTAATTGTTGTTTACGCTGGTTTAGAAGCAATTAAAGAAGGGAAAATTACTTGGGATACGAAAGTAAATATTTCCGATTACGCTTATGAAGTCTCACGTAATAATGAATTCTCTAACGTACCATTTGAGAAAGGACGTCAATATACTGTAAAAGAATTATATCATTCTATTGTTATCTTCTCTGCAAACGGGTCTAGTATTGCTTTAGCAGAGCTACTTGCAGGAAGTGAGAAAAACTTCTTAAATCTTGCAAATGAACATGCAAAAAAACTAGGGTTAAAGAAATATAAATTTGTAAACGCTACTGGTTTAAATAACGCTGACTTAAAAGGGAAACATCCCGAGGGTACTGATCCAAATGCAGAAAACTCTATGTCAGCTCGCGATATGGGTATACTTTCAAAAGTAATGATTACAAAGTATCCAGAAATGCTAGAGGATACAAAACAAAGATTTAGAAACTTCCCAGACAATCATCCAAAACCAATTCGTATGGAAAACTGGAACTGGATGTTACCAGGAGCTGCCTTCGCTTATGAAGGTACTGATGGTTTAAAAACAGGAAGTTCTGATACAGCTGGATATGGATTTACTATTACTGCGAAACGCGGTGATTTACGTCTTATCTCGGTTATTATTAAAACGAAATCAATGGACGAGCGCTTCACAGAATCTCGTGAATTAATCGAATATGGATTTAATAACTTCGAAAAACAAAAGCTCAAGGTTGATAAAAATAACACAATCTCTGTAGTAAAAGGGAAAGAAGATCAAGTAACGGTTGCACCTGAAAAAGAAATAACAGTAATTGCGAAAAAAGGTAGCAAAGATCCTTATAAAATTGGGACTGAATTAGATAAATCTCTTGCTGAAGATGGACATTTAGTTGCTCCTGTTAAGAAAGATGCTAAAGTAGGCTCAATTACTTTAGCATCAACTGATAAATATGGTTTCTTAGACGGTAGTAAAAGTATGAAAGTTACTGCAAAAACAACAGAGGAAGTTGAAAAAGCAAATTGGTTTGTGCTAACAATGCGCTCTATTGGAGATTTCTTCTCAAACTTATGGTCTAAAGTATTTTAATGATGAAAAGCTAGCTCACGCTAGCTTTTTTTATTTTCCTCTCTCAATGTAAAACTTCGTTTGGTTGTCATATCTGAGTCCTTTTTCTCATACGTATGAACTAGTAATTGTTCCACACTTCATCTAGAAATAAACCTCTTTCCAAAAGGTATTACAAAAAGAGAGGTGACACATAATGGGTGTTATTGCTTATAACGAAGCAGATGTAAAGTTGTTAGCTAGACTGATGCGTGCTGAAGCCGAAGGAGAAGGGCAACAAGGAATGTTAATGGTCGGAAACGTTGGGGTAAATCGTGTCCGCGGAAATTGTTTAGACTTTAAAAGTATTCGTAATTTACGTCAAATGGTGTATCAAAATCCTGGTGGTTTTGAGGCAACACAAAAAGGATATTTTTATCAAAGAGCCCGTGAACAAGATATCGCCTTAGCAAGGCGAACTATTCAAGGACAACGTTTTTGGCCCGCTAACTTTGCCTTATGGTTCTTTAGACCTGAAGGTCCTTGTCCACCAACTTGGTATAACCAACAAAACTCTGGTCGCTTCAAAAAGCACTGCTTCTTCCAACCATCTGGTGAAGACTGTCCTAGCGTATATTAAGAGATGAAAATGAGGAGGGATTTTTGAATGGCACAGCAACAAAATCCGTACTATGGAACAGGTTTTTATCAACCATCTGGAACTTATGTCCAACCACAACAAATGACTCAACAACAACAGCAAGCAATGCAACAACAAACAGCTCAAGCTGCGCAAGCTCAATATGCAATTTCTCAAGGCATGTTACCTCTAGAGCAATCCTATATTGAAAATATCCTTCGTTTAAACAAAGGTAAGCAAGCTACAGTTGTAATGACTTATGAACGTGGCAGTTCCCTTGGTACACAATCTTATACAGGTATTATTGAAGCAGCCGGCCGTGACCATATCGTTATTAGTGAACCGCAATCAGGAAAACGCTATTTACTATTAATGATCTACTTAGATTACGTAGAATTTCCAGAAGAAATTACGTATTTACCTAGTCAACAAGCAACTTATACTCCAAGACCATAAAAAAAGCTGGCAAATGCCAGCTTTTGTTTTTTATAATCCTTTTACAACTGCAGTCCCTACTAGAATCCACGCCACAATAAACGCTACACCACCAAGAGGTGTAATTGGGCCAAAGAACTTAATGCCTGTCGTACTTAATGCATACAAACTACCTGAGAACATAATAATCCCAGCTACCATTAGCCAACCAGCAGTAGTTAAAAGTGATGATTGAACCTTATCCATCAATAAAGCAACTACGAATAATCCACCTGCATGAAACATCTGATATGTAACGCCTGTTTTCCAAACTTCTAACATTTTCGCAGAAATTTTATTTTCTAAACCATGTGCTCCAAAGGCCCCTAACGCAACAGATAGCCCCGCTGCAATACAACCTAGTAAAAAGAAAATTTTCATCTTAATTCCCCTTTTTTACCTTTATCATAAGCAATTTTTTCATATAAGCCAAACGATTTAATTCTTAAAAATCAAATAAAGAATTACCATTTGCACCTTCTTCTTTTATATACACAGGCTCTCCAGAAACTGGTATAACTGGTTGAACTGTTGTTATAGGCTGTGATCCAATTACTTGCGATTGAATTTGCGGCTCCCTATACGTAGAAGATTCAACCTGTTCATCTAATAGTAAATCGCATAAAGCACGCACAACTAATAAATGTTCTTTTGACTTTTGTCCTTCGCTACTTTTTGCCTTCGCAATTTCATTCGCCATTTTATTTAAAATCTTGTCACTAGATATTTGCATTCCTTATCACCTCGTACTTTGTAATTCTTTCTCAAATTGTCCCAGTTTCTCTACTGAACCAAATACTATTATCATATCATGTTCTTGTAGTTTTTCCTGCCCTGTTGGATTATGTATAATATTCCCATTTCTTGAAATCGCTAATATCGTTACATCAAACTGATTCCTTACATTACTCTCTAGTAACGATTTACCGACTAGTATTGAATCTTTGCCAACTAGAATTTCTTCAATGACAAATGACTGTTCTACTCCATACAACACTGTATCAATATAATGAACGGTTAATGGATTTGCAATACCTTTTGCTATATGAATACCTGCCATACTAGATGGATTAATAACCTTATTTGCACCAGCACGCCTTAATTTCTCTTCAGTTTCTGGCTTTTCAGATCTCGCCACAATTTTAATCGTATCGTTTAATCCTCTTGCTGTTAATGTAATAAATACATTTTCGGCATCATTTGCAACAATAGCAACTAAACCAGCTGCTTTTAAAATTCCGGCATTATGTAATACTTGATCTTCCGTTGCATCTCCATGTACAAATAAAAGCTTTTCCTGCTCCAATATACTTTCATCTTTATCAACAACGACAAATGGAATGTTCTTTTCTTGCAATTCATGTACAACTTGAAGCCCCACTCTACCGCAACCACATACTATAATATGATTTTTCAACTGCGCTATTTGTTTATCCATCTTCTTCCTCCGTACTGCATGAAATAAATTCCCTTCAATAATCATAGCTGCCACTACCCCAATTGCATACGTAACAATACCTACACCAACAGGAATAATAAGGAGCGCAAATACTTTCCCTGCTTGCGTTACAGGAACAGCATCTCCGTATCCAACAGTCAATACAGTAATCATCGTCATCCAAAATGCTTGAAACAAACTAATCTCTTCAATTGTCATAAATCCTATCGTTCCTAGAATTACAACAAAAGTCATACATATAACTGCTATCCATAATTGCTTACGTGCATTCATACCGTGTTTCAACTCTTTTCTCTATCTACAATCTTTGCCAGTGGAAATAAAATACGTATATACTAGATACGGAATCTATGAAAGAGGTTGATATAATGAAGACATTTCTTTCCGCCTTACAATGGGCACTATTTATTTTAGCTGGAAGCCTTATTGTACCAATTAGTGTCGCAACTAGTTATGGTCTTGCTGGCGCTGAAGCCATTGCATTCGTACAAAGAACATTATTTGTTCTAGGCTTTGCAGGTCTCTTGCAAGCTATATTTGGGCATAAACTTCCTATTCAAGAAGGTCCTGCTGGCCTTTGGTGGGGAATTTTCTCCCTTTACGCAAGTTTAGGCGTCGTATTATTTGGATCAAGCAATGAGACACTTAAAGTTCTTCAATATGCTTTCTTATTAAGCGGTATTATTTGTATTATTCTTAGCGTTTTTGGACTTATTGATAAACTCGTTCGCTATTTTACACCGACAGTCATTGGAACGTATTTATTTCTTCTTGTCGCGCAACTCAGTGGCTCCTTCTTAAAGGGAATGTTTGGCCTTGATGGAAAACATACAGAAGTACAACCTAACGTATTTATTCTTTCACTCATTGTTATTTTACTATCCTTTTTCATCATGAAGCTACCTATTATTGGACAATATTCCGTTCTTTTCAGTATCATATGCGGCTGGATATTATTCGCATGCTTCGGATTATCTAATCCAATAACACCAGTGACAGACATAATCCGTTTTCCGTCCTTATTTGTTTTCGGCATGCCTCGTGTTGAATGGAATATGGTAATTACGGTCATATTTGTTACACTCTTACTTCTAACAAATATGTTAGCAAGTATTCGCGTTGTACAAAAGGTTGTCTCTAAATATGAAGAAAATGCTGCATCAGATCGTTTTAAACAAGCCGGCATTATAACAGGAATCAACCAATTGCTAGGTGGCCTGTTTTCAGCTATTGGGCCTGTCGCTATTTCTGGATCAGCAGGTTTTATTGCAACGACTAATATTTATAAACGTCTCCCTTTTATATTAGGATCAAGCTTTATTATTGTCGTTAGTATATTCCCAAAGATCACTTCATTCTTTGCAGCAATCCCTGTTGCAGTTGGTTATGCCGCTATTTATCCTGTATTCGCAAGCATGATTGGCCTCGCCTTTCGAGAATACGAAACTGTCCAGGATAAAGAACAATTATTTAAAGTAGCCGGTCTTTCAATCTTCACAGGAGTCGGAGTTATGTTTGTTCCAGCAGGAGCATATTCCACACTTCCACCATTTCTAGCATCGTTTTTAAGTAACGGTCTCGTTCTTGGATCTGTAATGGCCATTTTGCTAGAAATACTATTTTCTCGTTCCACAGCAAAACAAATATCGTAAATTGGAAAACTTCCATTATTGCACTCTACCTTTAGAGTTGTTACGATAAAATCAAACTTGAATCATTGGGGTTTTATCCATCCCCAATGATTATTAACCGATATTATGAGCAACACACTCATAATGATTTATCTACTTCTTTTCAAAGAGGTTTGATGTCTTACTATTATTCCTCAACATCTTCATGAACATGTATTTTGATTTCAATTAAAGAAAGGAATTTTCTATATGACTTATAAAATGATTGTTTTAGATTTAGATGATACTTTATTACGTGATGACCATACTATTTCACCTCGTACGAAAGAAGCGTTAATGACTGCACAAGAGCAAGGGGTAAAGGTTGTACTTGCTTCTGGACGTCCAACGTTTGGTATGCGCAATGTAGCCAAAGAACTTCGCTTAGAAGAATACGGCAGTTTCATTCTATCTTTTAATGGCGCAAAAATTATTAACTGTAAAACAAACGAAGAAATCTTTAGTAGTACACTATCTCCTGAAATCGTTCACAACCTATTTGAAATTAGTAAAACTGAAGATGTATGGATTCATACTTATATGGGCGATGATATCGTAACGGAAGAAAATAATCCTTATACTGAAATTGAGGGCGATATTACTGGTATGCCAATTGTTGTAGTAGATGACTTTAAAGCCGCAGTTAAAGAGCCTGTAGTAAAAGTATTAATGAATAAAGAAGCTGAACGCCTTGTTGAAGTTGAAAAGAAACTACAAAAACAACTAGAAGGCCAATTAAGTGTGATGCGTTCGAAACCATTCTTCTTAGAATTTACTGAAGCCGGTGTTACAAAAGGAACGAGCTTAAACAAACTGATTCAAAAGCTTGGCATTAAGCGTGAAGAAGTTATCGCAATGGGCGATAGCTATAACGACCAAGCAATGATTGAATTTGCTGGTCTTGGTGTTGCAATGGGCAATGCACCTGATGATATTAAAGAAATTGCAAACTACGTAACAGATACAAATATGAATGATGGTGTCGCAAAAGTTGTAGAGAAATTCGTTTTAAAAACGGATGTACTTGTTTAATATTTTCATTCACAAAACCTATTTGAAGTCAAATACTTCAAATAGGTTTTTATTTAAATTCTCATGCTTTTGTGACTATATTTTGAACTTTGCACTATTCTCGTAGTGTAAACTTTCTTTTTGTATATAATGAAACAAAATAGACTATTTTATTTTGAAAAAGAATACAAATTTACTATATACAAGCATACGTTAAAGGAGGCTACTTTATGTTATCTACACCAATCGGACGATTAAGAGCAATTGGACTAGTTGAGGGTATTTCTTTCCTATTACTATTATTTGTAGCAATGCCATTGAAATATTTCGCAGGATTTGCAACAGCTGTTAAAATTACAGGAATGGCTCATGGTGTTCTGTTTATTCTATTCATCTTTGCAGTAATTCAAGTAACAATCGTACACCGTAAATCAATTTTATGGGCACTTGGAGCATTTGTTTCATCAGTTATCCCATTTGGTACTTTTGTACTAGATGCAAAATTAAAGAACGAACAACAATAATAAAAAGGTAGTTAACGACTGTTAACTACCTTTTCTATTTATAAATTTGGAATTTCCCAATCAATTTCTCTTTCTCCCATATTAGCTAAAATCGTATTTACTTTAGAGTATGGCTTACTACCAAAGAAACCACGTCTTGCCGATAATGGGCTTGGATGTACAGATTCGATAATATGATGATTCGGATTCGTAATTAACTTCTTCTTCGCCTGCGCATGGCGCCCCCACAATATGAAAACAACTGGCTTTGCACGTTCGTTCAACAGTTCAATCACACGATCTGTGAAGTGCTCCCATCCTTTTCCCTTATGAGAATTTGCTTCGCCTTGACGAACTGTTAATACAGTATTTAGTAGTAATACTCCTTGTTCCGCCCATTTTACTAAATAACCGTTATTCGGGATTTCATAACCATATTCATCTCGAAGTTCTTTGTACATATTTAACAATGATGGTGGTGTTTTAACATCAGGTTGTACAGAAAAACTTAAACCATGCGCTTGATTCGGTCCATGATATGGATCTTGTCCTAAAATAACAACCTTTGTATTTTCATAACTTGTATACTGAAGAGCGTTAAAAATATCTTCTACCTTCGGATAAACAACATGCGTGCTGTACTCTTCTGTCAAAAAACTGGATAGAGTACGATAATACTCTTTCTCAAATTCTGGTGCCAATAATGGTCCCCAATCATTCTTTAAAACATTTTCCATACTGTCACTTCCTGTCTAATTAATTCAACATATCCTGTTTTGTAAATACTAAGAACGAAATAATAAGGGAAACAACTGCCCAAACAGTTAAATTCATCAAAGAAAATCCCATTGATAAGCCTTGTAATGCAGGTAATTTTCCTGATAAATAATCCGTTAATGATAAGTTCACGCTAAAAATATATTTCGCACCTTCCCAAGATGTTGCGAATGAGCTTAAGATACCGCCTGCAATTAATGCAGCTAGCATAACGCCCATACCAGCTGGTGTATTACGAATTAAAACAGAGACCATAAATGATATAGTTCCGACAACGATAGCAACAAACCAGGCTAGTCCATACGCCATTAAGATGTATTGCCACTGCGGAATAAGATGCACAAAGTTCGTATTTAACGTTTCCTTATCAATGACGAATCCTGTTAAAACAGGTAAATTCCATCCCGAGTATCCAAATACAAGCCCTGATAATATGTAAGCAAACAAACCTACAAGAAACAGTATGAGCGAAATGAAAAATAACATCGTCACGTATTTACTAAGGAGTATTTTCCAGCGCCGAATCGGCCGCGTAAGTAACATCTTCATTGTCCCATCACTTCGTTCTCCTGAAACGATATCAATAGCGACAATCATTACGAGAAGCGGAATAAACAATGTAATTCCTTGTTCAATAAATGCTCTGACAAAAGTCGGTGCACCCGGTGCCATCGGGTTAATATCATGATCTAAATAATATTGTTGTTGCTCAACTCTTACCTTTAACCAATCACGCCATTCTTCTGGCAACCTAGAATTGTTCAACCGGTTCTGAGAATCAACAATTTGCTGTTGCAATGAAACCTTCCAATCAGTTGTACCGAGTCTTTTTTGTGTCGTTTCTATTTCACGATACTGCGCGTACACAAAAAGCGGGATCAAGATTGCTAAAATAAGCATCACAACAAAAATACGTTTCTTACGGTAAATCTTTTCTGATTCATTTAAAACTAGATTCGCAAATTCACGCATGCTGCTCACCCCTTGTGAGTTCAATAAATAAATCTTCTAGCGTAAATACAAGCTCCTTAACGCTATGTACATCTATTTCATTTTCTACAAATTTTTTATTCCAACTACTTATAGATGCAATATCCATGCGGCATAGTAATCGCTCGCCTTTTACACTCACTTCTCTTATTTCCTCGGCCGCTTCTAGCATATCTTTCGCCTTAGAAATTGGTGTAACAATCCATTCTACACGATCACTTGCTGTTTTAATTAATTCTTCAACCTTGGCAACTGTTATCATCTTTCCTTTATGAATAATAGCAACGCGATCGCATATCATTTGCACTTCACTTAGCAAGTGACTTGAAATAAACACGCTCATATTTTCTTCTTTCACAAGCTTATGTATAAATTCCCTAAGTTCTCTAATCCCTGCTGGATCTAAACCATTCGTTGGCTCATCTAATATAAGCAATTTAGGATTCCCAAGGAGCGCCTGTGCAATTCCAAGGCGTTGTTTCATACCAAGTGAGTACGTTTTTACCTTGTCATGAATTCTTTCATCTAAATGAACCATTTCAGCAATTTCAATAATACGTTCATCTGATATATCACCTAACATACGAGCAAATTGCTTTAAATTTTCCCATCCTGTTAAATATGTATACAACTCTGGGTTTTCAACGATACTCCCAATTTGACGCATCGCTTCTCTGAAATTTTCCTTAATCGAATAACCACCGATAGAAATCTTACCTTCTGTCGCCTTAATCAATCCGACTAACATTCGAATGGTAGTCGTCTTTCCAGCACCGTTTGGTCCTAGGAACCCGAACACTTCTCCTTGCTTTACATCAAAGGAAATATTCTCTACAAGAGTCTTGTTTCCAATTACCTTCTTCAAGTCTCGTACGGAAAGTATCGTCGTCATTTTACCCCTCCTTGTTCTAGTTTTAATTTACTTACAACATTTTGAACTAAACGTTCTGCCATATACGTATAACCTACTTCATTCGGATGAAAATGATCAGAGTATAATAAATCTTTCCCGCGGTTTTGGAATAAATCAAATGTCGGTGTAATATACACATTTTTATCGTTTAGCGCTAACTTCTCTAAAGATGCATTCCAGTCCACAACAATGTTTGAAGACCCTTTTAAATCTTCTACATCTTCAAAAGGATTGTATAAACCAAGCCAAAAAATCGGACTATCTGTATTTAATTTACGAATTTCTTCTATAATTTTCTTTGCTTCATTTTGAAACGTTTCTGTATCAGGACGATACGTCTCTAAATCTATTTTCCCGAGCGATTCCCAGCCTGGGAACAAATCATTCCCGCCAATCGTTAACACGATTACATCTGCTTGCTTAATTGAATATTGAGCGCCACTACTCTCAATTTGTTTTAATAAATCGGGCATTTTTGCACCACTAACTGCTAAATTTGTTAATGCAATTTTTTGCTTATAATCTTTTTGTAAATCCTCTTTCATTCGCCCAACATAGCCAATTCCTTCTTTATCACCAACGCCACGCGTTAATGAATCACCTAAACTAACGATTTGTAACGTTCCCGTTTTCTTTTTCTCTTTTGCCACTACATCGGTCTTTTTAATTAAATTTGAAGCTTTCGGATTTAATACATCATTTACACCTGAAACAAAGCCATATGCAAATAAACAGAAAGATGCAATTGTAATGAGTAGAATTACTTTTACTACTTTTGATCTCATATCAAAACCCCTTTTAGCCCTCATAGATTGTCCATAATTATACCAAACGAAATTTTGAAAAGCGATTTTCACACCTTCTCAATTATGTCGTTTCTCTATCTACTAACTCTGGTAATAACTCTATATGCTTCACATCTAATTTCTCTTCATTAATCTTTTCATATAATAATTCGAACGCTTTCACTCCAACGTTTTTACTAGAATGCGAAATCGTCGTTATACCCAATATATCTGCCACCTCTTGATCATCACACCCGATAATCGTAATATCCTCTGGAATACGAACTCCTTGTTTTTTTGCTTCTGTAACCATCCCCGCTGCAATATGGTTACAAGATACAAGGAACGCCGTCGGTTTTACTGACATATGAGCCCATTCTCTAATTACATTGCGTCCATCTTCCACTGTAAAACATCCCTCAAATTTCCAGGTCTCTAACGATGTTACGATACTCTGTTGAAGCGAATCTTCGTACGCCTTCTTTCGTCTTTGGCTATTAACGCTATTACTTCTTCCAATACAATATCCAATACGTGTATGACCGGCATCTATTAAGCTTTTCATCCCACGTGAAAATACTTTGTAGTAATCGATATGGACACTTGAAATATACTTCGAATCTATTTCTTCACACATAACAATTGGGCCGAATTTCGTATATTCTTCAAGCTTCTCCTTATTATTTGTCCGAGAACAAATAATAACCCCATCAAGCTTTTTCATTTTTAACATATTTAAAATTTCTAGTTCTCTTTCTTCGCTATAATTTGTCTGGCAAAGCATCATATTATAATTATTCTTTGCTGTTTCTTTTGATATCCCCTCGATAATAGCACTATAATATTGATCATTTACGTGTGGCAATAAAACGCCAATTACATTCGTTTTTCCTTTCACTAAATGAATTGCATTCACGTTTTGCGTGTAATTTAATTCTTCTATAATTGCTAAAATTTCTTTTCGTTTCTGTTCATTTACGTACGGATGATTATTTAGTACACGTGAAACAGTTGAAACAGATACTCCAGCAAGTTCAGCAATCTTTCTTATATTTGTCATCTCATTTTCCCCTTCTCACAAAAATTCTCCCTTGACCTGGTAAGCTTTCCACAATATATCCTTTCCTAGCAAATACATTTAGAAAGGATATACAACTATGCTTCGATTCAAATTAAAATATATATTTTTCATTGGCGGTTTACTCATTCTTGCCATCGGTATTAATATGATGACAACAATTACTTCCTTTGGACTTAGTCCTTATGATTCCTTCTTTATTGCACTATATCAAAATTTTGGGATAAGTATTGGTTTTTGGATTTTCATGATTAACTTTGCCTTTACACTTATCGTACTCTTTTGGAATAAAAAACAAATTACAATCGGTACAATTGTAACGATGATTCTTATTTCTCTTTTTGTTGATTGGATTGGTTCCATTACAACTATTATGGACGCTATCCGCTCTCTTCCAAAATATATAACACTTATTTGCGGAAATCTATTCGTTGGAGCTGGAATTGGTCTTTACGTCTCTACAAACCTTTGCGCAGCGCCTCAAGAAGCTTTCGTTTTAACGGTTGCTGAAAAGAAAAAATGGACGTTTAGAAGAACAGAGATTTCATTAGCCTTTTTATTTTTAACGTTAAGCTTTTTATTAGATGGACCTATCTATTTTGGAACAATCATCTTATCCTTTACAACAGGCTGGATTATCCAAGCATTTATTCAAGTTGGTACGCAGATTTTAAATAGAAAAGAGCCTATTAAGCAAGCTGCTTAATAGGCTCTTTCTGTTTTATGGTAAGAGATACTACTTAGCATCCCCTTCAATTCGATAGTTCGCTTTCAAACAATCGATTTCTTCATACCCTTGCAACGTATGTAGAATATAATCATAATCAGCAAGAGACGCACGATGCGTTACAATTACAATTTCAGCCTTTCCTTTCTCTTCAAGCGGCATTTGAATAATCTTTTCAAAGCTAACGCCACGCTCAGAGAACAGTGAAGTAATTTTTGCAAATACACCAATTTCGTCTTTTACATGAAGTCTTAAAAACTTTTTCACGACAATTTCGTCTGGCTCTTTTAATACTTTTTGATATTGTGGGACTACTGCACTATTTCCTGTTACCCCTAATCTAATATTTTGCATTACAGCAACTAAATCCGAAACAACAGCTGTCGCTGTCGGTAAACTTCCTGCGCCTGGTCCATAAAACATCGTTTCTCCAACTGCTTCACCGTACACATACACAGCGTTATATTCATTTTGTACTGCCGCAAGAGGATGTGTATTTGGAAGTAAAGTTGGTTCAACTGTAACCTCCAATTTTTCACCATCTCGTTTTGCAAGACCGATTAATTTAATTGTATAACCTAAGCTCTTACTGTATTCAATATCTTCCTCTGTAATAGAGGTAATCCCTTTTACTTTCACATCTCCAAGCTCTACATTTGTAGAGAAACCGAGAGTAGCTAAAATCGTCATTTTTCTTGCTGCATCTAAACCTTCTACGTCTGATGTTGGATCTGCTTCTGCAAATCCAAGTTGTTGGGCTTCTTTTAACACGTCGTTATATGCTCTCCCTTCGTCTGACATTTTCGTCAAAATAAAATTTGTCGTTCCATTTACAATTCCCATTACTTTCGTAATAAGATCTGAAGAAAGTCCTTCTACGATACTGCGTAAAATTGGAATTCCTCCTGCCACACTCGCCTCATAGAATAAATCAGCCTTATTATCTTTTGCTGTCGCTAATAATTCAGCTCCATGTAATGCCATTAAGTCTTTATTTGCAGTTACAACATGCTTTCCGCTTTTTAAAGCTTGTAAAATATATGATTTTGCATCATCAATGCCACCCATCACTTCGATGACAACATCAATATTTGGATTATCTAAAATTTCATTTGCATCTTGTGTTAATAGAGTAGAAGGTACCTCTACCTCTCTCTCTTTCTCAATGTTTTGCACTAATACTTTCGTTACCTTAACTGGACAACCTACTTGGTGTATGAGTCGTTCTTGATGATCCGTAATAATACGAACCACACCACTGCCAACTGTCCCAAGACCTAATAACCCAACTTGAATTTCTTTCATAGTACTGTCCACCCCTCAAAAATTGTGTTTAGATGAAATTATATGAGTAAAAAATCTGAAAAACAATGTATTTTGAACATTCGGAAAAATATAAGTTAATCTTTACAAGGAAAACGTTGCCACGTGTTACACAATCTTTCTTTACAATATATAAGGGGTTTCTTGATACACGTAATAATTCAACCAATTAGAAAACAATAAATTACCATGACTCCTCCACCTAACAAGCGGCTTTTCATCTGGATTATTATGTTTAAAATAGTTTTTTGGCACATCAATATTTAATCCCTTGTCACGATCTCGTTCGTATTCTTGTTTTAACGTCTCACAACTATATTCGCTATGTCCAAGGGCAAAAACTTGCCTTCCTTCTGGCCCAATAACAAGGTGAACACCTGCTTCTTCAGAGTTTGCTAACAATGTTAATTCTTTCACTTCTCTAATATCATTCTCTCGTACTTCTGTATGACGAGAATGCGGAGCAAAAAACAATTCATCAAATCCTTGTAACAATTTCACATGTTGCTCGCAAACCTCATGTTCAAATACACCGAACATTTTTTCCTTAAGGGGATACTTTGGAACACCATAATGATAGTACAAACCAGCCTGTGCCCCCCAGCAAATATGGAGCGTAGATGTTACATTCGTTTTTGAATACTCCATAATACGTTTAAGCTCTTCCCAATAATCTACTTCTTCAAAAGAAAGAGTTTCAACTGGTGCTCCTGTAATAATGAGCCCATCAAATTTTTCATTTTCAATATCACGAAACGTTTTATAAAAGCTCGTTAAATGGTTCTGCGCTACATTACGAGACAGATGTGATTCCATATGAAGTAAATGAACATCTAATTGCAACGGTGTGTTTCCAATTAAGCGAAGTAATTGTGCCTCTGTATCTTGCTTCGTTGGCATTAAATTTAATATAGCAATTTTCAAAGCGCGTATATCTTGTGTTTCTGCTCGCTCCTTCGTCATTACAAAAATATTTTCTTTTTGCAACACTTTGCGAGCCGGTAAATCTTTATCAATTATGATCGGCATGTGTTTTGCCTCCAACTAGAGCTGCTTCCAAATCTGCAATAATATCAGAAACATCTTCTATACCAACCGATAAACGAATTAAATCAGATGTAACACCAGCTAAACGCTGATCTTCAGCATTTAATTGTCTATGCGTCGTACTAGCGGGATGTATAACGCAAGTTCGTGCATCAGCTACGTGCGTTACAAGAGTTGCTAGTTTTACATTTGCGATAAATTCTTTTGCTGCTTCTAATCCCCCTTTAATACCAAATGTTAAAACCCCACTAGCACCTTTTTTCAAATACTTTTGTGCTAACGAGTAATTTTCATTACTATCTAATCCCGGATAATTCACCCATTCAATACGTTCATGATTAGCAAGCCACTTAGCAACTGCCAGAGCATTTTCGCTATGACGCTCCATTCGTAAATGCAAAGTCTCTAAGCCAATATTGCTAATATATGCATTGAATGGGCTCATACAATTTCCATAATCTCTTAATAGTTGAACACGTGCTTTCACAATATATGCTGCTGCACCAAAGTTTTGAACGTAACTTACACCGTGATAACTTGGATCTGGTTCAACAAGCTCAGGATATTTTCCATTTGTCCAATCAAAGTTTCCACCGTCAATTACAATACCGCCTAAAGAGCTCGCATGCCCATCGATATATTTAGTCGTAGAATGAACAATAATATTTGCCCCATATTCAAACGCTTGGCATAAATAAGGAGTTGCTAATGTATTATCAACGATAAAAGGTACCTCTAATTCTTTAGCGGCAGCTGAAAATTCTTTGAAATTTAAAACATTCATCGCTGGATTTCCTAATGATTCTGCATAGATAAGTTTCGTCTTATCGTTAGCAAGTGCCGTAATTTCATCTGCCGTTAAATTTGGATTAAAGAACGTAACATCAATGCCAAGCTTACGTAAACTCACCCCAAATAAATTAAACGTTCCCCCGTAAACAGTTGAAGAGCAAAGTAAATGATCCCCACTACTACAAATATTTAAAACTGCGAGCATAATAGCTGCTTGCCCAGAAGCCGTTGCAACAGCTCCTACACCGCCTTCTAAATCTGATAACTTCTGCTCAAATGCGGCTAGAGTAGGGTTTCCAATACGCGTATAAATATATCCTTCTGCCTCTAAGTTAAATAGAGCTGCTAAATCATCCGAAGTATCGTATTTATACGTTGTGCTTTGATAAAGTGGTAAAACACGTGGTTCACCATTCTTTGGCGTATAGCCACCTTGCACACAAATCGTTCCTTTTCCCCATGATTCTCCCATCTCTCATTCTCCTTTCTTTTATACAAAATAAAAAACTGCCCCCTTCCTGAAAACAAGAAAGGAGCAGTTTGAAAACACGCTCTAAAGGCTCTTTCTTATCTCTCAGGATTACTACCTGCAGGATTTGGCACAATTCCGTTATACGGCTGTTGCCAAGGTTTCATCGGGCCTGTCCCTCCACCTTTTCTTGATAAGACTATGCAATTACCGTTGATTTTATAGCAATAATTTCCTAATGTCAAACAGTTTTTCTGAATGTTCTAAAATAAATGTTAACAGTTTCATATAAAGCAACAAAAGAAATATATTCTAGTCTATTTCAAAAAAGACCTTTAAAAAACTCAAATCAGTCTATAAAATTAAATAAGTAATTTAACCTATAAATTCAAATTCTCTAAAATTCAGCCTATATGTTGAATAGGCGGTCCTCTCAAAAAGATACTATATATATTCAATCCATTTTCCACTAGTATATTTCACTTTTTCCCTACTGAGATTTACATAACGGAGGTATAACATGACAAATAAAAAAGATATGCAGTACATACTTGCTCTATATGGCATTCTTCTAGGATCTATAGTAGGAGCTACAGTCTGGTTATTTTTAGTCACAATAAATATTGGAATCCACTTTATTTGGAGATACCTGCCTGAAGTTCTCTCTTATCCCTCTTATTACACCCTTTGCGTAACAATAATTGGCGGGGTCCTCGTTGGTCTATCACAAAAATATTTCGGTATATATCCACGCCTTATGCCTGAAGTGATGACTGAATATAAAAAAACTGGTCGAATCGAATATCGCTTTGTCCATCAGGCTACTTTAACAGCGATTATTGTTTTAATTTTCGGAGCTAGTCTTGGTCCAGAAGCCGCACTAGTTGGAATTATAGGCGGACTGTGCACATGGGTAGGGGATCGCTTTAAATTTGCCTTAAAGGGTATGAATGAGCTAACCGAGATTGGAATTGGCGCTACTTTAAGTGTCATTTTTAACGCACCATTATTCGGTTATTTAGCACCGAATGAAAATGAGGGGGAACAAATTGCTGCTTTTTCTAAAGGAAAAAAGGCAATTGTATACTTAGCTACTACTTTCGCAGGTTTTTCTGTTTATTTACTACTGAGTAAACTCGATAATCGTGGATCCTTTATTGTTGATTTCGGGGAAGGTGCACTTTCTTTCAATGAATGGATCGCATTTCTTCCACTTGCTAGTATAGGTGCTATAGTTGGTTTCTTTTATTTCAAGTTAGAATTCACATTAGAGAAGTTAATTCACCCTTTTAGGGAATACAAGCTGACACTCGGAATTATCGGTGGCATTTTATTAGGAATTGCAGGAACTTTTCTTCCGTACACATTATTTTCAGGGGAACATCAATTAAAAGAGTTAGTTGTTGAATGGAGCCATTTATCTTTTTGGATACTACTTCTTTCAGGGATTTTAAAGTTGTGTATTACTGCCGTTTGTTTGAACACAGGGTGGCGGGGTGGACATATATTCCCAATTATATTTTCCGGATCAAGTATTGGATACGCTATAGCATCTATTCTTCCTATAGATCCAGTAGCATCCGTTGCTATCGTAACGACAGCAATTTCGAGCTATGCGTTACGAAAGCCAATAGCTATAACATTACTATTACTTATGTTTTTCCCGCTTAATTTACTATTGCCAATGCTTGGTGCAGCTGCTATCGGGAATGCCTTTCCACTCCCAAAACATAACGAAAATACAAATTAACAAAAATAGACATTGGAGACGAAAGCTCCACTGTCTATTTTTTTATTACACATGCTGCTTTAATAACGCTTCTAACTCCTCAAAATTATGCACTTCATATGTCGGTATAATCCCACTATCATTTAACTTCCTTTCTGGATTAAACCAACAAGTATCAATTCCCGCTACATATCCACCTTTAATATCCGCGCTTAATGAATCCCCAATAATCAGCCCTTCTTCAGGTGCAAAGTTAGGAATCCGTTCAAAAACATAATCAAAATACTCTTTCATCGGCTTTTGAAAACCTGTATCTTCCGAAACAAAAACATCTTTAAACAATGAATGTAACCCTGCATTACGCAAACGTTTATCTTGCGTCTTAGAAACACCATTTGTCACTATATACAACTCATACTCCCCTTGAATTTGATTTATAAATTCAAACGCACCTTGCATGAGTTGATTTCCTTCTTCTAAGTAGTTACGGTAATTATTTTCGAATAATATTCCATCTACTTCTTCTCCATACTCTTTAAACAACAGAGAGAATCGTGTATTTACAACTTCATTGCGTGATAGTTCCCCTTTTTCAAAAGCATCCCAAAGACCTTTATTTATTTTTTTATAACGAGCCTCTATCTCGTCTGTTAAAGGGATTCCCTTCTCTTCAAAAAGCACCCGTAAAGCCACTTTTTCAGCCTTTTGGAAATCTAATAATGTATCATCTACATCAAATAGCAATGTTTTATATTTTTTCATAAACTCATCACACTCTCTTTTCTACAAAAACAAATTTACATAAATCGTATCATTCCTTCTTGTAAAGATAATAGGAGATATCTCATACTATAAATAGAGGTGAAAATATGAAAATCAGCAAAAATGAGGAAGAAATTTATCAATACATGCAAATCCATCAATTCCATACCCTATTTTCATTTCATGTCTTGCCATATGTAGAGCTACATTCTTTTCAAACGAAAGAGATGATATGTAGCGAAGGAAATACTCTCCCTTATCTCTATTACTTAATTTCTGGGAAGGCAAAAATATATATGAGTCATAAAAACGGGAAGGTTTCATTAATTAATTTTATTCAAGCACCATCTTTTATAGGGGAATTAGGATTAATAGGAGTAGAAAATATTACTAAGTCCGTTGAAGTACTAGAAGATTGTGTTTGTTTGGCACTTCCTCTTAAAGATTGTCAGCAACTTTTATTACAAGATGCAACGTTTTTACAGCACTTATGCAAATTTATTGGAGAAAAGACAATTACTCGCACTGAAAATTACGCAAAAAACTATAGTTATCCTTTTGAAAATCGATTAGCTGCTTTTATTTTATTAACAGAACAAAATAATTGTTATATAGAAAAGCATACTGAGGCCTCGGAATATTTAAATATCAGCTACCGTCATCTTTTATATGTATTAAATCAGTTTTGCCAACAAAATTACTTAAAAAAAGACGGAAGAACCTATTACATACGAGATCGAATTCAATTAAAAAAACTTGCTGATGAACTAAAAATATAAAAAAAGCAGCATTAACGTTTACATGTTAATGCTGCTTTTTCGAGTGACGATTATAATTTTAATTAAAATTTACTTGCTACTTTAGCTGCTTCTTCAAGACCTGTAGCAATGATTTCTTCTGCTTTATCTGGGAATTGGTTATGTCCTTCAATAATTACTGTTTCCATGTTTGTTGCGCCGAAGAAGCCCATCATACTTGCTACATACTTAACAGCCATTTCTACCTCAGCTGCTGGACCTTCTGAATATACGCCGCCTCGTGCATTTAATAATGCAATCTTCTTATCACCGATTAGGCCAACTGGACCCTCTGGCGTGTATTTGAACGTTTTACCAGCACGGTTTAAATAATCAATATACGTGTGTAGCACTGCTGGAATCGTTAAGTTCCATAATGGGAAGCCGAAAACAACTTTATCAGCTTCTAGGAATTGATTTAAATACTTATCAGCAACTGCTACTGCTTTTGCCTCTTCTTCTGTTAAATCAAATCCTTTACCTGCCTTGAATGTACCATTGATCATGTCTACACCTACATATGGTAATTCTTCTTTATATAAATCCAGTTCTACTACTGTATCATTTGGGTGTGCTTCTTTATAGTTTGCTAAAAATGCCTCATATAGTTTTACACTAACTGCTTGTTCCGCTGGACGGTTGTTTGCTTTAACGAATAAAACTGTTGCCATTATTTCTTCCTCCTAATACTCACTCTTATGTTGTTATATGCTTTCAAAAAAGGTATCCCTTGTAATTGTTGTTTTGTTGCTTACAAACATATTTTATCTTTATATCAAGACAATTTCGTCCTCACATAGACGTATTTTTCCATAAAAAAAGTCCACCTTCTAAAGGCGAACTAGGTCTTACGACTTTTGTCTTATAAAATTCCATTTTTCACTGCATATAACGCCGCTTGCGTACGATCGGATAAATTTAATTTACTCAAAATGCTACTTACATGCGCCTTAACCGTCTTTTCTGTAATAACTAAAACAGATGCAATTTCCTTATTGCTCATCCCTTTTGCTAATAGTTGCAACACCTCATTTTCTCTCGCTGTTAGCACATCCACTTGAATAGAATGTTCTTCTTCCTTTTCTTCTACAGGTAATGTTTGAGAGAGAAGAGCATTTGCTATATCCGGATGTAATTGAATATTACCTTTATATGCACTTCGAATAGCCTCAACAAGCTGATCCGGTTCTACATCTTTTAAAATATACCCACTTGCTCCAGCCCTTAATGCAGGTAACACATGCGCCTGATCAGAAAAGCTAGTTAATACAATTACTTTCACATTTGGATACTCTTTTTTAATATATGCCGTCGCCTCAACACCATCCATTTCAGGCATATATAAATCCATTAATATAACATCAGGATTTGTTTCTCCTACTTTCACTAACGCTTCTTTCCCATTATTCGCTTCTCCAACTAACTCTAAATCTTCCTGTGTACTTAAGAAAAATGCTAATCCTTTTAAAACGACTGTATGATCATCAACTAACAATACTTTTATTTTCACAAACTTCCCTCATTTTCACATCATAATGGTACATTTACTTTTACGCTCGTTCGTTTATTACTACTTACAATTTTAATTGTTCCACCAACTAATTCTACTCTTTCACGCATCGTAGTCATACCTAGTGATTTCTTTTCTTTTATATTCTTTTCCACAAAGCCCTTTCCTTGATCAACTATTTCTAATGATACATTTTTCTCATTCACTGTAAAATAAATCGTCGCTTCTTTTACACCTGCATGCTTACTTACATTGTTCAGTGCTTCTTGGCCAATGCGCCATAAAGCTTCTTCTACTACACGAGGTAAATCACGAACACCCGTAACTTGCTCCCTAATTTTCAGTCCCAAATTTTCACCGTACTGCTTTAGAGCTGGCAATAATCCTTTTTCTAATCCTGCTGGACGAAGCTGCCAAATTAATGTCCTCATTTCTTTCAAAGCTCCTTGTGCAAGTTCACGCATCTCATGCAAAGATTGATCTACCTTTTCATTTTTACCTTTTAAAACTGCCTCGGCGCCTTTTGTCATGAAGGTTAATGAAAATAATTTTTGCGAAACAGAATCATGTAAATCTCTTGCTAATCGGTTTCTTTCTTCCATTCGTACAAGTTCACGGCGCTGCTCGTTTAACCTCAAATTCTCTATTATTAACGAAACATGGTTTGATAGCGCTTGAATTACATCTATTGTATTAGCATCAAACTCTCCATTATTCAAGCTAACACATAAAACACCAAATATATGGTTTTGAATATGTATTGGCGTAGCAATAACAGTTTGATTTAGATGCACATTATGCCCTATTTGATGTTTTATTAGAACTGGTTCATCTTGCTCTAACGCCTTGTTGGCCGCCTCTTTCACTTCCTCTTGTAACTCTTCCTGAACGTAAGACGCTCGCAGAGATAATTCTTTTTCCTCCCTAATAAAAAGCGCTACTTGATTCCATTGAAATACTTCACCTACGTGATTTACCACCTTTTCAGGTAATACATTAAACTTATGAATCGTTTTTAAATCTTGAATGAAACGCTCTAATTTCACATAATAATGTGCTCTTCTTTTTTCATTTTCATATAATTTTGTTCGCTTTAAAGCCGTACCAATTTGGAAAGCAACCGATTGGAGTAATACTAATTCTTCTTCCGAAAAATGTGTTTTACCCGGACTTGCAACATTTAACAACCCAAATTTTTCTCCTCCAGCTTTTAAAGGAACCGTAGCATGATGAAGAATGCCCTCCGTATCTCCCCAATTATATTCAATTGCATTATTAATTCTTTTACATTCAATAATATTAACGGCTCTCTCTAATTTCCCATCTACAAAACCCCGTAAACACCAACACTCACCTTCGCACATCGGGCGTTTATTTTCATATGTAAGTGCCTCTGGTAATTGGTAATCAATCAACTTCGTATACTTCCCATTTTCATCTGCAAGAAAAATCCATCCTGTCGTTAAGCCTGTCACACTTAGTAATTTCTCTAGGACAGCTTGCAATACATGATACGTATCATTTGATGTATTTAATGTTTCTGCAATTTCCTTTAATATAACTAATTCATTTGTACGATTATCTCGAAACATACTCAGTCTCCTGCATACAAGATTTTAAATAGCTCTTAAAATAAATCATCTACTTTTCACTTTGTACTTATTCGTAACATTGATATAATGGTGAAAACATAGTTTTCATTATATCACTTGAGGGGGCTTTCATAATGACATTAAATAAAGCACTTACTATCGCTGGTTCTGACACAAGTGGCGGTGCTGGTATACAAGCAGATTTAAAAACATTCCAAGAACTTGGCGTATACGGAATGACATCTCTTACAACAATCGTAACGATGGATCCACATAACGGTTGGGCACATAACGTATTTCCAATCCCAGCTTCTACATTAAAACCACAATTAGAAACAACAATTGAAGGTGTTGGCGTAGATGCTTTAAAAACAGGTATGCTTGGATCAGTAGAAATTATTGAAATGGTTGCAGAAACAATCGAAAAGCACAATTTCAAAAATGTAGTAGTTGACCCTGTTATGGTATGTAAAGGTGCAGATGAAGCATTACATCCTGAAACGAACGATTGCTTACGTGACGTTCTTGTGCCAAAGGCATTAGTTGTAACGCCAAACTTATTTGAAGCTTACCAATTAAGCGGTGTGAAAATTAATTCTCTTGAGGACATGAAAGAAGCAGCGAAGAAAATCCACGCTTTAGGTGCCAAATACGTACTAATTAAAGGCGGAAGCAAACTTGGTACGGAAACTGCAATCGACGTCCTATATGATGGAGAAACATTCGAACTTCTAGAATCAGAAAAAATCGATACAACCAATACACACGGTGCAGGTTGTACATATTCTGCTGCAATTACAGCAGAACTTGCAAAAGGAAAACCTGTGAAAGAAGCAGTAAAAACTGCTAAAGAATTCATCACAGCCGCTATTCGTTACTCATTCAAAATTAACGAATACGTAGGTCCAACTCACCATGGTGCATATCGTAAATTCGTTGTATCAAAAGAACTTGTCTAATATATAAATAAAAACACTCACAAGGTTCATACATTGACTCTGTGAGTGTTTTTTATAAGCTTTATGTCTTCTGGTCATCTTATCTTTAAGATGCAGAACTAACCTTATTTCTACCATTTCGTTTCGAGTAGTATAACGCATCATCCGCCGCTTGAATAAATTGCTCTGATGACCCTTCATACTCTGAAACCCCTACCGAAACCGTAATTTTTATTTTTGTTCCATCTAACAATTGAAATGGGTGACTTTCAACAGCTGTACGAATTTGCTCGCCCATACAAATTCCGTAAGCTAATCCCTTATTCGGTATCAAAAGCGCAAACTCCTCTCCACCCTTTCGAAAAGCCAAATCTGGAAATTGTGAAGTTTCTCGTAAAATACATCCTACTTGTTTTAACACTTCGTCCCCTGCAGGATGCCCGTACGTATCATTTACATACTTAAAGTGATCAATATCTATAAGGAGTAAACAAAGCGAATCATTTTTCATGTTCTTATTACTAATATGACAATTCATCTCTAAATCAAACTGTCTTACGTTTCCTAAACCTGTCAATGCATCTATCGTTGCGTATTGTTTCATCTTTTGAAATAACTCATTAGATTGTAAAACATAGTTTGTACTTACGAATGTTATGTAACCTGTAGTAATACTTGAAATTAAATATAGTACAACTACAGATATATCATTAAATAATATATACATCGGTACTATCAAAATAGAAAGGCAGTATACGTGTAACCATACTAACTTTAACGTAATCGAAGTTTGTATTCTTGCAATAAAGATAACACCAATTCCACTTAGTAGAATTGTATAGCAAGCCAATTCGGCAGCTAAAGAGTACTCAGTAAAAATTAGCCGAGTAATTAAAATTATAGTAACTGTTATACTACTAGCTACCGGACCTCCAACTATAATTGCCAAAATAACGGCTAAATAACGTAAATCCAACATAATATCTTCAATGTGTACACCAAAATGCATTAACAGTACACCTAATATTCCAGTAAAAATACCGATTACACACTTCTGCAAAAAAGAGAATCCTTCTTTTAACGGCTTATCTCTTAAAAGCTGACCTCCAACAAAAATAAAGGAAATAATAATTGTTGTATTTACAAATAAGTCCCTTAACATAAAATAATCTCCCTACTTTTCCATCTATCCCCTTCCTCACTTTATTGTATACGAAATCCCTATAATTCCCAAAGTTTTTTGTTTATTTTTTTGCTGTTCCACGTGAAACAGCAAAAAAAATAAAAAGGGCGAAAACTCGCCCTTTTTCATTAACAACAGCGTGATATTTTTCCACCCTTTGCGTTAAATCTTGCTTCTTGTGCCTCAGCAAAAAACTGCTTTTGACATACAATCTCTTCTTCTGGATGATGCTTTTTCATATGCTCTACGTATATTTCATAACTTGGTACCCCAACGAGCAAACTAATAAAGCGCTTCCTTTCCCCCCATACTTGCCACAGCTTTTTAAGCATAGTTCCTCGACTCACTTTCATCTCTAGGAATATATGGTGCCTCTTTTAACGGCATTGGCTTATTTCTTAATACTTGTATCCAAATTCGAAGTGCTGAAATTAACACAGCGATTACAACTATCATAAAAATCCCACAAAGCGCTGCATCGATATAATCATTAAAAATAATTTGCTTCATTTGAGTAACATTTTTAGCTGGTGCTAACACTTTCCCTTCATCTAACGCTCCCTGAAACACCTTCGCGTGAGATAGAAATCCGATTTTAGGATTTTCATGAAATAGCTTTTGATAACCAGCTGTCATTGTTACAATAAGCAATCCCACAGTTGGAATAAGTGTTACCCAAACGTACGCCTTTTTCCCCATTTTGAACAAAATTGTCGTTCCAAGTAATAATGCAATACCTGCTAGCATTTGATTTGCAATACCGAAAAGTGGCCATAATGTATTAATTCCACCGAGCGGATCTATTACCCCTTGGTATAAGAAATATCCCCACCCTAATACACATAACGTTGTAGCTATTACATTAGCTAATGTAGAATCTGTTTTCGCAAACGGCTTATATACATGTCCTAAAATATCTTGAATCATAAATCGTCCTACACGAGTTCCTGCGTCAATCGTTGTTAAAATAAATAGGGCTTCAAAAAGAATGGCAAAATGATACCAGAATGCCATCATCGCCGTTCCACCTATTACTTGTGAGAAAATATATGCCATACCTATTGCTA
The DNA here is from genome assembly GCF_058795355.1 of Bacillus sp. GW823-FHT06A11. Taxonomy (NCBI): domain Bacteria; kingdom Bacillati; phylum Bacillota; class Bacilli; order Caryophanales; family Bacillaceae; genus Bacillus; species Bacillus sp. GW823-FHT06A11. The sequence goes on along the minus strand of NZ_JBXAHS010000004.1, from coordinate 88,409 downwards.
ACGTTGGTGCTCCACCTGTACGTGATAAAATTGTTTGCTCTCCAACATTTACAGCAAGTTCTTTTAATTCATTTGGTGTAATAGCAAATCCCCATGAAGAAATAACTTGAGCTGCCTGCGATACATCCGTACCAATAAGTGCCGCCGGACTATTAATCGCAAAATAAGTTCCTGGCGTTAATACACAAGCTGCAATCATTGCCATCGCTGCTACAAATGACTCCATTAACATTGCTCCGTAACCAATTGGCTGTGCATGTCCCTCTTGCTCAATCATTTTTGGAGTTGTACCAGATGAAACGAGAGCATGGAATCCAGAGACCGCACCACAGGCAATCGTAATAAATAAAAACGGGAATAAATTACCGGAGAAAACAGGACCAGTTCCATCAATAAATTGCGAAACTGCTGGCATTTGTAAATTGGGTGCTACAATTAAAATACCTATCGCCAATCCAACGATTGTTCCAACTTTTAAAAATGTACTTAAATAATCACGTGGTGCTAATAGCATCCAAACTGGTAATGCAGATGCAATAAATCCATATACAATAAGCATAATAGCAATTGTTTCACCACTAAATGTGAACATACTTGCAAGTGTTGGGTTTTCTGCTACATACTGTCCTCCAATAAGAGATAAAATAAGTAGGATAATACCAATTACTGACCCTTCTCCAACACGACCAGGCCTAATATAGCGCATATAAACTCCCATTAAAATAGCGATAGGAATCGTTGCTGCTATCGTAAACATTCCCCAAGGACTTCCGATCAGTGCCTTTACTACGACTAACGCTAATACTGCTAATAAAATAATCATAATTCCTAAAATACCTATCATTGCAATTAGTCCTGTAACAGGTCCAATCTCATCCTTAATCATTTCTCCTAACGATTTACCATTACGTCTCATCGAAGCAAATAAAATGACAAAATCTTGAACAGCCCCCGCAACAACTACCCCAACAATAATCCAAATGGTCCCTGGTAAATATCCCATTTGTGCTGCTAAAATCGGTCCTACTAAAGGTCCCGCCCCAGCAATCGCTGCAAAGTGATGTCCAAATAATACCCACTTATTTGTCGGAACATAGTCTTTCCCATCGCTTAATGTATGGGCTGGTGTTTGCCGATTATCATCTAAATTAAAAACCTTTCTCGCTATAAATCTACTATAAAAACGATAAGCAACTGCATATACACATACGGCAGCTACTAAGAGCCATACAGCATTAATGGTTTCACCTTGTGATAAAGCTATTACCCCAAAAGCACCTGCTCCTACTGCTGTAATAACGCCCCAAAGTAAGATCGATTTCAATGTCTTCACATACAATTCCCCCAATACTATTTCTTAGTGGAGATTGTACTAAATTTTCTGAATATTTAACTTGAATCCTCCTTATCATGAAGGATTTTCAGTTTATCATGTTAAAATACTCTCATTACCTACTATAATTCAATGTTATTTCGAAGGCGTTTTACATAATTACGACTGACTGGAATCGGTTGCTCATCATACCTATCTAAATACAAATTATACGTGCCATTATAATAAGGTTTCAGTTCTTTTACATATGACATATTAATTAAATAGCTTTTATGCACACGTAAAAAATCATATGCATTTAGCTTATTTTCTAATTCCTGAAGTGTATATGTTGAAATATACTGATTATTCGTTGTGTAAATTGAAACAGTTTTATTTTCTTTATTTTTACTTACATATACGATATCTTCTGGAAGCATATATCGTATACCTTCTTGACTTTCTATCGGTAGTTTCCGCAAATAACTCTTTGCTTTCTCACCTTGTTCTTTACCTATTTTATATAAAAGAAATTGTAAATCTTCTTCACGAAATGGTCGTAATAAATAATAAAATGCTTGGAAACGAAAAGCTGTAATAGATTCCTCTATGTTTTCACCTACAAAAATAAATTTTGTATAGCAATTTATTTCTCGTAATAAACTTGCATATTCAAAACCAGTACCATCTAGTAATTTGGAACTTAAAAAAACAAAGTCTGGTATATGTTTTTTCATCATAAATAAAGATTCTGTTCCTGTCTTTGCTTCAAAACATTCTACATTTCTCATATTTTCAGTGAAATTTTCAGCTAACTCTCTTCTCTCTTCTGCCTCTGCCATGATCAGTAAAATTTTCATTTCTTCAACCACCTAATTCTTTGTCCATATGTCCTGCTGTATACATTCGCTTTTATAAGAAATAATCCCTTTTTCTTACTATACCATTATTTATCTAAAAAAACAGAAAAAAGGAAACCCCTTCGGTTTCCTCTCCCCCTTTATCCTACATTAACTGCCTAGAAAGAGCCAAGTAGTGTAGGGTAATAAACGATCAGGCATACATTTAAAATTTCACTTTATACTAATTCTCGTTGCTTCGTTTCTTGTCCAAGTATTACTACAGCGAATACACCAATTAAAATTGATCCGCAGAAAATCGTAAATATTAATGATAGTGAAGCTTCTGAGGCAACTAAATACCCCACTAATAGTGGTCCAAGAATACCACCAATACGCCCAAACGCTGCTGCCATTCCTGCACCTGTACCACGAATAACGGTTGGATACTGCTCAGGTGTATAGGCGTATAATGCTCCCCAAGCACCTAAGTTAAAGAAGGATAGTAACATACCTGCCACGATTAATACTGTTAATGAATCCGCAACCCCAAACAAATAGGCACTGCAAGCTGTCCCGATTAAATACGTAACCAAAACAAATTTACGACCGAGACGTTCAATAAACCAAGCAGCGGTGAAATACCCTGGAAGTTGAGCTAACGTCATAATAAGTACGTATTGGAAACTTTTTATTAAACTAAACCCTTTTAGCACCATTACACTCGGTAACCAAAGGAACATTCCATAATAGGAAAAGACAACACAAAACCATAGAATCCATAGCATAATTGTTGCTTTACGATATTCCCCAGACCAAACTGATTTTATATTTTCAATAACAGATGGTCTTTTTTCAACTTTTTGGAACCTTGGGGAATCCGGTAAATTCCATCTTAAATATAAAGCATATAGTGCTGGAACTGCACTCAATACCATCGCAACTTCCCAACCATATTTCGGAATAACAAAATACGAGATAAGAGCTGCAATTAACCATCCACCTGCCCAAAAACTTTCTAATAACACAACAATTTTCCCACGCTCATGTGCTTCAACACTCTCTGATACTAGTGTAGAGGCAACCGGAAGCTCTCCGCCAAGCCCCATACCAATTACAAAGCGTAAAACGAGAAACATCGCGAGTGTCGTCGTTAACGCAGTTAAACCACTACCGATAGAAAATAATAATAATGTAATAATAAAGACTGATTTTCGCCCTATTTTATCTGATAGTATCCCAAAAATAAGCGCTCCTACTGCCATACCGATTGAGTTAATACTACCTATCCAGCCCATTTCCTGGCTCGTTAATCCCCAATCCTTTTGCAAGGCTACCATTACAAATGAAAGCATTCCAACATCCATTGCATCAAATAGCCATCCAAGCCCAGCTATACCAAGTAGTTTGCGCTTCGAAATTTCTTTTACCTTGCCCACTAGAAGTCCTCCTCACACAGGTGTCTTTACACATCATTTTACATGTGTGAATTGTATAAGTAAAATACTTTTGTGTAAAAAATTTCTCCTTCATCATTCCCAAAAAGTAAAACGTCTATCCCGATTGGTGAGGGCTAATAATCAGTAGGAATGCCTCACTGATTAAAGTTTCAATTTATTAAAAATGAACAAATAAAAAAAGCAGCGATATTTCGCTACTTTTTCGAACGCATTACTTCTTTTAAAAATTCCGCTAATACTAACTGACGACGCCAGCGTGTTGGATTACTGCATAATCTATAAAACCACTCTAAATGAATCGCTTGAATCCATTTTGGTGCACGTTTTACTTCTCCAGCCCATACGTCTAAACTTCCACCCACTCCAACAGCCATTTTCGTTTCTAAACGATGCTTATTGTTTTGGATAAAGTTCTCTTGTCTCGGGAAACCGAGTGCAACAAGTAATAAATCTGGTTTTGCTTCTTGAATGCGAGAAATAATATTCTCTTCGTCTTCTTGTTTAAAATAACCATCTTGTGTACCGGCGATGGATACAGCTGAATATGTCTTTGTTAAATGATCTGCTGCAGCTTGTACAACATGTGGCTTTGCACCTAATAAGAAAACAGATACTGGTTTACTATCTTCTGATAACTTCGCAAGTAAATTACACATTAAATCAAAACCTGCTACACGCTCTTTTAAAGGTGTACCAAGCATACCACTTGCCTTTACAACCCCAATACCATCAGGTGTAATTAAATCTGTATTCAATAATGTTTGATAGAACTTTTCATCCTTTTTTGCGCACATAACAATTTCAGGATTTGCTGTTACTACCTGAAACGTATGAGTTCGTTCCGCTTCTAGTTGTTCTTTTAAATATTGGACCGTTTCATCCATTGTCATTGTAGAAAAAGGAACGCCTAGAATATCAACTGTTTGTACTGCCATAGTTAACTATCCTCTCTATCATTACAAGTTTTTCGCTATTAATTGCTTATATGTTTCTTTTGTATCTTCATATAGTTTTTGAAGTGAGAAGTTCATAGTAGCATGCTCATAAATATGTTTACCCATTGCTGCTAATTCTCCCGTTTTCCACTTATCATACGCTTCTTCTAAAGCTAATGCTAATGTCTTTCCATCACCTGTTGGCACAATCCATCCGTAAGTTTCATCTACGATTAATGGCTCAATTTCTCCAGCCCTAGTCACAATTGATGGTACACGTTGGTTTGCCGCTTCTAATAAAACTAGTGGGAACCCTTCACTATGGGAAGTTAATAAATTTACATGTGACGACGCAAATAATTGTTTTACATCTTGACGATGTCCTAAAAACTCTACTTTATCGTTAATCCCTTTTTCAGTAGCTAATGACTTTAGATTTTCTTCTAATGGGCCATCGCCAACTAATAATACTTTAATTTTCTCTAATTTTGTTTGTTGTAACGCATCGAATAAAACTTCATGTCCTTTGACGGGATGTAATCGTGCTACTTGGATTGCCGTAAATACATCTTCATCAATATTGAACATTTCTTTTTTATTATAGCCTTCTGCTTTTTCCTGATCGTATTCAATTCCATTATAAATAACATGCATCTTGTCATTTGAAATGCCTAATGCTGCCAAGCTTTTTTTCAATCTATTTGTTACAACGAAAAATAAGTCTATATTTTTTAAGGCTTTCAAATTTAATTTCGTAAAAATCCAACCTTTTAAGCCCTGTTTAGTAAAGTCTTGAAATGGATCACTATGAATAGTCGTTACCCATTTTGCCTTTATTCTCTTTTTCATTAAAGAAACATAGAAATTAGCCCTAGGACCATGTGTATGAACTACATCAAATTTTTCTTTATTAATAAATTCACTTATATTCTTTAAAATGGATAAATCATAGCGCGATTTTTGTGAAAACACATGGACTTTTATCCCTAACTCCCTTGCTTCCTTCGCAACAATTCCATCTTCAAATACTGCTAATTCTACTTCACCAGTTGGAAACTGATCGAGAAGTGAAATAATATGTGTTTTCCCTCCCCCATCTTCTGCTCCTGCATTCATATGCAATATTCTCATATTTTTTCCTCCTTTAAATCCTCGCTACGTTTCCATCTATTTTTATTTTACTGTACTAAAAAATAAAAGCTAACAAAAGTTAGCTTTTATTTTTATCATTCAATTTCTAGGTCTACTATTAGATAAGCTAACACCACTACAAAGTAAATTCCAACTCCTGGTGCTGTTAAAATATGTCCTGCAATATAAGCAATACCTAACGCTAACAATAAGCTTGCTGAAATCATTCCATATTTTATATTAAATATGTCCTTAAATCTCGTAGCAAATGCTAGTAGAATTCTTAGCCCGTAATAAATAAATGGAATCATTAGTAATACAAAGCCAATAATCCCGAAATCGTAAAACCAATCATGGAAGTCCATTTCAATTAGTTTTGGATCTGGCTGCTTTTGTTCATTGTATTTAAAGTTACCTGCATAACCCATTCCTAATAACTTTTGTGACATTGGCGCTTCTTTAAAGAACTGCTTATGTCTTTCTTCATATACTTGACGTCCACTGAAAATAAGGTTTTCTTGATTTTCTTTCTTTTGCTCTTTCTCAAGTTCTTTCTTAACTTCCTCTTCTATCTTCGCCTTTTCTTCTGGCTTTTCAACTTTATGATGATTTTCTTCTTTTGCTTTAAGTTCTTGTTCTTTTTTCAACTTATCTTTAATTTCTTGTTCTTTTTGGCCTTGCTGAGCCACATTTTGCTCTGATAAATAATTATTATGAATGCCCATATTTTGTGCTAATGGTGTTTGTTTAAACGTCCCAACTACACCAGCTAATAGGACAATAGCAATTACTGCGTTAAGTGCAAGAGATTTTTTGTTCGGATTTTTTCTATTAAATAATAATTGTAGTACAATGATCCCGATTGCTGCTGCCAACGTAGCACCAATTGAGCCCATTCCTACTTTTGTACCAACTTGAATTAATGAGTAAATCATTAAAAGTGATGGAATCCAATATAAAATATGTTTCCAGCTCTTTGTTTTTTGAATAGAATATAGTACCACAATAGGGAAAATAATAGCTAAGATTGAACCTAGTTCATTCCCTGCATAGAACCAACCTCGAGAACCAACCTTCATCCATTCATAACTACCAAAGTCAGTAGATGTTGAAATAGAAATAACCATAATTGCGTTAATGATTAATGTAGAATATACAATACTATTTCGAACCTTATCACTAATATTAACTTTCGTTTTCAATGATTTTAAAGCTAAAATGTATGATCCCAGCATAATATATATATATAATGCTTTCGCAACGAATTTAACTTCTTCACTAAGTACAATAGGATCCTTAACTAGTTTGTTATTAATAAATCCTATCCCTAAAACGCCGGCTAATAATATAAGATAAATTAAAAACTTTCTATTTTCCTTCTCTTTTGCCTGAATTAAAATGTAAATACCACCAACAGCCATAATAAGGAATCTTACTAAAATTCCAACGGTAGCATTTGACTTTAATAAAGTGATGCTAAGAGACGTTAATAAATCTAAAACAGGCTGTAAAATAATAAAAAAGAGCAAAAAATGCTCAAATCTAACCCTAGCTTGATTTGCTAACATTCCAAGACCTCCATACAAAATCTTAACATTATCTTTTAATCATAATTTATTATCGTTAAAACACACCTAGCAATTATAACATAACTCATATTTAAATTGAGAACTTATTTTTATGCCGAAACTAACCAAATCCAGCTTAAGTAGTGCTAGAAAACATTATCCTTTAGCTATTCTTCCCTATCTCTATAAAAACTATCTAACACTCTTCCACTTATTATCAGCATTATAGTAACATTTGTTAATTTATTTATAAGTATATAAAATTTAATAATTACATACAAACACCCACTCGGCTATCCTACAACTAAAGATTAACCTTGCTTCGTTTTCTCCTAAGCATTTTCAAACGCTTTCTTTATGTATTTTATCCGTTTTTATACATGTAACGAAAAGTAATTGTTATTTCCAATACTTTAGTGTATATTTTTTCTCTGGAACATCTTTAAGAGAAAGGGATTAAGGCCATGTTATTAATCGATATATTTACGTTTCTTGGCATTATCGCCGCTGCCATTTCTGGTACATTAGTTGGTTTAAAAAAAGATTTAGATTTATTTGGTGTCCTTTGTTTAGCTGTAGCTACTGCGCTCGGCGGCGGTATTATTCGTGATATCATGATTGGTAACCTGCCCCCTGTCGCATTTGTAAAACCCATTTACTTTTTCGTAAGTGTATTATCAGCATTATTTACTTGTATGTTTTTTGAGCGTATCAATAAACTTCAAGTCGTTATTATGCTTTCTGATGCTGTTGGATTAGGCGTTTTTACAGCTATTGGTGCAAATGCGGCAATGTCACATCATGTTGACGCCTCATTTCTAGTTGTTTCAATGGGAGTCATTACAGGTATTGGAGGCGGTATTTTGCGTGACATTTGTGCTCAAGATATCCCTTACGTATTCCGAAAAGAGATTTACGCAATCGCTTCTATCTTAGGAGCAATTAGCTTCCTAATCACATACGCTATGGGGGCGCACGTATTAGCTTTCTATGTTTGTTTATTAGTAACATTCGTTATTCGTGTCGTCACTGTAATATATAATGTGCATTTCCCTGTTTTCTTTAAAACACATGCTAAAATTAATAAAGGCCATTAAGAGAATTCTATCTAGAATTCTCTTAATTTATATACTATTCAACGAACTAATATAGAGTAATTATATATAAGCATATATAATTACTCTATATTAGTTTTAAAATTGAAAACGTTTTATATACAGGGGGAAGAATGATGCTTGGGGTTTTCAGAAAAAATATTAATAAAACAAATGCCAGTATAATCGAATTAAGTAAGGACCAACAAATAACTTTTAATGTACCTACTAATTCTGAATTGAAAATTCAAATGGATATGCTACATATTTCAAAAGAAGATTTACAAGTTGTAAAAGTACTACAGCCTTTTATTTATGCAGAAATTGATTGGATTACTGAAAAATTCTATGCCAACATTACAAAACAACCTAATTTAATTACTATTATTGAACGTTACAGCTCTATTCCAAAACTAAAACAAACTTTAAAAACACATATTAAAGAATTATTCAGCGGCAATATGCATGAAGATTTCATTGAACAGCGTGTTAGAATTGCCAAAAGACATGTGCAAATTGGTTTACATCGAAAATGGTATACTGCTGCTTATCAAGAATTATTCCGCTCTATCATGAAGATTTTGCAAACAAAAATAACAACAATCGATGATTTTTCCTATTCTATAAATGTCATAAATAAATTATTCACTCTTGAACAAGAACTTGTTCTTGCAGCTTATGAATCTGAATATGAAAGAATGCAAAAAGAGCATGAGAAAGAAAAAGAACTAACTGCTATGACAATTACGCATATTGCAACAGAACTAGCTGCTGTATCTGAAAAGACAAGCTCTTCTATTCAAAAGCTAACCGCTAAGTCTGAAACTATTGTAGAGATTGCTAAAACAGGTACATCATTAGCTACAACATCTGAAGAAAAAGCGAATAAAGGGAAAGAACAATTAAACCAGCAAAACAAACGAATGGGATCTATTCAAATGAATATGGAAACGATTATTACAGATACTCATGAACTTCTTGATATTTCTAACAAAATTAACGAAATCATAGATATCGTTAAATCAATCGCGGAGCAAACAAATTTACTCGCACTAAATGCTGCTATCGAGTCTGCACGTGCTGGAGAATTTGGGAAGGGGTTTTCTGTTGTTGCTGGTGAAATCCGAAAATTATCAGAGCAAACGAAAGAATCTATCTTTAACGTTACAAAGCTCGTCGAAAAAACAAATGAACAAATTATCCGTGTCTCGTCTTCCGTGAAACAAATTAGCTCTCTCGTATCAGAAGGAACCGATAGTATGTCGGCAACAGATCGATACTTCCAAGAAATTGTAAAAGATATGTCTAACTCAAAAGAACAGAATAAGAAAATTGAACATGAGCTACAAGCTATTTCACAAGTAATGAAAGGAATTCAAGATGATTCCTCACAAATGGCTCTAACAGCCGATAATTTACAACTAGAACTAAATCGATAAGATAAAGTGAAACTTTAATCAGCCCTCAACAATCGGGCTTTTACAGGCAGTCCGCCCCCACCTAACTTCTTTGCTTTCGCTGATTTTGAGGTGGGGTCTGACTGTCCGGAAAATAGCGGAATAAAATTCAGGTCCGGCATACTTTCCATTTTGCACTGACTACTAAATTTCATCTTCCATCAAAAAAAAGAATCCAGAATGGATTCTTTTTATTTTCTGAAAAATATTTTTTGACAATACACATAACTCATATAAACACCAAAGCTCTGCAAAATAAACAATGCCGGCATAATTACATTGTAATATGCCATATCTACTTGGAAAAGCCTTAACAATACGTAGCCACTAATTAAAAATAAGAACAACATATACCCTTCATTTTGTTGTTTCTTAATAAGGAAGTGCAATAGAGCTATAGTCATAAACAATGTTACGGCTATATATATCAGTTTTTCACATTTGAAAAGAATAGAATTTATCCCCTCATCTGAAAACTGATTTATCATCGGTTCTAAAAGTTTAAATCTTTCTCCCTCAATCTCTTTTAACTTTTGATCAATATGCTCTGTTACACTTTGATTTTTCGATATTTTTTCCTCATGTTTCTTTTTTCCAATTAAGACAGATTGAACATACGTCTCATTCGAAATCGTATATTGTGACAATCCCATTGCCTTAATTCCATAATTCACACCAAAATGAGTACTATAAAATAGAATAAGTATCCCTACCATCTTTAGTAACACTTTTTGTTTCGTTGCTGATTGAGACACTTCAATTAATAATACATATACAGTGATAAAAATAGGAAGAAATAATCCTATCGGGAAAATCATATTACTAAATGCAAATAAAACCGCTGAAAACACCCACATATAAGGATGATCTAACCCTTTATATAAAAGTATGTAACAAGCAAAATAAAATAAAAATATTGCAAGTGACTCAGGAGTTAATACGGAACTCAGCAATATATTTGGAATATACAGAGCATAAAATATAGAAGCAATACGACCGCATTCTTCTCCAAAAACCATTGCCGCAATACGATAAATAAAAAATGCGGTTCCTGCGCAAAATAACACATTAAATAGTTGTAAAGCGAATAATGTATCACCGAATATACGAATGATTACTGACTCATATATAATAAAAGGCAAATGAGTTACAGTCCCTATATTATTACCAATTGCAATCTGCTTTGCAGACTCATACATCACTTTCATATCACCAATTATTGGAGCATCTACAAATAACAGCATACTAAGCCTCACAACTATAGATATACTTATAAGAAAAATAAGAAATTGTTTATCTGTAAAACGGTATTGTAGAATTGATGCCACTAACAAAATAAGTATGACGAAAATTGCCAATATGATTGTTACACTTGTTGTACTTCCTCCAAAGAATTGCTTACTTGTCTCAAATGCTACCCAACAACTATAAGCGAAAAATGCGAGCATCGCACCGATCGTAATTTTATTGAAGAAAGATGAAAAATTTGTTTGTATATGATTCATATGTCCATTGCACCTCTATTTCCATTCATAACAAAATGATTCTATCATGAATGGGTACACGGCTGATAGGGAATTTCTATGACGAATACATAGTCATTACTTTTTACTTGCAATGTAAGCGAATCCTCTTTTACACTACATTTTAGATAAAATAAATTTTCTTTCAGTTACATGAATACAAATACAGAAGTTTAAATAATCCTCTTTTGGAATACACTTTACTTCATTAAATATCTAATATGAGTACTCCACTTACACATATTATTCTGATTGAAAACAGACTATAGGGGCTGAATATATGGAAAAGAAATTCATGCGAGAATCTAAAGCAATTAAGACAACACGTGTTTTTCCTAACGATTTAAATAATCACCAAACACTTTTTGGAGGGAAATTATTAGCAGAAATTGATAGTATTGCTTCAATTGCGGCTGCAAGACATAGTCGTAAACATTGCGTAACAGCATCTATTGATTCAGTTGATTTTTTAACTCCAATTCACCAAGCTGATTCTGTTTGTTATGAAGCATTTGTGTGTTATACAGGGAAATCTTCAATGGAAGTTTTCGTAAAAGTAATCGCAGAAAATTTATTAGCAGGCGAGCGTAGAATTGCTGCTACTTGCTTCATTACATTTGTGGCTATAAAAGATGGAAAACCTTCGTCCGTACCACAAGTACTACCTGAAACTCAGGAAGAACATTGGTTACACACAACCGGTTTAGAACGCGCGGAAAACCGAAAAAAGGGACGTTTAAAAAGTAAAGAGATGGCTGAAGTTTTAACTTTAAGTAAGCCTTGGAATATTTAACATAATCTTCTCATCATACATGCACAGGTCCTTCCTTGCATGTATTTTTTATTATAAAAAATACTATCGCTTGCTTCATCATAATGCGGAATGGATAGCGCTTCATTAAAAGATATATAAATAATAGTATTGGATATAAAGCAACTTGTAGGCGTAAGTACAATGCTAAAAAGTAGAAAATGTTTCGTTTTATGAGTATCAGCTAATTTTAAGCTCCAATATAATAATCCCAATGAAAAGAATAGAAACTGTCCTTCTGTTAAAGTTAAATTTTCCACAACAATCTCTGGAGGATACACCGCTAATAAGAAAGCACCTATTAATCCTGCAGCGGGATTCAATAAATAAGTACCAATCTTATAAGTTAGTAAAATAATAAGTACTCCTAATAGGATAATAATTAATTTAGCTACAAAAAGGCCTTTATTACCATTTCCAAAAAAGTAAAATACAGTAACTAAAAACACTGGAAAACCTGGCATAATATGAATAGGTGGTTTATCAAGCTCATGATATATTAACATTCCTGTTTCCAATAAAATAGTTTCCATTTTTTGATAACCTATATCATCGCTAGCTAGAGTCAAATCTGCACCATGTGTTTGTAAAGTTGCAAAACGAAGCGCAAATCGCCTTAACATTTCATATTTCCCCTTAAAATACATAATTTTCAAATTTTATTTATATATTTTCACAAGAAAATATATTCTATTATTGTACTTTGTATACAAAGTACAATAATAGAAAGTTGATTTACAAAGTTTATATGCGTTAAACTGATACAGATGTTCTTGTAATCCTCTTCCTTTCAAAAGGCTTGTATATATGGTGCAAGACATAAAAAATTTGAGGAGATAAAAATTCTATGATGGAACAAAAACAACTTGTTTCTGTTGTCATACCTCTGTATAACACAGAAAAATATATTGAAGACACAATGCAGTCAATACTGGATCAAACATATAAAAACATTGAAATTGTAATTGTAGATGATGGAAGTAAAGATCAATCACCTTCTATCGTAAAAAATCTTGCAGAAAAATATCCGGGGCAAGTAAAATACGTTCACCAAAAAAACCAAGGCGTTTCAGTAGCTCGTAATACAGGGATTGAAAATGCTAGCGGGGAATACGTCGCTTTCCTTGATAGTGATGACTTATGGCATCCAACTAAAATTGAGAAACAAATCGAGAGTATGCATAAAAACAACATGGATGCGTGCTATTGTGGTTATATGAATTTTTACGAAGAAACAGGCGAAAAGATTGAGCATACAACAAACTTTATTAAAGGTGATATGGCAAAAGCATTCTTAACACACCAAGTTGTTGCTCAAACAAGTACTTGGATTTTCAAACGCTCTATCGCAATGAATCATAATATCCGTTTTACACCAGGATGTAGCTGGGGAGAAGACTTGGAGTTTTTATTTAAACTAATGAGTGTGACAAATGTATGCTATGTGGATGAATATTTAACATATTATAGAATCTTATCCGAAGGAAATCTTTCTTCTAAATATAAAGATTACGAATTAAAAACAACTAAAGAACTGGAAGTATTCAATCGTATGAAAGACTGGGTACATAATAAATCTCAAGACTTCATTACGAAAGACCCTCAGTCACTTATTGAGATTCTTGAGACTTATTTATTCCCTTATACGGTTATCAATAATGCTTGTATATACATTAAAGAAAACTCTCAATTAAATAATGCCCAAGTTCAATTAATCAAAAAAGATATAAAGAAATATTGCCGTAAAATCTATTCAAAAAATGGAAAGCGTAGTAAAAAACTATATGCAATGCTTTGGTTTGTACGAATTAAATTTCTGTTTTCTTAAACTGAAAATATAGTACTCATCTCTCTTTCCGTAAACAAATCAAATTTACAAATAGGACAAACGAAAAAGGTCCTAAAGAATAGAAAGGTTTTTTCTCATGAAAACAAATAAGATTCTTAAAAATGCCTCCTACCTATTTGTAGGAAATATTACTGTTCGATTTGTACTTGCTATCGCGACGATTCTCTTCGCAAGATACGTTTCTCCTGGTGAGTATGGGATGTTTACAACTGCATTAGCAGTTTCCGCTGTTATTTGTTATTTCACAGATGCAGGTTTGACACATACGTTTATGCGTGAAGGAACGAGAAAGGATGCAAATATTAGCGTACTAATCAGTAGTTATTTACGCATTCGTTTCGTATTAGCTGTCGTAATTTCTGTACTCTTCGCTATTTTTGCTCAGTTCTTCTATACAGATGCCTACTTACGCGCCATGGTATATTGGGTTGTACTACCAACAATGTTTGGAGCAACTTTACAAGGTGTCGGGATGGCTTACTTCCAAGTAACAGAACGTATGCAATTTACAGCCATTATTTCTGTAATACAAGGTGTAACAGCCGCAGCTGCTCTTCTACTAGGAATGTCATTTAAATGGTCACTTATGATGGTCGCTGCCATGTACGGAATATCCAGTCTTGTAACAGGTGTCATCGCCTTTATAATGGTAATTCGCCATACGACAGTTCATAAGGGCTGGGACAAAGGGATTTTAGATCAACTGCTGATTTTCACAATCAATGGCATTATCATTATGCTCTTGCCACAGTTAGGGCCTATTATATTAGAAAAAGTCTCAACGTACGAGCAAGTTGGATTCTTTGGAGCTGCTTCTAAAATACCCGCTGTACTTTATCAAATACCCGGTGTAATTGCAGCAGCCTTTTATCCAAAGTTATTTGCTTTTGGAAATGAAAAAAATATTGATGAACATAGAAAACTATCTCTGTTTGAATTAAAGCTTATGTCTTTCTTAGGAATGGGGATTTCTATCCCATTCATCGCTAATCCAAGATTTTGGATTGTTACTTTATTAGGTGAAGAGTATGCCCCAGCTGGTGACGCTCTTGCAATTTTAGCCTTTATGGTCATTTTACAATCTATCAACTACCCACTTGCTGATAATTTAACGACAATTGGTCAACAGTGGAAGCGTGCGACAACGATGGGGATTGGATTAGCTGTTGCTGTCATAAGTTACATCGTATTAGGTAGCCAATTTGGAATGATGGGAGCAGCTGTAGCTGCTATCCTTACCGAGATTACATTATTAATCGGCTTTACTTTATTCGCTCGTAAAGGCTTTACATTACTATTCAAAGGAACAATATTCAATGCACTAGCATTTATAATCAGTTACGCTCTATATCGTACTGTGTTAATTAACTTACCACCACTAGTAGCTTTAACACTTACTGGTATATTGTACGGCATTATCGGTCTTGCAATTGACCCACAAATACGCAGGTTACTTTTAGGGTTTGCGAATAAAAAGCTAGGCAGATAAACAACAACGAAGCAAGTTTCTCTTCCAAATTATGAGGAGAAACTTGCTTTGTTTACTTATATACATTTTTTGAAATGATAGCATTATATCGAAGAATTTAGTATCATGATTCAAGACACTATTTAGAATTGAACGGAGGACATTATGAGCTTATTAACTGTTGAAAAATTAGGCCATACATTTGGTGATCGTACATTATTTAAAGATGTATCCATGCGCTTACTCGCAGGAGAACATGTTGGATTAGTTGGAGCAAACGGTGTTGGTAAATCAACATTTATGAATATAATTACTGGTGAACTTATCCATGATGAAGGCCGTGTCGAATGGACACCTGGCACAAATTATGGTTACTTAGACCAACATACAATTTTAACACCTGGCCGTACAATTCGTGACGTATTAGCAGATGCATTTTTACCTTTATTTAAAAAAGAAAAAGCTTTAAATGAAGTTACAGAAAAAATGGGAACTGCTACACCTGAAGAATTAGAAGAACTCCTTGAGCAAATGGCGGAAATACAAGATGCTCTTGAAGCAGGCGGTTTCTATTTATTAGATATGAAAATTGAGGAAGCAGCGCGCGGTCTTGGAATTGACGCAATTGGTTTAGATCGTGATGTTGCTGCATTAAGTGGTGGACAACGTACAAAAGTATTACTTGCAAAGTTACTACTTGAGCAACCAGAAGTATTACTATTAGATGAGCCTACCAACTATTTAGACGTTGAACATATTCATTGGTTAACAAATTATTTAAAAGAATATCCACACGCATTCCTATTAATTTCACATGATACGGAATTTATGAATAAATGTGTCGATGTTATTTTCCATCTAGAATTCACAAAGATGACGCGTTATACAGCGACATATGAAAAATTCCTAGAGCTAGCGGAAATTAATAAAAACCAACATATTAATGCTTATGAAAAACAAAAAGAATTTATAAAAAAACAAGAAGATTTTATTGCGAAGAATAAAGCGCGCTACTCAACGACAGGTCGTGCAAAAAGTCGTCAAAAACAACTCGATCGTATGGAACGTATCGATCGTCCTGAGACGGCGATTAAACCTGAATTCTCGTTTAAAGAAAGTCGCGCAAGTAGCCGATTCGTCTTTGAAGGAGAAAATGTAGAAATTGGATATACACACCCGTTATTACCAAAACTAACAATGACAATTGAACGCGGTGAAAAAATTGCAATCGTCGGATGTAATGGCGTAGGTAAGTCTACACTATTAAAAACGATTTTAGGTAAAATCAAACCATTAAGCGGAAAAACAAGCCTTGGTGATTTCTTAAACCCATCATACTTCGAACAAGAAGTGAAAGCTGATAATATAACACCGATTGATGATGTTTGGAACACGTTCCCTAGCCTAGACCAACATCAAATACGTGCAATGTTGGCAAAGTGCGGTTTAAAAAACGAACATATTTCTCGTCCTCTAAGCCAATTAAGTGGTGGCGAACAAGCGAAAGTCCGTTTATGTAAGCTAATGGGGGAAGAGAGCAACTGGTTACTATTTGACGAGCCAACAAATCACCTTGATGTTACAGCAAAAGAAGAATTGAAGAAAGCGATGAGAGCTTACAAAGGAACAATTCTTTTAGTGTGTCATGAACCAGACTTTTATGAAGATTGGATAACAAAAGTTTGGAATGTTGAAGAATGGTCGCAACACAATTCATAACTTTCCACTACATTTTTCTTACATATTAATTTCTATGTAAGAAAAATGTATTTTTATATTCCGTCCTAATAAAAATATAAAATACATCTCCTATATAGCCCCGGGCGTATTTTGATAAGTAAACTAATCATGGTATTCTTTTAGGTGATACTCTACATACCAAGAATAGAATATTCTCAACTACTAAAATATAATTGATTTGAAGGAGTGTATAAATTTAATGCCGATTACAGCATTTAATAGAATCAATTCTTTTTTGACTAAATCTTTATTAATACTATGTCTCATTATCTTGTCATGGATTACGTGGGAATCATATCTCACAATTAGCGATAAACTAGACGTTCCAAATTCAGTAAGTCTTCCTATTATGATTGGAATTGGGCTCGTTTTTCTTATAGTAGCGTGCTTAATAAATAAATATATGTCATCGCTAACATTCGTGATTTCACTTACTTTATTAGCTTTTATCGTTCGCTTAATTTGGATTCTACAAATACCAAGCGTACCTTTATCAGATTTTGCAATAATGTATAATAGCGCTATTCAAGCTGCCCACGGTGATTTTAGTTTTACAAATACTATATATTTCACTTCGTGGGTGTATCAACTTGGATTTACGATGTATGAAGCGCTCATTATAAAGATTTTTGGAGAAGGAATATTCGCTTTACAATTTTTAAATGTCCTATTTTGTACGGGAACTACAATATTTGTTTATAAAATCACTGCGAAAACATTTAATGAATGGTCCGGACGTATCGCTGGATTGATGTATGCATTATATATTCCAAGTATTATGCTAAGTTCTGTGTTAACAAATCAACATCTAGCTACTTTCTTCTTTTACTTTGGATTTTATTTATTAGTAACTAAAGGATTGCAAAGTGAATATATGTGGATTTTTATTGGTATCTTATTATCTTTAGGGGACATTATGCGACCACTTGGTATGTTAATTTTAATTGCTGTTGCTATTTACATCTTCCTACATGGAATGCTGGGGAAACCTAAAAAAATCATTTTCAATTCTTTTAAGAAATTATGTGGGATTTTTATTGTTTTCTACTTAGTTCACTACATGATAAGCTTTGCATTTATCTCTTCTGGAATTACACAATATCCATTATCGAATCGCGATCCTCTTTGGAAATTTGTAGTCGGTCTTAACCATGAAACAAAGGGTGGGTATTCCCATGAAGACGCAGGCCATATTATGTCTCTAGAGATTGGCGAAGAACGCACTTTAGAAGAAAAGAAAATTATTAAAGAACGATTAGCTGACAAGGACAAGGTTATATCATTATTTGAAGAGAAGTTTGCACTTATGTGGGGTGATACCGATTCTTCACCATCATGGAGCTTATATACACCTAACTTTGAAATTCTGGATGGGATGCAAGATTTAAAAGAGAATGCTATTCTATATGAGCGCTATATGTATACAGCTGCGATGTTCTTCGGAATAATAGCGATTCTTTACCTTATAGTAACAAAACAAGACAATCTTCATTACACATTATTCTTACTACTAATTGTTGGATATGTATTAATTCATCTATTAATTGAATACCAAACTAGATACAGGTATTTCATAATACCAAGTTTCAGCATAATACAAAGTTATGGGATATACGTATGTTTTCAATACGTTCGAAAATTCAAAAGAAATTAAGTGCAAAGTACCTCCTTTTCAACCTTGGAGATACTTTCTTATAAATAAATAATATGAAGTTCAAAAATATGTTATACTATCTACTGGTATCTTTTTTCCTATACCACCTAAATTTATATATTTTATAAAAATGAGGATAATATTATGGAGAAACTCTTAAAGTTTGGTTTAGTAGGAATCTTTAATACGCTCATTACAATTATTAGCTTTTGGATATTATTAAAATTTGGGATGAACTACCTTATTGCGAATACCATTGCCTATTTAATTGGTGTTGCCAATAGCTACTATTGGAATAAAAATTGGGTGTTTAAACCTAATAATAAAAGCACGTCAATGTTCTTTAAATTTCTAACTGTAAATTTAATTGTATTGGCTTTTAATACATTATGTTTATTTATATTAGTAGATAAACTTGCCTTTAATGCGCTAATTGCACAGATTTTCGCAATTGGTGTCGGAATGGTTATCAATTTTGTCCTTAATAAAATTTGGACATTCAACCAAACTGAAAAGGCTACTAATTAAACTTAAACAACTTATTAAAACTACGGAGGATACAACATGCAAAAATTAATTTCGGTTGTAGTTCCTATGTACTTCGAGGAAGAAGTAGCGCAGGAATGTTATAACCGTTTAAAGTCCGTTATGCTTCAAAATGATATTAATTACGAGTTTGTCTTTGTAAACGACGGTAGCACAGACCGTACAATGGAAATCTTATCTGAGATTGCATCAAATGATTACCGTACAAAAATCGTTAATTTCGCGCGTAACTTTGGACATCAAGTAGCCGTTACAGCTGGTATTGCTGCTGCAAAAGGTGATGCTATTGTAATTATAGATGCAGACTTACAAGATCCACCTGAAGTTATTCCTGAACTTATTGCAAAATGGGAAGAAGGATATGAAGTTGTTTATGCAAAACGTAAACAACGTAAAGGTGAAACTTGGTTTAAACTTTTAACAGCTAAGTATTTCTATAAATTCTTAAATTACATGTCCGATATCGATATCCCAAAAGATACTGGTGATTTCCGAATCATCGATCGTAAAGTAGCTGATGTTTTCAATCAAATGACTGAGCGCAATCGTTTCATTCGTGGGATGATGTCTTGGGTTGGCTTCCGCCAAACGTATGTTGAATATGAACGTGACGAGCGCTTTGCTGGTGAAACAAAATACCCATTGAAGAAAATGATTAAATTTGCATCTGATGGCATTATTGCGTTTTCAACAAAACCGTTACGTATAGTTATGACTTTAGGCTTATTATCAGTTCTCATTTCAATAATTGTCTTAGTATATACAATTACTGTGAAAATTATTGGCTCTGGTACGCAAACAGGTTGGGCATCTATTATGGTCGCTATTACATTCTTTAGCGGTATTCAGTTACTTGGCCTTGGAATCGTCGGTCAATATATTGCTCGTATTTATGACGAAAGTAAAAACCGTCCAATTTATATCGTGAAAGAAACAATTAACCTTGAAAAAGAAGAGACTGTACAGAAAAAAGAAATAGTGAATATATAATAAAAAGGTAACAATGAAAGCCATCATTGTTACCTTTTTATATTGTAATACTCCATAATCCGCAAGCGAAATTCCTTTAAATTTGGATATACCTCTAAGTTAGATAACATCCCTTGAATGACTGGAATTCTAGGGTTTGACCTCATTTCTGACTCTAAAACATCTAATGTAACAAGCAATTCATCATCTTCTAATTGATCAGCTAATGTTCGCTTAAACACAATGATTTCTTTTAAAAAACGTTCTTTAACTTGCTCCTTAAT
Source organism: Bacillus sp. GW823-FHT06A11 (assembly GCF_058795355.1). Taxonomy (NCBI): domain Bacteria; kingdom Bacillati; phylum Bacillota; class Bacilli; order Caryophanales; family Bacillaceae; genus Bacillus; species Bacillus sp. GW823-FHT06A11. The sequence continues at coordinate 67,769 of NZ_JBXAHS010000004.1, read as the reverse complement.
AAGGTCTGATTTACAAACAAACTCCCCAAGCCCTTCTTCGTGTAGAACAGGTTCTTCCAAAGATTCTATGAGCCCATCTACTAAATGATCTATCCTTTTTAAAATAAATATCGATACATAGGACAAATCAATTTCTAGTGCTTGTAAAATAATTAATTCTAAATACCCACGGCATATACCTTCTACCATAATTACTAAATCCAATAAATATGGCATAACCTTTTCACCATAAATGGACAATAAACTATTCCGATAAAATGCATGAGACTCTAACTTCATCCGCATCATAAATTCTTCCACTTCTTTATTAAACGGAATGGCATTTTCTCTTGCATGCATAATAATAAACTCTTTATGTTTTTGCACATCAGTAAACTGAAAGTATAATTGCTTTTCAAATTTTTCACGTGGTAGTAAAGACTCTTTTTCAATATCCAGCATTTTCTTTTGGATTTTTTCATAATAATATCGAAGCGTCGCTAATAAAAGCTCATCTTTCGATTTAAAGTACAAATAAAAAGCTCCCTTTGAAATACCACAAGTGGTGACGATTTCTTGTACCGACGTTGCATTTACACCCTTAGTCGCAAATAACTTCATAGCCGCTTCTATAATTAAACGCTCTTTTTCTTTCATATCTTCTCTCCTAAATTTAATCTCGCATCTTATTATAAATGTATTATACCATCTCTTTTTATTGACGATTGACCAACTGGTCAGTTATATTATGTATTAGACTGACCAGTTGGTCAATACAATAAAAAGGGAGCGCAAACATGAACAAAATCATCAATTTCTCGTTAAAAAATAAGTTCGCAGTTTGGCTACTAACCATTATTGTTACTATTGCAGGGATCTACTCTGGACTCAATATGAAGCTGGAAACAATTCCTGATATTACAACACCGATTGTAACAGTAACTACGGTCTATCCTGGTGCTACACCAGAAGAAGTAGCTGATAAAGTTTCAAAGCCGATGGAAGAACAACTACAAAATTTAAGCGGTGTTAACGTTGTAAGCTCATCATCTTTTCAAAACGCATCTTCTATTCAAGTAGAATACGATTTTGATAAAAATATGGAAAAAGCAGAAACAGAAATTAAAGAAGCTCTCACAAATGTAAAACTCCCAGAAGGTGTTAAAGATCCTAAAGTTTCACGAGTAAACTTCAATGCTTTCCCAGTTATTTCGTTAAGCGTAGCAAGCAAGAATGAATCTTTAGCTACCTTAACTGAAAATGTAGAAAAAAATGTTGTACCAGGATTAAAAGGACTTGATGGTGTTGCATCTGTCCAAATTGCTGGCCAACAAGTAGATGAAGTACAGCTTGTCTTCAAGAAAGATAAAATGAAAGAACTAGGACTAAGTGAAGATACTGTAAAAAATGTGATTAAGGGATCGGATGTATCTTTACCACTTGGCTTATACACATTTAAAGAAACGGAAAAATCAGTTGTTGTAGATGGCAATATTACAACGATTAAAGCATTAAAAGAACTTAAAATCCCAGCTATACCTTCCTCACCTAACGGTCAAGGTAGTCAAAATGCTGGCGCTGGTGCACAAACGCCGCAAATGAATCCAACTGCTATGAACGGGATTCCAACAGTTACATTAGACGAAATTGCTGACATTAAAGAAGTTGGGAAAGCAGAATCCATTTCTCGAACAAATGGAAAAGAAGCAATTGGAATTCAAATTGTGAAGGCCTCTGATGCAAATACAGTTGATGTTGTAAATGCAGTAAAAGATAAAGTAAAAGATCTTGAGAAAAAATATAAAGATTTAGAGATCATTTCAACATTCGACCAAGGTGCACCTATTGAAAAATCAGTTGAAACAATGCTAAGCAAAGCAATTTTCGGTGCTATCTTTGCGATTGTTATTATTATGCTGTTCCTACGAAATATTCGAACAACGTTAATCTCTGTCGTTTCAATACCACTTTCTTTATTAATTGCTGTTTTAGTCATAAAGCAAATGGATATTACGCTTAACATTATGACACTTGGAGCAATGACCGTTGCTATAGGCCGCGTTGTCGATGACTCAATTGTTGTTATTGAAAATATTTACCGACGTATGTCGTTATCAGAAGAGAAATTGCGCGGAAAAGATTTAATTCGTGAAGCTACGAAAGAAATGTTTATCCCAATTATGTCTTCTACCATTGTAACAATTGCTGTATTTTTACCACTTGGACTAGTAAAAGGTATGATTGGTGAAATGTTCTTACCATTTGCCTTAACTATCGTCTTCGCTTTATTAGCATCATTACTAGTAGCTGTTACAATCGTACCGATGCTAGCTCACTCTTTATTTAAGAAAGAGAGTATGAGGGAAAAAGAAGTACATCATGAAGAAAAGCCAAGTAAATTAGCAAATGGTTATAAACGCATACTTGCATGGGCTTTAAATCACAAAATTATTACATCAAGTATCGCTGTCCTTCTATTGGTTGGTAGTCTTGCACTTGTACCAGTTATCGGTGTAAGTTTCTTACCTTCTGAAGAAGAAAAAATGATTATTGCAACATATAATCCTGAACCAGGTCAAACGTTAGAAGACGTTGAAAAAATTGCAACAAAAGCTGAGAAGCACTTCCAAGATAATAAAGACGTCAAAACAATTCAGTTCTCATTAGGTGGAGAGAATCCAATGAGTCCTGGTCAATCAAACCAAGCAATGTTCTTCGTGCAATATGATAACGACACGAAAAACTTCGAAAAAGAGAAAGAACAAGTCGTTAAAGATTTACAGAAGATGTCTGGCAAAGGCGAATGGAAAAACCAAGACTTCGGAGCAAGTGGCGGTAGTAATGAAATTAAACTATACGTTTACGGAGATAGCTCAGAAGACATTAAGCCTGTCGTAAAAGATATTCAAAATATCATGAAGAAAAATAAAGACTTAAAAGATATAGATTCTAGTATTGCAAAAACATATGCAGAGTACACTTTAGTCGCAGATCAAGAAAAGCTAAGTAAAATGGGCTTAACGGCTGCTCAAATTGGAATGGGACTTTCTAATCAACATGATCGCCCTGTTCTGACAACAATTAAAAAAGACGGTAAAGATATCAATGTATATGTAGAAGCTGAAAAACAAAATTATGAAACAATCGATGACTTAACAAATCGCAAAATTACAACACCACTTGGTAATGAAGTAGCTGTGAAAGATGTTATGACTGTAAAAGAAGGTGAAACATCGAATACAGTAACACACCGAGATGGACGCGTTTATGCAGAGGTTAGTGCAAAACTAACATCTGATGACGTTTCAAAAGCATCTGCTGCAGTCCAAAAAGAAGTAGATAAAATGGATCTTCCTTCCGGTGTAGATGTTTCTATGGGCGGTGTTACTAAAGATATTGAAGAATCATTCAAACAACTGGGCTTAGCGATGTTAGCTGCGATTGCCATTGTATACTTCGTTCTTGTCGTTACATTTGGCGGTGCTCTTGCACCATTCGCAATTTTATTCTCGCTACCATTCACAATTATTGGGGCTCTTGTTGCCTTATTAATCTCTGGTGAAACATTAAGTGTATCTGCAATGATTGGTGCGCTTATGTTAATCGGTATCGTTGTAACAAACGCAATCGTGCTTATCGACCGCGTTATTCATAAAGAAAATGAAGGTCTATCAACACGTGAAGCTTTATTAGAAGCTGGTGCAACACGCCTTCGTCCAATTTTAATGACTGCAATTGCAACAATCGGTGCTCTTATCCCGCTTGCATTAGGATTTGAAGGTAGTGGCTTAATTTCTAAAGGACTTGGTGTAACAGTAATTGGTGGATTAACAAGTTCAACGTTATTAACACTTCTTATTGTTCCAATCGTTTATGAAGTATTAAGCAAGTTCAAAAAGAAAAAAGCAAAATAACAAAAAAATAACCTCGCTAACTGCGAGGTTATTTTTTATTTCCAAACAAGATTAGGAAATCGCCATAGCCTTCTTTCTCTAATTCCTCTTTTGGAATAAATCGAAGAGCTGCGGAATTAATACAGTAACGAAGGCCATTTGGTCCTGGACCGTCTGGAAATACGTGCCCAAGATGTGAGTCTCCTTCTTTACTTCTCACTTCTGTACGTGTCATATTATGACTCACATCCATCTTTTCTTTCACACTTGCTGACATAACTGGTTTTGTAAAACTAGGCCATCCACATCCACTATCAAATTTGTCTAGAGAAGTAAACAGCGGCTCACCTGAAACGATGTCTACATAAAGACCTTCCTCTTTATGGTTCCAATACTCATTTCGAAATGGTGGTTCTGTACCATTTTCCTGTGTTACATAAAACTGCATCTCATTGAGTTTTTCTTTTAAATGAGCATTATCCTTTGGCCAATGTTGCTTAATAAAAGCATCTCGTCCTGAGCCTTTACGATATAACTCATAGCGGAATGTGTTTTTCTTATGATATCCTTGGTGATATTCTTCAGCTGGATAAAATGTAGCTGCTGGTAGTATTTTTGTCGCAATTGGTTTTGAAAAGCGTCCACTCTGCTCAAGCTCTTCTTTTGAGGCCTCAGCTTTTTTATGTTGTTCTTCATTATGATAAAAAATCACCGTTTCATAAGACTGCCCGCGGTCGTGGAATTGTCCCCCAATATCAGTCGGATCAATTTGTCTCCAATATATATTTAACAATTCCTCATACGGCATTTTATTTGCATCAAATGTAATTTGTACTGCTTCATAATGTCCTGTTGTTTCTGAGCACACTTCTTTATACGTTGGGTCCTCTTTATGACCGCCTGTATAACCTGAAACAACCTGTATAATTCCCTCCATCTCTTCAAATGGAGAAACCATACACCAGAAACACCCTCCAGCAAATGTAGCCAATTCTACCTTTTCATTTACAGCCATTACTTCACCCCTATTCTATATTCTCCTTACAGTATGGCATAAGAAACATAATGTTATAAAAGAAAAAGCATCGAACATCGATGCTTTTTCTCTACTTCACTTTATTTTGTTCCAACATCCTTCTCAATTTCATCACTTGTCACGTCTAAAACATCTAGTAAGAAAATGAAGATTGGAATACCGATAATCAGTCCCCATACACCTAAGAAGTGCTCTGAGAAAATTAATACCATAAAAGTATAGAAAATCGGTAAATTTGTTTTTTGCGACATAAACTTCGGATTTAATACGTAACTTTCAAGCGCATGAATCACTGTTACGATAACTAAAATATAAACAACGTACATAATACCGCCAATATTGTAAGCAATCATACAAAGTGGGAATAACGAAATGATAACCCCCGCTACTGGAATTAATCCAAGCAAGAAAATCATTAATGCTAAACCTAATAATTGCGGGAATCCTAATATCCATAGTGCAATCACGGATAAAACACAGTTAACAACTGCAATTAAAAATTGTGCTTCGATTACTTTTCCGAATGAACGTGCAAATTTCTTACCGAAGTACTCAATTTCAGTATAGAAAATTGCAAGCCTGCTTTCTTTAAACTTTGCAGTAAAACCAACAATACGAGATTTTTCTAGTAAGAAAAACAAACTCAAAATTAAAGAAAGTAAAACTTGAAGACCAAATTTACCAACATTCGTAATTGATTTATACAAAATGTCTACGCCTTGTCCTACATATTTAGAAAGCTCCATATGATTGACAGCATTAACTGCATACTTAATTAGTTCACTATCTGGTGGGTTTCTTAAAAATACATTGAATTGGTAAATCAATTGTGAAATTTGTATCGTTAATACTGGTAAATATTTAAATAGTGTAATAGCAATTCCACCAATTAACATTACATATAGAAATGCTATAATAATTTTTCGATTAATAGGCATGAAATGATCTAATTTGCGGGAAATAAACTTTTGGAATCGATCCATTAAATACGTGAGAATAAACGTAATTAATATTAAATTCAACATACTTTGCAGCCCGTATAACACGAGAGCAAGTATTACTAATACGAGTAACCTCTGAAATCCTTTGCTTTGAAACAGGTTTTTTATTTGCATAATCGACGAATACTCTCTCCTGTCCTATAAACTAAAACGTTAATAAGTAGATTTCTCTCTCTTTTCTACTTTTAATTATTCATTCATATTAAGATTTTTATAAACTCATTATATGCCTACCTTAACAGGTATATAGTAGCTTACTTCTTATTTTACAATACAATGACCTAATTCAAAACGTATTCTACATAGTATTAATGAAGATTTAAGGAAACTTACATTTTTTTAAATAGGTCTTACCACTACTGTAACATAAAAAGCAAGCTATCAGTAGAAATCTGTCCTACAAATAGCTTGCTTTTCTTATTTTTTAAGTAAGTTTTACTATCCAATGAATGGCATGAACATCGGGATGACAACTACTGTTACAACCCCAACTACCGTTACAGCGATACTTGCCATCGCTGCCTCTACCTCACCCATTTCAATTCCTACTGCAACTCCTAGTGCATGGCCCGCTGTTCCAAGTGCTAAACCTTTTGCAATCGGATGTTTCACTCTAAATGTTTTTAAGAATAATGCTCCTAATGCGTATACGATAACTGCGTTGAAAATAACCGCAAACGATGTAATTGCAGGAATACCACCAATACTTTCTGAAATTGGTAACGCAATTGCTGTTGTTGCTGCTTGTGGTAGCATTGAATTCATTACTGCTGTATCTAAACCGATTGCTTTTGCAACAATGAACACGACAATTACTGAACAAATAGATCCAACCACGATAGCTGATAAAATTTGCCACCAATATTTTTTCAACTTATCAACTTGTTTATATAGCGGGATAGCGAATGCAATTGTTGCTGGCTCTAAGAAGAAACTAATCATTTTTCCACCAGTATTATATTCTTCAAAAGTAAAGTTACCTACCTTTAGAAAGACAATCCCTAATACCATCGCTACGAATAATGGTGTAAATAGGAAGAACCCTTTTGAATGCTTGAATAATAATGTTCCGATTCCGTATGCGATTAATGAAACGACGATTCCGAAATATGGAGTCATTGTGCTTGCCATGTTCATTACCTCCTAACAATATATAAATTCAATGGTTACGCAACCTTTCCGTGCTTGCGTCCTTTATTTACTATTTTCAATTCTTTTGTATCTTCTGTTTCTTTTTCATCTTTTCCTAAAATGAATTGTGCAAATAATCCTGTTACAGCGAGTAAAATAACTGTTGCTACAACAATTACAGTTAAAATTTGTACAAAGTATTGCCCCATTACACCAAGAGAATTAATAACTGAAATACCTGATGGGACGAAAAGGAATCCGATAATGCCGGTTAAAGCTGTTCCAAGTGATTCAACTTGCTCCAATTTAATTACTTTTAAACATAATAGACTAAATAAAATAACTAACCCGATTACCGATGAAGGCATTGGAATTGGTAAATGCGTTGCAATAATATTTGAAATTAACATAATAGCTGAGAATATAAATACTTGTGATAAGAAACTATATACTTTTTTCGTACTCATTTTGGCCACCTCTTTCGATTTGGTACCTTTATTGTATAGGACATAAACACTAAAGTAAGCGTTTACATAACAGAACGTCAAATATACAGAATCAGTTACAAATATAAAAGGATGAAATACAAAAGCTGCTTCTTAAATACGAAGCAGCTTCTTGAGTTCTTTTGCATATGTACGGCTAACAGGTACTTTCGATCCTTCTTTCATGATTAAATTATAAGTAGAATTGAACCATGGCTGAATTTCAGTAATATGATTAATATTCGCAATAAAGCTACGATGGATGCGCATGAAGCTTGCTTGTGGTAACTTCTTCTCTAAAATTACAAGTGTATCATGTGTTACATACGTTTCCCTCATTGTTTTTACTGTTACTTTCCCATCTACAAGCCCTACATATATAATGTCTTCAATATTCACAAGTACGATTGATTCTTCAATTGGTAATGCTAATTTATGCATCTCTGCTGCTACATCTGTCCCCTTTATTTCGTGCTTCGTTTCTATTTGCGCTTGTTTTTGTTTTTTATACTTCTTTAATGTTTGCACAATACGTTCTTCATCAAATGGTTTTAAAATGTAGTCTAACGCATCTACTTCAAATGCTTGCAGCGCATATTGATCATAGGCAGTAGCAAATACAATTGCAGGTGGATTTTTCATCTTCTTTAATATATTCGCGATTTCAAATCCGTTATCATCGGATAATTGAATATCTAAAAACACAATATCTGGTCTACTTTGCATTAGTTCTTCTAATGCGTCTTCCACACAATCAGCCTCACCAACTATCTCAACTTCTTTCGTTCTCTCTAATAAATACTTTAGTTCATCACGTGCTAACATTTCATCGTCAACTACTAATACTTTTAACACCCGGCTCTTCCTCCCCTACTTTTTTTGGAATAATAAAGGTAATCTCCGTCCCTTTATTTAATTCACTTTCGATATGAAGCATCGTTTCTTTCCCAAATAACCCAATAAGACGTTCATTAATATTATATAAAGCTGTTCCAGTCCCTTTCTTTGATGAAACTACCATCTTTCCTAATTGTTCTAAACGTTCTTCCTCAATTCCCTGTCCATTATCTTTTACTTCAAAGTGAACCATACCCTCTTTTTCAAAAACATGCACTTCCACTTCGCATATTGGTTGCTTCTTCGGAAAAGCATGTCGCAGTGCATTTTCAACCAATAGTTGAAGAACAAATGGTGGTACTAAAGTTGTCTTTAGCTCATCCTCAATATACATCTTTACCTCATACTTATTTGGGAACCTTGCTTGTTCTAATGATAAGTATGCCTGTACGTGGTTTAATTCTTGCTCTAGTGGAATCAATAACTGACGTGCCCCTTGCAAATTACAACGAAAATACACGCTCAGCTGTAATAATAACTTCCTTGCTTTTTCTACATCTGTTCGGCATAAAGCTGATACTGTATTAATCGCATTAAATAAAAAGTGCGGGTTAATTTGTGCTTGTAATGCTTTTATCTCCGCATCTTGAAGTAATTTACTTTGCAACTCAGCTTCTCCTAACTCTAACTGCGTGGAGAATATCTTTGCTAACCCCTCTGCTAATTCTTCTTCAACGCGACTTAACTGGTTAGAATTTTTGAAATACAGTTTTAATGTACCTATCGTATTTCCATGTGAAGTTAGTGGAATAACAATAGCGGCTTGTAAGGGACAGCTTTCATGTTGGCAATTAATAACCTCACGTGATTTCGCCTTCATTATTTGCCCTGTATGTAAAACTTCTTTTGATAAACCAGTTATTAAACTATGTGAAGGAATATGGTGATCTGACGCTAATCCAACGTGCGCTAATATTTTCTCTGTATCTGTTAAAGATACCGCATCCGTTCCTGTAAAGCGGTGAATAATTTGTGCCACATGCTTACACGATTCTTCTGTTAAACCTTGACGAAAATACGGTAACGTTTTATCAGCAATACGCAATACTTTATGAGTCTGAAGTGCTTTTGCATTCTCCTCCTGACGCAAAATAGCTTGTATCATAGAAAGTAAAATAAAACTTCCAAAACTATTTACAAGAATCATCGGTATCGCTATTGTTTTCACAACGCTAATTCCATCCTCTATAATTAATAAAATCATAACCATTTCTAAAGATACGATAAAAACACTTAAAACTGCTGAAAACTTAGGAGTAATTGTACGATTATATTTTTTGAAGATATATCCGATATAACCAGTTATAATCCCCGCTAAAATAGAAGAGATTGCGCAACTTAGCGCTGTCGTACCACCAAGCATATAACGATGAATACCAGCAATAAACCCTACTCCAACCCCTACGATAGGGCCACCAAGTAAGCCACTAATACCAACACCCATAATACGCGTATTCGCAATTGTACTTGACGAAGAAACACCTTGTAACCAATTTTCATTCATAATCGTATTTCCTGCTATTTCAATCCCAGTGTAATTGCTTACAATTGTAAATACCGAAAAAATACAAATAAGCTTAAGCTTATCTACATAGCCATCCTGTTTATGAAGGAGACGTCTGAAAGTTTTAATATGAGAGAGTAAAAATCCTAAAATAACTATAAGTCCGACTCGTTCAATCATCATGAGTACTAAATTTAGCATCTTTGATTCATTCCTTTTTATTTAGTTAGTTTTATTATGGGAAAATAATGAAGTCGGCGTCAAGAAGAACGAAGTATTTTTTGAAATATTTTACACATAATAACTTCCTCTTTATTTGACAATACAATAGAAGAGTGCTAAAAATAAAGTAATATAATACAGTCCTTTAACCCAACCCCGTGAGGTTGAGAAGGAAGTCGGAATACAATATACGTATGTTCTTTTTTTGGGATACGTATGCTTTTTTGGCCTTCTCATCATATCAGGTGAGAAGGCCTTTTGTTATTCTTCCATAGCGACTGTAGAAAATAAGGAGGAGTAATAATGAACGTCACTACTGATGTACAACAAATAACAGAGGAGACGAAAGCGAAAAGATATAAAACATTATTTGGTTCTGCGCTAGGATATGCAGCAGAAGGTTTAGATATGTTGCTATTATCTTTCGTACTTGTCTATATTTTAAAAGAGTTTCACTTAAGTCCTGTTGAAGGTGGAAACTTAACATTAGCTACCACAATAGGGATGTTAATTGGTTCTTATTTATTTGGATTTATTGCTGATTTATTTGGACGTATTCGTACAATGGCCTTCACAATCTTACTGTTTTCACTAGCAACCGCACTCATTTATTTCGCAACAGACTACTGGCAATTATTAATTCTTCGCTTTTTAGTTGGAATGGGAGTTGGTGGTGAATTCGGAATCGGAATGGCCATTGTAACAGAAACATGGTCTAAAGAAATGCGCGCTAAAGCGACATCTGTTGTTGCACTTGGATGGCAATTTGGTGTACTGGTTGCTTCACTCCTTCCAGCATTTATTGTCCCGCATTTTGGATGGAGAGCCGTTTTCTTATTTGGATTAATTCCAGCTTTACTAGCTGTCTATGTCCGTAAAAGTTTAAGTGAACCGAAAATATGGGAGCAAAAACAACGCTACAAAAAAGAACTATTACAAAAAGAAGCTGCAGGTAAATTAACACCTACTGAAGCAGAACAACTAAAACATATAAAAAAATTCCCACTTCGAAAGTTATTTGCCAGTAAAAAAGTAACAATCACAACAATCGGTCTTATTATTATGTCATTTATCCAGAACTTCGGATATTACGGAATCTTCACATGGATGCCAACTATTTTAGCAAATAAATATAACTATACATTAGCAAAAGCAAGTGGCTGGATGTTCATTTCTACCATCGGTATGCTAATTGGAATTGCAACCTTTGGTATTCTAGCTGATAAAATTGGTCGTCGTAAAACTTTTGCAATTTATTATATTGGCGGTACAATATACTGTCTCATTTACTTCTTCTTATTCACAGATTCAACATTATTATTATGGGGAAGTGCATTGCTTGGATTCTTTGCAAATGGAATGATGGGAGGATTTGGGGCAATTTTAGCTGAAAACTATCCTTCTGAAGCTCGCTCTACCGCAGAAAACTTTATTTTCGGTACAGGACGTGGATTAGCTGGATTTGGGCCTGTTATCATCGGCTTACTCGCTACAGGTGGCAACCTACTTGGAGCATTATCCCTGATTTTTATCATCTACCCAATCGGGTTAATTACAATGCTACTATGTGTACCAGAAACAAAGGGAAAAGTATTAGATTAAACGTAAAAGAGGAAGCATCTCATTTAAGATGCTTCCTCTTTTACGTTTTTATTTATTTTGATTTACTAGCCTTCTGAAATAAGAATGCAGTTTTATCTTCTTCTTTTACAATACCTTGTTTTAATGCTAATTCTCCCGCAACTTTAGGCGCTAACCATAGCATCGGGAATAACAAAATTGATACCGGAACTGCCGTCACTACGATAAACGATTGTAGCGCATTAATACTTCCTTCACCCATATATAAAAGAATTGCTGCAACTGCTCCCATAATAAGCGACCAAAAAATTCGCAAACTAATTCTAGGATCTCCGTCTCCAGTCACTGCCATTGAAATGGAATACGCCATTGAATCTCCTGTTGTCACTACAAATAAAATTGTTAATAAAAGAAATGCTGGTCCAATAATATTAGAAAGTGGCAATTGTCCTGTAATTGCAATCATAGCTGCCGGCATACCAGATTCACTTAATGCATCCGAGATAGAACCAGGATTCATTAACTCATAAAACACACCTGATCCACCTAATATAGTAAACCAAAACGTTGTAATAATAGGTGCGATAATTCCAATTGCAATGATGATTTCTCGAATCGTTCTCCCTCTTGAAATTCGACTCACTAAAATTGCCATCATTGGTCCGTATCCAATAAACCATCCCCAGAAAAAGATTGTCCAAGATCCTAACCAACTTGTATCACCACGGTATGTGCTCATCGGTATAAACTCACTTACATAAAATCCAAACGAAGAAACAAACGAATCAATAATAAATCCACCTGGCCCAAATAGTAATATGAATGCCATTAACAAAATTGCTAATCTAACATTTAAATTACTTATAATTTGAATCCCTTTATCAATACCTGTTACTGCCGATATGGTAGACACGGCCACTACACAAACAATAATTGCTAATTGAGTAGTAAATACATCAGAAATTCCAAATAATTCTTGTAACCCATAACTTGCTTGTAAACCTAAAAATCCAATTGGGCCAATTGTACCTGCAGCTACTGCAATAATTGCAGCTGCATCAATTATCGTTCCAAGCAGGCTCTTTCTTAATTTTTCCCCAAAAATAGGATATAAAAGCGTTCGAGGTTTTAGCGGCATACCTTTATGATAATGTCCATACATCATAACTACCGCACTAATTGTACCTAAAATCGTCCATGCTAAAAATCCCCAATGCATATAACTTTGTGCTAAAGCAGGCATAACTGCTTCTTTCGTTCCAGCAGATATACCATCATGTATTGGTGGCACCGTCATCAAATGGTACATTGGCTCTGCTGCTGCCCAAAAAACGCCACCTCCGGCAAGTAATGTAGACATAATAATAGCAAGCCATTTTGCCGTACTAATCTCAGTTTTTTCTAATCCCCCAAGTTTAACTCTCCCATATTTGGAGAACGCCATACACATCGCAACAATAAATGTACCTAATAATAAAACTTGCCAGAAGGCACCAAAATATTTAATTGAAAAAGCGAAACTGTTATTAATCGCACTCTCTACATAATCCTTGTTCAAAAAAACTGCAATTACAAATAATAAAAGTGAACCACCGCTAATAATAAACACAGGCCAATCAGTTTTTCGACTCTTCATCCTCATTTACACTTCCTCCTTCCTCAGCAATCTAAAAAAACAACTTTATTATGTTTTATTGTTTAAACCCAAAACACAATAATTATATATGCATAACATTTTATCGACTTCCCACATACTTATGTTGTCCCTAAAAACATGCCAAATCCCTTATTAAAAAGAAAAAATCTCTTTCTCTTACATAAAAAAGCAAAACAAAAGACCTTATATTTCTATAAGGTCTTCGAAACAGAAATTTGATTATAACATAAGGAACTCCTTGGTTCAAAAATCCTCTTCCAAAAATAACCGAGAGTAAAGGCTTCCATTTGCTACATAACAGTAATTAAAAAAAATATATTTTGCAGAAAAAAACTGCACTAAATATTATTTATGAAAGAAATTTGGCTTCAAAATTTCATTCGGATACGGTTTATGATAAATATGAGTGGTAGCTGGAGATAATGGTGGAATAAGCCACACCCAATTACCTGTTACAACACGACCACAAGCAGCTTCTTGCTTCTCAAATTGCTGAAATTGTTGTGCAGCAGTATGATGATCAACAATACTAACTCCTTGTTTTTTAAAAGAGTGTAGTACGGCAATATTCAACTCAATTAGCGCCTTATCCTTCCATAACGTACCGTTTCTCGATGTATCTAAATCCATCATCTCCGCAACAGCCGGAAGTAAATTATAACGATCATGATCCGCTAAGTTGCGCGCCCCAATTTCTGTTCCCATATACCATCCATTGAACGGAGCGGCTGTATAAGAAATACCGCCAATTTCTAAGCGCATATCTGAAATCATTGGAACCCCATACCATTTTGCTCCAAGTGATGAAATAGGGTATTCTGGGTGTTCAATTGGCACTTCTTTTACTTCTTTCCTCGGAATTTCTTTATATGTAGGCGCCTTCCCGTTTATAGAAAATACAAGTGGCAATACATCGAAATTCGTACCTTCTCCTTGCCAGCCAAGCTCCTGACAAAAGTCCGTAAATGTAGCGGAATGCGAGTCACCGATCACTCCCATTTCTGTTTTATATCCTGCATATCGAATCAATTGGTGATTATAAATTCGTATATTATTTTCCTCACCTTGATATTGCTTAAAAATCGTAATGGTTGGTTTAACTTTTCCATCGTTCGTTGCATATTTAATATGATGAATTAATGCATTATATACACCCTCTTCATCATTTACTTCGCGCGCATCTAATATGTGCATCTTACTCCAAAATAGTCTTCCAATACATCTATTACTGTTACGCCATGCCATTCGTGAACCATGAACAAGTTCTTCAAATGTATGCTCATATGTCCCTGTCTTCTCTATCTCAATTTGAATTTCTTTTATACGTTCTTCTATCAATTGTTCTTTATGAAGCTCCTTATAACAAATCGTAATAAAATTACTTGCTTCCTCTATTAATTGTTTCGTTTTACTCATAAACAATCTCCTTCTATTTCAACAAAACCTTGCTACTTTACAGTATAAGCAAAAAGGATAGGAGTCACAAATGAAATTGAGAGTGTTACTTTTATTGTAATATTTTTCAGAAAATTAACAGACTTACTATTGACTTATATGGAAAATGGGTGTATTTTTGACTCAGGTAAAGTATTTTTACCTAGACCAACTTTTTTAAATAGAAAGGAGGGAATGTTATGTCTTCATTTCAATTGCCAAAGCTTTCATATGACTATGATGAACTAGAGCCACATATCGATAGCAATACACTTTCCATTCATCATGGAAAGCACCATGCGACATACGTAAACAATTTAAATGCTACTTTAGAAAATTATACTGAATTACATAATAAATCTTTAGAAGAATTGCTATGTAATTTAGATGCTTTACCGAAGGAAATTGTTACAGCTGTAAGAAATAACGGTGGTGGTCACTATTGTCATAGTCTTTTTTGGGAAGTGATGAGCCCACGAGGTGGCGGTGAGCCTAATGGAGACGTTGCAAAAGTAATTGATTATTATTTCAATACCTTTGACAACTTAAAAGATCAACTTTCCAAAGCAGCTATTAGTCGTTTTGGAAGTGGCTATGGATGGCTTGTTCTTGACGGTGAGGAACTCTCTGTTATGAGTACACCAAATCAAGATACGCCTTTGCAAGAAGGGAAAATCCCCTTACTCGTAATTGATGTATGGGAACATGCTTATTATTTAAAGTATCAAAATCGGCGCCCAGAGTTTGTTACCAATTGGTGGCATACAGTAAACTGGGACCAAGTAAACGAGAAGTATTTACAAGCAATTCAATCACAAAAACATTAGTCGTATGTATAAGGTAAATTTGGTAATGTAAAATCAGTATTGTCGAAATCCTCCAGAATCCCCCGGATTGCCACCGGGGGATTTATGATTACTTCATTGTATTTATATAATGTTTTAAAACATTTTTTATTTCTAGTTTCAGCTCTCGGAACAAAAATCCAAATTTACGAGCCTTTCCATTATGTAACGTACAGTTAGTTACCTCATTATAAGGAGCTATATTTTCTCCAGCTTCCTGGATGAGTGCTTTTATTCCCGTCTTCTCTTCTATGAAATGAATAATTTCTTCCGTAGAAACTACCCCGTTACTACAGGCGTTAATTGGTCCTTTCACATTTTCCATTCCGCACCAAGCTAGAAACTCTCCTGCCTCTTTTTCATGTATAAATGACAAAGTTCCATCTACATGATCCACAACAATAGGTTTTTGGTTCACAACACATTCAACGTAAAATTGTAACCTTTTCGTATAGTCATTTTCTCCAATAACAACTGGAAAACGCACTGCAACGACTGGGAATGTTGCATATTGAAATAAAACCGCTTCGGCTAATCGCTTTCCTTCACTATAATTAAAATCATTTCTATCTCCATATGTAATTGCATATTCGTATGGATTAAAGTCCTCTTCTAACAAACTTAATGCAGGTTCATAGACAGCCATTGAAGATGTCATAATATACTTCTTCGTTTTTCCTTTCAAAACTTCACATACCATTTTCGCTGCATTTGAACTATAGCATAAATTATCGTATACAATATCATAACTTTTTCCTTCTAGACGCTCTTCCAGTAGCTTTCTATCTTCTCTATCGACAATTATTCTTTTTACTGCGCTACCAAAAGAATCTTCAGTGACTCCCCTTGTGGCAATTGTTATATCGTGTCCAGCTTGCAAAAGGTACTCTACTAAATGTTTACCAAAAAACCTTGTTCCTCCTAGCACCAACACTTTCTTCAATTTCATCATCCCCATTTTCATGATTTATGAGATACCACCTCTTTTATTATAAAACGCTAATATATAAAAAAGCATGAAATCAGTTTAACGATTCCATGCTTTTATGCAGATCATATATTAACGTACTCGATATTTATAAATACAATAACAGAAGTACAAAATAGAAATTACTGATACATAAACCCATAGTTCATATACGAATCCCTCTCCCCATACTCCCATAAAATAAAATAGTGAAGGTAAAGTCAATGTTACCCATGATTGTACGAAGGCAATCCTTCCAAGATATTGATTGATGTTCTTCTTTTGTGTATTTAATACAAAGAATAAATACCAAAGTAATGCCCACATAAACCACGTTAATGCATTAACAACATCATGGAATTGAACAAATGAAACAACCATATAGAATAAAGCAATAATTGCTACCCAAATACAAAACCATCCTAGACCACTACTATCTATTCCTTTTATAAAAGTAACACCTACATATAAATAAGTTAATCCAAATAAGAAAGTAGCCGCATATGAATACACTGTCCAATTGCTTTGGTCAGAAATCATGATCAAATAAAACGGAATAATAATTTGTAGTGCACCCACAAATAAATTAAAAACACCCGCACTTTTCATCTCTGCTTTCCCTAATATAACAAGACTATTTAAAAATAAAGCTGCCCCTGAAAGTAATAATCCTATATAACCCATATATATTCGTGTGAAAATCTTTACCTTTCACACTTTTAACCTCCCCACACTATAAAGTGATACTGATATTATTTTTCTTCCCATTTAAAACTACATACATAATTTTTTATCTGAATAAGTCAGACCTCCTACCTCAAAAAAGAGGAAACTTAAAACGCTTTCAATAATAAATAATCCTATCAAAATATGAAATAGGATTCCTTGATTATAAACGGACTCTAGCAATGATACAAGTGTTGGAATACTTTTCAATAATACGCTTTCAATTTCTATAAAAAATTAATAAAATAATACATTCCTCTATCTCATTCTACTATCTTCTAGCATAAGATATTGTAAAATCATATCATTTAAAACAGCAAACGTTCTTTTCTAGGTTCGCTAATAAACCTAATAAAAAATGACCTCTTGCTTTTATGCAAAGGTCATTTTTTTATTCATCATTAAACTTCTAAATAGCCATTTTTATTATTTGATTGCCATTTCCAAGAATCTGCACACATCTCTTCTAATCCGCGTGTTGCCTCCCAGCCTAATTCACGCTTTGCTTTAGATGCATCAGCAAAACACACTGCCACGTCACCTGGGCGACGCTCTGTAATTTTATACGGAACTTTCTTGCCCGAAACTTTTTCAAACGCTTTAACCATCTCTAGTACACTATAGCCCATGCCTGTGCCTAGGTTATAAGCATCTACTCCTGTTGTATTCAGTACTTTCTCAAGCGCCTTTACGTGACCATTTGCTAAGTCCACAACATGAATGTAATCACGGACTCCCGTTCCATCTTTCGTTGGATAGTCATTTCCGAATACACTTAATTCTTTTAACTTACCTACTGCTACTTGCGTTACATATGGCATTAAGTTATTTGGAATTCCATTTGGATCTTCTCCAATACGCCCACTCTCGTGTGCACCAAATGGATTGAAATAACGCAGTAACGCGATACTCCATTCTGCATCTGCAAATGCTACATCACGCATAATTTGCTCAATCATTAATTTCGTTTGACCATATGGATTTGTTGCACTTAATGGAAACTCCTCCGTAATCGGTGACGTTTCCGGGATACCATATACAGTTGCAGATGAACTAAAGATCATCTTCTTAACATTATGTTTCTGCATTACTTCACATAGCACTAACGTGCTTGTAATGTTGTTATGATAATATGTTAATGGAATCGCTACTGACTCCCCTACAGCTTTAAATCCTGCAAAGTGAATAACTGCGTCAATTGCATTTTCTTCAAAAATTGCGTCAAGCACTTCATAATTTAAAATATCTTCTTTATAAAACTTAAATTGTTTTCCTGTTATTTCTTTGACTCGATTTATAGATTCTACCGAGCTATTCGAAAGGTTATCCACTACTATAACTTCGTAACCGCTATTTAGTAATTCTACGCATGTATGACTACCAATATATCCTGCTCCACCTGTTACAAGTATTGCCATAATTATAGTCCTCCATATTTCATTCATTATAAACTTCTCAAAGTATATCACATATTTCTTATCCTATGTTTAACATGCGAACACATAAACTTACATTTTATCCCATAATAATTTTATAACATATACGATTCTAATCAGGTAATAAAAAAACGCCACATAATTTTTATTATGTGGCGTTTTTTTATTAAATTACGTAACAATATACACTTAGAAAATGCGCAAGACTACCTAATAATACAAAAACATGAAAAATTTCATGATGCCCCATATATTTAAACTCTAACCATTTTGGCTTTGTTCCATAAATAAATCCACCAATTGTATAAAAAATGCCTCCAAGTACTAAGAAAATAATGCCTCCTGTACTTAAATTCTCAGCTAACGGTGCAAAGAATAAAACAATTAACCAACCCATCGTAATATAAATTGCTGTCGATAACCATCTTGGACAATTAAACCAAAACATTTTAAATACAATGCCACAAATCGCAGTTGCATAAACTAAACAAAATAATAGTAAACCACTTGCTGAATTTAATGTAATTAAGCAAAAGGGTGCATATGTACCTGCAATTAATATAAAAATCATAGAGTGATCAAGCTTTCGAAAGAAATAAATAACTCGTTCACTGGCTACCACACTATGATATACAGCTGATGCTGTATACAGAACCATCATTCCGATGCCAAACAAAATAACAGCTGTAATTGCCGCAAAAGATGGCATCTTAATAGAAACTTTTACAAGCATAGCTAATAATGCAATAAATGATAATACAGCTCCCCCCAAGTGGGTAAAAGCATTAACCGGTTCCCTTATATAAGCATTCATATAAACACCCCTCATATAATTACATGTAGTTTCGATAACTACATGTAATTATATACGCATTATTATTAGAGGTCAACATTTACAATTCATTTGTTTCGTAATACCATATTTAGAGATAAATTTAACTTTATGCTCCACTAAGTTATAAAAGTGAGGGGTTCTACGTGAAAAATATAAATAAATTGCTTGAAACATTACATTTAGAAAAAAATATTACGCTTGAGGATATTCCAAATGTCGACTTGTATGTAGACCAGGTTGTCCAACTATTTGAAAATACTTATGCGGATACAACAAGAACCGATAATGAAAAAGTATTAACAAAAACAATGATTAACAATTATGCAAAAGGGAAACTGTTTATTCCAATCAAAAATAAAAAATACTCAAAAGAGCATATGATTTTAATTAGCCTAATTTATCAATTAAAAGGGGCCCTTTCCATTAATGACATAAAAAGCTCCTTAGAAAATATAAATGAATCCTTATTAGGCGATGATTCCTTCGAATTAAATACGCTATATAAAGATTATCTTACCCTTACCGAAAACAACGTTGAAAACTTTACGCAAGACGTAAATAACCGTGTTTCAGAAGTAAGTGAGATTTCTTCCTTAGAAAATCCGAACCTAGAGAAATTTTTATTACTAACATCATTTGTGTCGATGAGTAATATGTACAGACGCTTAGCTGAGAAGTTGATTGATGATTTAAAAGAGTCCTAATAACTATCCGAATGATTGTAGTATTTTAGAAATTATATTTTCTAAGTATCCTCTCATGTTTATTTTTCTATTGGGATTTTACTCTTTCAAACTAAAAAAGTACATTTTGCATACTGGCAAAATGTACTTCTCTCTAAAATTATAATTTTTACTGTTTCTTTATTAGTAATTCAAAGCGATCACAATACTCTTTTACTAATAATTTACACATAGCATAGAAAATAAAAACATTAATAGTAACGATAAACATTCCCATATTCGTATTAGAGCCTGCATACAGAACCATTACTAGATTTAAAAAGATTGTTAACGTTAATCCTAAAGCTATTCCTGTCCACTTCATTTCATATAGCAATAAAAAGATGACAAATACTAATGCTGGGAAAGCATATCTCTCATGCATTTGCGTAGGTAACATAAAGAATGCAAAACTTATAAAAGTCGCTGCTTTTAATAGAATTGCCGTATTCATATGGCGATGGAAAAAGACATATAAACAAGTTAATGCCGCTGCAATAGACAAGAGTATTAATCCAACTGTTTTCAATGTAATATGTGGTAAAACTTGAATAGTATCTACCGTATTAGGATCCGTACCAATCGCGTAATACCAAATATTCATAGCAAATACAGTTACCGTTGGGAAAGTACCCACCGCATTTAAATATGCTTGTGTCAACATAGTAATAAATGTTCCATGTGCTGCGAAATAAAGGCCGAATATTAATAACGGGATACAGAACCCTATTATAAATTTAATTAATTGCTTACCTTCTCTTTTTTCAAAAATGATTTTTAGGAAATACATAGCAAATACAGGCGCAATTACGATTGATTGAAATTTAGCTAGTAACGCTATAGCGTAAATAGCACCAGACCAAGTTGGCTTATACATTAGCAATAAAATAGAACTAACCATCAATATACTATGTAACATGTCTACTTGACCCCAAATAGTCCCATCCACTATAACTGCTGGACTAAATGCAAAAAATGTCACTAATGCTGCTCTCACAATCGAATTTTCTATCCTTTTAGAAGCTATAGCAAAAATAATTATAGCCACTACTTCAAATGCAATTGATGGGACTCGAATTAAAACACCAGCAGCATCCACGGATATATTAAAAAATGACAATATCACTCCATAAATACCTAAAAGAGCTAAGAAAAACGGAGGGTAGTTTACTAAATCCCCATGTGCATACACATCACCTAATCCATATTTACCTACCGTGTTCATCCAATCCACGAAAAATAGTTGATCTCGTTCATATCCTTCTAAATGAAATGCTAAATATATTCGTAATAAAAGAGATGCAACAACTACTACCATCAAATAAAAATGAAGCCATTTAAAACTCCACCTATCTTGAGTAAAATTCATTTCATAAACACCGTCCTTATTTTTTATAGCTTACAACAATTAAAATAAAATTGATTTACTTATATAAAAATATACTCCTAAATGAATTAACAATTTTCCCATTAAACGGTAGAAAAAACCAATTAAAAATACTAACATACAAAAAAACAATCGTCAATCACGTATTGGTTAAAGTCCATTCACATTATCCACTCTATAAGTAAGCCCCAAAAAAATATCCACCTTTAAAGTGGATATTTTCATTTATTTAATTGCCTCATGAACTTTTAATTGTTTACCTTTTATCGTTGTATTTCTCATAACCTTTAAAACCAGTGGCCCTTTTCCATTTAATATTTCAACATAAGAAACATTGTCTTGTATTGTAATAATACCTATATCATCAGCAGAAACACCTTGAATTTTAGCAATTGTTCCAACGAAATCTACCGCCCTAATTTTCTTTTTCTTTCCGCCATTAAAGTACAATTTCATAATTCCTTTGTTTAGGTCTGCATTTTTATCTTTCTTTATAATTGGTTTAGCATATATCTTTTCTTCAAATACTGCTTTCCCTTTTATAACTTCTTCTTTTGAAGGTGCCAGTTCCTTTGGAATTTCAAATCCGATATATTCCTCAATCTCTTCTAAAAATCTATTTTCATAAGGCGTTATAAATGTAATAGCTTTTCCACTATTACCAGCTCGTCCCGTTCTTCCCGTACGGTGTACATAGCTTTCTTTTTCTAATGGAATATCGTAATTAATAACATGTGTAATATTATCAATATCAATTCCTCTCGCAGCTACATCAGTTGCTACTAAATAACGGAACTTTCCTTTTCTAAAATCATCCATAACTTCAAAACGATCTTCCTGTACCATACCACCGTGTATTTTGTCACAAGGATAATTAACTCGTTTTAGCTGTCTATATACATGATCTACGTTTTCTTGTGTACGGCAGAAAATAATACAACTATCTGGATTCTCAATCGTTGTTACATCTTTAAGTAGTGAAAGCTTCTCGTCTTCTATTACCTCAAAAAGAGTATGTTCAATTTTATCCGTTGTAATCCCATCTGCTTTAATTTCGATATGAGTTGGTGAATTCATATATGTACGAGACAATTTTTCAACATCTTCTGGAAGTGTTGCTGAAAATAGCATTGTCATTCTTTTTATAGGTAATTCATCAATAATTGCCTCTACTTGATCGATAAAGCCCATATTTAGCATCTCATCTGCTTCATCAATAACTAAATACTTCAAACACTCTAAAGAAAGGGTACCCTTTTCAATATGATCCAACACACGACCAGGAGTCCCAACTACAATATGTGTCTTTTGCTTTAATTCTAATTTTTGACGTGCAAATGGAGATTTCCCATAAACTGCCGCAGCCTTAATCCTTTTGAATCGACCTATATTTGTAATATCTTCTTTTACCTGTACCGCAAGCTCTCTCGTTGGTGTTAAAACTAATGCTTGTGGTTTATTCTCTTCCCACTCCACCATTTCACACAGCGGAATACCAAATGAAGCTGTTTTTCCACTTCCAGTCTGGGACTTCACAACAAGATCCTTCTTTTGTAATGCGACTGGAATAACCTCACCTTGTACTTCTGTTGGATGATCATATCCTAACCCAGTAAGCGCCCTTACAATTTCCTTACTTAATTTATAATCAGAAAAACTTTTTTTACTCATATATTAACCTCATTTTATTCTGTATTATTTTCTTTTTTATCTTTTGTATACGTTACTATCACCCTACTTATTATACTTGAAACCTCACATAAAAAGGTGGATCATATCAGATTCATCTTTTTATATAGAAATAAACCTTATCATTTCATATATTGTTCAACTAATTGATAACATCTTTTGCTCGTATTGTTAGCATTAACCCTTTCATAGTACCCTCACCCTACCAAAAAATAAAAATAATACATACAACCTTGTATAATTATCTAAATTTTTCAACCTTTTTTCATAAACGAACAATACAATTGAAAAAACGTTTTAAATTCGTTTTTAACGTTTTTTTTCAGATATAAAATCTACTTTTTAAAAAAATGTTAAGAAATCCTTTGACTTCTTAATAAAAATAATGTAAATTATCCTATGGACGAACATTTTTGATTAATAAAAATAAAATATTCGTATTTTAGGGGTGTAAATGATGGAAAACGTATTCGACTATGAAGATATTCAATTAATTCCTGCAAAATGTATTGTAAATAGCCGCTCTGAATGTGATACAACTGTCACTTTAGGAAAACATAAATTTAAATTACCTGTCGTGCCTGCAAATATGCAAACGATTATTGATGAAAGAATCGCAACTTATTTAGCTGAAAACAATTACTTCTATATCATGCATCGTTTCCAACCAGAGAAACGAATCTCATTCATTAGAGATATGCAATCACGTGGATTAATCGCTTCTATCAGCGTTGGTGTAAAAGAGGACGAATATGAATTCGTACAACAATTAGCTGCTGAGCAACTTACACCTGAATATATCACGATTGATATCGCACACGGTCATTCTAATGCTGTGATTAACATGATTCAACATATTAAAAAACATTTACCAGAGAGCTTCGTTATCGCTGGAAACGTTGGAACTCCCGAAGCGGTAAGAGAATTAGAAAATGCTGGTGCCGATGCAACAAAAGTTGGTATTGGACCTGGTAAAGTTTGTATTACTAAAATTAAAACAGGCTTCGGAACTGGTGGTTGGCAGCTAGCTGCACTTCGTTGGTGTGCAAAAGCTGCAAGTAAGCCAATTATCGCTGATGGTGGTATTCGTACACACGGCGACGTAGCTAAATCTATTCGATTTGGGGCAACTATGGTCATGATCGGTTCTCTATTCGCTGGTCACGAAGAGTCTCCAGGGGAAACAATTGAAAGAGATGGCAAACTTTATAAAGAATACTTCGGTTCTGCTTCTGAATTCCAAAAGGGTGAGAAGAAAAACGTTGAAGGTAAGAAAATGTTCGTTGAGCATAAAGGTTCTTTAGAAGATACGTTAATCGAAATGGAACAAGATCTTCAATCTTCTATCTCTTACGCTGGTGGAACAAAACTAGATGCTATTCGTACTGTAGATTATGTTGTCGTGAAAAACTCAATTTTTAATGGTGACAAAGTATATTAATTCTTAAAATTAAAAAGAAGGAGAAGCATAGAATTGCTTCTCCTTCTTTTTCATATATAAAAATGTTAAATATTTTTATTTTACTGAATTTTCTAGTATCATATTTTTAGATGCTTTTAATAAGGAGGATATAAGACATGAAAACTATAATTGAGAATCGTCTTGTTCGTGCGGAAGTACCTAACGAACTAAAATGGGATTTGTCTGATTTGTATAAGTCCAATGATGAGTGGCATACCGCATTAAACGTATTAGAAAATGATATACAGAAACTTGATGCATTTAAAGGACGTTTACATACTAACTCCACAACTTTATTAAATTGCCTACTTTTAGAAGAAGAGCTTTTAATGAAGTTAACAAAACTGTACTCATATGCAAATTTAAAAGAATCTACTGATCGTACAAATCCAGTTATTCAAGCGAACTCTTCCAAAATTTCTGCTTTATGGACGAAAGTACATACTGCACTATCCTTTATTCATAATGAAATCCTCTCATTCGACGAAGAAACAATTGAAAAATATTTAACTGAAGAAACAAAACTCGAACCTTTCCGTAAGTCGTTACTAGAAATACTCAAAAAAAGGCAGCACACACTCTCTCCTGAAACAGAAGAAGCACTTGCTGCACTTGGCGAAGTTCATAGTTCTCCATACAAAATTTACGGCATGACTAAATTGGCAGATATGGATTTCACTTCTATACAAGACGAACAAGGAAACGAACTCCCTGTTTCATTCTCATTATTTGAAAGCAAATATGAATTTTCTCCAAGCACATATATACGTCGAAAAGCATATTCATCATTTGTTTCCACACTAAAACGATATAAAAATACAGTTGCGACAACATATGCTACCGAAGTAAAAAAACAAGTAACACTTTCTCGTTTACGTAAATATGAATCCGTTACCCATATGCTATTAGAACCACAAAAGGTTCCACTTGAAATGTATAACAACCAACTTGATATTATTTATAAAGAATTAGCACCTCATATGCGCCGTTTTGCAGATTTAAAAAAGAAAGTATTAGGACTCGATCAAATGCTTTTCTGCGACTTACATGCACCTTTAGATCCCGAATTTAATCCGACGATTACTTATGAAGAAGCAGCCACGCTCA
Source organism: Bacillus sp. GW823-FHT06A11 (assembly GCF_058795355.1). Lineage (NCBI taxonomy): Bacteria > Bacillati > Bacillota > Bacilli > Caryophanales > Bacillaceae > Bacillus > Bacillus sp. GW823-FHT06A11. The sequence goes on along the minus strand of NZ_JBXAHS010000004.1, from coordinate 41,773 downwards.
TTCAAGATTCTTTAAAAGTATTAGGCGATGAATATAGTTCCATAATCCAAAAAGGATTCAAAGAAAGATGGGTAGATCTTGCAGATAACGTAGGCAAATCAACAGGGGCGTTTTGCTCAAGTCCATACGGCTCTCATCCCTATATTTTAATTACATGGCAAAATACGATGCGTGGATGCTTCACATTAGCTCATGAATTTGGACATGCTGGTCATTTCTATTTAGCAAATAAAAACCAACGTATCATGAACGTACGCCCATCTATGTACTTTGTTGAAGCACCATCAACTATGAATGAATTACTATTAGCTCAGCATTTACTAGCGACTACTGACAATAAGAGGATGCGCAGATGGGTCATTCTACAACTACTCGGCACATATTATCACAACTTTGTTACTCATTTACTTGAGGGTGAATACCAACGTAGAGTATATGCTCTAGCAGAAGAAGGACAGGCCCTTACAGCTACAACTTTAACTGAAATTAAAACAAATGTCCTTTCGACATTCTGGGGAGATTCTGTAGAAATCGATGAAGGTGCGGGCTTAACTTGGATGCGTCAGCCTCATTATTATATGGGTCTATATTCCTACACATATTCCGCAGGCCTCACTGCATCAACTGCAGTAGCTCAAATGATTAAAGATGAAGGACAACCTGCTATTGATCGCTGGTTAGATGTGCTTCGCGCTGGTGGTACGATGAAACCACTTGAACTAATGAAACATGCCGGAGTAGATATGTCAAAACCAGATGCAATCCGTCAAGCTGTTTCTTACGTTGGTTCATTAATTGATGAATTAGAGCATTCTTATCAAGAATAAAAAATAAGCCCTCGCTTTATGAGGGCTTATTTCATATTTACTTCCCAAACCTTTTACGATATCCACATTTCCTACAAAGCTCTTCAACCGCAACTCTTTTGGAAAATCCATCGACAATGTTTGTTGCTCTTTCACCTTCTATAATGTTAGAAAATGAATCATTATTAATATTTCCAAGGTTAATAATCCCTTCACCATCTAAACAACAAGGAATAACCGTCCCATTCGCTAAAATCCCTGCTTGATTACGAAGTCCATGACAGAATCCTTTCCCATCATCCTCTTCTTCATGTAATGCTGGCCACTGGAATTCATAGTCTTGATTAATAAAGACACGTTCTGCAATTTTTATACCTTTTCCTGGTGTAAGCTTCTCTTCAATCTGATAAGATAGATCAAATTCATTTTCAATTATGGATAATAACTCCCTATTTTTCTGAATTTCAGCATTTGTTTTATTATCCTGAGTTAAATTCCATAACCTTAACGATACAATTAAATCTGATTGACTTGTCGCTTCCCTAATGAAGGAAAGTATACTCCTTACATAGCCCTCTTTATCTTGCGAACCTGGGTGTCCATCAAAACTATGCAGTGAAAAATTCATTTGTCTTAACGCGGGCTTATTTAACAGCCTATGCCTTCTCTTATTAATTAACGTTCCGTTCGTTGTAATATTAACTTTAAACCCTTTTTCATGACTTAAGTCTAATAGTTGATCTATTTTCGGATGGAGCAACGGCTCACCCTTCACGTGCAAATAAATGTAGTCTGTGTGAGGTTTAATTTGGTCTAATCTTTTAGCAAAATCCTCTACAGAAATGAATTGCTTCTGCCTTTCCGTCGGCGGACAAAAGCTACACGCAAGATTACACACACTCGTAATCTCCAAGTAAAACTTCTTAAACTTCTTCACCTTTAATTCCTCACTTCTCTAACTACTTATACTTTTTCCTCTTCATATTACAGCATATTTTTATGGAAATAGAAACATACTTATTTTAGGAAATGTACATACCATCTAATAATATTTAAAAGACCATCGGTAATTTTTGTCCAATGGTCTTTTTATCCTTTTTATATGCAAAGAATAAATTTATTTATGATACAGTTCATCATAACTATTCTAAATAAGCTTATTTTTTATTATTTTCATAATTAAATTTAACAAAAAAGGTAGTGCCTTCCGATCCTGTTTGAATTTCTATTTTTGCATTATGGCGGGCAGCAATGGCATAACATACACCTAACCCCAATCCAGTTCCATTATGTTTGGTCGTGTAAAATGGCGTACCCAGTTTCTCTAATACTTCAGGCCTGATACCTTTTCCTTGATCCTGCACTGCAAGCACCACACAATTTTGACCTTCCTTGTAGGTGCTAATGGTTAGAACTTTCCCTGTACTCATCGCTTCTAAGCCATTACGATATAGATTCATTAATAATTGCCGTATCTCATTACGATTTAAAAGTAATTTCGGAATGTCATTTGTATCGAATTGAATATATTTATTTTGATTATACGTATCAATCTTTATTAAAGGAATAATATCGCGGATAAGTGAATTTAAATCTAACATCTGCAAATCCAATTTCCTTGTATTACCCATTGAGAGAAATTCAGTAATAATAGAATTGGCACGGTTAAGTTCTTCAATCATTAAATGAAAGTACTTATTATGTTTCTCATAGGTATTCTCTTCTTTTAATAACTGCAAAAATCCTAGTACCGTTGTCATTGGATTTCTAATTTCATGGCTGATACCTGCTGCCATTTGCCCTATTAAATCAATGTTAGATAATCTTTTCAATTCCTGTTCATATTTCTTTTTTTCCGTTATGTTTTTAAAAATACAACAAATACCATCATCATACGGGTATGCAATAACTTCGTGCCAATATTCATCTGCAGTAGAAAGAAATTCGAAATGAACTGTAGTTCGTTCTGACATCGCACGATGAAATTCCTTATACATAACTGTGTCGATATCACTCGGGAAAACATCCCATATATTCTTTCCTAATACATCTTTTGCTGTTTTTCTTTGCGGAAAATATTGGTGCTTATTTACGTACGTAAATTCCCATTTATTATTTAAAGTAAAGAATCCATCCGTAATACATTCAATCACACTTGTAACTTTTTCATTAGCAGCAGCTAGCTCTCCCGTTCGCTCTTCCACTATGCTTTCTAGTTGATCCATATATAACAAATTTGAAAACGTAGGGGCTGTGGCATCAACGATAGATTTTGCTAGTTGAATTTGAGAATTATCGTAATTGTGAGCTTTTCCTTCTTTCCCAACGACGATTACCCCCAATACTTCTCCCATTGAAATCAATGGAATCATCAATAAATCCTTACTATCTATATTTTTTGTTTGAATAACTTCTTGGATCTTGGCTTCATAGCTTTTCTCTGTCCAATCAGCTTCTGTCCAATCACAGCCCTTACTTAATTTCGTTGTTTTAATCGTTGTTTTGTCTAGCGGATCTAGAAGATGGGCAGTCATATTTTTACTCTCTAAAATCTGTTCTAAGTAAAAAAAGCATTTATCAAAACTCTCCTGTATCGAGGAACACATTGATAAATCACGGGTAACATTTAGTAACAGCTGCTTCTCAACAATAAGGTTTTCCTTTTGTGTTAAATTATTTGCGTTTTGAATTGCGACCGCGGCCATATTTACATAAGCTTCAACACTTTGAATTTCTGAATCTGTTAAGTTCATCGGAATCCCATAATCAAATAAAAAAACCAGACCAAATAACTCTTGCCTAAATGAGATAGGCAGAGCTAATAAGGACTTAATTTTAAACGCATCAACTGGTCTCGGATCTGGTCGATGATCCTTTGAGGTATCAGGAATATAGATGGTTTTTTTCGTTTCAATAACTTCTTTTGCCAGTAAATCTACTTCAGGATCAATTACCTGAGTATCGAGCGTTACGCCATTTATGGTCTCTGGTTTTCCTGCAAATCCTCTAAATGTTCCATCTTCCTGGGGTAAATAAATTCCAACAGCATCGCACCTAACAATCTCCTCTGATATCGCCATTGTCACACGCTGTAATACTTCACGTAGTTCTAATTTTGTATTTATTATTTTTGTTATATTCGCGAGCCTAGAATATCTCGTCTGATCACTTACCATTCACATAGCCTCCAGTTATAGGCATAATAAAATAAATATGATAATATCAGCGTCTTACCTTTGTTTTACATAGAATACCTTACTTATGGTAAGGTTCACCGCGATTAATCCGAAACGCTCTATACACTTGCTCAAGCAACACTAATCGCATTAATTGGTGTGGTAACGTCATCTTTGAAAAAGAAAGTGATTCGTTTGAACGCTTCATCACTTCTGAACTTAGTCCGAGTGATCCACCAATTACAAATGCGACTTTACTCTTTCCGTATGTAGCAAGGCGATCTAGACTTACCGCAAATTCTTCTGATGACTTTTGCTTTCCTTCTATAGCTAATGCAATCACATGCGTGTCATCAGAAATTTTATCCAGTATACGTATACCTTCTTTTTCCTTTACAATTAACATTTCTGCTTCACTTAAATTTTCTGGCGCCTTTTCATCTGGCAATTCAATTACTTCTACTTTTGCGTATGCTGATAATCGTTTTAAGTATTCTGCTATACCTTGTTTCAAATATTTTTCTTTTAATTTCCCAATTGAAATAATCGAGATATTCACACGTATCCTCCACCTTACAAACATGTTATCCACAAAACTTATCCACATATCCACAAACACTACCCACATATTGTGTGAGAATCTGTGTTCGATACAACATATGTCGCCTCATTTTGACAAAATTCACATGTTTTTTTCTCTTTTTCTGAGTTATCCACATTGTTGATAACCGGCGCAACTTCACACTCATCCACAATAATATCTAACGCTAATTCAACATGTTCTAAACAACAAGGTAAATTCATTTTCTTCACCTCACTTTTCTACAATAGAAAACAGGAGGTAGGCCCTCCTGTTTTTAATACTTTTGAATGCCTAATTTCACTGTTGTTGTTACTCTTTTTGTACCACGATAAAACGTAAGAGTCATTTTATCATTAATTTCCTTATCATATAAGGCCGTGCGGAATCCAATAATATCGCGAATCGGTTTTCCATCTACTGCCACAATAACATCATGTTCTCTTAAACCAGCATCCGCGCCTGGCGAAGGACTTTTCACATCCAAAATACAAACTCCTTCTGTTACAGTACCTGGTAAATGTAATGTTTTTGACCAATAATAGTTTGGAATTTCATTTAATGACCTAAGTTCAATCCCGACATACGGTCTTCTTACTTTTCCATACTTCTCAAGTTCATTCATAATCGGAACAGCCCTAGTCACCGGAATAGCAAGTCCGATTCCTTCTACTTCTTTTGCAGCAATTTTCATTGAATTAATACCAATTAATTGTCCTGCTGCATTTACAAGCGCACCGCCACTATTCCCTGGGTTAATCGCCGCATCTGTTTGTAACACTTCTACTTGCCAATCATAATGTCCATCTTGATCTAAATCTACAGGGACAATACGTTCATTAGCTGAAATAATACCTTGCGTAACAGTTCCAGAGAATTGCAGTCCAAGTGGATTTCCAATCGCAATAACTGGCTCTCCTCTACGAACAGTATTAGAATCGCCAATTTCAATTATTTTTTTCACATGCTTTGCATCTATTTCTAATACAGCTAAATCTGTGACTACATCGGTTCCTAATACTTTTCCAGGAACCTTCTTACCGTCACTTAGACTTACTTCAATACGATTCGCTCCAGCTACAACATGATTATTCGTTACAATATAAGCTTGACCATCTGTCTTTTTATAAATTACTCCTGATCCTGTACCAGCCTCTGAATCTGCCTCTGAAAAGTTATCTCGTTGAATGTTAATAACACCCACAACAGCTTCAGATGCACGATCAACAGCATCTACAAAGCTAATCTGTTTAATTCCTTGAGCTTCGGCCATATTACTTCCGCTTGCTTCAGCTTGCGGAAGCGTATCAGCAGAATTTGAAAATAAAGGAGCTCCAAACGCAAATAAAGAAGCTCCTACAATTGTTCCCGCTATACTAGAAAGAACTATACCTTTATGCTTCTTTTTTCCTGCACGTTTCATACGATAATTTTCTTCATCAATAAAGGACATATTTGTTCACCCATCTTCCTGAAAACAACTATATTCACCTTTATTGTTTACTAAAATGAAGAATTATACGTATTGAATTTTTGTAGGCATTTTTGGATCTGTATCGTGAATTTCAAAGGATTCACCCACTCCAAATCCTTTTTCCTCTAGTACTTGTGATACTGACATACGCGCTAGTTCTTTCATGTTATTATCTAAGCTTAAATGGGCTAAATAAATATGCTTTGTCTCATCTGTAATTACATCTGCCATCGCTAATGCAGCATCCTCATTACAAACATGCCCAACGTCGCTTAAAATACGTCGTTTAATGCTCCATGGGTAACGTCCCATACGAAGCATTTCCACATCATGATTACTTTCAAACACGAAAGCATTAGCTCCCTTAATAACGCCCTTCATACGGTCGCTTACGTATCCCGTATCTGTAATAAGCGCTAATTTCCTATTATTGTTATGGAAAGCATAAAACATCGGTTCTGCCGCATCATGAGAAACTCCAAATGATTCGACTTCAATATCACCAAATGTTTTCACATCCCCAACTGAGAAAATGAATTTTTGCTCAGTTGGGATATTTCCTATTAAATGTTCCATTGCATTCCATGTTTTCTCATTCGCATAAACGGGTAAATCATATTTTCGCGCCAATACACCTAACCCTTTAATATGATCACTATGCTCATGTGTTACAAGAATACCTGATACATCATTTATATTCAGTTCTGCTTGTTTAAATAAAGCCTCTGTCGCTTTACCACTTAAACCTGCATCGACTAGTAATTTTTTTTCATCGGTTCCTACGTATAGCATATTTCCTGTACTTCCACTTGCAAGTACGCTAAAATGCAACCCCATTATTTCTCACTCCAGTATGTTCATCAACCACTTGATTTTCCTTTTCCCCTAATTCCATAACTTGTCCTTCAATTGCATTCACAAAGAAGTCCTGCTTTTGCTCCGTTTTTAAATTCCATGTTGGAGCAAGTACTTGGTTATTAGAAGTAGATGCGGTAAGAGTGGCATAACCAATTTGCGCTTCTTTAACATGTGTATTTCCATGAATTTTATTTTTTAAATACAAATTTTCTAAAGCTGTTTGAGCCGTAATAATTTCTTGCTCTTTCGTTTTTTCACCTTCGCCCATTTCTTTTAAATCAGTTAGCATTGTCTGCGTATATGAAACAAGTTCATTTTTTTCATTTAATTCCACAACAATCATCGCCTGATTATTATAGAAAATAGGCTTATCTTTATATTTTTGGAAGAAATAAATTTTAGAGTCTTTCACCGCTCCAAATTCATACTTTTGTCCATCCAATACATAGTTCTTCAAAAATTCATTATACTTATCTTTTGATAATGATTTCGTATTTAAAAAAGGCTCTTTTAGCTTACTTTCTATCGTGTACATATTTTGTATATGCGCCGTTTGATTTTTCAAAGACTGTATATCATCTTCTTTAAAGGCTTTATTTTCCGCTCTAATAAATGACTCTTTCTTCGGTTCCTTAGGGATATTCCCTATAGTAATTTTATTTGCTTTTAATTCTTGATCTATCTTTGTTTCTGCAATAAGCTCCAATTGATTACTATCTTGCTTTTGAATGAATTGAAAAATGAGAAAGAGGTCCAAAACAAAAAAGGTCACAATAAATATGGTTTTAATTCGATCCCAATCCATTTAGTCCTCCCTCACTCCACTCATAGATTTGCTGTTTACCCGTTTCACCTTCAACAAGCTTTACATACCAAATTGGTTGTAGTCGAACTACTTGCCCATCTAGTGATAACTTGTATCCAATACCAATATCCTTAATTACTTGTTTCTTTATCTCTGGATTATTTTCTAGGGATGCTATTACAACATGCCCTGACGGAAGAGTAACTTTCTGTTCTATGCCTTTAGTATTTAAAGACAGCAACGGTCTTTCATATTCCATTACTTCTTCTGATCCCCATTTTTGTCTCAATTCAGCTAATCCATCTGTATTGAATACGGAATATCCATCTTCATGTAAGCGAAATACTGTCTCTCCTTTATTCATATAGTCCAAACGATATGAATCCAAACTTCCACTGTGACCACTTACAAATTCAAAGCTTTTTTGTAACAGCATTAAATTATCTATCGTTTTCTCAGTTAAGACAGAAGAGTTTTTATACTTTAGCATGTGACGATCGTTTTCAATTTCCATGGATCTAATACCATCTGTAAATGTTTCTTTCGATATCTCAGTAATCGGACTTAAATAACGAGGATCACTAAACAGAGCATTCTTAAACGTATCAACTGCTAAATTAGATGAAATATATGTTATATTGTTTAACTCTGTCGTGCCATCTGGTAAAAATAACTTTTTCATATCATTGATTTGATAATCAAAATAGGGCTTTGCTGATACTATAAATTGATTTTGAGCATTTACAATATCTTTTAAATACACACCACTTAATTTTGCCTCATATATTTTAAAGTTATCACCATCAGAAACAAAGTTAATTTTAATTTCTTGATCCTTACTCCTAGAAGGATCAAGGAGAATACGATTAAAATGTTTAGGCTTATCTGTACTTTTCTCTTTCATGTTAAACATAGATTTAACTGCATCAAATGGGATATCAGTAGGGAAAACAAGTTCAATTTTCCCTTCACCATGCACATAGGATAGGAAATCATCCTTAGTGATTGATATCTCTCTAAACTCATGTAGTTCCCCTACTTCCAAAGGCTTATAGATTGATTCTATATCTGCCTCTCTTCTGCTCCCATAATGATTTTTATCTTTATGCACGATGATAGAAGTAGGACGGACAACATCGGAAATTTTAGTTTGATTCGTTCCTTCATTGCCCTGTACAAATTTTGCGTTTTGCATGGATGTAGAATCTGGCACATACGTCCATAGGTTAAAAGTAAGAAACAGGCTAATTACAACTAGGTTAATTAAAACTATTGTTTTAAAGTTTTCCATACTCATTCCCAATCGTCCTCTTCATCTGCTGCCATTGGTAACGTGAAATAAATAGTTGTCCCTTTTCCTTCTTCACTCTTCGCCCAAATAGAGCCACCATGTGCCTCGATCATTTCTTTTGCAATTGCTAATCCAAGTCCCGTACCACCCATTTGTCTTGAACGAGCTTTATCTACGCGATAAAAACGTTCAAAGATTTTATCAACGTTTTCTTTTGGAATACCCATTCCTTGGTCACTTACGCTAATTTCTAATAAATCACCGCGATCACGTAAGCGATATGTTACTGTTCCACCTTCTGGTGAATACTTTAATGCGTTAGAAATAATGTTATACAGCACTTGAGTAATTTTGTCAGTATCCATATCAATAAACCTAGACTTCTTAGAGAAAGATCGTTTGAAACTTACATTTTGTTCTTTAGACATTTCAAAGCGATCAATAATATTATTAAAGAAATCAGTAAAGTCGACCCATTCTTTCATTAAACGGTGCTCTGTACTATCAAGTTTAGATAGCTGTAACAACGCATTTACAAGTCTAATCATTCTTTCTGTTTCTTCTTGTGTAACCGTTAAAAATTGTGGTGCAATATTCGGATCCTGCCATGCTCCATCTGTAAGTGCCTCTAAATAACTGCGCATTGTCGTTAATGGCGTCCTTAATTCATGAGAGACATTCGCCACAAACTCACGGCGTTCCCTTTCTATACGCTCCTGCTCTGTTACATCATATAATACGGCAATTAAACCATTTGCCTTCCCTGTTTCTTTTTGAATAACAGAGAAACTAGCACGTAAAATATATGGTTCATTTCTCGTACTAAAATCTAATAAAACAGAATCTGGCTCTTCATATAAATGATCGAGCGTAAATTCTTCCTGTATCCCTAATACCTCTAAAACAGATTGATCGAGCGCTGTTTCACGAGAAACATTTAACATTTTTTCCGCAGGGTCATTTAGTAAAATAATATCCCCTTTTCGGTCAGTAGCAATTACTCCATCTGTCATATGAGATAAAACAGATGATAGTTTACGCCTTTCACTTTCTGTAGAAGAACGAGCTTGTTGTAATTTTTTTGATAAATTATTGAAGGATAATGCCAGTTGTCCAATTTCATCATGGCTATGCACCTTTACTTTTCTCGAATAATTTCCTTTTGCCATTTCGATTGCTTGTCTCCGCATATCTGAAATTGGTCTTGTAATTGTTTGAGCCAATAAAATCCCAAGTACGGCCGTTACTAATAAGGCAATTACTGTTCCCGTAGCAAAAATTTGATTTATATCCTTCATTTGTTTATATACATCTTCCATAGATGCAACGATGTATATAACACCAAGCGCATCCTTGCCATTATCATCTAGAATCGGAGTAAGCATAACTTGAACACGATGGCCTGTACTACCATCCTTCTCAATTTTCACTTCTGGCTTTTTTTGCACCAACACTCGCTGAACAGCTATATCAGTTGATGTTCTATTCACCTTATTCTGCTTTGATTCATCTGAAATAGCCAGTAACTTTCTATGCGAATCAAATACACTTACCTCTTGTATAACTTTTTTTTGATCAGAGGCAAACTTTCGAATAGAAGTTTTAATCGTTTCATCTGTTGACTCTGTTTCTGCTTTTGTATAACTTTTTTTAAATTCTTGTTTCAAGTTATATGATAATAAGTTTGTTTGCTGCGTTAAAGAATCCCTAAAACCTTGTACTAGGCTCTTCTCTAATTCCCTTACAAAATATACCCCAATAACTTGCATCGCTATTAATATTAATAGCATATATATAAGCACAAATTTTAAATGAATAGATTGAAAAAAACCAACTTTCTTCATATACTATTCCTGCTCTGGGTCACGCAAGTAATACCCTACTCCACGTCTAGTTACAATTAAAGTAGGATGGCTTGGATTATCTTCAATTTTTTCACGCAAACGACGTACTGTTACGTCTACTGTGCGCACATCTCCAAAATAGTCATAACCCCAAACTGTTTGTAATAAATGTTCGCGTGTCATAACTTGTCCTAAGTGTTTCGCTAAATAATGTAGCAACTCAAATTCACGATGTGTAAGCTCGATATTTTCCTCGCGCTTCGTTACACTATATGCATTTGGATTAATAACAATTGGTCCAATAACCATTTCTGTATTTTCTTCTTTTTCTGCAGCACCACCTTGTTGGTGACGGCGTAAATTCGCCTTCACACGAGCAAGTAATTCTCTCGTGCTAAATGGCTTCGTTACATAATCATCTGCCCCAAGCTCAAGCCCTAATACTTTATCAATCTCAGAGTCCTTTGCTGTAAGCATAATAATCGGCATTTCTGAACTTTTACGTATTTCACGACAAACCTCTAAGCCATCTTTACCTGGTAGCATAATATCTAATAAAACCATATCTGGTTGTTCTTCATTAGCTTTTTCAATTGCTTCATCACCATCATGCGCCATTACTATTTCAAAACCTTCTTTTTCTAGGTTAAACTTCAAAATATCTGCAATCGGCTTTTCATCATCAACTACTAAAATTTTCTTTCCCATCATCGTCTATTTCCTCCTTATAAAAATATGGTCAATAATCCCTAAACATATTGATGTTTACATAGTATGTCCTATATGACCGCATCCTTTGTTTAAGTATTTTCTCCTCTATTCTCATAGACTCATGTATGATCCACTTTTACACGGAATCCTATACGATCTATAGAAAAACCTCTAGCTTCAACTGCTAGAGGCTCCTCGTTCTATTTTAAAATAACTACTCAGTTTTGTAAAATTACATAAATAAAAAGGATATTAAGTGGGCCCACTTAATATCCTGAGAGTGGCTCGGGACGGAATCGAACCGCCGACACGAGGATTTTCAGTCCTCTGCTCTACCGACTGAGCTACCGAGCCAAAACTATATATAAAACCACTAATGGTGGTATAAACAAAAGTGGCGGTCCCGACCGGGGTCGAACCGGCGATCTCCTGCGTGACAGGCAGGCATGTTAACCACTACACCACGGGACCAAAAATAAGCATAAAAAAAACATGACCCGTACGGGATTCGAACCCGTGTTACCGCCGTGAAAGGGCGGTGTCTTAACCACTTGACCAACGGGCCACGAAAAATAAAATGGTGAGCCATGAAGGATTCGAACCTTCGACCCTCTGATTAAAAGTCAGATGCTCTACCAACTGAGCTAATGGCTCATACTCACCAACGTCATATTTTCGTGACGACAAGATGTATCATAACATGTATTCTGTATTCTTCGCAATACTTTTTTTCATTTTTTTATAAAAGATAAGAAAAAACTCATGCGGACATGAGTTTTTTCTTAAAATATCAATTAAGCTTCGTATACATTACGAACAATATTCGTTTGGTTACGATCTGGTCCAACTGAGAACATAGATAATTGAATTCCTGTTAACTCAGAAACACGTTCTACGTATTTTCGTGCATTTTCAGGAAGCTCGTCTAATGATTTTACACCAGTAATATCTTCTGTCCAACCTGGAAGCTCTTCATATACAGGCTCACATTTCGCTAAAATGTTTAAGTTTGCTGGAACTTCATCGATAACTTCGCCATTGTATTTGTAAGCAACACAAATTTTAAGAGTTGGAATATCTGTTAAAACGTCGATAGAATTTAATGATAGATCCGTTAAACCACTAACACGACGCGCATGTCTTACAACAACGCTATCGAACCAACCTACGCGGCGCGGACGACCAGTTGTTGTTCCGTACTCACGACCAACTTCACGAATTTGATGACCAATTTCATCATTAAGTTCAGTAGGGAATGGACCGTCACCAACACGGCTTGTATATGCTTTACATACACCTACAACGCGAGTAACTTTCGCAGGACCAACTCCAGTTCCAACTGTTACACCACCCGCAATCGGGTTAGAAGATGTAACGAATGGGTACGTACCTTGGTCAATATCAAGCATAACACCTTGTGCACCTTCAAATAATACACGGTGATTGTTATCTAGTGCATCATTTAATACAACAGATGTGTCGCATACATATTGTGCGATTTGTTGTCCATATTCGAAGTACTCTTCAAAGATTTCTTCTACACTGAAACCTTCTGTATCGTACATTTTTTCAAACAAACGATTTTTCTCTACTAAATTGCGCTCAAGCTTCTCTTTAAATGCTTCACGATCTAAAAGATCAGCCATACGGATACCAATACGAGCAGCTTTATCCATATATGCAGGACCGATACCTTTTTTCGTTGTACCGATTTTGTTATCACCTTTACTAGCCTCTTCTAACTCATCTTGTTTTAAGTGATAAGGTAAAATAACGTGTGCACGGTTACTTACACGTAAATTATCAGTACTTACACCACGGTCGTGTAAGTATTTTAACTCTTCAAGTAATGCTTTCGGATCTACTACTAAGCCATTTCCGATTACACAAATTTTCTCTTTATAGAAAATACCAGATGGAATTAAGTGTAACTTATATTTAACTCCGCCGAAAACAATTGTATGTCCCGCGTTATTTCCACCTTGATATCTTGCAACTACTTCCGCATGCTCAGAAAGAAAATCAGTGATTTTACCTTTTCCTTCGTCGCCCCATTGTGTTCCTACAACTACTACTGAAGACATTATTAAAGCACCTCCGCAATTTTCAAACGATCTATTCAAACAATATAATTGTACCAAAACCGAAAAAGAAGTCAACCAAAAAGCGAACATTTTTTTATTAAAAATCATTTTCGTTCGTAAGAATTATGTTTTCACCTTATGAAAGCCTTATCTTTACCCCATAAAAAAAGAAACACATCTTATTATAAGAAATGTGTTTCTTTTTTATACTGCCTTTATGCCCCATCCTCAAAGCGTCGTTCTAAGTTAACGAACTTATTGAACTCTTTGACGAATGCAAGTTCCACTGAACCTACTGGACCGTTACGTTGCTTTGCAATGATAATTTCAATTGTATTTTTATTTTCCGTTTCACGGTCATAGTAATCTTCACGATATAGGAAAGCTACAATATCAGCATCCTGCTCAATACTTCCAGATTCACGAATATCAGACATCATCGGGCGTTTATCCTGACGAGATTCTACACCACGAGATAACTGTGATAAGGCAATAACAGGCACTTGCAATTCACGTGCAATCCCTTTTAAAGTACGAGAAATCTCAGATACTTCCTGCTGACGGTTCTCACCTGATTTCCCACTTCCTTGAATAAGCTGTAAGTAGTCAATTAAAACCATTCCAAGACCTTGTTCTTGCTTTAGTCTACGACATTTTGCTCGAATCTCATTTACCTTAATTCCCGGTGTATCATCAATATATATACCGGCATTTGAAAGACTCCCCATCGCCATTGTTAATTTCGCCCAATCATCAGAAGTTAGTGACCCGGTACGAAGTCTTTGCGCATCGATATTTCCTTCTGCACAAAGCATACGCATAACAAGCTGATCGGAGCCCATCTCCAAACTAAAAATCGCTACATTTTCATCCGTTTTCGTCGCTACGTTTTGTGCGATGTTTAATGAAAATGCAGTTTTCCCTACTGACGGACGTGCTGCTACGATGATTAAATCATTTCGCTGGAAACCTGCCGTCATCTTATCTAATTCAGTAAATCCAGTTGGTATCCCAGTAACTTCACCTTTTTGATTATGCAAAAGTTCAATTTTATCATAAGCATCCACAAGAACATCTTTAATATTTTGAAATGCTTTTGCATTCGTTTGATGGGATACTTCTAATATTTTTTTCTCGGCCTCATTTAAAAGGCCGTCCACGTCATCTTCTCTCTCGTATCCATCCGACACTATATGAGTCGCTGTTCGAATTAAACGGCGTAAAAGTGCCTTTTCAGCAATGATACGTGCATAATATTCAACGTTAGCAGCTGTTGGAACAACTTCTGCTAACTCTGCTAGATAAGACACTCCACCAACTTCTTCTAGTAATCCTTGATCAGCCATCGCTGATGTCATTATTACTAAGTCGATCGGTTCTCCTTTATCAGATAATCCAAGCATGACCTCAAAAATCTTTTGATGTTTCGTTCGATAGAATGAATCAGGTACCAATAACTCCGATGCTGACGTTAACGCATCTTGATCAATTAATATGGCACCTAAAACCGCCTGCTCGGCCTCTATATTATGCGGAGGGGTACGATCAGCAAGTACATCACTCATACGCAATCCTCCTTGCTTAATTTATTTTTATTGTTCACTAACATGAACTTTTACTGTCGCTGTTACTTGCGGATGCAATTTCACTGTTACATTTGTGTAGCCTAATGCACGAATTGCATCATCCATTTCAAATTTACGTTTATCAAGTTTAATTTTATGTGATTTTTGCATCGCATCTACGATTTGTTTGCTCGTAATAGAACCGAATAAACGGCCACCTTCTCCAGATTTCGCCTTTAATTCTACAGTTAATTTCTCTAAAGTCTCTTTTAACTCTTTTGCATTTTCAAGCTCTGCTGCTGCATCTTTTTCTTCTTTACGCTTTTGAGCTTCTAAAGTTTTCATACTGCTATTTGTTGCTTCAGCAGCTAATCCTTGTTTTAGTAAGAAGTTATTTGCATAGCCATCCGGTACGTTTTTTATTTCTCCTTTTTTACCTTTACCTTTTACGTCTTTTAGAAAAATTACTTTCATGATTGTGTGCCTCCCTGTAAATAGTCATCAATAACAAATCGAAGCTTCTCCTCAGCTTCATCTACTGTAACATTTTTCATTTGTGTGGCTGCATTAGTCAAATGCCCGCCACCGCCTAAGTTTTCCATAATTAGCTGCACATTCACTTCACCTAAAGACCTGCTGCTAATTCCAATGAGATTCTCACCACGTTTCGCAACAACAAATGATGCAATAATCCCTGTCATCGTTAATAACGTGTCTGCCGATTGCGCAATAAGCACTTGATCGTAGTAATCATCACTATCAACTTTAGCAATCGCAATTCCATTTTTATAAATGTACGCATTTTTTATAGCTTTTGCAACCCGTAAATACTGATCCATATCTTCCTTTAAAAGTTCTTGTACAAGCACAGTATCTGCACCATGTGAGCGTAAATAAGAAGCAGCATCAAATGTACGAGCCCCTGTCCGGAATGTGAAACTTTTCGTGTCGACAATAATACCTGCTAACAATGCCGTCGCTTCTAGCATTGTCATCTTTAAATTTTTAGGTTGATACTCAAGTAATTCTGTAACCAATTCTGCCGTTGAAGAAGCATATGGTTCCATATAAACTAGCAATGGGTCTTCAATAAAATCTTCCCCACGACGATGATGATCAATAACTACTACATTTTCAATTTTATGTAACAGTTTTTGCTCCATCACCATAGAAGGTTTATGCGTATCAACAACAACAAGTAACGACTCATCATTTGCAAATTCCATCGCTTGCTCTGGAGTAATAAAATGAGACCATAACTCCTCATTTTGTTTCACTTTGTCCATCAAGCGTTTAATTCCCTTATCAGAATCATTTTCATCTAATACAATATATCCTTTACGCTCGTTTAATTGAGCCACTTTTAAAATACCAATCGCAGCACCAATTGCGTCCATATCAGGAGCCCTATGTCCCATGACAATGACATTACTACTTTCTAATACTAAATCCTTTAACGCATGCGAAATGACCCTAGCACGTACACGGGTACGCTTTTCAACCGGATTTGTCTTACCTCCATAGAACTTAACTTTACCTGTCGCTTGTTTAATAGCTACTTGGTCTCCCCCGCGCCCAAGCGCAAGGTCTAAACCAGATTGAGCCATTGCCCCAAGCTCTGACAAAGGTAAATCACCTGATCCGACACCTACACTTAATGTAAGTGGTATATTCCTTTTAGATGTTTCTTCACGCACCTGATCTAAAATACTAAATTTCCCTTTCTCCATCTGCGTCAGAATACTTTCATTTAGCACAACGAAGAATCTTTCTGAAGATGCACGTTTTAAATACGCACCATACTTAAGTGCCCATTCATTTAGTCGCGATGTCACAAGACTTGTTATATTCGTACGTAATTGATCATCTAATCCTTGTGTAACTTCATCATAATTATCCAAATAAATTACAGCTAAAACAGTGCGTTGATCCTCATACATCTTTTCGATTTCCGTTTGTTCCGTTACATCAAAGAAATAAATTAACTTTTCTTCTTTCCTTACAAAAACACGAAACTTTCGATTATTTAAAGAGACTATATCATCAGAAGTTTCTCCTTTAATGAAAAGAAGTAATGTTTCTGATACATCGTAAAGGTGCCATCCAGCTAACGCATGCTGTCCCAGGCATGAAGATAAATAAGGATTTGCCCAATCAATCCCGTAATCCTTATTGTATAACAAAATACCAATCGGCATTTGGTTAAATGCTTCATTACTGACTTTCTTTACCCTCGTAATCATATCTGTCGTATGCTTTTCGAAATTCCTTTGAAAATTAAGTTCAAATCGTATAACGATAAAGAACACGATACAAAAAATGATAAAAGCAGCTATCCCCATAATTAAATGAAAATAACAGAGAATTGAAATGAGCACAAACACAAAAAATGCCAATACATAAACAGGATATAAAAACCACTGTTT
Organism: Bacillus sp. GW823-FHT06A11; assembly: GCF_058795355.1. Lineage (NCBI taxonomy): Bacteria > Bacillati > Bacillota > Bacilli > Caryophanales > Bacillaceae > Bacillus > Bacillus sp. GW823-FHT06A11. The sequence continues at coordinate 24,153 of NZ_JBXAHS010000004.1, read as the reverse complement.
CTTATCAAATTCAGGCATGTATACAACTCCTATAAAGTAAAACTAACTCACCTTCCAGTTAGTTAAACAGATTAAAATAGTATAAGGAATATTATTTTATTCCCCTATTTTAGAACGCAACGAAATCCCTAAGTCAATTATACCTAAGATTGTCACAAGAGGAAACAGCATCGGAATAAACATGCATACAATAAAACTAATAATAGGAACCCCTTTTGTAAAACCTTTTCTATACGCTAAAAAGGAAATGAATGTCAGCCCTTGCAGTACAAGCAATAGTGCAAATATGACATATAGGTTAGAAAATACCATATGTAAATATGATGTTGGATCTACTTTTATAAAAGTTGCTAACAAAATAAATATAACGTAATACCAAACAATACTCTTTGGTAATTGTAGATCTTTAAATTTAGGCCAATGTATAATGTCGTGTTTTAACTTTTTCAAAACACTACCTGATATTATCACTGTAATCCAAGAAAAACATACTGAAACTAGAACAAGTATACTTGGAAATAACAATTGTAATATATCATTCATTTGTGTAAGTAACTCTTTTTGTTCCTTACTAATCGGCATACCTATAGCACTTACTATCTTTTCACTTTGCACCATACTTTCACTAAACATACTTTGCATCTGCTTCATTATATCTATGTTGAAAAACTTTATACTCGCAACATAAATAAGTACAAAACCAATTAAGTATGCAAGCGTCCCTGCTATTAAGATTTCCACTGGCTTTTTTCTTGTTTTATACGTATACCCTAAAACAATCCCTATCAATCCAAACATAATTGTCTTCACTAAATTCATAGGTTGACTCACAATAACAGTAACAAAAAGTGCCACTACAAAAATCACAAGCACATTAGATAGTTTATATCTTATCGTTAATAGTATAAATGGTAACGGCAACGCAAAAGTTACAACAGTACCTAAAATTGGAACATACATAGATATAAGCAATAAAATTGCATATATAGCTAATAACGCTGCGCCTTCTGTAATAAACTTTGTTTGTTTCACATTTTAACCTCTCTTTCAAAAAAGAAAAGCATAGCAAAATGCACAGTAGAGTCGGACTCTACTGTGCATTTCATACGCTATTATTCACCAACATATGGTAAAAGTGCCATTTGACGAGCACGTTTAATTGCAACTGTAAGTTTGCGTTGGTATTTTGCGCTTGTCCCTGTTACACGACGAGGTAAAATTTTACCACGCTCAGAAACGAAACGTTTTAATAAATCAACATCTTTATAGTCAATGCGAGTGATGCCGTTAGCTGTGAAGAAACACACCTTACGACGTTTCGCACGTCCACCTTTGCGTCCTGCCATGTCTATTTCCCTCCATTCTTTGTTAAAACTAACAAATTTACTGTATTAGAACGGTAAATCGTCGTCGGAAATGTCGATCGGTTGACCTACATTTGAAAATGGATCGTCATTCTTCGTAAATCCAGAGTTCCCTTGATTACCTTGGTTACCTGAATTACTAGATTGACCAAATGGGTTAGAGCCTTGGTTACCGAAACCAGCTCCTGATGGTTGCTGATTGAATGAACCACGTTGCTCCCCACCGCCATTACGCGGCTCTAAAAATTGTACGCTTTCCGCAAGAACTTCTGTTACATATACACGTTTACCGTCTTGTCCATCGTAATTACGAGTTTGAAGACGTCCATCTACGCCTGCTAAGCTTCCTTTTTTCAAATAATTTGCTACGTTTTCTGCTTGTTTACGCCATATTACACAATTAATAAAGTCAGCTTCACGCTCACCTTGTTGATTCGCAAATGCGCGATTCACAGCTAACGTAAAAGTAGCTACTGCAACACCATTGGGCGTGTAACGTAAGTCAGGGTCCTTAGTTAAACGACCAACGAGGATAACACGATTCATCAATCGAACCACTCTCCCTTATATATCAATTATTTTTCTTCTTCTTTAACAACGATATGACGAAGGATGTCTTCGTTGATCTTAGCTAAACGGTCGAATTCGTTAATCGCTTCTGCGTTAGAGTTCACGTTTAAGATCATGTAGAAACCTTCACGTAAGTCGTTGATTTCGTAAGCTAAACGACGCTTACCCCACTCTTTCGTGTTAATGATTTCTGCACCATTGTTTGTTAAAACACCTGCAAAACGTTCAACTAAAGCTTTTTGAGCTTCTTCTTCAACGCCAGGACGAATGATGTACATAATTTCGTACTTTCTCATTACACTTTCACCTCCTTTTGGTCTAAACGGCCCATAATGGGCAAGGAGCAATTAATTTATAGTAATTACTCACGAGTTTAGATTATATCATAGTAAGTTATATGAATCAACTCACCAATACATAAAAAACTTGGCAAACATATAATATATTCGCCAAGCTCATATCTTTATTTTTCCTAGGAAATATTAGATTAAACGTTAAAACGGAAGTGCATAACATCTCCGTCTTTTACGATATACTCTTTTCCTTCTAAACGTACTTTTCCAGCTTCTTTTGCAGCTGTCATAGAACCGTTTGTCATTAAGTCATCGTAAGAAACTGTTTCTGCACGAATAAATCCACGCTCAAAGTCTGTATGAATAACACCAGCACATTGTGGTGCCTTCATACCTTGTTTAAATGTCCAAGCACGTACTTCTTGAACGCCAGCTGTAAAGTAAGTAGCAAGTCCTAATAAGTCATATGCTGCACGAATTAATTGATCTAAACCAGACTCTTCAATACCTAGTTCTTCAAGGAATACTTTTTTCTCTTCCTCGTCTAATTCAGCGATTTCTGATTCGATTTTTGCACATACAACGATTACTTGAGAATTTTCATTTTCTGCAAATTCTTTTACCATTTGTACGTATTTATTTTCCGAAGGATCGATAACATCGTCTTCACTTACGTTCGCTACGTATAACATTTCTTTTGTTGTAAGTAAATGAAGGCCTTTAACAATCTTCATCTGCTCTTCTGTAAATTCAACAGTACGAGCCGGTTTCCCCTCTTCAAAAGCCTCTTTTAAACGAACTAAAATTTCATGCTCATATACAGCTTCTTTATCTTTTTGTCTTGCTAATTTCGCAACACGCTCGATACGCTTATCAACAGACTCTAAGTCCGCTAAAATTAGCTCTAAGTTGATTGTTTCGATATCATCAATTGGATCTACTTTCCCTGAAACGTGCGTAATATTTTCGTCTTCAAAACAACGAACAACTTGGCAAATTGCATCTACTTGACGAATGTGAGATAAGAATTTATTTCCTAAACCTTCACCTTTACTAGCACCTTTTACGATACCTGCAATATCAGTAAACTCAAATACAGTCGGAACAGTCTTTTTCGGTTCTACTAATTCCGTTAATTTATTTAAACGCTCATCTGGTACTTCTACAATCCCTACGTTTGGATCAATTGTACAGAATGGATAGTTTGCAGATTCTGCTCCTGCTTGTGTAATTGCATTAAATAAAGTGGACTTACCTACGTTAGGTAATCCAACAATCCCAGCCGTTAATCCCATATTTTTCACTCCTATGTCTCAATCTTTCATCATTATAGATAGTAACGAAAAAAATGACAAGTTTCCGCCAAACGAAAAAAAGTAACAGTTACCTACTGTAACTGTTACTCTCCCTCTATTCTTCGTGCTTCACAAGTATTTTTTTCACCTTACGATCAAACTCTCTTCGAGTAATCATTACTGAATGGTCACATCCCTCGCACTTAATGCGGATATCCATTCCCATACGAATAATTTTCCAACGATTCTCGCCACATGGATGTGCTTTCTTCATTTCCACAACATCGTACAAGTTATATTCCTTTTGCTCCACTCTTCAAACTCCTCTCCATACTAAATTGCTTTTCCACTAACCAATTCTTCACGATTGTATAAAACCATACGTGGATATGGAATTTCAATTCCATGTAAATCAAGACGATTTTTAATCTCTTTACGAAGTGCCCTTGCAATAACTGCATGTTGCATCGGCTCTACTTCAGCGATAACGCGTAATATAACTTCTGATGCAGCTAACGTTTGCACACCTAATAATTGAGGTGTTGTTACCATTTTTTCATACTTTGAAGGTAACTCTACTAATAAATCTTCAATAACCTGTTCTGCTTTCGCAATATCAGCCTCATATGAAATAGATACATCAACAAACGCTACACTATTACTAACTGAGTAGTTAGTAACTTGAATAATACTTCCATTTGGTAAAATATGAATTTCACCTGTCCAACTCTTTACTTTCGTTGTACGAAGTCCAATTTCTAAAACGACTCCTTCAAATTGACCGATTTTAACATAATCGCCAACTGAAAACTGATCTTCTAGCAAAATAAATAAACCTGTAATAACGTCTTTCACTAAACTTTGAGCACCAAATCCGACTGCTAAACCAATTACCCCGGCACCCGCTAATAAACCTGATGCATTAATATCAAACACACCTAAAATCGCAATTAGCATAATGAACATAACAACATACGCTACAATATTTTCAAGTAATTTCGCCACTGTAACTGTACGACGTTCTGAAATTTGAATTGGAGAACGACTCCCCATACGAAACGCATTTCGTACAACCGCTCTTGCAATTCGCACAACAACTGCACCAATTATTAAAATAATACATATTTTTAATGTCGCAACTCCAATATGAGCCCAACGATCAGCATCTAATAAATACTGTTTCGTAGAATTAAACCACTTCGTTAATAAATCCATGTACCTCTACCTCTCTAGCTAAAATTTCTTTTTAGTTATCCTTATTATTGTATCAGAAGTCCTCTAATTGCTGAAAAAATTTTATGATTTTAATCCTATTTTATCCCCGCCATTCAGGTATAAAATGGAACGAATATATATATACTAGTACTATTATTTCCGTTTTCATTCACATTTTGCAAAAATTACGCACTTATAGCTTTCCATTTTTCTCACCATATAACATATATTGAAAATTTATTAAAAGGATGGGTGCTTCATGAACATTGGAAGTTTTCGCTTACCATTTTTTGAGAAAGAAACTCAAAACGTTATGCACCAAGATCTAGAAGCCTCTGAGATAATCAGTAATTTCTTACTTACCCATATTCCTATTAAAACTAATATACCACTCATTCTCGTTTGTATCGGAACAGATCGTTCTACAGGTGACGCACTCGGCCCGTTAGTTGGTACAAAACTTGAACAAATAGACATAAAAAACCTCCAAATATTCGGTACACTAGATGAGCCAGTACATGCACTAAATTTAGAAGAAAAAATTCAGAATATACAGAAAAAACATCCTACTGCATTTATAATTGCTGTTGATGCATGTTTAGGAAAGTCCCAAAATATTGGGTCAATCACTACTGGAAAGGGACCTAGTAAACCGGGTGCTGCTATGAATAAGAAATTACCTGCAGTTGGTGATCTGCATATACACGGTATCGTCAATCTAAATGGGTTTATGGAGTTTTTCGTTCTTCAAAATACAAGATTAAGTTTAGTCATGAAAATGGCTGATGTAATCGCACAAAGTATAAAAGAGACGGATCAAAAATTATCCGCATTAAAAAAAGCAAACCATCTATAAATAATAAGATGGTTTGCTTTTTAATTTTTCTGTGCTAATAGTTCTAAAATACGATTTAAATCTTCTTTATTAAAAAATTCAATTTCGATTTTACCTTTTTCTTTTTTCGTCTCTTTAATTTTCACATCTGTGCCAAACTTTTCTCTTAAGAACGTTTCACGTTCTACGAAAAATATATTTCGCTCTTTTTTCACTTTTTTTGTTTCACGTGAAACGTGTTTATTAATCTCTTGGACGATTTTCTCTAATTGACGAACATTTAATCCTTCTTTTTCAATGCGTTTCAATAAGGACTTCAATTGTTCTTCGTCTTTTATCGTAAGTAAAGTTCTCCCATGAGCCATTGAAAGTTGACCATTTGCAATCATATCTTGGACGAACGAAGGGAGGCTTAATAACCGAGTATAATTTGCAATGTAAGGTCTGCTTTTGCCAAGACGTTTCGCTAATTGTTCTTGCGTTACATTTAGCTCATTCATTAACATCTGGTATGCCATTGCCTCTTCCATAGGATTTAAATCTTCTCGTTGTAAGTTTTCTAACAAAGCAAATTCCATCATTTGCTGTTCAGTTAATTGTCTTACAACCGCAGGTACCTTTTCTAAACCAGCCTCTTTTGCAGCACGAAATCGTCTTTCACCTGCAACGATTTCATATCCTTTAATACTCTTTCTAGCAATTAATGGTTGTAGAATACCGTGTTCCTTAATCGAAATTGCTAATTCCTGAATAGCCTCTTTATTAAAGTGTTTACGCGGTTGATATGGATTTGGCCTTAATTCAGTTACAATAATCTCCTGAATTGTTTCCTCTTCTTTCACATCTAAATCAGGAAAAAACACATTAATTCCTCTTCCTAATCCTTTAGCCACCTGCAATCACTTCCTCTGCTAAATCTATATATACTTCTGCTCCTCTTGATTTAGCGTCATACTGCATAATAGGTTTCCCATGACTTGGAGCCTCGCTCAAGCGTACATTACGCGGAATAATCGAGCGATATACTTTATCCCTAAAATACTTTTTCACTTCATCTATAACTTGGATCCCTAAATTTGTACGAGCATCCAACATTGTTAACAATACGCCTTGAATTGCTAAATTTTTATTTAAATGTTTTTGTACAAGTCGAACTGTATTTAATAGCTGACTTAATCCTTCTAGTGCATAATATTCACACTGTACAGGAATAATAACAGAATCTGCTGCTGTTAATGCATTAATCGTTAATAACCCTAAAGACGGGGGACAGTCGATAATAATATAATCATATTCATCACGAACTGGCTGTAATGCTCTTTGCAAACGTACTTCCCGGGAAATAGTCGGTACCAATTCAATTTCAGCACCAGCCAATTGAATTGTAGCGGGTAGAACATCTAAGTTTTCAGTTGCGGTTTTCTGTATAACCCCTTGAACATCTGCATCTTCCACAAGAACGTTGTAAATACATTGATCTAATTCAGATTTTTCAATTCCCACACCAGTCGTTGCATTTCCTTGAGCATCAATATCTACAAGAAGGACTTTTTTACCTACTTGCGCCAATCCAGCCCCTAAATTAACAGATGTTGTGGTTTTTCCAACACCGCCTTTTTGATTAGCAATAGCAATGATTTTTCCCATGATGTCACCTACTTTCAACCTTTCTATCTTATTCTAGTAACAATTACGTTTATTGTAACATGAAATAAAACTTTTTCTTTTACGTCCTTTATTAAACTTCAAAATTTATTTCTAAACTCCTTCTTCATTTAACAAGAAAATATAGTAAAAGAGACCTCTCCAATAGGATAAGGTCTCTAACACGTCATTATTATTTTTTCTTTGGAATTTTAATTGTAATTTGATAGTACTCATCAAATTCTTCTTCCTCAGAATTAACATTTAAACCACTTTCAGTAACCATTTGTAAAGATTGTCTAATTGTATTCATAGCAATCCTCGTATCTCGACTTACTGCTTTTTGCTTTGCCTTACGCTTCGGTTTTGCGTCCTCTAGTAACTTCGCAATTCGTTCTTCTGTTTGCTTTACATTCAGTTGTTTCTCCACAATTTCCTGTAAAACCTTCAGTTGTAATTCCTCATTTTTTAAAGGAATGAGAGCGCGGGCATGACGTTCTGTAATGCTTTTTTCTAATAATGCACTTTTTATTTCTTCAGGCAACTTTAACAATCGCAACTTATTTGCGATTGTAGATTGTCCTTTTCCAAGTCGTTGTGCCAATGCTTCTTGTGTTAAATTATGTAACTCAATCAGCTTTTGATACGCCACAGCTTCCTCGATTGCCGTTAGTTCCTCACGTTGCAAGTTTTCAATTAAAGCTACAGAAGCTGTCTCTGTATCATTTAAGTTCTTTATAATTGCAGGAACCTTTTCCCAACCTAACTTTGTTGCCGCGCGAAAACGTCTTTCTCCAGCAATAATCTCATACTTATCGTCCTCATATTGCCTTACAACAATCGGCTGAATAAGTCCATGTGTACGAATCGTTAATGCTAGCTCATCAATACGCGCATCATCAAAAACTGTTCTTGGTTGATAACGGTTAGGGGTAATATTTACTATCGGAATTTCTTGTATTTCCTCATATACCTTTTTATCTATCTCTTCATGGCTTTCGTCTTGTAATTCGAATTCGCTCTCTTTATCTCCAAAGCCAAATAAACGAGAAAACGTATTTTTCATACATATTCCACCACCTTTTAGGCCTATTGACTATTCTCCATAAAATGTTTCCTATGAAACATTTACGTTTTCATTTATATAATTTAATCTTACGTCTAATAAGATTTATTTTTCAATAGGTAATTTATTGGGTGTTCCCGGTTTGCGTGGATATTTCTTTGGTGTCTTGCGCTTTTTCTCGATTAATAAAATATTACGTTCACTCTCTTCAAACGGTAATTGGAACGTAGACATCTCTTTTAACTCTCCGCCTAGCACCTCTAAAGCATACTTGCCATTTTCGATTTCTTCGTTTGCTGCTGCACCTTTCATTGCAATGAATGTTCCTCCAACTTTTACAAGTGGTAAGCATAGCTCACTTAATACAGAAAGACGCGCAACTGCACGTGCCATTACAATATCGTATGATTCACGTACACCTTCTTTTTTCCCAAATGTTTCAGCACGATCATGACAAAATGCAACATCACTTAATTCTAACTTTTGTGCTAAATGATTTAAGAAATTAATACGTTTTTGCAATGAATCTACAATTGTTACTTTTAAGTGCGGGAAACAGATTTTTAAAGGAATACTTGGGAATCCAGCCCCTGCACCAACATCACAAATTGAGAATGGTTTTGAAAAATCATAATAAAAAGCAGCTGTAATGGAATCAAAAAAGTGTTTTAAGTATACTTCTTCTTTTTCTGTAATAGCCGTTAAGTTCATTTTTTCATTCCACTCTACTAATGTTTCAAAGTAGATTTTGAACTGCTCTAATTGTCTAGAAGAGAGGGTGATTCCCTTCTCTTCTAGCATAGATTGAAATTGTTCTATGTTCATCTAGCAATATCTCCTTACTATGTTATTGGTTCGATACGCGCGCAATTTTTCCTTGTTCTATATACACAAGTAAAATGGAAATATCCGCTGGATTTACGCCAGAAATACGTGAAGCCTGCCCCATTGAAAGTGGACGAACATCTTTCAATTTCTGTCTAGCTTCTGAAGCAAGGCTAGAAATCGCGTCATAATCAATATCTACAGGGATTTTTTTACTCTCCATTTTCTTCATACGCTCTACTTGCTGTAAAGATTTTTCAATATATCCTTCGTACTTAATCTGAATTTCAACTTGTTCTGTAACTTCATCACTTAATTCTACTTCACTTGGTACTAAAAGATGAATATGCTCATATGTCATCTCTGGACGACGTAATAAGTCACTTGCACGTATTCCATCTTTCAATTCACTTCCGCCAATATTGCGAATTAATTCTTGAACTTCAGGACGTGGTTTAATAATAATGCTGCTTAAACGTTCCTTTTCCTGTTCAATTTGTAATTTTTTATTTGTAAATCGCTCATATCGCTCTTCTTTAATTAATCCAATTTCACGACCAACTTCAGTTAAACGAAGATCAGCATTATCGTGGCGTAATAATAGACGGTATTCTGCACGAGACGTTAATAAACGATATGGTTCATTTGTACCTTTCGTTACAAGATCATCAATTAAGACACCAATATAAGCATCCTCGCGGCCTAAAACAACTTCTTTTTTACCTAAAGAACGGCATGCTGCATTAATCCCAGCCATAAGCCCTTGTCCTGCCGCCTCTTCGTAACCAGAAGTTCCATTAATTTGTCCTGCTGTATATAAATTTTTAATCTTTTTCGTTTCAAGTGTTGGCCATAATTGTGTTGGCACAATTGCATCATATTCAATCGCATAACCTGTGCGCATCATTTCAACATTTTCTAGGCCTGGAATTGTTCTAAGCATGTCACGTTGTACATCTTCTGGTAGGCTTGTGGATAAACCTTGTACATATACTTCTTGTGTATTACGCCCTTCTGGCTCTAAGAAAATTTGATGACGTGGTTTGTCATTAAATCTTACTACTTTGTCTTCAATAGAAGGACAGTACCTAGGGCCTGTTCCTTTAATCATACCAGAATACATAGCTGAACGATGTAAATTTTCATCTATTAAACGGTGTGTTTCTGTACTTGTATATGTCAACCAACATGGAATTTGATCCATAATAAATTTCGTTGTTTCAAAAGAGAACGAACGCGGCTTATCATCACCTGGTTGAATTTCCGTTTTACTGTAGTCAATTGTATTACTGTTTACACGCGGAGGTGTCCCTGTTTTAAATCTAACAAGATCAAATCCAAGCTCCTCTAAATGCTCAGATAATGTAATAGACGGTTGTTGATTATTTGGACCGCTTGAATATTTTAAATCGCCCATGATAATCTCGCCACGTAAAAATGTTCCAGTCGTAATTACAACGGTTTTCGCTGTATATTCTGCACCAGCTTGTGTAACTACCCCTTTACATATACCTTCTTCAACGATTAAACGCTCTACCATTCCTTGGAATAACGTTAAGTTTGGTGTTTCTTCAATTGTTTTCTTCAATTCATGTTGGTAAGAGAATTTATCAGCTTGCGCTCGAAGTGCACGTACAGCTGGACCCTTACCTGTATTTAGCATACGCATTTGAATATGAGTTTTATCAATATTACGTCCCATTTCTCCGCCTAATGCATCAATTTCACGAACAACAATCCCTTTTGCTGGTCCACCAACAGAAGGGTTACATGGCATGAATGCTACCATATCTAAGTTAATTGTTAACATTAATGTTTTTGAGCCCATTCGTGCTGCCGCAAGACCAGCTTCACATCCTGCATGACCTGCACCGATTACTATGACATCGTATGAACCGGCATTGTATCCCATTGTTTATTCCTCCTAATAATCTCTATCTTTCTAAAACATCACTATATTATTTTCCTAAACAAAATTGAGAGAACAACTGGTCAATTAGGCTTTCATGGACTGTGTCACCAGTAATTTCACCAAGTATTTCCCACGTTCTTGTTAAATCAATTTGCACCATATCAATTGGTACACCATTTTCTATTGCCTCAATTGCATCACCGATTGTTTGTCCCGCTTGTGTTAATAATCCAATATGTCTCGCATTAGAAACATATGTCATATCTGTAGAATCGATTGTTCCTTCAAAGAATAAATCAGCTATTGCCTTTTCGAGTTCATCTATTCCTTGTTCCTCAATTAAGGATGTTGTAATAACACGATTTCCCTCGGCTAACTCTGTAACACGTTCCATATCAATTGCTTGCGGTAAATCAGTCTTATTCACAATAACAATAAAGTCTTTTCCTTGTACCGCATGGAATAGATCTTCATCCTCATTTGTTAAAGCCTCGCTATAGTTGACAACAACTAATACTAAATCTGCTTGGCTCATCATTTCTTTTGAACGCTCCACACCAATTCGTTCAACAACATCTTCTGTCTCACGAATACCGGCTGTATCTATAAGTTTAAGAGGTACGCCACGCACATTAACGTACTCTTCAATAACATCACGAGTTGTTCCTGCAATATCAGTTACAATTGCTTTTTTCTCCTGAACAAGGCTATTTAATAACGATGATTTTCCAACATTAGGCCTACCGATAATTGCTGTAGCAATACCTTCACGTAAGATTTTCCCTTGTTTTGATGTTTCTAATATTTTTTCGATTTCCGAACGAACATGCGTTGCTTTCTCAATTAAAATATTATGTGTCATCTCTTCTACATCATCGTATTCTGGATAATCTATATTTACCTCAACATGAGCTAATGTTTCTAATATTTCTTGACGTAAGCGACCAATTAATTTAGATAATCGCCCTTCCATTTGATTAATTGCTACATTCATCGCACGATCTGTTTTTGCTCGAATCAAATCCATAACAGCTTCTGCTTGTGATAAATCGATACGTCCATTTAAAAAAGCACGTTTTGTAAATTCGCCCGGTTCTGCCAATCGTACTCCTTGCGCTAGAATAAGTTGCAATACTTTATTTACTGAAACAAGTCCGCCATGACAGTTAATTTCCACTATATTTTCACGTGTAAAAGTCCTCGGTGCGCGCATAATAGACACCATAACTTCTTCAATAACTTGATTTGTATCTAAATCAACGATATGACCATAATGAATAGTATGAGAAGAAACCTCTGTTAAATCCTTCCCTTTAAAAATACGGTCAACTTTCTCAACCGCATCATCCCCACTTACTCGAACAATGGCAATTGCACCCTCTCCAAGCGCTGTGGAAATCGCAGCAATTGTATCAAATTCCATGTCCTTTCACCTCACTTGCTTATTTATCTCTATTTCAACATGATTATTTCTTTCACTAAATTATTAGGATACCATAACGAACCTATCTACAAAAGAAGAATAACTCATTTTATTATATCCCCATGTAAAAAACACTAAACTTATTCACAGTGGATAAGTTTAGTGTTTTTTAGTTATCCACATCTATTTTTCGCTCAAAAAAACCGGCACTCATTTGAGCAACCGGTCATTTAGGAGATATTACAACATGCCGATGTGGTTCATTTCCTTCAGAAGTTGTTTTGATACCTTGATGATTTGATAATGCCTGATGAATAATTTTTCGTTCAAAAGATGGCATCGGTTCTAAAATAACTCTTTTTTTCGTATTAGATACTTGTTTCGCTAATCGATAAGAAAGTGATTCTAACGTACTTTTTCTTTTACTACGATAATTTTCAGCATCTAGTGTAATACCGATATACTGCTTCGTGTTACGATTTGCGACAAGTTTTGTTAAATACTGTAAAGAGTTCAATGTATTACCTCTTTTTCCAATTAAAACTCCTACATCATCACCAGAAATTGTAAATTCAATCTCGCGTCCTTTTACAATTTTACTAATTTCAACTTCCACACCCATATTGTGAATAACATTTCTTAAATATTCTTCACATTCCTGAATTGGATCTTTCTTCAATACAACTTCTACTACTGCAGGACGATTCCCAAATAAACCTAAGAACCCTCTTTTACCCTCATCGACAATATTTATATCTACTCGATCTTTTGATGTGTTTAATTGCCTTAAAGCATCCTCTACTGCCAGCTCGACTGTTTGTCCTTTAGCAGTAATTATACTCACTTGCTTGAGCCTCCAGCTTTGTTAGCCTTAATCTCTGGCCCTTTGATAAAGTACATTTGAGCAATACCAAAGATATTACCAACAACCCAGTAAAGTGATAATGCAGCTGGGAAGTTAATTGCAAAGATTAAAATCATAATCGGCATAAGCCAAAGCATCATTGCCATTTGCGGATTTTGACCAGCTGTTCCTGCCATTGCAAGCTTTTGCTGAATAAATGTCGTAATTGCCGCAACAATTGGTAAGATATAGAACGGATCTGCCTGTCCTAAATCAAACCATAAAAATGTATGTTCACTAATTGCTGTTGTTCTCATAATCGCATGATAAAACGCGAATAAAATAGGCATCTGAACAAATATCGGTAAACATCCTGCCAATGGATTTACACCATTCTTTTGATATAACTGCATCATTTCTTGTTGTAGTTTTTGCTGCGTTGCTTGATCTTTAGAACTATATTTCTCTTTTAACTTCACCATTTCTGGTTGTAACGCTTGCATTGCCTTTGTACTCTTCGTTTGTTTAATCATTAATGGTAATAATGCAAAACGAATGATAAGAGTTGTAATAACAATTGCTAAACCGTAATTACTGTTAAATAAGTCGGCAAAATACGTGATTAACTGAGAAAGTGGATATACGAAATATTCATTCCAAATCCCAGTACTTTTCGATGTAATCGGCTGACCCGTTTCACTACAACCGGTGGCAATCGCCATTAATGCAACGACCATGGCTAGTAAACCTAATTTCTTTTTCAAAGCCTACTCCTCCTTGTATCGGTATGTATATAGTGTAATTCATTTCCTTACGCTACTTTTTTATTCTTTTCATACCAGAGCGTTTAAAGACATGAATTAAGCTTTTCTTTACTTCTTCATATGTCATCTCTGCACAAGGCTTCCTTGCTATTATAACAAAATCTTTTCCAGAATCTATCTCATCTTTTAACTCTGTAATAGCCTGACGGACCATGCGCTTAATTCGATTACGAACTACTGCATTTCCTATTTTCTTGCTAACAGAAAGGCCGATGCGAAAGTTTGGCTGTTCTTCTTTATCTAATTGGTATACAACAAACTGACGATTCGCATTTGATTTTCCTTTTTGAAAAACCGCCTGGAATTCATCATTCTTCTTTATACGATGTTTTTTCTTCATATCAATTGACACTCCTGTATTTCATCAGCGGAAATTCACTATTATTAGAAAAAAAGACCACTGAACGATCAGTGGTCTACGCAGATAATACTTTTCTTCCTTTACGACGACGAGCTGCTAGCACTTTACGTCCGTTCGCTGTGCTCATACGGCTGCGGAAACCATGTACTTTGCTGCGCTTACGTTTATTTGGTTGGTAAGTTCTTTTCATTATATGACACCTCCCTGAGGAATATCTGTTAAAGACAGTCCTATAAATTATAGTTAATTAACTAGGAAAATGTCAATGGTTCTAGAAATTTTCATCAAATATTCATTTTGAACCTATTCACATACTTTTTCACAGCATCTATATTTCCTTGTGGATAAATGTTTTTTCACGTTTTTTATATCCACAAACTTTTTTCCCACTTTTACACAGTATATCGTGTTGTGGACAAGTTTATTCCACAAGGTATTGATTTTGTGGATAACTTTCTTAAATTCATTGCTATAGCCACTTTTTTTTGATATTATAGTTGTGTTTTCACTTTGAATAAGTTTTCCACACCTTTATCTTATCCACAATTTGTGTATAACATGTGGACAGTTTTAATCACATGTGGGTAAATAGTTGTCCACATTTGCTTTTTTTGTCGAAAACCCTATCTCATATACAAACGACGTTTTTAGGTTTTAAAATACGTTTCGTATAAATATACATTTTATATTTATTAGGTTGTACATTTGTTGCGCAACCTTATTCTTTTACCATCTTAGTAAAGGAGGGACACCTTTGGAAAATATCTCTGATTTATGGAATAGTGCCTTAAAAGAATTAGAAAAAAAGGTAAGCAAGCCTAGTTATGAAACATGGTTAAAATCAACAACGGCTCATAACTTGAAGAAAGACGTATTAACGATTACAGCTCCAAATGAATTTGCTCGTGACTGGCTAGAATCTCATTACTCAGAACTAATTTCGGAAACACTATACGATTTAACAGGGGCAAAATTAGCAATTCGCTTTATTATTCCCCAAAGTCAATCGGAAGAGGACATTGATCTTCCTCCAGTTAAGCGGAATCCAGCACAAGATGATTCAGCTCATTTACCACAGAGCATGTTAAATCCAAAATATACATTTGATACATTTGTTATCGGCTCTGGTAACCGTTTTGCCCATGCAGCTTCATTAGCTGTAGCCGAGGCGCCAGCTAAAGCGTATAATCCACTCTTTATTTACGGGGGAGTTGGGCTTGGAAAGACGCATTTAATGCACGCAATTGGTCATTATGTAATTGAACATAATCCAAATGCAAAAGTTGTATATTTATCATCAGAAAAATTCACGAATGAATTTATTAACTCTATTCGTGATAATAAAGCTGTTGATTTTCGTAATAAATATCGCAACGTAGATGTTTTATTGATAGATGATATTCAATTTCTTGCTGGAAAAGAACAAACTCAAGAAGAGTTTTTCCATACATTTAATGCATTACACGAAGAAAGTAAACAAATTGTAATTTCTAGTGATCGACCACCAAAAGAAATTCCAACTTTAGAAGATCGTCTTCGTTCTCGCTTTGAATGGGGACTTATTACAGATATTACGCCGCCAGATTTAGAGACACGAATTGCAATTTTACGCAAAAAGGCAAAAGCTGAAGGGCTTGATATACCAAATGAAGTTATGCTTTATATCGCAAATCAAATTGATTCAAATATTCGTGAATTAGAAGGTGCACTTATCCGAGTTGTAGCTTATTCATCTTTAATTAATAAAGATATTAATGCTGATTTAGCAGCTGAAGCACTTAAAGATATTATTCCAAATTCTAAGCCGAAAATTATCTCTATTTATGATATTCAAAAAGCTGTCGGAGACGTTTATCAAGTAAAATTAGAAGATTTTAAAGCGAAAAAACGCACAAAATCAGTTGCGTTTCCTCGCCAAATTGCAATGTATTTATCACGCGAACTTACGGATTCCTCTTTACCAAAAATAGGTGAAGAATTTGGTGGACGTGATCATACAACAGTTATCCATGCCCATGAAAAAATTTCTAAACTACTAAAAACCGATACGCAATTACAAAAGCAAGTTGAAGAAATTAATGGTATTTTAAAGTAGTAGCTGAATAGTGTGAATAACTTACCTTGTTTTACGCACAGTCTATCCACATGTAGATAGACTGTTTTTACATCCTTCAAAGGGGTTATCCACATATCCACAAGCCCTATTACTATTACTACTATTTTTTTATCTTTATTAATTAAATAAAATCTTATACTTACCGGAGGTTTTTCTTTATGCGTTTTACAATACAAAAAGACTATCTTGTAAGAGGTGTACAAGATGTAATGAAGGCCGTTTCTTCTCGTACAACAATCCCTATCCTTACGGGAATTAAAGTTGTAGCTACTGAAGAAGGGGTTACATTAACAGGAAGCGATGCTGATATTTCTATTGAATCGTTTATTCCTGTCGAAGAAAATGGAAAAGAAATCGTAGAAATAGCTCAATCAGGAAGCATTGTTTTACAAGCAAAATATTTTAGTGAGATTGTAAAAAAACTACCTAAAGATACTGTCGAAATTTCTGTGGAAAATCATTTTATGACAAAAATAAAATCTGGAAAATCAGAATTTAACTTAAATGGTTTAGATTCTGCAGAATATCCGTTATTACCACAGATTGAAGAACATCATGTATTTAAGATACCAACAGATTTACTTAAGCATATGATCAGACAAACTGTATTTGCAGTTTCTACTTCTGAAACAAGACCAATCTTGACAGGTGTAAACTGGAAGGTATATAACAGCGAGTTAACTTGTATTGCAACAGATAGTCATAGACTAGCACTTCGAAAAGCGAAAATCGAAGGACATAATATTGCAGATGAATTTCAAGCTAATGTTGTTATCCCAGGTAAGAGCTTAAATGAATTAAGTAAGATTCTAGATGAGTCTGAAGAAATGGTGGATATCGTTATTACGGAGTATCAAGTATTATTCCGTACAAAACATTTATTATTCTTCTCAAGATTGTTAGAAGGAAATTATCCAGATACAACACGTTTAATTCCAGCAGAGAGTAAAACGGATATTTTTGTGAATACAAAAGAATTCCTACAAGCAATTGATCGTGCTTCACTATTAGCGAGAGATGGCCGCAATAACGTTGTCAAATTATCAACTTTAGAGCAAGAAATGCTAGAGATTTCTTCGAATTCACCAGAAATCGGAAAAGTTGTCGAAGAAGTACAATGTGAAAAAGTGGATGGAGAAGAGTTAAAAATATCTTTTAGTGCAAAATATATGATGGATGCATTGAAAGCCTTGGATAGTACAGAGATTAAAGTTAGTTTTACTGGGGCGATGAGACCGTTCTTAATTCGTACAGTAAATGATGATTCAATTATTCAATTAATTTTACCAGTTCGTACTTACTAGGTAAGGAATAAGGGTTGCTAGTTTAAAGATGCTAGTGGCCCTTATTTGATTTTTGGGTATTACTTTCCTAATGTTAGTTTATTTAGTACAATGAAAGAATGAACACTTTCAGAAAGTGAGCGATTTTATGAAACATATTAAAATTTCAACAGAGTATATTACACTAGGACAATTTTTAAAGTTAGCTGATGTAATTGATACAGGTGGCGCTGTAAAATGGTTTTTACAAGAATATGAAGTGTACGTGAACAACGAACTTGAAAATAGAAGAGGTCGCAAACTATATGCGAATGATGTTATTGAAATTCCAGGAAGCGGAACTTTCCAAGTTCAGGCATAAAGGGGGAGCCCTTTGTTTATTTCAGAAATACAATTAAAAAACTATCGCAATTATGAAAAATTAGAGCTTTCCTTTGAAGATAAGGTAAATGTAATTATCGGCGAAAATGCACAAGGGAAAACAAACTTGATGGAAGCTATTTATGTTTTAGCGATGGCGAAATCTCATAGAACCTCTAATGATCGCGAACTTATCCGCTGGGATGAAGAGTTTGGTCAAATAAAAGGGAAATTACAAAAAAGAAACAGTTCTTTGTCTTTGGAATTAAATATTTCGAAAAAAGGTAAAAAGGCAAAATTAAATCAACTTGAACAACAAAAGTTAAGTCAATATATTGGCGTGATGAACGTTGTCATGTTTGCCCCAGAAGATTTAAATCTTGTAAAAGGAAGCCCTCAAGTAAGAAGACGCTTTTTAGATATGGAATTAGGACAAATAGCTCCTGTATATTTGTATGAATTAAGTCAATATCAAAAGGTGCTCACGCAACGAAATCACTTGTTGAAAAAAATGCAAGGGAATAGTAAGAATGAGGAAACGATGTTGGATGTATTTACCCTTCAACTAATTGAGCATGGTGCAAAAATACTGCAAAAACGTTTTGAATTTTTGCATTTGCTACAGGAATGGGCAGCTCCAATTCATCGCGGTATAAGCCGTGGATTAGAAGAGTTAGAAATTGTCTATAAACCAAGTGTAGATGTATCAGAATCAATGGATTTGTCGAAAATAAAAGAAGTATACTATGAAAGTTTTCAATCTGTGAAACAACGTGAAATTTTCCGTGGTACGACTTTAATTGGTCCTCATCGTGATGATTTACAATTCTTCGTTAATAGTAAAAATGTTCAAGTCTTTGGTTCGCAAGGACAACAACGAACGACCGCACTATCCCTAAAATTAGCTGAAATTGAATTAATTTATTCAGAGGTTAAAGAATATCCAATCCTTTTACTGGATGATGTTTTATCAGAATTAGACGATTATCGTCAATCACATCTGTTAAATACAATTCAAGGAAAGGTGCAAACATTTGTTACAACGACGAGTGTCGACGGAATTGAACACGAAACATTAAAAGATGCGAAAACAATTCATGTAACGAACGGCACGGTAGATTGTGAAATAGATAGGGCATAAACCCCTGTTTAAATGGAAAAGTAGGTGATCTTTGTGTCAATGGAACAAAAACAAATGCAAGAAAATGCATATGATGAAAGTCAGATACAGGTACTTGAAGGACTAGAGGCAGTTCGGAAACGTCCGGGTATGTATATTGGATCTACGAGTGGGAAGGGACTTCACCACCTTGTATGGGAGATTGTCGATAATAGTATCGATGAAGCGTTAGCAGGATATTGCGATGAAATTAACGTTAGTATCGAAGAAGATAATAGTATTCTTGTAACGGATAATGGACGTGGTATTCCAGTTGGTATACAAGAAAAAATGGGACGTCCTGCAGTAGAGGTTATTATGACTGTCCTCCACGCTGGTGGTAAATTTGGCGGTGGCGGTTATAAAGTTTCTGGTGGTTTGCACGGTGTTGGTGCATCTGTTGTAAATGCCTTATCAACAGAATTAGAAGTATTTGTACATCGTGATGGCAAAATCCATTACCAAAAATACGAAAGAGGTATTCCGGTTGCAGATTTAAAAGTCATCGGTGATACAGATAAGACTGGAACAATAACTCGCTTTAAACCGGATCCAGAAATTTTTAAAGAGACGACAGAATATGAATTCGATACGCTAGCGACTCGTATGCGTGAGTTGGCGTTTTTAAATCGTAATATTAAATTAACAATTGAAGATAAACGTGAACATAAGCAAAAGAAAGAGTTCCACTATGAAGGTGGAATTAAATCATATGTTGAACATTTAAATCGTTCAAAACAACCAATTCATGAAGAGCCTGTATATGTAGAAGGTTCAAAAGATGGTATTCAAGTTGAAGTTGCGCTTCAATATAACGAAGGATATACAAATCATATTTACTCATTTACAAATAATATTCATACGTATGAAGGTGGTACACATGAGGTAGGATTTAAAACTGCCTTAACACGTGTGATTAACGATTATGGTCGTAAAAATAACATTTTAAAAGATGCGGATAGTAATTTGACTGGTGAAGATGTTCGTGAAGGTTTAACAGCAATCGTGTCAATTAAACATCCAAATCCACAATTTGAAGGGCAAACGAAGACGAAACTTGGAAATAGTGAAGCGAGAACGATTACGGAGTCAGTATTCTCTGAGGCTTTTGAAAAATTCTTACTGGAAAATCCCAATGTTGCACGTAAGGTTGTAGATAAAGGGACGATGGCAGCACGTGCGCGTGTAGCAGCTAAAAAGGCTCGTGAGCTAACTCGCCGAAAGAGTGCTTTAGAAGTTTCAAGTTTACCAGGGAAATTGGCAGATTGTTCTTCTAAAGATCCAGCAATTAGTGAAATTTATATCGTAGAGGGTGACTCTGCTGGTGGATCTGCAAAACAAGGACGCGATCGTCATTTTCAAGCAATTTTACCGCTGAAGGGTAAAATTATTAATGTTGAAAAGGCACGCTTAGATAAGATTTTATCAAATGATGAAGTTCGTACAATTATTACGGCGATTGGTACAAATATTGGTGGGGACTTCGATATCGAAAAAGCACGCTATCATAAAGTTATTATTATGACCGATGCTGATGTTGATGGTGCGCATATTCGTACCCTATTATTAACGTTCTTCTATCGTTATATGCGTCAAATAATTGAGTGTGGATATATATATATCGCACAGCCACCTTTGTTTAAAGTGCAACAAGGTAAAAAAATTCAATATGCTTATAATGATAAAGAACTTGAAAAAATATTAGCTGAGTTACCAGCCCAGCCGAAACCAGGAATTCAACGTTATAAAGGTCTTGGAGAGATGAATCCAACTCAGCTATGGGAGACGACAATGGATCCAGAAGTACGTTCGTTACTTCAAGTTTCCCTTCAAGATGCAATAGAAGCAGATGAAACATTTGAAATTTTAATGGGTGATAAAGTGGAACCGCGTCGTAACTTTATCCAAGAGAATGCAAAATACGTGAAAAACCTTGATATTTAAATGAGTAATGACAGGAATCTAAGTATTCCTGTCTTCTACATATAAATCAATGTATGTGTAACGGAAATGTAAGAGGAGGTGCTCGTTGATGTCAGACAATCAACAACAAGCACGAATTCGAGAAATTAATATTAGTCATGAAATGCGTACCTCATTTTTAGATTACGCAATGAGTGTTATCGTATCTCGTGCATTACCAGATGTTCGTGATGGATTAAAACCTGTGCATCGTAGGGTTTTATATGCGATGAATGATTTAGGAATTACAGCTGATAAAGCGTATAAGAAATCAGCACGTATTGTCGGTGAAGTAATCGGTAAGTATCACCCTCATGGAGATTCAGCCGTTTATGAAACAATGGTACGTATGGCGCAAGATTTCAGTCAACGTTATATGCTTGTAGATGGGCATGGTAACTTCGGTTCTGTAGATGGAGATTCAGCAGCGGCAATGCGTTATACAGAGGCAAGAATGTCTAAGATTTCTATGGAATTAATACGTGATATTTCAAAAAATACAATTGATTACCAAGATAACTACGATGGTTCGGAAAGAGAGCCGATTGTATTACCAGCGCGTTTCCCTAATTTATTAGTAAACGGTACGACAGGTATTGCAGTTGGTATGGCAACAAATATTCCGCCACATCAACTTGGCGAAGTAATTGATGGTGTGTTGGCATTAAGCCATAATCCAGATATCACTATCGCGGAATTAATGGAATATATTCCTGGGCCAGACTTCCCGACATCAGGTTTAATCTTAGGGCGAAGTGGCATCCGGAGAGCTTATGAAACAGGACGAGGTTCTATTATGCTTCGTGCCAAAGTTGAAATTGAAGAGAAATCAAATGGTAAACAATCTATTATCGTAACGGAACTACCTTATCAAGTTAATAAGGCACGATTAATTGAAAAAATCGCAGAATTAGTTCGCGATAAGAAAATTGAAGGTATTACAGATTTACGTGATGAATCAGACCGAAATGGTATGCGTATTGTCATGGAAGTACGTCGTGACGCTAATGCAAACGTACTATTAAACAATCTATATAAACATACAGCACTTCAAACAAGTTTCGGTATTAATATGTTGTCTCTTGTAAATGGAGAGCCTCAAGTACTAAACTTAAAACAAAACTTATATCATTATTTGGAGCACCAAAAGGTAGTAATCCGTAGACGTACTGCTTATGAATTAGAAAAAGCAGAGGCACGTGCCCATATTTTAGAAGGATTACGAATTGCTTTAGATCATCTTGATGAAGTTATTACGTTAATTCGTAGTTCAAAAACGGCTGATATTGCAAAGCAAGGCTTAATGGAACGTTTCGGTTTAAGTGAGAAACAAGCGCAAGCGATTTTAGATATGCGTCTGCAACGCTTAACTGGATTAGAACGTGAAAAAATCGAGCAAGAATATCAAGACTTAATGAAATTAATTGCTGAATTAAAAGCGATTTTAGCAGATGAAGAGAAAGTTCTTGAGATTATTCGTGAAGAATTAACAGAAGTAAAAGAGCGTTTCAATGATAAGAGACGAACAGAAATTACAATTGGCGGTATGGAATTTATTGAAGATGAAGATTTAATTCCTGAGCAAAACATTGCGATTACGTTAACTCATAACGGTTATATTAAGAGGTTACCAGCTTCTACGTACAAAACACAGAACCGTGGGGGACGTGGTGTACAAGGAATGGGTACGAATGATGATGACTTTGTTGAACACTTATTAACAACGTCTACTCATGATCATATTTTATTCTTTACAAACAAGGGTAAAGTATACCGTACGAAAGGATATGAAATCCCAGAGTATAGTCGTACTGCAAAAGGGCTACCAATTATTAACCTATTAGGGGTAGATAAGGGTGAGTGGATCAATGCCATTATTCCAATTCGTGAATTTGGTGACGACCAGTTCTTATTCTTTACAACGAAACAAGGTATTTCTAAGAGAACGCCACTTTCATCATTTGCAAATATACGTACAAACGGTTTAATTGCAATTTCGCTTCGTGAAGAAGATGAAGTGATTTCTGTACGTTTAACATCTGGCGATAAAGATATTATCGTAGGGACAAGCAACGGTATGTTAATTCGCTTCAATGAACAAGATGTACGTTCTATGGGCCGTAATGCAGCTGGTGTAAAAGCTATTACATTAGGCGAAGAGGACCAAGTAGTAGGTATGGAAATTGTTGAAGAAGATACGAATGTTTTAATTGTAACGAAAAACGGGTATGGTAAGCGTACTCCAGTTGAAGAGTATCGACTACAAAGTCGTGGTGGTAAAGGTCTTAAGACTTGTAACATTACAGATAAAAACGGTAAGTTAGTAGCGGTTAAGTCTGTAACAGGTGAAGAAGACATCATGCTAATTACAGCCGCAGGCGTTATTATTCGTATGCCAGTTGATCAAATCTCTCAAATGGGACGTAATACACAAGGTGTTCGTCTAATTCGTTTAGAGGATGAGCAAGAGGTAGCGACAGTAGCAAAAGCACAGAAAGATGAAGAAGAAGAATCTAATGAAGAGGTTTCTTCTGAAGAATAAGAGGGGGATTTTCCCCCTCTTATTTTTTTATAATAATACTTGCATAGTAATAGAAAAGTCTATATAATAGGCAGAGTCAGCAAATGAGAGATACAAATTATCTTGAAAAACTTGTTGACGAAAATAATATACTATGATATATTATAAAAGTCGCTGAAACGCGATATTGAACTTTGAAAACTAAACGAAACAAACAACGTGAAACGTCAATTTTTATTTTTAGATGCTAGACAAACTAACTTTATTGGAGAGTTTGATCC
>NZ_JBXAHS010000003.1:909296-995231 GCF_058795355.1 Bacillus sp. GW823-FHT06A11 | reverse complement strand
ACTTTATTGACGGGACAGCCAGAGCCTCCAAAGTATTTTTCATTAATGAAGAATTTAAATAAGTATGGTCCTCCAATCCGTAAGAAGAGAAAGATTACTGCTATTAATACAGTAGAAGAACTTCAAGAAATTTTGAAGAGCATTCATCAAATAGTTGATATAAGGGATGTAGAGAGTTTTGCTGCAGGTCATATCGAGAAGTCAATTAACATACCTTATAACAATTCTTTCACAACTTGGTGTGGATGGTTATTAGATTATAAAAAAGAAACTTTAATAATTCTAGATGAGGAAAAGGTTAAAGTAGAGGCAGTTATTAGAGAATTTGAATCTATTGGGTTAGATAATATTATTGCTTTTGCACCCTTAAAAGTAATACAAAGACTTGATAGATTTGAAAGTTACAAAGAAAAAACATCGATTGAATTATATCCGCATATAAAAGGTGGAAGCGTTAAGGTTATCGATGTGCGTAGTAAAAAAGAGTGGGAGGAAGGACACCTTCATGATGCAAAACATATCACTTTAGGTAATCTATTTGAACAACTAGATTATATACCGAAAGATTTTCCAATAGTTTTGCAATGTCGAACCGGATTACGTTCAGCTATAGCAGCTAGTATTTTACAAAGAGCTGGTATAAAGGAAGTAGTGAATTTAAAGGGAGGATTTCTTGCATGGAAAGAAGAAGGGCTTCCTTATACAACATGCAATCTCAATGTGTAGGAAAATATTATATGCTAGGTAAGAATAATTAAAAGAAGTTATAGATGACGTGTTAGAAAAGGGAATCATAATTGTCGCAGATTCAGGAAATACATTAGGATTATTAATTGATTATCCAGTTAAATATGAAAATGTAATATTTGTTTTAGCATTAAATAATTTAACATTGGATCCATCTTTTATGGAATGGCAGTGTTGGAAGTACTTAGGTATTATCAATAAGAACCCAATTTAAAATTCTCTTGGATGCAAGAGAATTTTTTTATTGGGAATAGTAAGGGGGAGGGGAGGTGCATTACATATGGGAAAAGGTAGAAGTAATAATGCTGGTAAAAAGCAACCGAATTTTGATGATTCATCTAATTTTGCTAAACAAAGCCAACCGACAGAAAAGAAGAAGAAATAAGAACAGGAGCTCTCTTGATAAAGGGAGCTCCTGTTAAAAGTGGATTGACGTTTCAGAATAACATATCGATGGATTAACCCAATAGCCATAAATACAAGGTTTTAATTTTTACGAAGGGCACCTAATTTAATATTATTGTCCCGCTTTTTTATACTTATTGATGCGTTAAATTCATTTGAGATGCTCCTTAATGGCGTTGGGCGTGACCTTAATTAAAATTTTTTAAACCTAATGGGACTTACCATTAAGAGGGCGAGGATTAAAGTAATCCATGCATTACTATATGAAAACAATGCCATACCAGCCAATGATAATCCTGCAGCTGGAATAGGTAATCCCTTAAAATATCCAATAGTTGGTTTAATACTAAATTTAGCTAATCTTAAAGCACCCATTGTTGGGAATAGGATAAATGCCAAAGAAGTTAAAATAGAAGGTGTTGCTATCGTATGAAATAAAAGCGCAGGAGCGACGCCGAAACTAACAATATCAGCTAAGGAATCCAATTCTACGCCAAACTCACTGTTCACTTTTAATTTTCTCGCAATTCTTCCATCAAGAAAATCTAAAACAGCTGAAAAGAAAATGAGAATGGAGGCTGTTCCTAAATATTCACTCATATTCAAGGTAATTGAGAAAACACCGCACAATAAATTTCCAATCGTAAATAAATTCGGTATAATTTTTACAAGCTGATTAAACAAGTTTGTTCCTCCTAAATTAATTAAACTTCACATTTCTGTAGCAATTTCTATATATTCTTCCGTTATTCTTAAAAATATATGACCACTGTATTACTGTAAGCTAATTAAATTTCGATAAGAGAAAAATTGATTTCTTAAATGTTCCACTGGTTTATAAAAATGTTTAATCATTTTCAGTACGCGTTATTGAATATTAGCACTTGATAGTTGATATTTCGAGTAGTCAGGGATTTTCCGGTTCTGGTGCAAAAAATTCAAGGTAATTAAAAATAATCTCTAAAAAGGAGACATAATGATACTATTATTTTAAAAAGGTTCGTGGTTGGTATCGAATATAAAAAAATAGAATTTTTATACAAAAATCACCCGAAAGGGTGCCTTTTGTACCTCTTAAAATGACTGAAGATGTGTTTACTTGAGTTCATTAGGTAGTTAGAGGTTGATAGACTATCTTTAACGAAAATGTTGAGTAGTTCATCTTCATTATATATCAATTTAATAATGATTGGGGATTTAGAAAGTTCCATGGAAAGTACATATCAACCTGATTGGAAGATTGGAAATTTAATAACTAGTGATACATTTTACTTAACGCAACATTTTGGTGCGCAAATGAAAATTTTTAAAGTCCACACAAATGGTACCCTAGAACGATTTCAAACAATAGAACCAGAATTAAAATAAAATTTTTGCAGGATCAATTAAATTCATTCCTTGTTATGCAAACACATTTTCAGCGGAAATAACTTCTTCACTATTTTGCGCTAGACGGAATTTACAAAAAATGGTTAAATTTCCTGATCTTGAAATAATCCTTTCAAATTGCAATCCTACTTTTTCTACAAATTTTACTGCATCAACAATATTTATAGAAGTAAATGCTACAAAATTTTTTCAAATGAAATTTATAAAAGCTTGATAGGCAATACCAAGGGGAAAAGACCGTAGCTACCATATGTGCAGTCCATTTAGGAATATTTAAATTCAATACGGTATTGTACAAGATTCCATATACGATACAAATGATTAATACAAATGCAATGAATTGAAGAGCTAACAAAAATAGTGGTTGTTCCATCTATTCTCACTTTTTTTGTTTAATATATTAATATAATTTATTTGGAGGTGGAAGTTTTATTTCTATAAAGTTCCAAAAATGTAATATGAAAGGAATATTAGTAATCACAAGAATTGATGCAACTATAATGTAACTAAAAATAGTATTACAAAATCAGTAAAATAGTAAAGAAGGTCACCATTCACGGCGACCTTCTTTACTATGCGTTATACCCAAATAATTTTAAATCTTCTCCTGAATTTGAAATTATTTTCTCAAATCGTAATCCTACTTTTTCTAAAAGCTTTCCTGAGGCGATGTTATCTATAGAAGTAATTGCTACAATTCGTTTCATGCTGAGCTTTTGTACACCGTATTCGATTATCGCAGAAGCTGACTCGTAGCCGTATCCTTTTGAACGGAATGTCTCTAAAAAGGCAAATCCGATATCAACGTCTTCTAATGAATCTCTTTTAATAAGGCCACACATACCAAGTGGAGTGAGATCTTCTTTTCGTTCTACTAAGTAAAGGCCAAATCCGAGTTTGTTATACATATCGATGGGACCGTTTACAATATAATTTTTTGCATCTTCTAAGTTTCTAACCCCTTTGTCACCGATAAACTGAATCCATGCAGGATCGTTTACTAACTCAAGAATAAAAGAAGCGTCTTTTATATCAAACCAACGAAGATTTAGACGTTCGGTTTCAAGAACTATCAATTATTACACCACCTTTAAAAAGTTATAACAATTAGTATGGATTGTGTAAAACAAAAGTGCAACATATTTTAATGGGGGTGTTTGTTCACATAAAGTTCGTTTGTTTTGTATAGAGAGATATTTTATAATTAGGATTGATTGTAAAGAGTGAGATACTTATACAATGACTCCTAGGTGACTAGGAGTTTTTACTATATAACTATCATTATTACTAAATATGACACACTACACATTCTACTCAAGGAGGTACATAATGAAGAAATTATATAATGCATCGTTTACGTATTTGATTATCGGTTTATTATCAGGGATTTTCGCTAGGGAGTATGGTAAGTATAAAGGGATTTTAGGATCTACTTTGTTAAATCTTTTGCATACACATACACTTGTACTTGGCTTTTTCTTCTTTTTAATTGCTTTAGGATTAGCAAAAGTATTCGCGTTTCATGAAGTGAAAGGGTTTAATAAGTGGTTTGTTTTACATAACATTGCATTAACATTAATGTTAGGTTCGCTAGCAGCGAGAGGGCTTCTTCAGTTAAATGGAGCTGACTTTAAAGGGTTAACTTATATTGTAGGGTTTTCTCATTCGTTGATGGCAGTTACTTTAATTTGGTTTATGTTGTTAATAAAGAAATCGTTTAAAATGTAGTGAAAAAGAACTTGTAGCGTGTGCTGCGGGTTCTTTTTTGTATGTTCAGGTTAAATAATCTTATTTTTCTAATTATTTTGTATAAAGATGGTATACTTATTTTAAAATTAAAAAGGAGAGTTGATTATGGAAATAACAATTGAACATGTAGTAAATGAATTAAGAAGCATACTTCCTGAAGATCGAGTAGTAATAAATATGACAGTACGAGAGTTACATAGTAAAGATGAATCTTACCACGTTAGTAGTTTACCTGATGTAGTTGTTTTTCCAAAAACGACCGAAGAAGTTAGCGCGATAATGAAAATAGCGAGTCAGCACGGAACAGCTGTCGTTCCATTTGGAGTAGGATCCAGTTTAGAGGGACATGTAATTCCTTACGAAAAAGGAATTACAATGGACTTTTCTCTTATGAACAAAATACTTGAAATAAGAGAAAAGGATTTTCTTGTGAGAGTACAGCCAGGGGTGACGCGCTCTCAGCTTAATAAAGAATTGAAAAAGTATGGATTATTTTTTAGTGTAGACCCAGGAGCTGATGCAACGTTAGGAGGAATGGCTGCTACAAATGCGAGCGGAACGACAGCGGTAAAGTATGGTGTAATGCGTAATCAAGTTCGAGATTTAGAAGTCGTTCTTGCTGATGGAGGAGTAATACATACCGGGAATTTAGCGGCGAAGTCATCATCAGGTTATCATTTAAATGGTATTTTCGTAGGATCAGAAGGAACACTTGGATGTTTCACGGAGTTAACTTTAAAAGTATACGGTATACCAGAACATGTTATGGCTGCGAGGGCATCGTTTCCAACTATAAATGATGCAGTAGAAGCTGTAATTAACATATTACAAGCAGGTATTCCAATCGCGAGAATTGAACTCGTTGATGAATTATCTATGAAACAAGTAAATTATTATAATGAAACAAGTTACAGAGAAGAACCGACACTGTTTTTAGAGTTTCACGGCAATGAAGCAGGGTTAAAGCAAGATATTGAATTTACGAAAGAAATCGTTCTTGATCATAAATGTATAGAAATTACGTTTGAGACGGAAACAGCAGCGAGAAATAAACTGTGGGATGCAAGACATAACTTAGCGTACTCTTACGTGCATAGTTATCCTGGTAAAAAGCTAATGAGTACAGACGTATGTGTGCCAATTTCGGAATTAGCTGGAGCGATTCAACATGCGAAAGAGGTATTAGATAAAGTAGGGCTTATTGGCGGTATTCTAGGTCATGTTGGAGATGGGAATTTCCATGTACTCTTAATGATTGACACAAATGATAAAGAGGAAGTAAAGAAGGCGGACGAAATAAACGAAAGTATCGTTCTGTATGCTCTTAAACGAGGAGGAACGTGTACAGGAGAACATGGCGTTGGAATCGGAAAACGAAAGTATCAAGAAGAAGAACATGGGGCGGCATTATTTGTAATGGAGAAAATAAAGAAAGCTCTTGATCCGCAAAATATTTTGAATCCGAATAAGGTGTTTCAATTAAAAGATAGGGGCTGATTGGATGAAAGTACTAGAAGCGATAAGTAATATAGCTGGAAAGTATTTTGCATTGTGGACCGGCTGCTGCACTCCCAAGTGTATTAGCGGCAGTATGGCATAACATTGCAGGGCCAATATTAGCAACCATCTGGTCAAAAAATGCAAAGAACACTTTCAGCGATGAAAATGTATTAATAAATATAGAAAAATAGGAATGATAAATAATGCAAAAACGTATTGTACATTTTGAAGGAATGGTTGTATTTTTAGCCACGATTTATATGTATTCGATATATGAGTTTAGTTGGATTATATTTTTTGTATTCCTTTTAGCGCCGGATTTATCCATGTTAGCGTATGGGATCAATAATCACGTTGGTGCGAAAATATATAATGTATGTCACACATATATCATATCCATATTAATTGTTCTAATAGGTGTCTATTTTAAGATAGATACCGTTATAATGATTGGCTTAATATGGACAGCACATATTGGAATGGATCGAATGTTTGGATATGGATTGAAATATGAGACGGATTTTAAGGATACTCATATTCAACGGTTATAATTTGTTTTGAGAAGAGGGGTACGTTGAAGCAGAGAATTGCTATCGAAGAATATAATGTCAAATGGGAAAGTGAATTTAATAAAATACACACTCTTATTAACAATGTAATGGAAGACAGCATTGTATCTATTGAACATGTTGGGAGTACATCTGTTAAAGGGCTTGCATCAAAACCAATACTAGATATTGATGTTGTAATAGAAGAGTTCGAAATTTTTTATGAGGTAGTAAAAAAACTTGAGAAGATAGGGTACTATCATCAGTTAGAATGGAGATTTAAAGGCAGAGAGGCGTTTGGAAGAAAGGATGCGTTCGTTCCATGGAACGAGGGAAATACAGTTTGGATGGAACATCATTTATATGTGTGTGATAAAAATAGTGAAGAGTTGAGAAGGCATATAGCGTTTCGAGATTACCTTCGTGAACATACTAAAGTAGCTAATGAGTATGGAAACTTGAAGGAAGAGTTAGCAAGAGAGACGAAAAATCGATCTAGTTATATTGAAGGTAAGACCGTATGTATTACAAATATATTAGAAAAAATAAACTAAGGCAGCATGGAATACATGCTGCCTATTCTTTTGAAATAGAAAGCTGCCATTATAAAACAAATACAAACTGGCCCTGTTGATTGATGCGGTTACTAAATATAATAGGAAATAAATTAGAAAAGATCGGAAAAGAGGGAGTTTATGTACATACCAAAATATTTCGCAATACAAGATGAAGAGATGAAGTACGAAATAATGGAACAAAATAGCTTTGCGACATTATTTTCTCAACATAACGGAGAACCATATGCAACGCACTTGCCGTTGTTGCTAAATAGGGAAACTCTTACTTTACATGGTCACTTCGCACGACCGAATGAACAGTGGAAAGATATTGGGACTCAGCAAGTACTAGCTATATTTCAAGGACCACATAGTTACATCTCTCCGTCATGGTATGAAACAAACAATGCAGTACCAACATGGAATTACGTTGCAGTGCATGTATATGGTGAATTAGAAATTGTTGAAGATGAGAAGACATTAGTAGATTCTCTTCAAGATTTAGTAAATAAATATGAAGGTCCAGAGAGCACCTACTCACTTAATGATGTAGATCCAAATTATATGGGAGGATTAAGTAAGGGAATAGTTGGATTCAAAATAAAGATAAATAAAATAGAAGGAAAAGCGAAGTTAAGTCAAAATCATTCTGTAGAGAGACGAAATTTAGTTGTGGAGAAACTTGAGAAAGTTGGTAGTGAGGGGAGTAAGAGGATTGCGGAGTTGATGAGAAAATAAAGTCTACATGAAAGGAAAATATTCTAAATAAGCGTATTTAAAAAGACCTTCTTAATTGAAGGTCTTCCGTTTTTTAAAGTGCTTTTTCAGTTGTTGTTGAGTTGTAGTCTTTACTTACGTCAACGGATTGAACAAGGTCAGGTCTTTGGGGTGCAGGAAGATCAGCATGACCCGCTTGGTATGTAAATGAACTATGAATGCCAGTAGCCAAAATACCGAAAACAGATAGTCCTAAAAAAACAGAGCTAATTTTTTTAATCATTTCAATGCCCCTTTCTCAAACGTTTTTTCTTTTGCTTGTAACGCTTTATGAAAATATTCACTTGCCTTAATGTGGTTATTTTCACTATAAAATTTAACAGCTAATTTTTCTGAGTATTCTTGAGTGTAGTTATATAATAATTCTTTGTCGAAAAACGTAATTCCTTTAAGGATAATTGTTTCTAATTCTTCAGAAGCAACATTATTATTTAGTTCGTTTAGAATTTTAAAATGATATATATATTCTTCATTATTTAATTCCGTACAAATTTTTAACCCTTTTTGGATTAATCCTTCAGCGATACTTGTTTCATCTAGTTTAGAGTGTTCTCTTGCTTGCAAGAAGAGAGCCTTGAAATGTGTTGGTTTCTTTTCGGTCACTTCTGATAGGTGACGGATTGCGAGTGTGGAGAGGTTTTGACTGGCATACAACCAACCCAAATTATTACGTACACTTAAAATTAATTCTTTTTCATCAGATTTTTGTAAAAGGTGTATTGCTGAATTATATTGCTCTTCCGCTTGTTCATATTGTTTTAAATATACAAATGAGGCACCTAATGTATTTTTACATAATCCAACTTTAACTTCAAAGCCAGTTTGTTTATCGAAAATCTCTTTAGCCTTAGTTGCATATTCAATAGATTCAATTGGTTGGTAAAAGTGATAATGGAAAATCGCCATTCGATAATAAAATTCAGCATGCTCTAGATTATCAGTGTTATTTACTAATAATAACTTAGCCTGTTCATAATGTTCGCTAGCTAAGTTATAGTCTGTGGTTAAAGTTGCATAAATGCCTTTAAAGAAATGATAGTAGTAAGACAGTGGATGATTGGATGAGATTACGTAAGAATCTATTTTATCAAAGCTATCTTTTGAAATACTTAAACTATCTGTCAAAACTTTATGTCGAAACTCTAGTAAGGAATGATATAATGCTAAATTTTCATCTTCCTCGAAGTTTAGTTCCTTTTCCTCAATTTCATGCTTTAAGTTTGTCGCTTGGGACACATCTTGTTTTAGCATAGCCAAATACCAGTCATTAAATAATTTTGTAATTTGTTCATTACCTTGTAGTTGAACGTTCATGAAATCCCCTCACTTTTTGAATATTCTTATAAAATATAGTATCAAAAATAAAAATATTTAGAAATGATGTTTTATATTTCTCAATATTTGTTTAACAAGCTTACGAGTAATTCTATTGGAATAGTGTAGAATTTATTTTGGATTAAAGAAATGGCATCGGGGGATGTGCATTTTAAAGTTTTAGTTGAGTGGGGGGATATAAAAAGGGTGCGTTCACACAATTTATATGAACGCACCTTTTTACATATTAAACAATCAAGTCCCACAAAAAGTACGATAAGGGCGATTCGTCGGTGCAGGCGGAATGCAGTATTCTTCTTGATCTGTAGAATACGCATAAGGGTTTGATAAAGCTTCAAGAAGTTGCTCCATTACGCTATAGTCTTCATTTGTAACAGCTGCTTCTAGTGCTTCTTCTACACGGTGGTTCCTCGGGATGATTGATGGGTTATTATTTTTCATCATCTCGTAGGCGTTTTCTTTTGATTGTTCTTGTCTTTCTAATCGAGATTGCCACAGTTTGTACCATTCTTTAAATTCAGGACTTTCAAATAGAGCTGTATTTTCCATAGCATCAAGAGTTAATGAACGGAATGTATTTGTATAATCCGCTTTATATTTCTCCATCATTTTTAAAAGTTGCTCAATAAGTGATTGATCTTGTTCTTCGTTGCTAAATAGTCCTAATTTCTTTTTCATTCCAAGGAACCAATGGTTTTCATACTGTACGCTAAAATTCGAGATTTCGTCTTGGGCGATTTTTAGTGCTTCTTCTTCATCTTCGTGCAGAATTGGTATTAAAGATTCTGCTAATCGGGCGAGGTCCCATGCGGCCATATATGGTTGATTTCCATATGCATAACGGCCTTGTGTGTCAATAGAGCTAAATACGGTTCCTTGGTCGTAATTGTCCATAAATGCACAAGGACCGTAATCAATTGTTTCGCCACTGATCGTTATATTGTCAGTGTTCATTACGCCGTGAATAAATCCAACAAGTTGCCATTTTGCGATAAGACTTGCTTGTTTTTTAATGACTTTTTGTAGTAATGCAGTATATCGGTTTTCATGGGATTCACTTTCTGGGTAATGTCTTTTTATCGTATAGTCAGCTAGCGATTTAAGGTCCTCTATTGAACCACGAGCTGCAGCATATTGAAATGTACCAACCCGTATATGACTACTAGCTACTCTAGTTAAAATTGCTCCAGGTAACTTTGTTTCACGATATGTAGGTTCACCAGTTGTGACAACAGCCAAACTACGAGTAGTCGGAATATCAAGTGCATACATTGCCTCACTAATAATATATTCACGTAGCATCGGACCGAGTGCAGCACGGCCATCTCCTCGGCGTGAATAGGGAGTAGGGCCAGAACCTTTCAGTTGAATATCGAAACGCTCACCTGAAGGAGTAATTTGTTCGCCAATTAAAAGAGCACGACCGTCGCCTAACATATTAAAATGTCCGAATTGATGACCAGCATATGCTTGAGCTAATGGATGAGCTCCTTCTGGAAGTCCATTGCCAGCGAAAATGGCAATTTCAGCTTCCTTTTTCAGTTCTTCAGGGGTTAAGCCAAGAGATATCGCTAATGAATGGTTTAGTTTAACTAACTCCGGTGAACTTACGGGAGTAGGGGGGATTTCTGTATAAAATGATTGTGGTAAAGTCATATAACTATTATCTAAATTCCAACCTGTTTCATTATTTTTAGTCATTGTATCTCCTCCTTTTTGTATTTTAAATTATGTATTTGTACGTATGTATTCTTTGTAAAGTTAACTAAAAGTATAATACAATATTTCCCCTTGCAATCTATTGTAAGGACTTCATTGTACTATGTCTATTTAACAGCAAATTTAAAACCTCCATTTTTAAAAATGGAGGTTTTATTATTATTTAATTTTTACAATTATTTTTCCTTTTGCTCTTCCAGACTCTGAATATTCCATTGCTTTTTGCGCATCTTCAAAAGGAAAAACTCGATCGATTACAGGTTTGATTTGTCCAGCTTCAATATAGTTTGCAATAGTACGTAATTGATCCCCACTTGGCTTCATAAATAAAAATGAATATTGAGCATTATGCTTTTTTTCAAGTGCAGTAAGTTTTTTGCTGGCTAATGAAAATAAGAGAGTTTTAAAGAATCCTGAACCAAATTCTTTACCGAAGCGAGCATTCGGCATGCCTGAAACGGAAACAATGTTTCCTCCCCTTTTTATAATATTGAATGATTTTTCAAGTGTTGCACCGCCGATTGTATCAAATACGGCATCATAATTTTTTAGTATATCTTCAAATTTCTCTGTTTTGTAATTAATAATTTCATCTGCGCCAAGAGACGTTACTAAATTCGCACCAGCTTCACTAGCAGTCGTTGTAACAATGGCACCCATTATTTTTGCTAGCTGAATAGCGAAAGTACCAACACCACCGGATCCGGCGTGAATTAAAATCTTTTGTCCTTTTTGTAATTGCATGATGTCATGTAATGCTTGATATGATGTTAAGCCAACGAGTGGAATCGAAGCAGCTTCCTCAAAACTTAAATTTTTCGGTTTTAAAGCTATATCATCTTCATGAATGGCTATATACTCCGCGAAAGTACCAATCTTATTTTTTCTTGGACGAGCATATATTTCATCACCAACTTTAAAACGAGTTACTTTTGATCCAACCTTCGTGATGACACCGGCAAAGTCGTTACCAAGGATTAGGGGCATTTCATATTTCAGTAACATTTTTACTTTTCCGTCGCGTATTTTAAAATCAATTGGGTTAATGCTAGCTGCATGAATTTCTGCGAGCACTTCATACTCATTTATTTCAGGAGTAGGTACCTCTGCCATACGCATTGGGACTTTTCCATATCTATCAATTATCATTGCTTTCATTTCTTATACCTCCAAGTTTTAATAAAAGTTTTGCAATAGCTTCTCAATATCTAATACAAGATTTTTTAATAAACCTAATTTTGTACGTATATCAATATAATAAAAATTCTTTGTACCTTCTTTTCTCATTAAAATAATGCCAGCTTCTCGTAAAATCTTAAGGTGATGTGATACTGCTGGACGGGAAAGGTGTGTTTGCTTCGTGATTTCTCCTACACGTAATCCTGTTTGACATTCCGTTTCCATTAGCACTAATAAAATAGCTTGACGCGTTTCATCACCAATTGCCAATAATACTTTTTGAGAATCAATAAAATCTTTTTTTATAATATTTAATTGTTCTTGTTTATTCATTTCAATCACTTTGCCTCCAGGTAATTAGTCGAAAGGTTTAAGATGATGAACCATTACTTCGATACGGTAATGCTACATGATTGTTGTATGAGGTGCAATATTGAGAAAGAAAATCGAGACGAATGAATTTTTTATTGTTGAAAATTATAGGGAGATAGAAAAGGGATTGGAAGGACTACATAACACAATAGATGAGGTTTTAAAAACAAAAAATGATGTAACAATAAAATAAGCGGTCGTAACCTTGTATAATCCATAAGGTTACAATCGCTTATAATGTTTGTATTATTTTTGATTTTTACGATAGAACATGGTTCAACGTAAAGTACGTTCTTTTGTTTTACACTTTCATACAGACACAATTCAGGTGGATTATAGATGTATGAAAAAGTAAAAGTAATTTGGGGCGTAATCTATCTATATGATAATTTAAAATGAAATATAAGTCTATATCTTTGTTGTTTTTTTGATTATATTTATGTCACTGAGCTCAGAACAATGATGTGGAGGGTAAATATATGAAATCGAATGATGTACCAGTTTTAATTGTTGGAGGAGGATTATCAGGATTAGCATCTGCGCTATTCCTTGCAAAACATAACGTTGATTATTTACTGGTTGAAAGGCACCCGTCTACTGCAATTCATCCAAAAGCAGGTGGAATCACTTTTCGTACGATGGAGTTATTTCGAGAATTGGGTTTAGAACAAAGAATTAGATCAGCGGGTAAAGCGTTAGAAAATTGCCGCGGAAGAATAGCAGTTCATACAATAGCTGAGGCGAATAAGGAAGAATTGGTACAAATGAGGGCGGCTCAGTATGGAAACGATGAAAAGTTACTTCAAAAAATAGAAGAGATTAGTCCATCAAAACAAACCGCTTGTTATCAAATTATTTTAGAAGAGATGATGTTACAAGAAGCGAGAACACTAGGCGGAGAATTATCTTTTTATCATGAATTAGTTTCTTATGAACAAAATGAGCAAGGAGTAATCGCAACGATTCGGAATCGCGAAACGGAAGAAGAAAGTATTATTTATTGTGATTATGTAATTGCAGCGGATGGAGCGAAAAGTAAAATACGTAAGCAACTAGGGATAAGTACGGAGGGACGAGGTACAATCGGTGGCTATTATATGAATATTTATTTTGAAGCGGATTTAAGTGAGTTTATACAAGGAGATGCATTTGGTTTTTCTATGGTACTTCATCCGGAAGTTCTTGGTGCGCTTATTCCAGTTGATAACGAAAGAAGATGGATTTACCATGTATCCTACGATCCATTAAAAGGAGAACGACCAGAGGATTTCACTATAGAACGTTGTAAACAAATCATTCAAACCGCAATTGGAAGCACAAATGTTGAGCCGGAAATAGTAAGTGTTTTACCGTGGAAAGCGGCTGAAAGTACTGCTACAAAATTTCAAGAAAATCGTATTTTTTTAGTTGGTGATTCCGCACATATTATGCCGCCAACAGGAGGGTTTGGTTCCAATACAGGAATACAAGATGCACACAATCTAGCCTGGAAATTAGCGGCTGTTATAAAAGGGAAGGCAAAACCAAAACTGTTAGAAACATATCGTGAAGAGAGATATCCTGTTGCAAAATTAACGACGGAGTATGCGAGTAGTTTGTTGTTCCGTGCTGCAAATAGAGAGGAAGGCAGTTTGAATAATATGGATGGTTTAGCTGTAACTGTCGGGTATCAGTATTGTTCAGAAGCAATACTAGATGAATCAGCCACTCCACATAGAATGGATATCGTAGATTTGAATGGAAGACCTGGAACACGAGCACCTCACTTTTGGGGGATGTATAAAGGGAAAGAAGTTTCTATATT
This sequence comes from Bacillus sp. GW823-FHT06A11, assembly GCF_058795355.1. NCBI lineage: Bacteria > Bacillati > Bacillota > Bacilli > Caryophanales > Bacillaceae > Bacillus > Bacillus sp. GW823-FHT06A11. The sequence continues at coordinate 981,150 of NZ_JBXAHS010000003.1, read as the reverse complement.
AGACTTATTTGGTAACCATTTTGTATTACTTACTGGAGTAGACAATAGTTCTTGGGCTGAAGCTGTATATGATGTTTCATCTAAATTAGGGATAAATATTAAAGTGTATCGAGTTGGGTTAAGCGGAGATTTTATTGCTCAAGAAAATGTTTTTTGTGAATTATATGGGATAGAGAATGAAGGAGTTGTACTAATTAGACCAGATGGCTTTATTGGATGGCGTTCAGAAAAAGCAGTGGTAAATCCAGATGTAATGCTGGAGGAGGTAATGAGTAATTTATTATGTGATTTTTAAGTAACTAAGGAAGTATTGTCTTTTATAGGACGATACTTCTATTTTTTTGGCTTAAAAAATAAAGATTGTGTAGTGAAGAGACATTATTATTATAAAGATATATGCAAATTAATTCTCTTTCTTTTTTTTGTTATTAGAATTTTTTTAGTTTTTAGTTTTAAGTGTTGACTATTACTAGATTGAACCATTTTTTTATTGTATTATATTTCTTAGGGATTACATATTACGCTAGGGAGTGGGACTGTTTGACTATTGAACCTCTTATTTTATCAAATAAAGAAGTATATGTATTAACTGGTATGTTTGACCGTGAAACTATGATTGGAATTGAGAACCCCTTTGAAAATTGGTCAGATGAAGAAATAGACAAAGAATTAGATGTAATGCACGAGCATTGGACAAACGAAGAACTACTCATAATAAAAGAAGATGAAACATTATGTAACAAACAACTTTTAGAATATTTCCGCATTTGTTTAACTACAGGATTTGTTATTGAAGTACAGATAGGTAAAAACAGCGCTTTAGAAAAAAATATTTTCTATTTTAGTGAAAAAAAAGTTATACAAAATGTAATAACAGATGCTAACGGTGATAAACAATGTACATTTAAAGAATGCGGGACACCAGAGGTAGCTTGGCAATATATATATCAAGCATTACAGCCTAAAAATACTTTCTCTTGTCCAAATTATACATTTAAAATCCCTTCTTCTGCATATAAGGAAACTATTTTAAATCAATCAAACAAGCAATTAGTAGATTACTTGAAACTTTACTTAGATGATGAAGCTTCCTTAGAGTTAGCAAACATTATACATAATCGTGAAGAATTAAATACTGTTCAAGTTCATTATTATATAAAGGACTCATGGTCTACAGATTGTATTCAGTTTTTATATAGTCAAAACCAATATTGGCTAATCCAAAAAGTATTAGATAATGAACAAACACAAACAAATTTTATTTGTCTTGATACCTTTACTCTTACTGAAGAGATAAAAAAGATGGTGCTTTATCTTAAATCATTAGGCGGTGAAACAAGGTGAGCGGTGAAATTAAGGTTACTCCTGCCCATTTAAGGAAACTGGCTTCTAATATAGAACAAACAGCTCATGAGCTATCTGAAACATATCAACGTATCAATCAGCAGTTATTCGATCTGCCTTTCCAGATATCTGGAAGAGATGCTGTGTTAAATCAATCCCAATACGCAGGATCAATGTTAGCTACTATAACGACCGCTTTAAAAGAACATAGTGATTCATTAAGAAAAGCTGCTGATCGTTTTGAGAAGGCTGATCAACAAGAAGTTTCATTTGGAGAAGAAGCAATTGATATAAATTGGTTCGCACCGTTTGGTGGCGATATTGGTGATTGGAAAGATAACCCTGCAGGGTCTGCATTTACTTTACTGGGTACTGTAACGGAAGGTGCAGCTGCCTATAAATTGGCATCTTTACATAATAAAGGCTTGCGTGTAACACCCTACACAGATAGAAAAGGAAAAGAAATGGTAAGATTTCAAAATCGGACCGTACTAAAGGATAAAAATGGACTTAATGTGATAAGGCGTACAAAATTACCTTTAGCCGAAGTAAAGCAAATAGACGATGTAAAAAGACATGTTTTATCACCAAAAGAATTTCTTAAAGATTCATTGAAATTAAAAACAAATGCTTTAGGCTATGCAGCTGTAGGATGGGATGTAATTAATGATACAAAGGAAAATATTGAAAATAAAGCGTCAAAAACTAAGATAGCTGGTGATATTATTGGTGATGCAGCAATTGGGGTTGGTACAACTGCTGTAAGTGCCTTTGCGGGAGCCAAGCTAGGTGCAGCTGTTGGAACTGTTTTTGGCGGTCCAATCGGAACTGTTGCTGGAGCTTGTATTGGCTTTGGTGTTTCTATAGGAGCTAGTATAATAACAGATGGAATTAAGTTTAACAAAGGTGATTGGAATCATGATGGTAAACAGGATTCAATAAAAGATAGAGTTAAATCTGGAATCGGAGCAACTTTAGATAAAATTTTTTAGTTTTTAGGAGAGTAATATGGAAAAATACCACGGAAAAAGCACAGAACAAATTATTCAGAAATTGATGCCTGGCAGTGTAAGATCGAGTGTCGTTATGGTATGGGTAGTTATTAATTTTATGATTTTAACCCCATTTTTATTTCCTCCAACCTTTACTATATACTTATATGTAATTTTACCTTTTCTTTTGATTGCTAATATATGGGGGGTATGGGTATTTTTTTGTAAACCAAATGAGCCAAGGTTGGCACACATTTTATATAATGGATTTATGGGGCTAACTTTTTCTTTTGGAAGCTTTATAGTGATTCAAAAGATTGCATATACTTTTATTGAAATTGAAACACCTCTGTTTTTTATTGTTACTTTTGTGCTTTACATTTTTACAATTTATAAATTGATTTCTATTGGAGTGAAAAGTTTTTTAAGGAGATTAAACAATGAAGAAAATGACAATATAAAAATTTCTCCAATTGTTTATTTATCAGGATTGGGATATGTTATTGGACAAATATGTATAGGTACATTATCACAAAACGGTTTAGCGACGGTCTTAATTTTAGTCTTTTCTTTATTGGCTGTTGTGTCTAGTATATATGGTGTATATATATGTATATATATTGATTTAAAGAGATGGAAAACCAATCTAGATTCCTTAAATTCTTAAAAAAACAATTAATAAGGAGGAGGACATACAATGAATTCGCAACTTTTTCCTATAGGATCTATTGTAATTTTAAAAGAAGGTACAAAGAAACTTATGATTTTTGGGCGAAAACAAAAAGTAGCAACAGATGAGGTAAGAAAATTCGATTATATGGGATGTCCTTATCCAGAAGGCTATATTAATCCAGATTTCACTTATTTATTTAATCATGATGATATTCAAGAAGTTGTTTCAACTGGATATGAAGATCAGGAAGAGCGTACTTTCCAAAAAAATGTATTATCTAAAATAAAATAAGAAATAATGTAAAAAAAACTGTTTAAACAAGCAGTTTTTTTTACATTATTTCTTATTAGTGATGCAGCAAACGGATCTTTTATTGGAGTGGAATAAGCTTGGATGTTTTTATAGAAATTAATATAGAAACTGATGGAATCAAATTTAACAAAGGTGATTGGAATCATGATGGTAAACAGGATTCGATAAAAGATAGAGTTAAATCTGGAATCGGAGCAACTTTAGATAAAATTTTTTAGTTTTTAGGAGAGTAATATGGAAAAATACCACGGAAAAAGCACAGAACAAATTATTCAGAAATTGATGCCTGGCAGTGTAAGATCGAGTGTCGTTATGGTATGGGTAGGTATTAATTTTATGATTTTAACCCCATTTTTATTTCCTCCAACCTTTACTATATACTTATACGTGATTTTACCTTTTATTTCCATTGCTAATATATGGGGAGTATGGGTATTTTTTTATAAACCAAATGAGCCAAGGTTGGTACACATTTTATATAATGGATTTATGGGGCTAACTTTTTCTTTTGGAAGCTTTATAGTGATTCAAAAGATTGCATATACTTTTATTAAAATTGAAACACCTCTATTTTTTATTGTTACTTTTCTGCTTTACATTCTTACAATCTATAAATTGATTTCTATTGGAATGAAAAGTTTTTTAAGGCGATTAAACAATGAAGAAAATGAAAATATAAAAATTTCTCCAATTGTTTATTTATCAGGATTGGGATATGTTATTGGACAAATATGTATAGGTACATTATCACAAAACGGTTTAGCGACGGTCTTAATTTTAGTCTTTTCTTTATTGGCTGTTGTGTTTAGTATATCTGGAGCGTATATATGCATATATATTGATTTGAAGAGAGAGGAAATGGATGGGATGCATAATGGACAAATATAATGGCAACAACATAGTGGATTGTATACGAATATTAATACCATTTGATATAAGGAATGTTGTAGGGGCCTTTATGTGGGTTATCATGAATTTTATGCTACTTATCATTTTATTCATATTTCCACCGTTCAATATATACTCTTACGTAGCCTTACCATTTTATGTGATATGTAATCTATGGGGAATTTGGGTTTCTATTCATAAGCCTCGGCAGCCTCAATTGCAACATTTACTATATTCTGGATTTGTTGCTTTAAGTATTTCATTTTGTAGCTTCATAGCTGTACAAAAGTTAGCTTACGAATTCGTAGAAATAGAGTCACCTTTATTTTTTACTCTATCGCTTATTGCATATAGTTTAATTGTTTATAAATCTGAATTATTCTGGATTAAATATTTTACAGCCCGCTTAAGGGGGACAACTGATCAAGATGTGAAAATTCCTAAAATTGTATATTTTTCTGGTTTAGGTTATATGATTGGTCAAGTTATTATTGGGATTTTGAGCCAAAAAGCTATGGCGATTGTGCTAATCGTTATATTGTCATTTATTTCAGTTGTTTTCCTAGCGCTAAGTACACATTTGTATTTTTACTTTGATTTCAAAAAACAAGGTATTACTTCGCGACATTTAAAAAAATTACATTCTCAAAAGAAGCCTAGACTGTCAAGAAAGGAAAGGAGACAATCCACGGCTGCTTCGGGACATGTAAATATACCACATTCTCAAAAGAAACCTAAACTTACAAGAAAAGATATACGAAATTAAGAATTTGTAATTAAATAAAACCTAGGTTTACGTAAATATCACGTCAAATGATAATAGAATTTTATCTTGTATGAATGGAAATTAAAGAAGTTAGATAGGAATCAGGCTGTACAGAAAAATTCGATAGGTTCAAATACTAATTAGTATGAGATATATAACTTATACTGGTTAAAGCTTCGTCGTACTGAAAAAATAATATTCACAAATATTAATAGGTTTGGTATGATTAATTTCGACAAGTTAATCGAGGCCGGAGATATTTGAGATAAGCCATACATTTATTTAGGGATACAGAAGTGTCCTCTAAATAAATTATGGCTTTTTTTATTGATGAACTGTAATCAATAAGGAGTTACATGTGAATAGGAGGGATATGGAAAATAAATAGTATAGTAATAACATAGGGGAATTGTATTTGTAAGATTGGAATTTTCATATAAGCTTATAAAAATAATGAAAGTATATCTTCTATTTCGTGTAAATCTCATTAACTTGTTGAAATTTGCAACGTAGGAAGGGTTAGAAGGATGAGAAAAATTATTAGCGTTTTAGTTATTTTCTTTATGACGGGAAGTATCTTTGCTGGGGGAGCTGTTCATGCGAAAGCAGAAGGGAAGCATGAATGGAATACGAATAAGTTTTTAAATATTGCACATCGCGGAGCAAGTGGACATGCACCTGAGCACACTTTTGCTTCTTATGATTTAGTGAAAAAAATGAAAGCGGATTATTTAGAGTTAGATATTCAATTAACAAAGGATGGCCAATTAATTGCAATGCATGATACAGCGGTTGATCGCACTACAAATGGAACAGGCGAAGTACGTGATAAAACGTTAAGCGAAATAAAGAGTTTAGATGCAGGATCATGGTTTAATAAAGCGTATCCAGAAAAGGCTAAGCAAGAGTATGTTGGGCAAAAAGTTCCAACTCTTGAAGAAATTTTTCGAAAGTATGGAAGAAGTATGAAGTATTATATTGAAACAAAATCACCAGATGTGTATCCAGGAATGGAAGAGAAATTGTTGGCGTTGTTACAAAAATATAATTTAGTAGGTCAAAACATGTCTTCTAGCCGTGTTATGATTCAATCATTTAGTAAAGATAGTTTGAAAAAGATTCATAGTATGAATGAAAATATTCCGTTAGTTCAATTGCTTTGGTATTATCCAAATGAAAACAATGAAATTGTCGAATGGTCTGGCATTACACATGAACCGAAAAGTGTAACGAATGATGATTTTCAAGAAATTAAAAAGTATGCAGCTGGTATTGGACCAAACTTACGTAATGATAACGGAGAACTAATTATTGATGAGTCATATATGAAAATGGCTAGGAAAAATGGACTGTTAATTCACCCTTATACAATTAACGAGAAACCAGATATGAGATTGTTAATCAAATGGGGTGCTACAGGAATGTTTACAAATTATCCGGATCGATTACATAGTGTATTGAAGGAAAAATAAGTGGAAAAGGGTATACCAGTGTTTTAGGTATACCCTTTTTAATTTAACTCCCCGATAAACAGAATCTCTTTTTCATAGCATTCATCTTCATCATAAATAATTTCTTGAAAGCGAAGTGTTTGGAAGGAATGATAAACTGAAATTTCCTATGTCTCCCCAAAATCAATTTCATTTGAAAGAAGGATCCATTTTTGACATTCACTATTTCTATTAAAGAAATTATGAAAATAGTCCTCATTTTTAAATATAATGATTTGCGAATCCCACAAATTATTTATAGAAATCAAAACAACAACTCGATATGTATGTGTATCGCTCGGTTTCATATTTATTAAATGATTTGCTTGATTTAATAAGGTTTGAATACACAATCGCTTTACTTTTCTAGGTGTTTTACGAGAGTCAATAAAAGCTTGCGAAACTGGCAATAGCATATTCCAATATTCATCGTTATAGAAAGTAGAAGGGAATGTTTTTGTATGTTCCTCAATTCGCTTTATCATAGTGTTTGTTTTTCGTTTCATACCACGTATTTTCTTTTCACGCATTGAGAGTCATCTCCATAAATTTTTGTAATGCAGCAGAGTGATATATATCTTTTCTAGTAATAAAAGTAGTAGGAACTTTTTTGAAGCTATTTGGTAAAGGATTGAATGATATGTCATGTTTGTGACCATTTAAAATAGACTTCATCATAATTGCTACGCCCATACCTGATTTTACACATGTGAGTATCGCTTCAATTGTTCCAAACTCTAATACTCGTTTAGGTGAAATTCCTTCTTCTTGAAGCCAATCTTCTAATAAATTTCTATAATAGCACCCGTGACTAAATGCAAGTAAATTCATGTCTCCTATGTCTTTAAAGGAAGATAAAGGCTTTTTGCTAATGAGAACTAATTCTTCTTCATGAAATATATTTGTATGAAGTTCAGCATGCTGAGTGGTTCCAGCGATAAACGCCCCGTCTAGTTTTCGTTCTAATACAAGTCTAATCAATTGTTCCGTCGTATTTGATTCTAAAATCAATTCGACTTTTGGGTATTCCTCATAATAGGCCGTTAATATAGATGGAAGTCTTACAGCGGTTGTAGATTCTGTACATCCAATTTTTAAAGTGCCCCTTGGTTCGATCCCATTACTTTGAACTGCTTTAATAGATTGATCCATTAAGTGGATAATTTGTTTAGCGTATGTTAATAAAATCTCACCGTTAGAAGTTAAAGTTACACCTTTTCCGTTTCGGTAAAATAAAGGTACACCTAGTTCGTTTTCTAGTTGTTTCATACGCATTGTTACGCCAGACTGTACATAGTTTAAATTTTTAGCTGCGTGAGATATGTTTTTTTCTTTCGCAACTTCGTAAAATACAGTTAAATCTTTTATATCCAAGTATCATCCCTCCATAAAAGGTATCATTTTTTTTGATGGATTATATGATAAATCTTTATTTTATATGATATCAGAACTTTCATACAATGGAAGGGGATGGAGGGATTATTGTGTTAATGGAAGAAAGGATGAATGGTACTTATAAGTGGGTTATGTTAATTTTTGCGACAGTTGCTCAAACAACAGCGACACTTATAACGTATGGTGTTGGAGCATTTGCTTTATTTTGGAAAGAAGAATATGCACTTACGAATACGGAGAGTGGATTGTTAGTAAGTTTTGTAAATATAGGACCGCTATTTTGTATGCTTTTTGTTGGGCGGCTACTTGATCAATACAATGAAAAGTTGTTAATTTCGATAAGTTTATTTTTACTAGGGGGTTCGTTTTTACTGACTAATATGGTCAATGGATTTAATGGGTTACTCTTTGTACTTTTATTAGTAGGAACGTTTTATAGTGTTTCGCAGCCAGGAGGAAGTAAGGTGATAATGAAGTGGTTCTCAAAAGAAAATCGCGGGTTAGCGATGGGGATTAGACAAGCCGGTATACCGATTGGTGGTACATTAGCGGGAGTATTGATCCCGTTTCTTACAATAAAATATAATATGGCCTATGCGGTAAATAGCATTGCATGCATTTGTATAATTGGAGGGTTTTTATTTTTTATATTTTATAAGGAACCATATATTCAAGAGAAAGTTAAACAAGAACGTAGTAAACTTTCTTTTTGGATGCAGTTAAAAGAAGTGATGTGTAAAAAAGAGTTGTATGCAATTTATATAACTGGCATTTGTATGATTTCATTGCAAATGGTGTTAGTTGCACACTTTATAAAATTTTTAGTATTGGAACAATCAATCACGCCAATTTTAGCTGGAAAAGTATTTTCCGTTATGTTCTTTTCTGGAATGGTTGGTAGGGTTATATTAGCAGCTACTAGTGATTTATTTTATAAGGGGAATAGGCGTACCCCCTTATTTATAACTGTTTGTATTTCTATTTTCTTCATTCTAATATTAGTAATGAGCATACATACAATAACGAATGTATTGTATGGCGTAAGTGCATTGTTAGGGTTCTTTTCAATTGGATGGTTTAGTCTTTTTATAACTGAAGTTGCGGAATCAGCAAGTGAAGAATCGGTAGGGATGACAGTGAGTTTTGCACTTACATTAAATCAAATTGCTATTATTGTTGCGCCTGCTTTATTTGGTTATATTGTAGATAAGAAGGGATATACGTACGCGTGGTTATGCATAGTTGTATTACTAACTATTTCAGCGGTTAGCTTATATAGGAAGTATAGAAAATGAAGGAATGTTAGCAATGTAAATTTTTTATGAAGAAAGTCTAAAGAAATGCTGAATGAGCGACATTTCTTTTTTATTTGTTGTATAATCAAAATGTAAATGAGATTCGTTTTCAATTTCGTTCATTACCTCTTTTGAAATTACCTGTAATTTTAGCCATAATTAGCTGTTTTTCTTTATCGTTATTTGCATGATTTATTTTATTTAAAAATTTTTCAGCATCATTTCCTTTTAATACCATAATCTGTTTTCCGTAATATTCAATTAATACCATGTTGTTTTTTATTATCCGATAATGAAACATTTTATCATCTAAACGATTGCGTTTATCGGTATTTTTCATATTACATCTCCATTCTTTTTAGTATGTAACAAATGTTACAAAAGAATTTGAAATTATAGTTTAATGCATCCGATTGTATGTTGGAAATTTTGCAAGAAAGAAATACAATAGAGAGTAGTAAAAATTGAAAATGAGAAAAAGGAATCTAGTTTTAACAGAGTGAATATTAAATAATATTATAATATACTTGATAATTAAAAGATATAAAATAGAATGGATGTACGTTAAGTGAAACTAGATAAAAGAGGGTTCCTAGTATGTTAAAGAAATGGTTAATCGTTTTCTTTATTTTTGCTGTTTTTTGTGGAAGTGTTGTTACACTAATACATGCAAATAAAGGAAAAAAATATGATACAAAGGCATTTTCTAATGTAAATAGTAAGCAAAAAGATGTTAAGCAGGAAGTTGATGCGAATGAGAAAAAGCGTTATGAAATTGCAGCTGGAAAACTAGATCAGTACTTAAAAGATAAAGGATTTAATGGGAGTGTTCTTGTAGCAAGTAAAGATCATGTCATTTTACGAAAAGGCTACGGTTATGCGAATGTGAAAGATCAAGTATTAACAACGCCAAGAACGAAATATCGCATTGGGTCTATTACGAAAACAGTAGTTGCAATATCTATTATGCAACTAAAAGAAAAAGGGAAGTTGAACATTGAAGACAATGTAAATAAATATATCCCATCGTTTCCAGCAGATAAAAATATTACGTTACGAAACTTGTTAACACATACGTCTGGATTACCAGAACAGGGACAAGGTAGTGTTGACGCAGCATCACGGTTAAAATTAGTAACGTGGATTGGGGCACAAACGTTACAATTTCCAGCAGGGACAGGCTGGAAATATACAGATTATAATTATATGGTGCTTGCATATATTGTAGAAAAAATATCGAATAAACCACTTGCTGAATATGTGAAAGAAAATATTTTGACTCCTGTTGGAATGCATGAATCTGGAATGGGCGCAACACTCCCAGAAGATATTTTCTTAGCAGAAGGGTATACGAAAAAAGATAATAAGTTAATAGCCACGCCTCGCTTAAAAATGAACTGGTTGTATGGCTGTGGTGAAATGTATACGACTGTTGAAGATATGAAAAAGTTAGATGAAGCTATTATGGATGGTAAACTACTTTCTAAACAGAGTATATCAGATATGTTTTCTGCATCACCTGCAAGAAAATATGGATTTAGTTTCTATATTTACCCAGATTATTATCATAACCACGGTGTATTAGCTGGCTGGAACACTTTTAATAATTTTAACTGGGATAAACGAACGTTTGTCATATTATTTTCTAACGTCCAAAATGGTATGAATGATGCATTTAATCAAGAATTTAGGAAAATGGCGAATGATTTAATAGAAGGAAAGTAATTATAAAAAAATCGGTATTGATATGTAATTATCAATACCGATTTTTTTATTTTGTAAAGTTTTACTTACTGAATAAAGTGAAACTTTAATCAGCAGGGCCCCACCTAACTTCTTTGCTTTCGCTGAATTTTGAGGTGGGGGTCTTACTGCCCACAAATAGCGGGATAAATAGGTGAAAAAGGTGATTGGCATTTGAATAAATCTAAATAGGTCGTTAAATGCTAAGTAATGCAAAGAACAATTGGTAATTTTTACATTGATAAAAAAGCTTGAGCTTCACACTATGTGAAGCTTTACAGTATTGGAGACAAGAACAGGAGGTTGAAAAAATGAAAAAAGCAATAAAGTTTTGTTTAATAGCTACATTATCTACAACGATTATTAGTGGATGCTCTTTTGAGGGTAACAATGAAAATGTTAAAGGGAAAGAAGGAGAAAAAGTAGAGGTACAGAAAAATGCGGGGAAATATACGATGCCAGATGAAAAAGATAAACATGAAGGTACATGGCTACAATGGCCACATGAATACACATATGGTGAAGAGTATAAGCAGGAAGTTGAACCTATTTGGGTTAAGATGGCAAGTGCTTTAACTGAGGGTGAGAAAGTCCACATTGTTGCATATGACCAGGAAGAAAAAGAAAGAATCAATAACCTTTTAACAGATGAAGGGTTAAATATGGAGAAGATTGATTTCTTTATCTCGCCTACTGATGATGTATGGGCAAGGGACAGTGGACCAATTTTTGTTTATGACAGCAATAAAAATCTCAAAATATTAGATCCAGCATTTAATGGTTGGGGGAAGAAAACACCTTATAAAAATGATGCTCAAATACGTAAGAATGTGAGTAAACAATCAGGAATTGAAAGAATTGATTGGGGGAAATTTGTCCTTGAAGGCGGCGCAATTGAATTAGACAGCAATGGGACTGCGTTATTAACTCGAAGTGCGGTAACGAATAAAAATAGAAATCCTGATTTATCAGAAAAGGAAATTGAAAAATATATAAGTGATCTTGGGGTATCAAACTTTATTTGGTTAGACGGAGTACCTAATTTAGATATTACGGACTTTCATATTGATGGATTTGCTAAATTCCATAATAAATCTACCATTGTAACGATGAAAGAAGATGACCTAGCTGAATGGGGTTTATCCAATAAAGATATGGATACATTGTTAGATGCCAAAAATGCTTCAGGACAGAAATATAAGTATGAATACTTGCCGCTTAGTAAAGAAAAGGTTGCTTTAGAGAATGGAAAAACTCTCGATTATAAGGGATCGTATATCAATTATTATATTGGGAATACAGTTGTATTAGTGCCTAATTATAATGATCCGAATGATAAAATCGCAAACGATACAATTCAGAAGTTATACCCAGATCGTAAAGTAGTCGGTATTGATGTGAGGGAGTTGTATAAAAACGGCGGTATGATACATTGTGTGACACAACAACAACCAATTGCATTGAAGTAATTAATTGTAATTTCGTTGTGCTGCTATATAGACAAAATAGGTGAAATCTTATCTTTACCTATTTTGTCATTCCTTATTATTTGTAAAAATAAAATTTAAATATGATGATAATTGAATTGTAGTGTATGTTCGCTTTTCGTTTTATATGGTAAAGGAGAAAAATGTTTGTGTTAAAGAATTTTAAAATAGTGTTTTCGTATTTCCCTATCGTTTTACAGTACATTTTAAATGTAGCTTTAATTTGCTTAGGGGTTGTTCTAAGTGTGTTTCTTATGAAAGAAGTCATTCAGTTTATACAAGAACTGAAATTGGATAGTAATGAATCTAGTTATCATTTAATTGATAGTATCGTCGTATTCTTTTTGTACTTTGAATTCATCGTAATGATTATAAAGTATTTTCAAATGAATTTTCATTTTCCATTACGATATTTTATATATATAGGTATAACAGCTATTGTGCGTCTCATCATTATAGATCACGATAGTCCGTTAGATTTATTGTTATATGCCTGTGCAATCTTTGTATTAATTAGTGCGTTGTTCATTGCGAATTCTAAAATGATGCGTCGGGATTTAGAATAGTGAACATTTGTTGTTGAATTAAATAAGATATTTTATCTTTTTGCAAAAAAGGAGTAACGGTATTGAAAGAAATAATCTTAACCAGCCTCATAATGATAGGGTTTATGATTCTATTATTTAATTGTATACTTTCGTGATTTAAAAGAATAAAAGGTTAATAGAGAAAGAGGTTTTTGTAAATATGGTTCATTACAATAATCAAAATAGTTTACATTTATAAGTTTTGCATTCATAGGTATTGAAGCAATAGGGGTTGAAATTGAAGATCCCTTTGATCAGGATCCAAATGATCTTCCGCTAGAAGGAATTTGTATAGGAGTAGAAGCGCATTTAGTGAATTTATATAATCAAAACGATCTATTAGAAGTAATGGGTTTGAATCTTGATAAAAAAATCATTTAATCATTTATTGTTGTTTTAAAATATGGTATTTAAAAAACTTGTCAAGAGTCAATTTAAGGCTTAACGTCAGCTTTATATTTTTTATATAAATATATAATATTTCTCCATGCTATAATCCATTCATGAAATATACGCGGTTCATGAGTTGTAATGAAAAGAGAAATGAATTGAGGAATAGTTGGCTTTGTGAAATCAGTTATGTAACTACTATTAAAAAGCGAGGTAAATAATATGGAACAAAAACATAATGGGATTATTTTTACTGCAATACCAGACGAATCGAATGAATATTATCAACCATTTTATGAAGACTTGATTTACTTTAATGAATGTTTAAATGAAAAGAAATCAATTGCGGATCAACTTATATCTTTATCTGTTGAAGAACAAGACTTTCATACGAGCTGTTTTGAGTATGATGATATTTGGCTAAGAGATGTTGCACCGGTTGTCACAACTCATCTAGTTAAATTTAAATATAGACCCAATTATTTGCCAGATGATCAGGGGCGATATTTAGATCAACAGTTTAATAAATGGTTGAAAAAGAATGACTTTGAATATGTGAAATCCCCATTAATATTAGATGGTGGTAATCTTATTTGGAATAAAAAAGATACCGTAATATTAACAGAACGTATATTTGATGATAACGATGATTGCACAGAAGAGGAAATTATTGAGCAGTTAGAATGGGATTTAGATGTGAGCCGAGTTATTATTATTCCTGCTGAAGAAGGGGATGTACTAGCACACGCAGACGGAATGGTTAAATTTATTGATGAACATACAATGTTTATTAGTGATTTTTTAGGGGATCATGAATTTAGATATAGTGTTCAAGAGATTATTCAAGAACAAATGCCAGAAGCTGAATTTATAGTTGTTCCTTCATCATATACAGAGAAAGGACAATATGATCAAGAGATAGCATCAGCAAAAGGGTTGTATATAAATATGTTAGAATCATGTGATGCTCTTTATGTTCCTAAGTTTGGACTAGCTAAAGATGAGGAAGTTTTACGATATATTCAACAGTATACGGAGAAGCAAGTTATTCAAATTCATGTAGGAGAAATATCAACAATGGGAGGCGCAATGAATTGTTTAACGTGGTATTGTCCAAGCCATTTGTTACCTTCGAAAATGAGAAGATTGAAAAATCAGAATGAAGATTTTTCAATGAAGAAGATTTTTGATTGGTTTTAATAAATAAGTAATGAAAAGAAAATATATTCAAGGAGTATTGATATGTATACCATCGCTGAGTTTTCTCGGATTTGTAAAATGAGTACGCGGATGTTAAGACATTATGACAAAGAGGAGATATTAAAACCGGCATATGTGAATCCGGTTAATGGGTATAGGTATTATGAACAAGAGCAGCTGGAAGTAGCATTGAAAATAAAAAAGCTAAGGGAGTATAAATTTCCTCTTCCAAAAATTAAAATTGTTTTGCAGTCATCGGATCAAGATTCGTTTGTTCAACATATACAATCACAAATTATCGAGTTGTCTCATGAAGTGAAGCAAAATTTACAGGTTATTTCAGAAATGAATGAAATGGTAATGGTGAATAGTAGTCTAAATATTGCTCGCCATAGAAGTTACGATATATTAATGGGAATGAGGAACGAAGTAACGATAATTACTCAAAGAGTAAAAATAGATATAGATGATATAGATGATTATTTTTATGACTTATATGAAGAGGTACAAAAAAATAACTTTCAAATAGTCGGTTCGCCATCTGCAGTCTTTTATGATGAAGAATATATTCCAAGTAACAGTGATATTGAATTAAGAATCCCGGTTATGCAGGGGAATGATGAAGATGTAGTACAAGAATATGAAATGAAAAAACTAAGTCCACATCAAATCGTTACTACTATGCATTATGGAAGTTACGACTATATAGGTTACGCTTATATAGCGTTAGAAGAATGGGTTGAAAAAAATGGGTATGTAATAGTTAATTCGCCATATGAGGTTTATATAAAGGGACCTGAATGTGATTGTTTAGCAGAAGAGTATGTGACACAAATTTGTTTTTTAGTTACGAAAATAGAATGAGAATAAGGATTGACATTAACATTATGTCAATCCTTATTCTATGTACGAAAGCAATTTATCATAATAAAAAGGCGAAATAAAGAGTCACCTTATAAAGTTGCTACAAGTAAATGAAGATATTCCTGTTGACCTTAACACGATGTCAAAGTATAGACTGTACGTACATTCATATAAGGGGTGAACACGTATGAGAAATATAGAAAATAGTTTGTTTTATATGCCTGCGGAATGGGAGAAACATGAAGGTACATGGCTCCAATGGCCACATGATAAAGCACATAGAGGTGAAGGTTATAGAGCTAAGTTAGATGATATTTGGATATCGATGGCAAAGGAGCTTCACTATGGAGAAAATGTCCATATTGTTGTATGTGATGAAGAAGAGAAAATACATGTCCAATCGAAGTTAATGGAAGCTAATGTAAATATGGATAAAATTGATTTCTTAATTCAAGAAACTGATGATATTTGGATAAGAGATAACGGACCAATCTTTGTAACGGATAAGGAAGGGAATCGCTGCCTAACGCACTGGATATTTAATGGTTGGGGAAATAAATATCCGTACGAAAAAGACGCTAATATTCCGAATAAAATAAGTGAAATGTATCGCATTCCAAAAGTTGAATCTAGTGTCTGTCTAGAGGGCGGGGGAATTGAGATAAACGGAAACGGGACCTTAATGGCGGCGAAAACGTCTATTATAAATGAAAATCGAAATCCCACACTAAGTCAGAAAGAAATTGAAATGGAATTAACGAAATATTTAGGAGTAACGAATTTTATATGGATAACTGGTATACGCGGAGAAGATAATTATGATGAAGATACGGATTATCATATTGATGGCGCGGCACGGTTTGTAAATGAAAATACGATACTGTATGAATATGATCCTTTCGGTGAAGGAGAGCCATACCTTTTGGAGGCGTACGAAAAGCATTATCAAGAATTGCGACAAGCGAAAAATATAGATGGAAAGCCATTTCAGCTCATTCCAGTACCAGTAACAAGAAAAGTGGTAAAAGAAGCAGACTGTAAGGGTTCATATTTGAATTTTTATATTGGTAATGAAGTCGTATTAGTTCCTGTATATGGTGATGAACATGACAAGTTAGGGCTGCAAATTATTGAAGGTCAGTTTCCAGGAAGAAGAATTGTCGGTATTTATGTGAATGAATTGTATGCGTATGGTGGTATGATTCACTGTGTGACGCAGCAGCATATAGAATAGAGTAATTCAAATGAAAAAGCATGCAGAGCATATACTCTGCATGCTTTTTATAATGCTGAAAACTCCTCAACAAGTTGAGTGAATTGTTTCAATGCACTTTCAATCGGTTCTGGCGTAGTTAAATCAACACCAGCTTTTTTCAATAGGTTTAGTGGATAATCAGAACTTCCACCTTTCAGGAATTCAATATAATTTTTCTGAGCATTCGGATCACCGCTTAATAGTTTATCAGCGATTTGAATGGCAGATGCGAATCCAGTTGCATATTTGTATACGTAAAATGGGCGGTAGAAATGAGGGATTCTAGCCCATCCGTATTTTACTTCTTCATCAAATACAAGTGAATCACCGTTATATTCTTTAAATAGTTTTTCATAAATTTCACTGAAGACTTGTGCATTTAATGGTTTACCTTGTTCCGCCATTTCATGTGTGATTTTTTCAAATTCTGCAAACATAATTTGTGTAAAGAAAGTACCTTTGAATTTTTCAATAAAATGGTTAACTAAATGGTTACGCACGTTCGTTTCTTTTGCTTCTTTTAATAAATAGTGAATTAATAACACTTCATTTACTGTAGAAGCGACTTCTGCCACAAAGATAGAATAATGTGCAGAAATTCTTGGTTGGTATCCATGTGAATAGTGCGTATGCATACCGTGCCCGCATTCATGAGTAAGAGTGAACAGGCTATTTAAATCATCGTGATGATTTAAAAGAATGAAAGGATGAACACCATATACACCAAAGTTATAAGCACCAGAACGTTTTCCTGGTGTTTCTCTTACGTCTATATATTGTTTATCTTTAAAACTTTTTAATGTCTCAATATATTCTTCTCCTAAAGGAGCTAGTGATGCAATCATAATGTCAAATGCTTCACTATATGGGATGTCTTGTTTTGCACCTTCTACTAAATCGACGCCTAAGTCGTATTGTCTTAGTTCATCTACGTTTAATTTTTCTTTTCGAATTTCATTGTATGTATGTAATGTTTGAATGTTTTTTTTCGTTGTATCAATAAGGTTTTCATATACTTCTTTCGGAACCATATCGCCAAATAATGATTTCTCTAGCGCTGATGGATAGTTTCTTAGCTTCGAAACGGTAACATTATTTTTAATAGCAGCGGATAAAGTAGATGCGATGGAATTCTTTAACTGAACATATGGTTTGTAATATGCTTTATAAGCTTCTTTACGCTTTTCACGATTCGTATCTTCTATTAACTTTGCATACATTCCGCGTGTTAAGTTCACTTTTTCTCCATCGTCAGTCGTCACTTCACCAAATAATATATCTGCATTGTTTAACATACCAAATGTGTGCTGTGGAGAAGAAAGAGCTTCACCCATCTGTGATAAAATTGCTTCTTGGTCCTTATTCAATACGTGTTTTTTATAACGATATAATTCAAATAAGTCTTCTTTATAATATTGTAAGCCTTCTGTTTCTTCTATGTAAGAATGTAATGTGCTTTCGTCTATGCTAAGTAAGAAGGGGGAAAAGAAAGATTTAGCTGCACTTACTTTCACGTGTAATTGTGATACTTTATCGACAAGAGATTGCGCGTCAGTATCGCGTGTATCAAGGTCAGATTGTAATCGTGCATAAGCGAATATTAAAGATATTATGCTAGAAATTTCTTCACTCTTCGTTAAATAAGCTAATAAACTATTGCCATCGTGAATATTGCCATTAAACTCGTGTAATTCCTTCGTTAATACTTCAATTTTATGAAAATCACTTTCCCAATCTTCAATTGTATGGTAAATGTCTGTTAAATCCCATTTTTCTATATCAGCTACTTGTAATCGATCTTTAAGTTCTGTCATAATCATTTCCTTTCTAAACATGTAGTTATATTTCTATATAACTATGAAATACAACAAATTGCAAAAAATCCCTGCTGAAAATTGAAAAGCCTTGCTAAAATAACAAGGCTTACATACTTATAGTGTAATTCCAAATTTTGAATGTAAAAGGTTTGTAAATTGCATGTCTGTAACGGTTTCTTTCGTTTTTTTACCATTTTTCGCTACTGTAAGGCTATCTTTCGTTAAAGAGGCATGCCCATCTTCAGTTAGTTTTACAATAAGAGGTAGTTTATTAAAGGGTGACCCTTCATGTTCAACGATAATTTTTTGTGCTGTATTTGCTTTTTCTTCATCCACTTCTTCTATATAAAATGCATAGCCTAACGTCCAATCATCAGCAGAAAATTGATCCAAGAACTCATTGTTTTTCCGCATCTCTAAAATGTAGTTTCCCTTTTCGGTCATTTCTTTACGAATACGATAATCTCCTGTAACAGAGTGAATGACTTCACCTGAGAAAGGGACAGGGGCAAGAGGTAAGTATGATCCGAATCCTACTTCAATTAAATAAAGTTCATTATGATGTGTTAAAACGGTTGCAATATGACCAGAATCAACAGCCCATATGGAGTTTGTAGCGTTATAAACTGTTCCTGAAACGAGATGAACATCGAATCCAGAATCTTTCAGGAAGTAATACATAGTAGGATTGAGTTCATAACAAAGACCGCCACGGTTATTTACTAAAATTTTCTCTTTCAAATTTTCTTTTGATATTTCTTTAAAATTCTTTTCGAGAATATTTAAGTTTTCAAAAGGAACAGTTTGTGCCATTGCGTACATAATGTTAGATAAATCTTCAAATGAAACTGTGTCTTTTTCTTCTATATATAATCGTGCGAAAAATTGTTTTTGAAAGTCTGTCATAGAAATCCCTCCGTTATGTTTTTATAGGTAAATTGTAAACAATCTTGAATAGGATGTGAAATTAAAACTACGTTGAATATTTGAAGTGAGATTAAAAATAATGTGGGAGAGTGAGAGATTGCTACTTTACTAACGGTGGAACGAATATTATAATAATTCTGATAAACTATGCAAACGCTTTCTTAGAAGGGGATGGTGTACAGATGTTTAAAAGAGTAACAATAGTCGGATTGTCAGTTGTTATGTTTTTACCTAGTATATATGAGGGGAGTAAAGCATATGCAGATACAGTTAACAATGGAACGTTAATGCAGTATTTTGAGTGGTATGCTCCGAATGATGGGGATCATTGGAATCGTTTGCGTACTGATGCTGAAAATTTAGCGCAAAAAGGAATTACATCTGTTTGGATACCACCTGCATATAAAGGAACTACGCAAAATGACGTAGGATATGGAGCATATGATTTATATGATTTGGGGGAATTCAATCAAAAGGGAACAGTGCGGACGAAATATGGGACGAAAGCACAATTGAAGTCTGCAATTGACGCTTTACATAAGAAAAACATCGATGTATACGGTGATGTAGTTATGAATCATAAAGGTGGGGCTGATTATACAGAAACTGTCACAGCAGTTGAGGTAGACCCAAGCAATCGAAATGTTGAAGTATCAGGTGATTATGAAATTAGTGCTTGGACAGGATTTAACTTTCCAGGGCGTGGAGATTCTTATTCTAATTTCAAATGGAAATGGTATCATTTTGACGGAACAGATTGGGATGAAGGAAAGAAATTAAACCGAATTTATAAATTTAGGGGCATAGGTAAAGCGTGGGACTGGGAAGTGTCTAGCGAGAATGGGAATTATGATTATTTGATGTACGCGGATCTTGATTTTGATCATCCAGATGTTGCGAATGAAATGAAAAAATGGGGAACGTGGTATGCGAAGGAATTAAATTTAGATGGCTTTCGTTTAGATGCTGTTAAACATATTGATCATGAATATTTGCGCGATTGGGTAAATCATGTTAGACAGCAAACGGGGAAAGAAATGTTTACAGTAGCTGAATATTGGCAAAATGATATCCAGACTTTAAATAATTATTTAGCGAAGGTCAATTATAATCAATCTGTGTTCGATGCACCACTTCATTATAATTTTCACTATGCTTCAACAGGAAATGGGAATTATGATATGAGAAATATTTTAAAAGGAACGGTAGTTGCGAATCATCCTACACTTGCGGTTACTCTAGTTGAAAATCATGATTCACAGCCTGGTCAGTCATTGGAATCTGTAGTGAGCCCTTGGTTCAAACCGTTGGCATATGCATTTATTTTAACGCGTGCAGAGGGATATCCTTCTGTTTTCTATGGTGATTACTATGGTACAAAAGGAAATAGTAACTATGAAATTCCAGCGTTAAAGGACAAAATTGATCCGATTTTGACGGCACGAAAAAACTTTGCATATGGTACGCAGCGGGATTATTTTGATCATCCAGATGTAATTGGCTGGACAAGAGAAGGTGATAGTGTACATGCTAATTCTGGTTTAGCAACATTAATCTCTGATGGACCAGGAGGGTCAAAGTGGATGGATGTTGGGAAGAATAACGCAGGGGAAGTATGGTACGATATTACGGATAATCAAACAAATACTGTAACAATTAATAAGGATGGTTGGGGACAATTCCAAGTAAGTGGAGGATCAGTTTCCATATATGTTCAGCAGTAATTTGGTGATGAAAAAGAAGAGGTAGACTGAAATATAAGTTTTCCTCTTCTTTTTATATTGTGCATATTTATCCCGCTATTTGTGGTCAGTCCGATTGGTGAGGGCTTATTAAAGTTTCACTTTATTTTTCCTGAATCTTTATTGTAATAAAAGAGTTAGTCGACCTTTATAACAACAAGAGAGGCATTGGAGTATATAATGTCACCCGTGGCTTCTCTTATTCGTACTCGAAGAACATCCCCTTGATTTAAAGATAGTAAATCAGTTCTGGCGGATGTAGCTCTTATCCCAGAATCACCACCAACTCGCGTTTCGATTGCGAATTGAATGGAATCGTTTATTGTAAGATTTAATATACTAGACGATATAGCTTGTATTACAAATACAATTGAAAAGGATACAGAGTACACGCCAGTGGTATCAATTGTAATAGAATTATTTAATGGATTTATAGTAGTTCCACTAGCAGGTCCTGGAATGGTAAAATTAACATTTGTATTAACTACTGCTGAAAAACCGATTCCTACTTCAGAAGTTATTGTTCCAAATACGGGAAGGATCCCTAAACCGGTTGCGCCAGTAGGACCAGTTATTCCGATTCCGGTAGGACCTGTACCCCCAGTAGGACCAGTTATTCCGATTCCGGTAGGACCTGTACCCCCAGTAGGACCAGTTATTCCAATTCCGGTAAAACCTGTCGCACCGGTAGGACCTGTGATTCCAGTAGGTCCGGTGGGTAATGTAAATGGTGGAATTGATGGTAGTGTGGGACCGATTAAATTTGGTTCTAGAGCAGTTCCATGTAAAATACTATATTCTTCACTCATATAGTAAACCTCCTATTATTGCTTGTCATAATTATTAAATGTATCAGGGGAAGGAAATGACATTCGCAATAGCGGAGGCGCTTCTTATAATTTCTCCTCAGCGAATATAGGTCTAATTTAAGAAATATTGAAGTGTAGAGTTACGTACTACTGAAGTATGGCACCTTTACTTCTCACGTAACATATAGTATGATGATTTCAATAAATTAGATTTCAATGACTATAATATAAATTAATGAGAGGTGCTTTTTGTGAGTGCGGTAGGTACTAAATAGGAAAAATTTAATGAAATAAATCAGATAAGAACAGGGGATTTTTATGTATACCATACCCCTAGCTTTGTCATGGATTTATTTCAATACCTATGAAGATACCTACAATACTTTATAAAGCGTGTAATAAGGGGATTGCCATCTGTTTTTTATGGCTTATTTCCTCATATGTTATTACTCATGCCTTGTAAATGTAAAAGCTGCGGTATCCCCGCAGCTTTTTTGTATATATTTTTAATGTATAAAAATGGTAATTAAATAATGTAGAGCTCATTGGAATCTAATGAGTAGGTATCTTCATTTATGATAAAAATCAATCATAGTGAGGAGAAACAAAATGAATACGATGACTTTTGAAAAGTTACAATATAACGAATTAAAGGATATAGTGAAATCTTATTGTGTAAGTGGATTAGGTAAGGAATTAGTAAACAAATTAGAGCCGAGTACGAGTATAAAAGTAGTGAGAAATCGCTTGAATGAAACGACAGAAGCACGAGCTATATTAGATGCAGAAGGGCATGTTCCTTTCTTCGGCATTTCTAATATTGCTAGTACAATTCAAAAATTAGAAAAAGGAATGATTTTAGATCCAGAAGAATTAGTAAGTGTTTCAGACTTTTTACGTGGGTGTAGAAAGATTAAAAAGTTTATGTTAGATAAAGAATTTTTTGCACCAGTATTAGCTTCTTATGCAAATTCAATGACTGAATATAAAAGTATTGAAGAGGAAATTAACTTTTCAATTAAAGGAAATAGTATTGATGTAGCTGCAAGTAAAGAGTTAAAACGAATTCGAAATAATATCGATTCTGTAGATGGGAAAATAAAAGAACGTTTAACGAAGTTTTTAAATAGTAGTGCAAATAAGAAATTCATTCAGGAATTCTTTATTAGTAAAAAGGATGACCGTTATACGATTCCAATTAAATCTTCCTATAAAAATCAAGTTGCTGGAAGTATTATTGAAGCCTCGGCAAAAGGTTCTACTGTATTTATAGAACCGCATACGGTTACGAAATTGAATGCAGAATTAGCAGGTTTGAAAGCAGATGAAGCGGTTGAAGAGTATCAGATTTTAGCGACTTTATCAGGAATGGTGTTAGAAAACATTTATAGTATAAAGATTAACATGGAGCTAATTAGTCAGTATGATATGGTATTTGCGAAAGCGAAGTTTAGTAAATCGATTGATGGAATAGAACCGAAGTTAAACGATCATGGCTACATTCATTTAGTGAATTGTAAGCATCCGCTTTTAACAGGGCAAGTTGTACCGTTACATTTTAAAATTGGTCAAGAGTATCGTAGTTTAATTATTACAGGGCCGAATGCGGGCGGAAAGACAATTGTGTTAAAAACGATTGGATTGTTAACATTAGCTACAATGTCAGGTCTTCATATTGCAGGAGATAAAGGTACAGAAATCGCTATTTTCGAAAATGTATTCGTAGATATTGGTGATAATCAAAGTATTGAAAATGCACTAAGTACATTTTCGTCTCATATGAAAAATCTTTCTGAGATTATGAGGATGTCAAATAATAATACGTTACTTTTATTTGATGAAATAGGGAGCGGTACAGAACCAAATGAAGGTGCAGCACTTGCAATTTCTATTTTAGAAGAGTTGTACTTTGCGGGATGTATTACCGTTGCGAGTACGCATTACGGAGAAATTAAACGATTCTCAGAAATGCATGATGACTTTATGAATGCAGCGATGCAGTTTAATAGTGAAACGCTAGAGCCGCTTTATAAATTAGTTATCGGAAAATCAGGAGAAAGTAATGCACTTTGGATTGCGAATAAAATGAGCGTAAAAGAACATGTACTGAAAAGAGCGAAAGAGTATATGGGAAATAAAGAGTACGCATTAGAAAAAGTGAATGAAAGTAAAATTAGAAAACCGAAATTTGTACAAGAAAAAAGAGAATCTCATTATGAGTACAAAATCGGCGATCGTGTTAATTTATTGGATCATGATGATTTTGGTATCATCTATAAGGAAAAAGATAATTTTTATAACGTTGTTGTATATTATAACGGTGAATTCGTTGAAGTAAATGTAAAACGTATTACTTTAGAAGTAGCAGCGAAGGAGTTATATCCAGAAGGATACGATTTAAATACACTATTTGTTGATTATAAAGAAAGAAAAATGCAACACGATATTGAGCGCGGATCGAAAAAAGCACTGCGTAAAATTCAAAAAGAAATAAGAAAGAATAGAGGATAAGTTAAAATGGTAACGATTAGACAAGAACAAAAAAATGATTATAGAAAAACAGAAGAAGTCATAAAAGAAGCATTTTTAAAGGAAGAATTTAGTGATAAAACAGAACATGAACTTGTAAAACGTATTAGAGAATGTGACGCGTTTGTTCCAGAGTTATCAATTGTTGCGGTAGATGAAGATATAGTTGGTCACATTATGTTATCGAAAATTACAATAGAACAAGATGGAACTTCTGTAGAATCGTTAGCACTTGCACCAGTTTCAGTTGCTAGGGGTCATCAGAAAAAAGGAATTGGTGGAAACCTGATTGTAGCTGCATTAGAAAAAGCGAAAGAACTTGGATACGGATCAGTTGTAGTATTGGGACATCCAGAGTACTACCCGAAATTTGGTTTTAAGAAAGCAAGTGAGTGGAATATAAAAGCACCGTTTGAAGTGCCTGAAGAGGTATTTATGATAATGGAATTAACAGAAAATTCTCTTCGAGGTGTAGAAGGAATTGTACAATATTCGAGTGCTTTTGCTGAGTAGGAGTAACGGTTAAGAAATGTAATCATAAAAGATGCTATCTTTTTGTATGGATATACAGAAAGATAGCTTTTTTATTAAGCGGATCTACTGACGTATATTTTGCTCAATGAATAATTGAGGTGGTAAAATTGATATAGAAACGTAAAGGGAGAGAATGAAATGAATAAGCGAGAAACAGATAGCAATGAGAATGCAGTTACTTTATATGTTACAAGACACGGTAAAACAATATTAAATACGAATCATCGCGCGCAAGGTTGGGCTGATTCTCCATTAGTAGAAAAAGGTGTTGAAGTTGCCACAAATTTAGGAACAGGATTAAAAGATATTCATTTTATGAATGCGTATAGTAGTGATAGCGGCCGAGCGATTGAAACTGCTAATTTAGTATTAAAATATAGTGAGCAATCAAAATTAAAACTTGAGCAAAGAAAAGATTTGCGAGAATTAAATTTCGGTATTTTTGAAGGTGAAAAACTTGAGAATATGTGGGATGTGGTTGGAAAAGCTGCAGGCGTTCCATCACCAGAAGAACTTATGAAGTTTTCTATTCAAGAAGTGATTAATCTTATTAGAGTAGCAGATCCTACAAAACAGGCGGAAGATTGGGAATTATTTTCTACTCGCATAAAAGCTGAGATAGATAAAATTAGTGAAGAAGCTGCTGGAAATGGTGGCGGTAACGTTTTAGTTGTCGTTCATGGGCTTTTGATTACTACCTTAATAGAAATGTTAGACAGTAGCAAAACAAAACTTGGGGTGGAAAATGCTAGTGTGACGAAGATTGTATACCAAGATGGAACATATACAGTCGAGTCGGTTGGAGATATGAGTTATGTTGCAAAAGGGAAAGAAAGTGTGGAAATATAATTAAATCTCAAATAGAAATAAGAAAAGGAAGGTAGAGAAATCTAGCTTCCTTTTCATTTTGTGAATTATGGGATTAATAAAATCTTCCCTGTGCTTTTACGGCTCTCTAATAATTCATGAGCAAGAGCACCGTCTTGTAAAGAGAATGTAGTAGGATTTGAAATGTTTAATTTTCCAGTTGTGATCCAATCGAATAATTGAGTAGATCGTTTTTTACGTTCTTCATAAGTGGTAAGCACGTTCCAAAGGTCTCCACCAGTTAAAGTTTTTGAAGTATCCATAAGCATACGCGGATCAACTGGCGCAGGATTACCACCAGCCATTCCGTAAAATACGACAGTACCGCCAATTTTAGTAGCGTTAAAACTTTCCCCTAATGTAGAACCTACTGATTCATACACAACATTTACTCCAGTTCCATTAGTCATTTCAAGTACTTTCGTATGCCATTCTTCGTTATATAAAGATACGCGATCGGCACCAGCTAATGTAGCTATCTTTGCTTTTTCTTTTGATGATGTAAGACCAATTACTGTTCCGCCCTGTAGTTTAATCATTTGAATAAGAAGTTGACCGACGCCACCAGCTGCAGCGTGTACTAAAGCTATATCACCTTGTTTTAGTTGATAGCTATCGTGCGTTAAATAATGTGCAGTTAATCCTTGTAATAAGACAGAAGCGGCTGTTTCAAAAGAAATAGAATCTGGTAGTGGGATTACTTTTTCAGATGGAACGGCAACTAGTTCTGCATTTGCAAATGGGACGTCCGCAAATGCAATACGGTCTCCTAGGTTGATAGTAGTAACGTCAGCTCCTACTTTTTCAACAATTCCAGCTCCTTCATAACCTAATACATAAGGCGGATTGCCAGCAAGATGATAATCGCCGCGGCGTCTATAAATATCAGCGAAGTTTAATCCGATTGCTTTCGTGCGGACAAGAATTTCATTTGGACTTATGATTGGATCGTGTATTTCTTTATAGTGTAGAACATTAGCGTCTCCGAATGTTTCGAAACAAAGTGCTTTCATATGGAATACCTCCATTTATATTGTTTATAGATGTTCTTTATCATACAATACAAATATCAATAGACAAAGAGGATTATTTCGATGGAATCAATCGAAAATATCGATTGAAAAGAGGGATGATAAATGGAAATAAAACAGTTAATTACATTTAAAGTAGCGGCACATACTTTGAACTTTACACAAACTGCGAAGAAATTAAACTTTGCCCAATCGAGCGTTACAGCACAAATTAAAACATTAGAGGCTGAGCTCGGTACACCACTATTTGAGAGATTAGGGAAACGTCTTTTCTTAACTGAAGCAGGTAGGAAGTTTCAACTATATGCCGACAAGATGATTGCACTCAGTAACGAAGCGAAAATGGCTGTGAAAGATGATGAAGAAATAGCAGGTACGTTAATAATTGGTGCACAAGAAAGTCAATGTACATACAGACTGCCTTCTATATTAAAGAAGTTTAAAGCACAATTTCCTCAAATAAAACTTATATTTAAACCAGCACACTCCAATAAAGATGCGAAGGAACAATTGATGGAGGGGAAAGTAGATCTTGCATTTATTTTGGACGAATGTAAAACAGAAGATGTTTTACATGTGGAACCACTTATGAAAGAAGAATTAAAAGTAGTAGCTGCTCCTATGCATCGTTTACTTGAACAACCTTCAGTTTCTATAAAAGATTTAGAGAGTGAAACACTTTTACTAACAGAATTAGGCTGCTCGTATCGGACTTTATTTGAAGAGCTATTTCGCTGGGAAGATGTATATCCAGCAAATAAAATTGAATTTGTTAGTGTTGAAGCAATTAAACAATGTGTTATTGCAGATTTAGGTATAGCCGTTTTACCAGCGATAGTAGTAGAAAAAGATATACGGGAAGGGACGTTAAAGGAGTTAATGTTAAACGAAACAATATCTCCAATTTATACACAAATCGCTTGGCATAAAGACAAATGGATGACAGTGCCACTGCGACAATTTATTGATGTAACGAGGGAGTTTTTTGTAACGGATTAAGTGGAGAAATATTTATTTTATATAAAAGAAAAAATGGCAATTTTGTATAAAGAATCGATGCTTGAATATAACAAGTATCGGTTCTTTTATGTTTTAAATATAGAATGCTATAAAATGTGTATTTCTCAACTTTTTTTCTTACAAGGATAAGTAAAATTCTTCGTATATTCCAATAATCATAAGGGAATTTACAACGTTTATTCGTTTCTGTAAGATGCCTCTAGGAAGCGTGAAAGGAGGACTTACATAGCAGTATAGCTTGTCTTTAGTATACGTACTTATTGTGAGGAGGAATTTAAAATGTTTAAAAAGTTAATGAAAGTATGCGTGTTAAGTGCGGCAAGTATAGGTGTATTATTTAGTTTTCAAGGAAGTACATTTGCAGCTACTGATTTAAGTAGTTATTATGATGGGAAAAATCCAGCAACAACGAAAGTATACGGGGGAAGTACGACGTGTGATGCAGATGGATTTAATGCAAAATCTACAGCTGTATATGAAGGTAGTAAAAAAGTAGGGACAGTGTATTTACGTTACAGTAATAAATGTCATGCAGCATGGGCTAAGTTTGTTTTAAATCAACCAGCACCAGCTGTTTCGGGAGGAGTGTACGCGTACGCTGTTGTGAATAAATACAAAAATGGTGTATTCCAAAAATCAGTTACTTCTAATCAGGGGAACGGCACAATAAAAACAGGTCAAACGAGCACTTATACAGGAATGGTATTTGATTTAACTGCTGATTTCGGATACACAGCAGATGCTGAAGCAGTTACGTTTAATAACGGTTACGGGAAAACAGCACGTTATTAATAAAGGAGTGAAATGATATGAAACTTTTAAAAAAGACGAGTGCATGTTTATTGCTATCTTTACTCGTTGTAACTAGTATGTTTAGCGCGACTAATAGCGATAAAGTATACGCAGAAGACCATTCATATGATGGGAAAAGTCCTTATTATAACAGCTGTGATCAATCTGCAGTAACGAAAGAAAAGAAGTGGATTGATTCAAATTCTTATGTGGAATTAAAATTTAGCACGACGTGTAAGACAGCGTGGGCAAAAGTTACTGTAACTCGCCTGGCAGTTTATAATAACGAAGCTGATGCAAGGATTGTTAGAAAAACAGATGGAAAGGCATACACTTGTGGAAGTGCTGGAGGAAATGGTGTTGTAAATAAAGGGCAAACATCATGCTATACGCCAATGGTATATGACTTAGATCCAAGAAAGGCACAAGCGCAGGGGAAACATGCAATACCAAATAGTGATGCATATAATTATGCTGAGACTATTTGGTATTGATGAGGATATGGAGATTGTAAGATAGAATATTTTAAGAGCATGTTTTGATTGTATTTCAAAATATGCTCGATTTGTATTCATTCTAATTTTTTCGGTAATCATGGACCATTGAATTAACTAAGGTCTGTATCAGGAGGATTGTATCCAAGGTGACGAGCCATAGATACAATTTGTCCTTTATGGTGAAATTCATGCGTCTCCGTATGAGTTAAAAGCCATAGCGGAGTTGTGCTCCAAGGTTCTTTTTGCCATTTCACTTCATTTGCTATATTTTCGAGCCAACGGTCATTGTATTCATCTAAAAAACGTTGTACAGTTTCGTCTACTAACTTAAATCTAGCACGGACTTTTTCCACATCTGCATGCTCAATTTCGTAATCGCTAGCAAATGAAAAATCTGCTCTTTTTTGCTTGAATGCGAATGATCCAAGCCAGTATTGATAGCAATCGGCTACATGAATATGAGTCTTTATAATGCTACCGCTTCCGAAATTAGGAACTGTGCTATGTAATTTTTCTACTGGGATTTCTTCCAAAAACGAAAATAGAGTTTCTCTTGTAGAGCTAATAAGATTATATTGTTGTTTTAAAATATGTAACATGCAAGTACACTCCTCTTTTATTTACATAGTAAGTAATTCTATATTTACGAGGAGTGAACCTTTTTATTATTTTTAATAAGCATATTAGATGTATTTCTTATTTGTTTCTGATAGATTAAACAAGGTGAAACTTTAATAAGTTGAACATTATTAGTTCATAATAAATTGTACATCAAGAAGGGGAACGATAAAATGAATAGACTAGTGGGTTTAAAACAATTTGAAATAACGCGCGGGGCGTTACTTAAATTTATGGAAACGTTAGATGATAAAACTGCGGATACGCAGCCAGAGGGTTTTAACAATACAATTCGTTGGCATATCGGTCACGTGTTAACAGCAGCAGAAGTTTTCATGTTTGGAAAAGAATTCAAACAATTACCAACTGAATATCCAGGTATGTTTGGGTATGGATCACGACCATCTAAATGGAAAACAGAAGGACCATCGTTAGAAGTGTTAACGGCTCAATTAAAAGAACAAGCAAAACGTATTAACGAAATTCCAGCAGAAGCATTTGAAAATAAACTGCCAGAGCCATTCCTAGGATTGGAAACAGTAGGGGAGCTTTACGGTATGATGCTTTATCATGAAGCTGATCATATTGGGCAAATGAAAGCGATGGAACGTATTATTAAAGCTCTCTAGTCTTAATTGCATATAACAAGCGATACAGTTGTAATGTTAAATAATATATACAAAAAAGGTAGATAAATTATTATCTACCTTTTTTGTATAACTTCTTGAAGGATTAGGGATTATCATCGTGGTGCTGATGAAGAAGGATAAGAGAATTTTATAATTTTTATGGTGTGATTATTAATTGTAGTATTCCTAAATATGGAATATATGTATAATGATAGAGAAGAACTAGAAATAGGGGTGAATACTATGATTACATTAGAGCAAAAGTTGGAGCAATATAAACATACATATGTACAGTTAAAGGGAGAACTAAAATGGAAAACGAGTGATTCTCGAACAGGAATGATGATTGCTGCTATGTATGCAGGTAGTGATAAATTGTTTGATCTCGGACGTTTTTTAGAAATTAGTAGTTATATTAAGAATCAGGTAGGGATGTTTTCATACTTAAAGTCTTATCATCGTTTTGTAGTGGCCGCAACATTAGATATTCACTTTACAGATTACAAGGAAGCTTTTCGGAAGTTTTTAGATTTATATGAACAATTGGTCACTGGTGGCTTTAGCCGGAGTATATTTACTTATCTCGCAGCAGCTGTGCTTTTAACAGAAGAAAATGAACAGCATGACACACATATTCAGCGTTCGATGCAAGTATATAAACGCATGAAAAAGGATCACCTCTTTCTTACAAGTACAAATGATTATCCGCTCGCAGTTTTATTAGCAGGACAATCAGAGCATGTAGAAACACTTATGGACCGAGTGGAACGTCTTTATCAGAAACTAGCGACAGCTGGTTTGCGTAAAGGGAATGATCTTCAATTTTTGAGTCATATTCTTTCACTAAAGAAGGATGTCAGGGAAGAACTATTAGTTGCAAAATGTACAAATATATGGAATTTGTTAAAGCAAGAAAAGGTAAAAGTAAAACAGATGCATTACCCAGCTATCGGGCTACTAGCGTTACTCGAGGACGGAGAAAAAGAGATTCATTCTATTCGAGCATTTATTGAAAAATTGCAGGGGGATAAATTGTTCCGTTGGCATACAGATACAACTATTCTTATTGCTATTCAACTGTTCGTCAGTCAGAAAGGTGAGGAAAGTAAAGCTACTAACACAGGTTTACAAACAATGATAGAAGTCCTCATACAAGCACAACAGGCAGCCATGATGGCAACGATTGCCGCTTCATCTGTAGCAACATCTTCTGCTAGTAGCAGTTCATAATGTGTAATTGCTTATACTCTTGTAAATTATAACTCCCTTGATAAGGACGGTTTAAAAAATATTACTAAAAACAGTTAGCTCATCACTCTCTAATGAGTGATGGGCTAACTGTTTTTACATAATCAGCATTATCTTTTTGATTCCTTCAAATGTTTGAGCTGCGTGACAATCATAATGCTAATAACAACGAGTAAAAACCATGAACTAATTTTGCTTAAGTGAACGAGACTCCATGCTTCCCGTTGATTTGGATATTGCCATGCTCCGAAAAATGTTGCGATGTTCTCTGCAATCCAAATGAAAAATCCGATAAGGAAAAAGGAGAGAACGAGTGGCATTTTATATGTAACGCCTTGTAATGAAAATTGTACAAATGTGCGAGAGAAAACAATGAATAGTAGTAAAGTTAATATCCATCTAAAATCGTATGTAAAGTGGTGTGTGAAAAAATTGAAGTAAATCATAGCTCCTAACGGCACGGCAAAAATAGCTTTCGGCCAATGATGCATTTTTAAATGCAACCTTCTCCACGCTTGACATATGTAACTCGCGACACTCGCATACATAAAACCGCTGTAAAGTGGAACTCCAAAAACCTTCGAATATGCCTCTTCGGGATAACTCCATGAACCGAAATGTACTTTATATATTTCTAGTAAAAGGCCGATGAGGTGGAAGATGGTAATTACTTTTAGTTCGTCTTTTGTTTCAAGACCCGTCTTGTACATAATCCACTGCATAAGAAGGCATACGATGAGTATGAAATCATAGCGGTATAACCCTGGGATTGAAACAATTTTTGAAAGGGCTAGTGTTAAGAAAATAATGACTGGGAATAAGCAAGATAATGCTTGTTCGTAAGTGAAATGTAGTAGTTGTTTTATATAGAACATTGTGTCACCTTCGATGTTTTTATTGGGAAAATCAAAATAATCAATAAGTATACTACAATTTAAAAAATAATCCAGTAGTCTATTTTGCATGTATTTGTAAGTTTTAGAAGGGAATTGTAATGAGTATTTTAATATTGTAGAAAAGTGAAAAAATAGTTTGCTATTTAAAAAAAGTGGGGATATAATATCTAAATGAAAATGATAATTATTATCAATAATAATTATAAATAAAAAATAATTACAAAAAACAACTGAATATAAAGGATGAAATGAAACATGTTACATAAGTCTACTGTACATGCTGGTAATAACCGCTGGATACATATTAAGTTCATATGTTTCATGAGCTTAACAATTTTATGTTTAATTGGATCTATATTTTTAGCCATTTCATTTGGTGCAAAGGATATTCATTTACAAACGGTGTGGACTGCGGTTTTGGATTACAATCCGAAATTAACGCAGCACCAAATTATTTATGAATTAAGGCTCCCGAGAGTAATTGGAGCAGCAGTTGTAGGGGCAGCTTTTGCGGTCGCTGGAGCGGTTATGCAAGGAGTAACACGAAATCCTTTAGCTGATGCAGGTGTACTTGGCATAAATGCAGGAGCGATGTTTGTAGTAGCACTTAGTTTTGCTTTTTTTCCGCATATGCCGTATTCCTATTTAATGATTGTTTCCTTTATTGGAGCAGTCTTAAGTACAGTACTTATTTTTGTTATTGGATCAGCAACATCAGGTGGGTTAACACCAATGAGGTTAACGATTGCTGGAGCTGTAATGGCAGCGCTTTTACATTCATTAAGTTCAGGTGTTGCGATTTATTATGATTTAAGCCAAGATTTAGCGTTTTGGTATGCTGGTGGTGTTGCAGGGGTTAAGTGGGAACACTTGAAATTTTTAGTCCCTATTATTCTTATAACGATTATTTTTGCAATAGTGTTAGGGAGATCTATTTCACTCATATCAATGGGGGATGATGTTGCTACAAATTTAGGAGTGAAAACGAACCGAACGAGAATACTAGGGATGATTATAGTAGTTATTCTAGCAGGTGTTTCTGTTTCAGCTGTTGGTTCTATTGGATTTGTAGGACTAGTTATCCCGCACATTGCTAGAAAATTAGTTGGTGTGAATTATAGACTCATTATTCCTATGTCAGCATTATTAGGAGCTATGTTATTAGTTGTAGCTGACCTAGGAGCTAGAACAGTAAATCCTCCTAAGGAACTTGCGATAGGGATTATGGTAGCTCTTGTTGGAGTTCCATTCTTCCTCTATATAGCACGTAAAGTTGGGAGGGCGTTATAAGTGAAAGATCTTTTTAACACGGATAAAAAGAGAGCTATTACTATAACTACAATATTCGGATGTGTAAGTATCGCTGTAATTTTAATCAGTCTAAATACAGGGACACTGAGTATAGAGCCACTTAAAGTAATTCAAACACTTTTTGGTTATGGTGATTTTGAGAGCGCAACCGTGCTATATGATTATCGTATGCCAAGAATTATAATCACCATGTTAGCTGGTATTGGCCTTGGGATTTCCGGTGCGATTTTGCAAGGATTATCCCGTAATGCACTTGCAGACCCTGGTATTCTTGGACTGCATTCAGGTGCATCTTTCGGGCTAATTATATTCGTTACATTCTTTCATTCTATTAATGAAAGTGCATCTATTTTAATACCGTTATTTACATTTGGCGGAGGAGTATTAGCTGCATTTCTTATTATTTTACTTGCGATTGATCGGTCAAATGGTTTACTTCCCATTAGACTTATTCTCGTTGGTATTGCAGTTTCAGCTGGTTTTAGTGCAATTTCGTTATTTTTCTCTCTCAAGTTAAATGATGAGACGTATACATTCGCTTCTAGATGGCTAGTTGGTAACGTGTGGGGAAGGGATTGGATTCATGTCCTTGCATTATTACCTTGGATTTTCATACTAACCCCTTATGCGTGGCTAAAATCTAAAACGTTAAATGCATTGTCACTAGGTGATAGTGTAGCGGCAGGACTTGGTGTTTCTGTTCAAAAAGAACGGTTATTACTTTTAGCTACAGCGGTTGGATTATCTTGCGCAAGTGTATCGATGGCAGGAGGGATTGGTTTTATCGGTTTAGTTGCTCCGCATATCGCAAGGAAGTTAGTAGGTACTACATATCAACACTTTCTTCCTTTAGCTGGCATTATCGGAATGATTATTTTAGTGCTAGCAGATGCGATAGGTCGTTCTATATTTGAGCCAAACTCTATTCCAGCTGGTGTAGTAGTGGCGGCATTAGGAGCACCGTATTTTCTTTATTTACTTACAAAAACAAAATAAATACTTCAAAGAGGAGAACATATGAAAAAGAAACTTACTATTTTATTTAGCATGATGTGTATTTTAGTATTAGCAGCATGTGGTCAAACGAAAGCTAATGAAGAGGCAACGAAAAAAACGGAAAAAAGTAATGATCCAAAAATCGCCTCTATGTCCATTCATTTAACAAATAATTTACTTGCATTAGGAATTACACCAGTAGGTTCTGTTATTGGCGGAGATTTAAAAGATTTCTTACCGCACGCAAAAGAGCAGTTGAAAGATACGAAGAAACTTGGTGTTGTAACAGATCCGAATATGGAAGCGTTACTTCAATTGAAGCCAACTGACATTTATGTGGATGAAAAATACGCGGGCAAAGATTTAGCGAAATACGAAAAAATTGCAAAAACACATGCTTTCAATTTAGATGAAGGTACGTGGAGAGATCATTTAAAACAAGTTGGTAAACTTGTAAACCGTGAGAAAGAAGCAGATAAATATATTCAAGATTACGAAGAGCAATCAAAACGAGTAAAAAGTTTAATAGATAAAGAGCTAGGTAATAACGAAAAAGTAATGGCAATTCGCGTTACTGCAAAAGAATTACGTGTATTTAGTACAAAAAGACCGATGGGACCAATTTTATTCCAAGACTTAGGATTACAACCTGCAAATGGTGTAGAGAAAATTGATGGAAACCGTCCTTTCGAAGTCATTTCACAAGAAGTATTACCTGACTTTGATGCAGATGCTATTTTCGTTGTCGTTAACAGAGATGATAAAGCGAAAGCTGCATTTAAACAACTTCAAGAAACACCAATTTGGAAAGACTTAAAAGCTGTTAAAGGTAAGCACGTATACATTATTAATGACCAACCATGGCTTGACTATTCTGCTTTAGGTAACAAAATGGCAATGGATGAAGCGGAGAAAATGTTTACGAAATAATATAGTTTCGCTATTAGGAAAGGCCCTCTAAATTTGGAGGGCTTTTTATTATTGTTAGAATAAACGAAAAATTATACAATGAAGTTAATTTCGTGTAGAGGAGATGTGCCAATGTCAGCGCTTATTGTAAGTATCCCGTGTATAAAGCAGTTTATAGAATAAGGGAATAAATAGGCTAATAATTATCCCTGTTATTAAAAAAGGGGGAGTTTGAAATGACAATGAATCTTTTTCAAAATAAAACGATTAAATTATCAGCTATTAGAGAAGCAGATGCTGAAGTAATGGCTATGTGGCAAGAAGATAGTGAGTATTTAAGGAATGTAGATACAGATGTAGCATTCCCGCAATCGATACAAGAAATAGCAAGTGATGGGCTATTAAAGGGACGGAGATCGAATAGTGTTTCTTTCATGTTAAGGACAGTTCAAGATGATCGCTTAATTGGTTTTGTTGCAATTCATGGCATAGAGTGGAATAACAGAACGGGTTTATTAGCTATTGGTATAGGAGATGCGAATGATAGGGGGAAGGGATATGGAAGAGAAGCGATCTATCTTATCTTAAAATATGCTTTTTATGAATTGAATTTACAACGCGTCGGTCTTGATGTTATTTCTTATAATAAAGCTGCTATTGAGTTGTATAAAAAGATGGGTTTTCGGATGGAAGGCTGTATGAGAGAAGCGGTTCAAAGAGATGGGAAGTATTTTGATCGTATCATTATGGGGATATTGCGGGATGAATGGATAGAGCTGCAAGGTTAGAAAGTACATTCAAAATTATATATGTAGTATGCAGGAGATATAATGATAATTGGCGAATTTTTACAATGTACTGATTGAACTTATAAGGAGTCATGAAAAATGAATTTAGAAAAAAGTAAACCAGTAAATGAAGAGGTCGCTGAATTAAAGGAATTAATTAAAGAATTACACGGAAGTGTACATCAACTTCAAAGTGAAGTGCAGCAATTAAGGCATGAAAGACCGGTTGTTGAAGTAAGAAAAGGTGTTCAATTATCACCAGCAATCGTTGGACAAATTGGTGGTATGATATTGGGTGGATTAGCAATTATCGGTATATTTTGGTGATAAAAAAAGGTTTGCAGCACGATGCTGCAAACCTTTTGTATTTGACGATATAATTTCATGCAATACAACTTTTACATTAAATAACGTAAATATATATAAGCATGTGATAACAAGAGTGCAACAATAGTTAATGGTAAACCAATTTTTAAGAAGTCCATATAAGAGAAAGCATGTCCTTCACGTTTTGCAATACCAGCAACGACTACGTTTGCAGATGCTCCGATTAGCGTTCCATTTCCTCCTAAGCAAGCTCCAAGAGATAACGCCCACCATAGTACTTCGATTTGCGGAGAATCGACAGATAGTCCGAGTCCTGTAGCTAAGTCTTGAATAAGAGGAATCATCGTTGCAACAAATGGGATGTTGTCGATTGTCGCAGATGCGATGCCAGATACCCATAAAATAAGTATAGATGCAAATCCGATGTCACCGTTTGTTACGTCGATTACTTCTTTTGCAAGTGAAGAGATAAGTCCGATATCAATTAACCCGCCAACGAGAACAAATAATCCGGCGAAGAAGAAAATGGTTACCCATTCAACGTGGGCAAATACATCTTCAATATCATGTTCTTTCACGCCGATTAACATAAGAAGTGTAGCGCCTGTCATCGCGATAACAGCAGCGTCTACATGAATAATCGAATGAAGTACGAAGCCTAAAATAGTTAGTCCTAAAATCGAAATAGATTTTAAAAGGAGGCTTTGATCTTTAATGTAATCTTTTTCGTTTAATGCCATTAGTTTTTCGATTTGTTCAGGTGTTGTTTTTAGTTTGTTACGATACATGAAGTAAATAATGCCAAGTGTCACGATAGAAATAATAATTACGATTGGAGCTAAGTTAAGTAAAAAGGCGTTAAAGTCTAAATGCTTGTTTGCTGATCCAATCATAATATTAGGTGGATCACCGATTAATGTTGCTGTTCCGCCTATATTTGAAAACAGCACTTCTGAAATCAAATAAGGCACAGGATTTACTTTTAAAATACGTGTAATGGATAATGTAACAGGAACGATTAATAAAACAGTCGTTACATTGTCCAAAAATGCTGATCCGACAGCAGTTAATAGGGATAGTAATAATAAAATGCGAATCGGTTTTCCGCCAGCTGCTTTTGCCGCTTTAATGGCCACAAATTCAAAGACGCCTGATTGACTCGTAATATGTACGAGAATCATCATCCCAATTAAAAGGGTAATCGTTTCCCATTGAATATGTGATGTGAAAGCAGTATGTAAATCTACAACTCCAAAAATAATCATAATAGCAGCACCGAATAGTGCGATTACAGCACGATTCAATTTCTCAGAAATAATAAATCCGTACGTGATTAAAAATACGGCAATTGCAAAATAATATTGCCAATTTGCTACTTCATGTGCTGACTGTTCCAATCATGTCACCTTCTTTAAATTATGTATTCAATTGTCGAAATGTATCTCGCTGCAATAATACGGGATAAAATATATTGTAGCAAATTCAAAAAAGAAAGAAAACTATTTAACAAAGTGAAGGAAAAAATGTATTTTTTACATATCATATAAAAAATATAAAAAACACAGTGCAAATTATTAGGAAAAGTGAGCGTTGTCCTCTAATATAGAGATAGCAATTTACATTATTTTTGCGTAAAATGGTTTAAAGAGGTGAATTCCGATGGAAATAGTAAAAGATAGTTCTCTTATTCAAAATGAAATTGAACGTTTTGTAAATAAAGATGTATATATTCATTTAGAAACGACAAACGGAGCGTATGCATCACACATAAATGAAAAGATGATGACAGTTGGTGCTTTCATTCGAAATGCAATTATCCGTTTTGAACGCGGGAAGATAACTGGAACAAATCCATACCGAGTTGGTCTGAAAATGGATCACGGTTGGGTATATGCTGAAGGTATTACGCACTGGGAAGTAGACGATCAAGAGCGTTTATTACTGGCTGGACATGATAATTTAGGTCGCTTAGCAGTTGCACTTGAGTTGAGCTTAACACCATTTAAATAAGAAGGAGGGAAACTTATGGAGAGACATGTACTTGTTGTATTTCCGCATCCAGATGATGAAGCATATGCTGCGGGAGGAACAATTCGCTTATTAACAGATCAAGGAGTACCTGTAACATATGCATGTGGTACTCTAGGACAAATGGGACGTAACATGGGTAAGAACGTATTCGCTAACCGTGAAACGATTCCAAATATCCGTAAGAAAGAATTGAAAGATGCTTGTGAAGCGATGGGTATTAAAGATTTAAGAATGCTTGGCTTCCATGATAAAACGTTAGAATTTGAAGATGTTGATTTCGTTGCTGACAAAATTGAAGCAATCATTCAAGAAGTAAATCCATCTCGAATTATTACATTTTATCCAGAGCACGGTGTACATCCAGATCATAATGCATTTGGCCGCGCTGTCGTTCGCGCTGTATCACGTATGCCAAAAGAAGAGCGCCCAGTTATCCATGCTGTTGCGATTACGAAAAATCGTGAAGCAGTATTAGGAGAACCGGATGTTGTAAATAACATTAGTGAAGTATTTGATCATAAATTAACTGCATTAGGTGCGCACCGTTCACAAACAGAAGCAATGCTGGAAGACACGCATGCAAAAATAAAAAACAAAGATGCAGCAACATTAAAATGGCTGCAACTTGAACAGTTTTGGACTTATAAATGGGAGTAGGCTAGAAGGATACCTTCTAGTTGCTCTTACATAGAAAAAGCGCCGTCACTTGTGATGGTGCTTTTTCTTGTTGAAGACTATATATTTCTTAGGGTGCTTCAAAAATTTTAAATTAACGTGCAGTATAGCCTCCATCAACAAGAAGTGTTGTACCGTTAACAAAACTAGCATCATCACTTGCTAAAAACAAGACAGCTTTAGCGACTTCTTCTGGTGTTCCAAGTCTGCCTTGTGGATGAAGTGAAGCTAAATATTCTTTTTGTTGAGGATTAACACTACCTAGTAAAGGGGTGTCAATATAACCAGGGCACACCGCATTAATACGTATTCCATATTTAGCGTAGGCAGTACATAAATTTTGAGTTAATAGTTTCACACCACCTTTTGCAGAGGAGTATGCTGTTGGGGTAGGTAATGAAACAAAACTATGAATCGAACCAGCGTTAACGATGACACCACCTGTACCTTGTTTAAGAAATTGTTCAATTGAATATTTATCAGAAAGGAATACCCCAGACAAATTAATATCAATAGTTCTTTTCCACTTTTCATAGGATAATTCGTTTGCCGGTGCATCATCAGCAACGCCGGCATTTGCATACATAATATCTAATTTACCGTATGTACTTACTGTCTCATGAATTAGCTGTTTAATATCTGCCTCATTTGTTACATCGGTTTTAATAAATAACGTATTGTATCCATGTGCATTCAATTCATCTGATAGTTCTTTTCCACGTTCAGAAAAATCAGCAATAACTACTTTTGCACCTTCTTTGATAAAAAGACGAACAGTAGATTCGCCAATTCCACTTGCACCACCAGTTATGATTGCTACTTTGTCTTTTAATTTCATATAAACCTCTCCATTCATCAATGAATTTAAGTCGAATTTTTAAATCAGGTTATATCATTATTAACCTTAAATAGTAAGTAGATAGAAGAAACAGTTTGCGTTTACTTAATTGTGAGAGTGCTATTTTTTTATTGTAATTTTTTATACAGTGATGGAAGAAAATATTAATTAGGTCAATTTTATCATCAGATTGAATATTCAGTAAAGTATTCTTGAATAGAGTGAGTGCTGAAGTTAAACTACTAATCTACATAGATAGAACGAGAGAGACTACATATAGTTGCTCTTTTTATTTTATTAATTAACAAATTTTCAAACTTGCTGATGATGTAGTGGACTTAAATAAGTCACTTGTTTTTAAATTGAATCAAAAATAAAAAACAGTAAAAATAAAACGCTTAATAATAATTATTTATTGAAAAACAATAAATAAAATGATATTATCAAATTGAAAATTAGTAAGAGAGGTGCTTTTTATAAAATGTAAAACGAATGTTATGTATTAAAAAGAAATTGATGTAAATTAGATAAATTATATATATTAATAGATAAATAAGAAAAGGGAGTTAGAGCATGATTAATAAAACAGTAAAGAAAGTTATCTTGATTGCGGGTGGTTTGTATATTACATATTTAGTAGGTGTAGTTATTTTAGCGGAATCTATACCGTATCCTACATCTCAACAACTTAAAGAAGCCGAAAGAGTAGTTGAACGCTATGTAGGTGAAAATAATGGAGTAAAAATGATAAATACATCTAGCAGCTTCACGGCTGAGATGTTCAATCATACAATTCATATTGAAGGAAATTCAAAAGAAAATCCGGAACAATTATATCGAATGAATTTAGATCAAGTTTCTAATGAAAGTGAAAAAATAACCGAAAAATCGATAAATACAGTTTGTAAATCAAATGATGGAGGAAAGAATTTTACGTGTGCTGATACTGAATAGCTAAAAGTAGGATCCGTAGCAGCATAGTAACAGTTGATAACCATTACTCTAGTTAAATAGGAAAAAGCCTCGCAGGGGGGCGAGGCTTTAAACAGGGTATTAAAAATTATCGATTCATTAAGAATAACTTCTTTTGAATAAGCTAATTTTAGCATGATAACTCATCTATATGTGTTACGAATTTATGAACAAAAAATCAATGATAAAAATACAGAAAAGACAATAATTTATTTGGAATCTGTATCATTACATAAAGTTTGAGTGAAAAAGAAAGTATACTTTTGTATTGAGGAATAAAGATATAGTCTGCCTACGGAAATAGGCAGGCTATTTTTTTATAAAGAAAAGACAACTTGAGGTAGAGTCCGTGTTAAGAAATAAGATCGTTCAAAAGATAAAGATATTGTATTGAAACACGTCATTATTCGTGGAATAAGTTATATTTTTGATAAAAAATCTTTAAAAAGCATTATAATCCCTAGAAGAGATAAGACTTCAATTGAAAACCAAAATACACTTTTTTGAGGTTTTTTAAACTCCATTAGTATGGAGAAAAATAAAAAGATAGCAATGAGAAATATAATTAAGAGACGAAGTATATCAAACATAAATAGCACTCCTAATAGTTAATTTGTTTTACTATATAGTTATTTCCAATTTTACAGAATGTAAGAAGCGACTTATCAATATTAAAGCAAAAAGTTCTCAGAAGCTATGAATTAAAAATAAAATTTTTTTTGAATCACTGAGCACAGGGGGATTATCTATTAATTAGCTTGGTGATTGAAAGAGTAATTTTTTAATCTCTTAAATGTCCGATTGGTTTAACTAAATAATCAGCGGGGAATGGACAAACCACCTACTGATTAGAATTTCACTTTATTTGTTTTCTTTTTTATCTAAATCCTTAGAATTGATATTTAGTAGTGATTTATAAGAAACATATATTTTGAATTATTTAATAGAATAATATATATTTATATTGATTTAGTGATTTTAGTTTGTTAAAAATGGGGAAATCGATATGAAAGTTAAATTTGCCGTAATAAAAGATGAGAATTTTGATTGTAGTATATTGGAAACAAAATTATTGAAAACTTTTAAAGAAGTAGATTGTGAAGCAGATATTGTAAAGGTTGAGGATGAAATTTTTGAAAACAATGATATACAAACGCATTTATCAGAAATAACCATTCATGTTACTGGAAAAAATATT
The DNA here is from genome assembly GCF_058795355.1 of Bacillus sp. GW823-FHT06A11. Lineage (NCBI taxonomy): Bacteria > Bacillati > Bacillota > Bacilli > Caryophanales > Bacillaceae > Bacillus > Bacillus sp. GW823-FHT06A11. The sequence goes on along the minus strand of NZ_JBXAHS010000003.1, from coordinate 938,468 downwards.
GGATATAGATCCGTTTCAGCCAGTATATTTATTGTTCTAGAGAGTTTATCAATACAGCTATTTCGTATTCATATTAGTATACTTTAAGCAGTTCAAAAAGTGGATTCTTCAGAAAATCATACTGATTATATTGAGTTGTAAATATGAAAACAATAGAAATTATCGTAGGTGCTCCCGAATGGTGGATTGCACCTTGTTTGTTGTTAAATAAACAAGGGATTCCTTTTTAAATTTTAATCTATCTTAACGCTAATTTATAAATAGAAGAATGGAAACATGTGAGTAATTCAATTAGATTGTACAAATAATTTGGTACGCGGATATACGCAATGTATTCACAGGTAAGAGGGTTGTCTCATAATATATATAGATTTTTCTATTAAGATGAACAGAGGGTGTGAATATATGGAAGATGTTTACGCTAAAATTGACAGTCTCAAGGCGGAGCAAAAAGAAATGATGAGAGACATTCGAAATTTAGAAACGCGTACTACTATTAATGAGAAAGACATAGCAACAATCAATAAGCAATTAGAAAAAATAAGTACAAACACTACTTGGATTTTGCGAATTATTATTAGCGCGATAATAATGTCAGTTTTAGGATTGATATTAAAAGGGATGATTTAAAAGAAAGAGGGGAGCTCCCTCTTTCTTTTATGTAAATGAGAAACTATAAATTTTCCGTTTCCTTTTCGTCTGCATACTTATCCTCTAAGGAAATTAATAGAGGGATTGATATAGTTACAAGAATGATTAAAGTGGTGATAAAAGATTTAGAAAGAGAAAAAGAACCTTGAATTAAAGGTGATAAAAACTTGAATGAAAGTATACTTGTTATGAAGGAAATTACTAAAAAGCTCAAAAGAGATATATTTTTATTCTTTATAGATGTCTCTATAAAGTCTTTAACACAGGTTATTACGACAAATATAGTTAATATGATAAGAGAAACAAAATAATGTGTTAAATTCGTCATATTAATAGTAGGATCGTCTATTATGTAAGCAAGTAACTTAGATACTAATATTCCTCCAAACAATAAAATAATAAAAGAAAGTAATCCTTCCAATATATAAGTGCTGAAATTGTCTTTCTTGTTAAAGAGTTTATAGTTTAGAGTAGATTGGGTTATTTGAATTAGGAATAGGGTAATAATCCATACATAATATACAAATGGTAATTCTCCTGAGAATAGAGAAATTAGAAAGTTTACTACTGTCCTTAAAATTTCAATCATTACGAAAGTCCTCCTACTTGTTCAGCTTTATGACATTAGTAATATATGAGTATATCATTTTATAATTAGGTTTATAGATTCAAACTATTTCTAATTATTCCATAATAAGGTGGTTATATCAAGTAGTTATCTTCTATGGCGTGTATTAGTTGTTCACTAATATAAAAAGAACATTTGAACGTTAATACTAGAAAAATAAAAGTAATATGTAATATAATTGAAAAAGTATATTTAAAAATCGATGTTAATATTACCCTCCTATAAGTATTAACATACGTAATTGAGGTGTTTTCTTTGTTGTTTTATGACCGGATTTCTATAATGGCCCCTCCTGTTCCGTAGCTAAGGAAAGTCTTTTTATTTCTGGGATTTTCAAAGTTATAGGAGGGTATGAAAAATGAAAAAAGTCTCAGTACCATCACTTTTGTTAATGATTGTTCTTGTCGCATTTCCGCAAATTAGTGAAACGATTTACACACCGTCTTTACCTGATATTTCAAAGGCGTTACATGTAAGTAATAATGAGGTGCAGTTAACGCTTAGTGTGTATTTTGCTGGATTTGCTTTAGGTGTATTTTTTATTGGATGGCTATCAGATATAATTGGCCGTCGCCCAGCAATGTTATTTGGAATTGTAATATATGGCGCTGGGAGTTTCTTATGCTATATTGCAAATTCCATTGAATTTTTATTGGTAAGTCGTTTTATTCAAGCGTTTGGAGCAAGTGCAGGATCAGTTGTGACGCAAACGATTCTTCGTGAAAGTGTAGAAGGGCATAAGAGGCATGTTATGTTTGCTCAAATCTCGGCAGTCATTGCTTTTACACCAGCGATAGGACCGTTAATTGGTGGCTTTCTTGATCAAATGTTTGGATTTAAAATAGTATTTTTAAGTTTAGTAGTTATGAGTATCGGTATTTTTCTGTATACGTTTGTTTCTCTTCCTGAAACAAAAACGGGCTCAGTAACGAATAAAATAAATGTGTTTTCAGTCTTGAAGAGGCTAATTACAAATCCGAAAGTAGTAACATATGGGCTATTAATTGGAGGAGCAAATGGTGTTTTATTTAGCTATTATGCAGAAGCGCCGTTTATCTTTATTGAATACTTTCAATTATCGCCTAGTATGTATGGATTTCTAGGAATTGTTGTAGCGTCTGCTTCTATTGTTGGAGCGAAAGTTTCGAAACGTTTACTTGCTACTTATAAACCAGAGAAAATTATATATATCGGTTGTCTCGTAATGACAGGAGGAGCTATCCTTTTATCTGTTATTACGTTTGTTGGATCAAATCCAAACATAATATATATGATTGGATTTTTAGTAGCGATGTTTATATTGCTATTAGGAATTGGAGTAGCGTTGCCTAACTGTTTAAGTTTAGCATTAGTAGATTTTCAAGATGTTATTGGTACAGCAGGTGCATTGTTTAGCTTAGGGTACTATGTAATTGTAACGATAACAATTTGGGGAATGAGTCAACTGCATACGGGCTCGTTACTAGTGATGCCACTTTATTTTCTAGTTATTGTAGTTATAATGGCAGTGTTTACTAGGGTGTTTATCTTTGGTAAGCAAACTTTGAAATCGGTTTAAATATGAAATCGTAAAAGAGTCTCATTTTTAAATGAGGCTCTTTTATATTTTGGCTGGGGTAAAGAAGTTAGTAGTTTATTAATATATTAAATTTCTTATTGGTATATAAATCGAATGTGTGGGAAATTACGTTATCAACTATAAAGGTTGAAGTATTTGACATATGAAACCGAGGAAGAAATGCTCTCCTCTGTTATTTATATTGTAATAATATACATGTCGGAATCATATTGAATAGATGTATTTTATTGTTAATTTAGTTAAAAATTAACCAGACTTATGTATAATAATTTATTGAAAAAATAATTGAATTTTTCAGATTAATGAATTAATATAAGGTAAGTAATTTTAAGATTTATAGAATATTGGAAGATGAAAGGTTTTGAGAATTTTATTAGGAGCACAAAACGATTTTAGGATAGCTTTAAAGCTAGTGTAAAATGACGTTTGCTTCATCATTTTCAGGGCCGAAAGGAATTAGGGGAAAGCATCTTGTGTTAAAATGCGGTTATGAATCATCTAAGAGGGGGAAGTGAAGTGGCAAACAAAGAATTGAAAAGAGGTTTAGAAGCACGTCATATTCAAATGATTGCTTTAGGCGGAACGATTGGTGTTGGTTTGTTTATGGGGTCAGCCAGCACAATTAAATGGACAGGTCCGTCAGTAATGCTTGCTTATGCAATTGCAGGTATTTTCATCTTCTTCATCATGCGTGCCATGGGAGAAATGTTGTATATGGAGCCAAGTACAGGCTCATTTGCGACATTCGGTCATAAGTATATTCATCCACTAGCTGGTTATATGACAGCGTGGAGTAACTGGTTCCAGTGGGTTATCGTTGGGATGTCAGAAATTATCGCGGTTGGAGCGTATATGCAATATTGGTTCCCGGATTTACCAGCTTGGATACCAGGTATAATTGCAATGGTTATTCTTGGTGCAGCTAACTTAATTTCTGTTAAGTCATTTGGTGAATTTGAATTTTGGTTTGCGATGATTAAAATCGTTACGATTCTATTAATGATTATTGCAGGATTTGGCCTTATTTTCTTCGGAATTGGTAACGGCGGAGAAGCGATTGGCATATCTAATCTTTGGTCAAATGGCGGTTTCTTTACAGGTGGTTTTTCAGGATTCTTCTTTGCATTATCACTTGTAGTTGGAGCGTATCAAGGTGTGGAATTAATCGGTATTACTGCTGGTGAAGCGAAGGATCCGAAGAAGACACTTACAAGAGCGATTCAAAGTACAATTTGGCGTATTTTAATTTTCTACATCGGTGCTATTTTCGTTATTGTAACTGTGTATCCGTGGGATCAATTAAGTACAATTGGTAGCCCGTTCGTAGCAACTTTTGCGAAGGTTGGTATTACGGCTGCTGCGGGATTAATTAACTTTGTTGTTATCACAGCAGCAATGTCTGGTTGTAATAGTGGTATTTATAGTGCTGGTCGTATGCTGTATACGTTAGGTGTAAATGGACAAGCGCCGAAATATTTCACGAAACTTTCTGGAAATGGTGTACCTTTATTCGGAACAGTTGGCGTAATTATCGGTTTAGCGGTTGGTGTTGTTTTAAGTTACATCGCACCGAAAAACTTATTCGTATATGTATATAGTGCGAGTGTACTTCCTGGTATGGTACCATGGTTTGTTATTTTAATTAGTCAAATTAATTTTAGAAAAGAAAAGGGAGCAGAGATGAAAGATCATCCGTTCAAAATGCCGTTTGCTCCTGTTACAAACTATTTAACAATTGCCTTTTTAATTATGGTATTAATCGGAATGTGGTTTAACGATGATACGCGCATTTCATTAGTTGTAGGTATTATTTTCTTAGCTATCGTTACAATTAGTTTCTATGCTTTTGGAATAGGAAAGCGAGCTCCGTTAGACGTTCAAAATAATAAAGAGATTTCAAGTAAATAAAGAAAAGGCTGTTCATCTGGAACAGCCTTTTCATATTGTTGCTATTTGTCGATAAATCGATATAATTTGATTTGTGATAGATATATTTGAAAAATCGTTGATATATTGTACGTTATGATAGATATATTCGAAAAATCGTTAATATAATTTCACATACTATCTGTCACTATCATGATTAAAATTTCTCTAATACGATTTTCCCAATGGTGTGCCCGCTTTCAAGTAGTGCATGTGCTTTCTTTAAGTTTTCAGCGTTAATCGGTGTTAATGTTTCATTTAAGGTAGTCTTTAAAATGCCTTCATCTAGTAGTTCGCTTACTTTATTTAATAGTTCGTGCTGCGTAATCATATCGCCAGTTTCATACATCGCTTTTGTAAACATAAACTCCCAAACGAGTGTAGCACTTTTACTTTTTAAAATACTCATTTCAAGAGGGTGTTCATTTTCTACGATAGAGCAAATTTTGCCTTGTGGTTTAATGAGGTCACATATTGCTTGCCAATGTTGATCTGTATTGTTTAAGCAGAAAATATAATCTACATCGCTGAATCCAAGGCTTTGTAATTGCTCTTTTAAAGGGGTATGATGGTCAATTGTATGGTCAGCTCCAAGCTTTTTAACCCAGTCTATCGTTTCGCCGCGGGAAGCAGTTGCGATTACATTTAGTCCAGCCCATTTTGCAAGTTGAATTGCGATTGAACCGACACCACCAGCTCCGCCGATAATTAAAATGTTTTTAAATGAATTCGTATCTTTTTTAGTATGATCAATGCCTAAACGCTCAAATAAACCTTCCCATGCTGTAATCGCTGTTAAAGGAATTGCGGCAGATTCAGCATCATTTAACGTTTTTGGTTTCTTACCGACAATTCTTTCATCAACTAAATGATATTCACTATATGTACCTTGTCTCGTAATGCTTCCAGCGTAAAATACTTCGTCGCCTTCTTTAAATAATGTACAACCTTCGCCGGTTTGTACAACAACACCACTAGCATCCCAGCCAAGCATTTTCGCTACATCTTCTTTTTTCTCTTTTGGAGATCGAACTTTTGTATCAACTGGATTAACGGAAATAGCGTTAATTTTTACGAGTATATCTCTTCCTGTGGCAACAGGTTTTTCAATTTCCAGATCAATTAAACTGTTTTCTTCTTCAATAGGTAAGTATTCATGTAAACCAATTGCTTTCATTTGTAATCCCTCCATTAAAGTAAGAATCCTTTATTTCTATATTATAGTTGGTGGAATACTGCTATGTAAAAAAATACCCTCTTTTTTATGCAAGCTGTACTGATAGTCTAGAAGGAGTTTATTTCTAAAAAGAAGAATTTTTTAATGTATTACTTTATCCAAAACTAAATGTAAAGGTGGATACATAATGACAGTAAAGAAACTTTATTTCATCCCAGCAGGTCGTTGCATGTTGGACCATGCGTCTGTTAACAGTACGTTAACACCGGGGAAACTATTAAACTTGCCGGTTTGGTGTTATCTTTTGGAGACGGAAGAAGGTCCTATTTTAGTAGACACTGGTATGCCAGAAAGTGCAGTTAATAATGAAGGGCTTTTTAACGATACATTTGTTGAGGGACAGATTTTACCGAAAATGACTGAAGAAGATAGAATTGTCAATATTTTAAAGCGTGTAGGGTATGATCCAGAAGACCTTCTATATATTATTAGTTCTCACTTACATTTTGATCATGCAGGAGGAAACGGTGCTTTTACAAATACACCGATTATTGTGCAGCGAACGGAATATGAGGCAGCACTTCATAGAGAAGAATATATGAAAGAATGTATATTACCGCATTTGAACTACAAAATTATTGAAGGGGATTATGAAGTGGTACCAGGTGTTCAATTATTGTATACGCCAGGTCATTCTCCAGGCCATCAGTCGTTATTCATTGAGACGGAGCAATCCGGTTCAGTTTTATTAACAATTGATGCATCGTACACCAAAGAGAATTTTGAAGATGAAGTGCCGTTCGCAGGATTTGATCCAGAATTAGCTTTATCTTCAATCAAACGCTTAAAAGAAGTTGTGATAAAAGAGAAACCGATTGTTTTCTTTGGTCATGATATAGAGCAGGAAAAGGGTTGTAGAGTGTTCCCTGAGTATATATAGTGCAAAAAGTCATGAGTTCGCGTGCTCATGACTTTTTCGTTTAAATAATTTTTTTAAATAAATTATAAACTTTTTTTGAACTATCTTCGTTTAACTGATAGTACGTAAGGTTTACATCATCAGGAGTATCTTGCTGAGCAATCATCACTTCGCTGCTGTGATGATCAACTACCCATATGAAATATTTTTTATAAGTTCCATCCTCGAAAGTAATCCACATATCACAATCTATTAAGTCTGATCCTTCTTCATCTAATGTTAATTTACCTTTTTTTGCGGTATTCATACTGTTAATAAACGTTTTTAATTCATCTGTTTTTGTGAGAAAGATATCCTGTTTTGTTTTAATTGATTCTACATGTATATCTTTTATTTCCTGTTTTCCCAAAAAAACAGGGGGCTCATTTGGATCTCGCGAGCTTGAAATAATAGTAGCTTTCTTTTTCGGTTTATTTGCAGTATAGAGATCTTGAATAGATTTTCCTGAGTTTATAAACCATGCAATTCCAGAAATAATTAATACGCTACCTAGCAATAAAATAATTTTTTTAATAGGATTTTCTCCTCTCTATTACTTCGTGTGAAGAGCTTTTCTATTAATATATGATAGGTAAGCGTAAAGTATTATAGTTGAACTTGGTTATGCTTCACAGTTTTTATCGGGCGATCTATGAGTAAATTGTAAGTGAGCCCAATTAATACGAAAATGCCACCGATAACTTTACCAATTGAGAGTTCATTTGTCAGGAAGAAATCAATAATAGTCCCCGCAAATAATTGTCCGATAAAGATGAGTAATGTTAAATAGAAGGCTGATATTTTAGGAGTAATATAGTTGGATAATGAAATAACGATAACTCCTACTAATCCGCCTAAGTATACGGCGATAGGAATAGATTGCAACTTATGAATAGGGATATACAATGAATCTGAACTGAAAATTAAAAATAACATAGAGAAAAATAATCCAGTAATATAATTGAAAAACGTGCCTTCCCAGTTTCCAATTTCCTTTGCTAAATTCGCGTTAATAATTCTAGCAACAACGATAGAAACACCAGCTAAAATAGCGATCGTAATATATAACATTTTCTTGCCCCCATTAATAAATTGTCATGATTATAATTCCAGAAGAGATGAAACATAATCCAATTAGTTTTTTCTTTTCAAACTTTGCAACTTTCATTCCTAATAAGCCGAAATGATCAATAACGATGGAAGCAATAGATTGACCGAGTAAACTTAATGCGATCGTAATAGAAGCACCAAGTACGGAGAAACTTATATTGTTAAAAAGAACAGTGAATACTCCAATCGCTCCAGCGCTATATAAAAAAAGTGGAATACTTTTATCGAAACGAATTTTATTTTTGTTTATGATTAAAATGAAGATAACTGCAATTAAACCGACAAGGTGAATGACCACGCTTGCTGTGTACTTGCCAATTAACTCAGATAAAATCCCATTCAATGGAAGCATAACGGCGATGAGCACACCAATAAAGACAGAAAGAAAGTTATACAATGTAATATCCCCTTTGTATTTCATATTTGTAATGACTGTATCATGCTGAAATTGTGTATTGTTATGACATATGTCATAGTGGAAGAAGAAAATTTTGATTACAATGGGGATGAGTTGTAAAGGTGGGGAACTATGAAGAAAGTATGTAATTCTATTAAATTAGCAGAGTATATGAAGAAAAATAATATTGATTCATTTTTTAGTCATGATATGAAGCCATATATGGAACTTATATTTTTTAAAAAGAATGAGTTTATTTGTAGAGAAAATGAAGAGATAGATTATTTATATTTCTTTGTTGAAGGAAAAGCGAAAGCGTTTAACACATTAAGTAACGGGAAATCCGTATTACTGTGTTTTTATGATAGTTTGCAGTTACTTGGAGATGTGGAGTTAATTCATTCCCAAAGGATTACTTCAAATGTACAAGTGATGGCAGATTCATATTGTGTTGGTTTACCATTAGGAAAAGTGAGAAATCAGCTATTTCATGATGCGAAATTTTTAAGATGTATTTGTGGATCGTTAGCACATAAGTTAAATCGACTTTCAAAAAATAGTACAATTAATTTATTGTATCCGCTTGAAAATAGACTTGCGAGTTACATGTTAGCAGCAGGGGAACGAGCAGTTCAGCATGAAAATAGAATTGTATTTAGTGGGAATTTAACGGAAATAGCGGAATTGTTAGGAACGAGCTATCGGCATTTGTTGCGAACATTAAATATTTTTTGTGATAAAGAGATAATAAAGAAGAACGATGGATGCTATGAAGTAGTAAACGTGGATGTTTTGAGAGAATTGGCAGCAGATGTTTATAAATAGGAGGAGAGTATAAATGATAACACCTATATTTAGAATTTTTGATATTGAAAAAGCAAAACTATTTTACTTAGGTTTTTTAGGATTTAAACTGGATTGGGAACATCGGTATGAGGAAAATATGCCATTATATTTGCAAATTTCGTTACAGGATGCTGTGATACATTTATCAGAACATCATGATGATGCCTCACCAGGTGGTGCGATTCGGATCAAAATAGATGATGTAAAGGATTATCATTCTGTATTATTAAATAAAGAATATGCTTATTCGAAGCCGAATATAGAAAAAACACCTTGGGGTACAATTGAATTAACTGTAATTGATCCGTTTTCAAATAGAATTACACTGTACGAGGAAAAATTGTAGAAATGGAATGAAGAGTAGTTCATAGAGCAGTGAACTGCTCTTTTTTATTTTGAGTAGATATTGAATCATATAAAAAGAAAATGTTATGATTATGGAAACGTATGAATATATGAACAAGTATTCATATGTTTAAGAAGAGGAGGGATTAGAATGAAAGATCTAATTATTATTGGGGCGGGTCAAGCTGGATTAACAATGGGATATTACTTGAAGCAAGAAGGGTATAATTTTTTATTACTTGAGGCAGGAAAACGAGTTGGTGATTCATGGAGAAATCGATATGATTCTTTGCAGCTTTTTACCCCAAGGTCTTACAGTAGCTTGCCGGGTATGGCGTTAATAGGTGAAAAAAATGAATTTCCATATAAAGATGAAATTGCAACTTATTTAGAAGAATATGCAAGACATTTTCAATTACCGGTACAATTACAAACGGAAGTTTTAAAGATAAAGAAAGAAAAAGAAATATTTGAATTACACACTCCTACAGAAATTTTACAAACGAAAAAAGTTATTATCGCATCAGGTGGTTTTCAGCAACCGTTTATTCCCTCAGTTTCAGCAAATCTATCATCACATATTTTTCAAATACATTCATCACAATATAAATCACCATCACAAATTCCTAAGGGAAAAGTACTAGTAGTAGGTGGTGGGAATTCAGGAATGCAAATTGCAGTAGAACTGGCAAAGACTCATGAAGTTACGGTGTCTATTAGTCATCCTTTAACGTTTTTACCGTTACAACTTTTTGGAAAAAGTATTTTTAATCTGCTAGAAAAAGTGGGTTTATTGTACGCTGAAATAAATACAAAGAGGGGAAGATGGTTTCAGAAGAGAAAGGACCCTATTTTCGGTTTTGAAGGTAAGAAACTTATTCGTAATGGAGCAATCAAACTGCAAGAAAAAGTAGTAAGTGCATCAGGAAATAACATTATGTTTCAGAATGGTGATACTTATAGTGCAGAAAGCATTATATGGTCAACTGGTTTTGTTCAAAATTATAATTGGATTGAAATTGAACAGGCAGTGAATGAGAAAGGATTTCCTAATCATATAAAGGGAATCAGTCCAGTAAAAGGATTGTATTATATCGGTTTACCATGGCAATCTCAAAGGGGTTCCGCACTTATTTGTGGTGTAGGAAAGGATGCAGAGTATGTACTTTCTGAAATCAAAAAAATAGATCAGTAGCAATAACTACTGATCATCCATATGTACATGAATTAGGAGAGGTCAAACATTTATTAACTTTATTATAATAGATTTTCATAGAATTAAAAACTGAAAATTCAAATTTAATGTTGAGAAAGTTTTTTGTATCGAAATATATGAAAAAATAGGGATTTTTATTAAAACAGAAAAAGATATTTCTATTTTAGTAAATTATGATATAGTCTAAATAAGCGTGTTTTTCCATAAATGTAATTATTTTCATTGTAATTTTGTTTATATGAGGGAAGGAGAAGTAATTATGAAGTTTGATGATCAACGCTTACTAGGAGTCCGATTAGGTTCTGTACTTGTGACAGAGGAAAATCAATATTTAGTAATTAAGAAAAAAGATCATTATGCACTGTTAAATATACATAATTTAGAATGCACTCATGTTGAAGTGCAGTTAGAACATTTGGAAGAAATGTTGCGGGAAGATTTCCAAGAAAGTATAACGGAGATTATCGCACCAGAACATATAAAAATTGTTGCGAAAAATGTTATATAGATAAAGAAGCTGGAAGGAACAGCTTCTTTATTTTCATTATAAGGATAACGTTTTTACAACCTCACCAATGATCCCTTCCATTTGATGAACACCTAAATCGGAATTAGTCATAATAACAGCACCATTCCCGCAGTATGGATAACAAACCATCATACATTGAAATCCAACGCCCCATCCGAGTGAATAAATCTGTAATTCTTCATTAGAATCATCTAGAAAAACACCTAATCCAGTCCATTTTGAGCAACCTTGAGGAGAAATCATGTCTATTACTAATTTTTGAGAAAGTTTTAGTTTGCCCTTTCCTTGTAAGGAATGAATGATTTCAATAACTAAAGCTGATAAGTCAGTTGGTGTTGTCCAAATACCTGAAGCAGCTGCGAATGGATAAAATGGATACTTCTCATTTGTTACAGTTCTATCTTTATTATGTCCGCAAGCAAAAACATCGGTTTTATCTATGTCTTTTGGAGAAAAAAGTGTACTATTTTTCATTTGTAATGGCTGGAAGATGTGTTCTTCTAATAACTGACTAAATAATCTTCCTGTAATATCTTCTAGTAGTAGTTCGATTATACAAAAGTTTGCGTCTGAGTAGTGAAATTCACTTTCTGGTTTATAAGTTACCTCTATAGGTACGGGGCAATATAGTGTTTTACCGGAAAGGAGCTCAGACATATTAGGTAAGCCTTTTGCAGGTGTATAATGTTCAAAACTATTAGGTGGATCAATGAGTCCAGATTGATGGCTTAATAAGTTTCTCAAAGTGATGCTTTTTTGTGAAGTAAATAGATTAGTAGGAATGTTCCAAGATGTGAGTTTATCATTTACGTTTTCATCTAAATATACGATACCTTGCTCTGATAATGTTAGTACGAGCATTGTAGTGATGAATTTGCTGATAGAACAAGAATTAAAGAGAGAATTTGTAGTAATAGCTCTAGTTGTTCCAGCTTCAAGTGTTCCAAAGGCAGTCGCTTCATCTAGTTTGCCATTACATATAACAGCGAGGCTTAAACCTGCAACGGAATATTGGTTCATTTTCTCGTATATATTGCTAATTTTTAAGTTCATGGTGACTCCTTTCTTTAAAGACAGAATATTATTTTTATTATACAGTAGTAAAAAAAAGAAAACACTTCGTAATTCACCAATGAAGTGTTTTCTTTTTTAGTTAGTTTGAAGTGAACTTTTGAAAAAATTTGTCTCGGTACATGTACATAACCCAAGAGATTGTTATTAAAGAAATGATGATTTGTTTGTTTTTAATTGTTGCATTGAGAACAAGCCAACCAACTATATCAAATAATAAATGTAGCACGATTGAAAGAACTACAAATTGAAGTAACGTATTTAAAAATCTTTTCATAAAGTGTCCCCCTAAAATAATAGGTTTTATTAACAGTTTGATATAGTAGTATTATACATTAAATGCTTTATGTGGTAAAATTTACCTAAGTTAGTGAAATAAAACAAACGAAAGTTAGTAAGGGGGAACATTCATGGAATTCTGGATGGTTATACTAATATTAGCCTTTGGTTTCATTTATATCGCTGAAAAATTAGCTACAATTGAAAAGAAAAATGATGCGCGTTTAAAGAGAATTGAAGATAGATTACAATTAATTACGAAAGAAATGGGAATTGTAGAAAGAGAACCTGAAATTAATAAAGAACTACGCCAGCTTGTAGAAGAAGGAAAAAAAGTTACAGCAGTTAAGAGAGTAAGAGAAGCTTTTGGTTTTTCCTTACTAGAAGCGAAGCAATATGTTGATAAATTATAAAAAAGATCATCCATTTGGGTGATCTTTTTCACTGCACCATGCGTGTATTTACATAAGCGGCGATAATAAAGTGTCCAATTAGAGTGATAGGAATAACGATTGTGACATTAGGCGTAGTGAAGACACTACCGATTGTCGCAATGACACCAGCAATTAAATTATAAAGACCTACTATTTTTGATAGTTTCACTTTATCAGGCACGCGGCGTTCGTTGAATCCTGATAAGAGCCAAGTGTACTGCTTTACTCCGATGAAATAAGCTAGTGCAAATGAAATGATTGCTACTATAAATAATGTTGGTGAAGCGAAGAGAGTCATTGCAAACACCTCCGTTAATGGGCTATAAATAAATTATAGTCCGAATGTTATAATTTAACAAAATATAATTTTGGTTTTAAGTGTAATAGAAAAATAGAAAAGAAAAGTATATTGATTTGAATGTATTTTATGGGAATGAGGAAGAGTTTGAGAATTATGGAATGGAAGATTAAGTTTTAAAGCGTACAAAATTTTGTACGCTTTTTTGTTAATTACATAAAAGTATGCAAATGAAGATGGAACAAGCATTTGAGATGAATTGTCTAATATAGGTAATTACTATTTAGCTTGAAAGAAAGGGTTGATAACATGAAAAAGAATACGTTGTTAAAAGTAGGATTATGTGTAAGTTTACTAGGAACAACTCAATTTGTTAGCACGATTTCTTCTGCACAAGCATCGCAAAAGGTAGAGCAAATAGTAATCAAAAATGAGACGGGAACCATTTCAATATCTCAGTTAAACAAGAATGTATGGGTTCATACGGAGTTAGGTTATTTTAATGGAGAAGCAGTTCCTTCGAACGGTCTAGTTCTTAATACTTCTAAAGGGCTAGTACTTGTTGATTCTTCTTGGGATAACAAATTAACGAAGGAACTAATAGAAATGGTAGAAAAGAAATTTCAGAAGCGCGTAACAGATGTCATTATTACACATGCGCACGCTGATCGAATTGGCGGAATAACAGCGTTGAAAGAAAGAGGCATTAAAGCGCATAGTACAGCATTAACCGCAGAACTAGCAAAGAACAGTGGATATGAAGAGCCGCTTGGAGATTTACAAACAATTACGAGTTTGAAGTTTGGCAATACAAAAGTAGAAACGTTCTATCCAGGGAAAGGACATACAGAAGATAATATTGTTGTTTGGTTGCCACAATATCAAATTTTAGCTGGAGGCTGTTTAGTAAAATCTGCGGAAGCTAAAGATTTAGGAAATGTTGCGGATGCGTATGTAAATGAATGGTCTACATCGATTGAGAATGTGCTGAAGCGATATGGAAATATAAATTCGGTAGTACCTGGTCATGGAGAAGTAGGAGACAAGGGATTACTTTTACATACATTGGATTTATTAAAATAAGAAATTGTAGAAATACAAAAGAAAGGAGAAATAATTTTCTCCTCTCTTTCTTCTAACTATATTTAAATGCTGAATCTGTCGATTACGTCAGCATATATTACTGAGATTTTAATTCCAAGTATACAAATACTAGTACTGTCATAATTGCAATAACAACGTAAGTAGCATCAAGCATTATAAGTGTTTTTAAAGTTTCAGTCATCGTAATTCACCCCTGTTATAAAAATATAACATGATCTTTTTATTGATTAGATAAGAGATCATAAAGATAAAATGTATATGAAATTTCTTAAGTAGCTTCTATATAAATATATCATATAAATAATGTAAGTAATGTTAAGATAATGTAAATGCATTGTAAATAAAAAGGTTTACAATAAAGACTTTAATAAAAAATGATAGTTCCTTAAAATGACAAATGCGCTCTTCTTTCTATTGAATGATAGAAAGAAGAGCGTATTTTTATATCTATTTCATATGTGATGAATTGCAACTATTTGTACATTTGATTCAAAAATTTTTTTCGTTGTATATATTTCTCCAAATTAATTAGCTATTTAAAAGTATCGAAAGATGTGTGTACACTAATGCATATTTTTTAGTGTCAATAAAAATATTATGTCAACAATATGAACTGTCACAAATCTTTATATATTATTGTGATTGATATCACATCACTTTTTTTCAATGGGTATTATGCTTAAGGTGTAATGAATGATTGGGAGAGGGTGGGATGATATGTTTTGTTATCAATGTGAACAAACGCCAGCAGGCGGATGTAAAGTAATGGGTGTGTGCGGCAAGAATGAAACGATTGCGAGTTTACAAGATACGATTGTGTTTGGGCTAAAAGGAATTGCAGCTTATCGCACACATGCTGCTCAGCTAGGATATACGGATGCATTTGTAGATGCTACAACACAAGAAGCTTTATATATGACATTAACAAATTCTAACTTTAACGAACAAGAGCATATTGATATGGCTATGAAAGTGGGGAAATCAGCTTTACGGGTGATGGAATTATTAGATGAGGCACATACGAATCATTTTGGTGTGCCAGAGCCTGTACAAATTACACAAAATCGTGTAGAAGGTAAAGCAATTGTAGTTACGGGTCATAATTTATTTGCACTAGAAGAACTATTAAAGCAAACAGAAGGAAAAGACATTAATATTTATACGCATTCTGAAATGCTACCAGCACACGGATACCCGCAGCTGAAAAAATATAAACATTTAAAAGGAAACATCGGTAAGGCATGGTATGATCAAAGACGCCTTTTTGAAAAATTTACTGGTGCCATATTAGCTACAACGAACTGTGTTATGCCAATTAAAGGCTCGTACTCTGATCGATTCTTTTCATATGACATTGCAGGTTTAGAAGGTGTACAAAAAATTGAAAATGATGATTTTACACCATTAATTCAAAAAGCACTAGAACTTCCAGAAGTACATATGGAGTCGGATGAACAGTTAGTGACAGGGTTTCATCATAATACAGTATTATCATTAGCTCCAGAAATTATTGATGCAGTAAAAGAGGGGAAAATAAAGCGTTTCTTTGTTATCGCCGGTTGTGATGCACCGGGAAAAGGCGGAGAATATTATCGTGAATTAGCAACGTCACTTCCGCCAGAAACGGTTATTTTAACAACTTCTTGCGGAAAATTCCGCTTTAATGATGTGGATTACGGTGTTGTACCTGGTACGGAAATTCCGCGTTACATTGATTTAGGACAGTGCAATAATTCAATTTCTACAGTGAAAATAGCGGCTGCTTTAGCTGATGCTTTCCAATGTGAAGTGAATGAATTGCCAGTAAGTATTGTGCTATCATGGTTTGAACAAAAAGCGGTTGCCATTTTACTCGGGCTATTTAGTCTTGGGATTCAAGATATTCGCATCGGTCCAAAGGCTCCTGAATTTATTTCACCTGGCGTGCTTGATGTATTACAAGAAACATTTGGTTTAAAACTAATTACAAATGCAGCAGAAGACATGGCTATGATGTTATCGTAACGGAAAAGATGTTTTCACTTAATTGTAGCTTTATAAATCATTTGTATGTGTGTGAGTAAACGTACATACAAATGATTATTAATAAAGAAAATCGCTATATCTATAAATTTTATAAAGCTTTTAAAGTGTAACACCACATGCCCATCACCTTAAGATTTTAAGTATCCCCAAAACGAAATTTCTACATGAATATCTATAATTTTACCTCTTTTTCATTTGATTTGAAAATAAGCTTTCTATTTTTAAAAACCAACGATACCACCTCAAATTATATGAATAAAATCCATTCATTTATTAGGAAAATGGATTGAAAATAATAAGGTAGACTAAAAAGTAAAATATTATTTATGATAATCATTCTTTTATAAAATTTAAATTGGAAATAGCCCTACTCATTTTGATTGCGCATCTTCAAAATGGAGGGGCTTTTCTTACTGTAAAATCAATAACTGCAGCTTATTTTGTTGAAAAAATTCTCATTCTTATTTTGAAAGTGATAGGGGTACATTTACATGCACATCAATCTTTTATGATGAAGTGGCCCTTGAATATATTATTTTTTATTGACAGACATAAAAACGATTTATTTGCTATATTGATAATTTATAGACGTTATAATAAAATGTTTACGTATATATAAACTTAATTTATTCTTGTTTGGTTTTGTTGTGAGGTTAGGCAGTGTTGATAACAATAAAATAATGAATATATCACCTGCAAAAAGAATGAAACCAATACGGAGAAGATGATTTCGTTAAAAATTCGAAAAATAAGCGTTATTAGCTCTTGAAGAAAAATGACTAGAAAAATTATAAGCATATGGAAAATAGGGTTATACAAAAAGTCCTAAAGGGGGACGGAATTATGGAGAAAAGAAAGTATTCAGTAACACCACAAGATCGAATGAATTATGTATTAGGTCTTTATTCTGCAGATCAACAAATTAATGCAGTTCTTTATTTTCCTGTAGGTATATCCAAGGAAATACTTGAAGAATCAGTAAGGATAACGTTGCAATTGCAACCAGTTTTGAACAGCCGGTTTGTAGAAAATGATATTCCTTACTGGGAGGAACATTCATCTGACACTAACTCATCTATTTGCTTTTTTGCAGAAGGAAATAATCAAGAACTTGAAATAATGGCAATAGATTTTATTAAGGAACCTGGTGATCGTATTCAGGGGCCTATGGTTCAAACGAAATTATTACGGGGCACTACAACAGATATGTTAGTTGTGAAATTGTCTCATCTATGTTCAGATGGTGCAGGAGTCAAGGAATATATTAAATTGCTTGGAATGATATATACTCACCTTTCATTGGGACGGTCTAAGAAGCAAATTATAAAGGAATTTGATAAGGGAAATGAGAGTTGTCGAGATCAATCACATGTATTCAAATACGCTGGAATATCGGACATAAAAAGTGCGTATCGTCCTAACCAAGAACAACAGGCATCGTTATGGTCTTTTCCATCTCAACCTAACAAAAATAAATTTCCCCAAATGTCCGTACGGCGATTGAGCCATGAGCAAACTCTACGTTTAACCCAATGGACAAAAGCTCAACAGGCTACCTTGAATGATGTAATCATGACTGCATACTTCCGAGCTTTATCACATTTCACTGTGTATGCAGAACCTCGCACTGCAGAAAAAATGATTGGCTTGACAATTGATTTACGTCGATATCTGCCTAATAATACAACTGGTGCTATTTGCAACTTATCCGGTATGGAAATGCCAGTGATTAAAATGGAAGACGATGAAACATTTAAGCAGACTCTTGTTCGAGTTAAACAATCAATGGATAAAATAAAGTCTCAAAATCCAGGTCTTTCTTCAGCAGCAGGAATGGAGTTACTGGCAGAAATGAAGCTATCTACAGTGAAGGAAATGTATAATCAGCAATATGAACAGGCTGTACAGATGGGGATGGCGTTGCCATTACTGACAAATTTGGGAGTAATCGCTGAGGAACCTATTCAGTTTGGTGAAATTCAAGCTGAGGACGGGTATATGACATCACCTATTATGTATGCACCATTCTTTTCAATGGGAGCAAGCTCTTATAATGGAAGGCTTACATTTACGATCGGTTATCATGCGCCGGATACATCAAAAGAAAAGGTAGAAAAATTTTTAGATAGTGTTGCTAATCAACTATCAGAAATAAAATAAAAGAGAATACAGAGAACAGATTTCTAATAGAATTGTATTTTGGGAGCTCGTATCATGTACGGATAATCTCTGGAAATTTTCTCTGACCGCACTTGCCTTTATGCTTTATATGCAATGGGAATGGTAGGGAGAAACAGTTTGTATCGTGAAAAAACAAGATATAACGGTATGAAAACAATAAAGCAGAGCTGATTTAAATTACACTTTGAATCAGCTCTGTTTTACTAGTTTGATGGCCCTTACAACAAAAAAGGAGGCTGTATCCGGTTAGGGTAAAGCGGATTTTTAATTTTTTTGAAAATAAAGTTGACATTCACAACTACTTAGTCATACAATGTAGTTGTAATAAGTGATACTGAATAGTGTGGTTTTACTCAAAAGCTATTCAGTAAAAAAATTCGCCTTAGTACTCTGTGATACTGAATATAAGTCAGACAGAATAGGGGGTAAAGGAGGATCAGGACATGGAAAATTTAACTGAAATGCTAAAAGGTTCACTGGAAGGGTGTGTACTGGAAATCATCAGTCGCCGTGAAACGTATGGCTATGAGATTACCCGCCATCTGAATGATCTTGGGTTTACCGAAGTTGTGGAAGGTACGGTGTATACCATCCTTGTACGATTAGAGAAGAAAAAGCTTGTGAATATTGAAAAGAAACCATCAGATATGGGACCGCCTCGTAAGTTTTATTCATTAAATGAAGAGGGCCGCCAAGAGCTTGAATTGTTTTGGAAAAAATGGGATTTTGTATCGTCAAAAATTAACGTCTTGAAGTCAAAATAGGTTCATAAGATAAAATGTTCCGGCCGATACTTTGGGAATTTCTTGTTCGGTTTTATAAAAAAGGAGGAAAATAAGATGTTAGAAATGTTTAAAAAGTTAATTGGTGATAAAAAAGAGTACAAAATGATGATGGCACGAGTTGAGGCTCTGCCAGAGGACTACCAATTTGTATTTAAGAAAATTCAAAACTACATGTGGAATTTCTCAGCGGGTAACGGGATGGATATGTTACACATACAGTATGAATTAATCGATTTGTTTGAAGCTGGTGCAGCAGAAGGAAGACAAGTGCTTGACATTACTGGGGATGACGTGGCTTCCTTTGCTGACGAACTAGTGGCAAATGCTAAAACTTACGTCTCCAAGTATCGTGAAGATTTGAATGAAAGTATTATGAAGAAATTGAGAAAAAAATAAATGGAATAAGTAATACCGACTGATTAGCTGGTTACACATATGAATTGCCACCATAGCTATTCAGTTATATTTTTAGCTTGGTACTAAGTGATACAGAATATCAGTGGTACTAAATAGATAGAGGTAAATAAATTATCTCCGCAAAACATTTTTATAGGGAGGAAAAAAGTATGAGTAATGCAGCGATTTCTGTAAAAGGCTTGAAAAAATCCTTTAAAGACAAGGAAGTTTTAAAAGGGATAGATTTTGAGGTGCAGCGTGGAGAAATTTTCGCGCTGCTAGGCTCAAATGGAGCGGGAAAGACGACAACGGTCAACATCCTTTCGACGCTAATGAAGCAAGATGGCGGTGAAGTAAGTATTTGCGGATTTGATGTACAGCGTCAACCAAATCATGTTCGTCAAAGTATCAGTTTGACAGGGCAGTTCGCAACTTTAGACGGTATGCTGACTGGGAGGGAAAACTTGATAATGATAGCTAGGCTACGTGGTGTTTCCAATCCCGCTCAAGTTGCTGACAATCTACTTGCAAGATTTAGCCTGACTGATGCGGCAAACCAAAGGGCAGATCAGTATTCAGGTGGGATGAAGCGCCGGCTTGATATCGCGATGAGTTTGATTGGGGCGCCAGCAGTTATTTTTCTTGACGAACCAACGACTGGACTCGATCCTGAAGCGCGGATTGAAGTGTGGGATACAGTCAAGGAACTTGCTGATAGTGGTACAACTATTTTGCTTACGACTCAGTACTTGGAGGAAGCAGAACAACTGGCAGACCGTATCGCTATTTTGCATGGCGGAAAAATTATTACGACAGGTACTCTTGCTGAACTAAAAGAGATGTTCCCGCCAGCAAAAGTGGAGTATATCGAGAAGCAACCGACATTGGAAGAAATATTCCTTGCGATCATTGGCAAAAAGGAGGAGATGTAAATGAAAAGTAAAACAGGTGTATTACTAGGTCGTTTAATGCGTAACATTATGCGCAGTCCGGATACAATTATTACAGTAGCGATTACACCGATTATGATGATGCTATTATTTGTCTACGTGTTTGGCGGCGCAATAAAAACTGGAACGGAAAACTACGTTAATTATTTATTGCCGGGAATTTTGCTAATGGCTATCGCATCCGGTGTAGCTTACACTTCCGTGCGACTCTTTACGGATGTAAAGAGTGGGCTGATGGCACGTTTCATTACGATGCCTATTAAGCGCTCATCGATATTGTGGGCTCACGTTCTAACCTCTCTTGTTGCTAATGTACTTACTATCGTGGTGGTTATTCTTGTTGCACTCTTAATGGGTTTCCGTTCCAGTGCTAATATTCTAGATTGGCTCGCGGTAGCTGGGATACTTGGGATGTTTACGCTGGCGCTAACATGGCTAGCTATCATTCCAGGATTGAAAGCGAGGTCTATGGAAGGGGCGACTGCTTACTCGTACCCGCTAGTTTTTCTTCCATTTATTAGTTCGGCCTTTGTGCCTACCGAAACGATGCCAAAAATTGTTCGTGCGTTTGCAGAGAATCAGCCTGTAACTTCAATCGTGAATGCGATTCGTGCTCTTTTATATGAAGGAACTGTTGGAAACGATATTTGGATTGCGCTCGCTTGGTGCGTAGGTATAATGGTCATCTCTTACTTTTTCGCCAGTAAAGCATTTAAACGTCAGTTAGGGTAAGAAACGAGATAAACGAAACCTTCAGGAATAATATATATTTAGAAAAGCACGGGAGATTTTCCGTGCTTTTATTATTTATCATGCTCTCATTGTAGTAAATGAAATGGTATTTAAAAATAGAATAATTGTCCAGTGATAAAGCTTAATATTTGAGGCTCACTGCTTATGGAATGTATAAGCACACTCGTTTTTGTAAATCTGCTAATACTTCATCGGGTATTTCTTTGATTTTAATATCCTTCCCTAGAAAAAGCAGCCAATTTATTATTTCCGTCACTTCATCGGGATTGTTAACATTGATAAAAGTTTTTAAAATGGCTGTGGATTGGTAAGGATTAGTATAAGATATTGAAATTTTTAAAGGATGGTATTTTTTGAACTGGGCAATTGCTGTCGGACCAAGTTCAAGTACAAGGTTAATTGCTTCAGCCTTCTTACTTAGTTTTTCTAAAATCTTTTTCTTATTGAGTCTTTTATTCGTCGTGTATGGTTCGATATTGATGAGATCATCGACAGGAAACATTAACTTCTTTTCTTCTTTTAAGTCAAATCCTTCAATAATCCAATGGCTTTTTTCTTGATAAAGGTGTAATAGATAAATTGGATAAGACTTAATTTCTTCATCTTTTTTAATGGTAATCAATAAATGGTTATCCAAAAGAAGGATTTGAATGAGTTTTTCTAACATAGGATGGGGGAGATCAGAAAGCTCAAGTAGATCGGGATTATGAGGATTAGTTCCTTGGAACAGCAAGAGTTGATTTAAAAGAACAAGGTCATCCTGCTGGGTTTCTGAGATGAGTCCTAGTAGTTTTTCGGCTAAAGATTGACGACTCTTTAGGTAGGGAAGTTGTTGATTCCTCGTAGCCATAAAGGCAATAAAAAGAGCTTTCACTTCATTATCAGTAAAGCGAACAACGGGCAGGATAGAATTATGCATAACAAAATATCCACCCGTTCTCCCAACTTCAGCGACAAGTGGCATTCCCATAGCTTCAATTTCTCTAATGTCTCTAATAGCTGTCGATCGTGATATGTTAAATTCTCGTATGATTTCAGAAATTGTAAAGTGAGAGCGGTTGTTAATATATCGCATAATTGTATTGATCCGTTCAACTTTTTTCATTTTGGTCTCCTAAACAGTATCATTTTTTGACATGGTTTAAAGATATTATAAACGTATCAGATGAAAAGATAAATCGTTTGATTAATAAAAAAAGAGGCAGGTTTTGAATATGAAAAATTATACTATAGAAGAAAAAGATAGCTTTATTGTGTTAGGTATTGGAACTGAAATTAAGAGTGAATACACAAACTTTGCTGGAATAAATAAAGAAAAGGAACACTTTTGGTCGGCTGTTAAAGAAGATGGAAGGCTGGACACTTTAAAAGCTTTAGCTACAAATGAATACATTTTTTCCGTGAGCGAAGCGGTGAATAACAAAATGATGTATTATGCGGGTGTCATGACAGAAGCACAAATAGAAGAAGAATCTAGAGTGATTCAGTTTCCGAGGGGAGAATACTTAGTAGTGAAAGGGGAAGACAAAACGGCTAAAGAGCTAAGTAATAAGCTTACTGGCATCGCCTTCGGTCAAGCTTTACCAGAAGCAAAGGATTTTGCCTATGTTGGTGGACCGAATACAACGGTTGAGATGGGACAGAGAAATGGCCTAGTATTTGGTGAAATGTGGATTCCGGTTGTTAGGAAGTAAAGTGATAAAAGGTGCGAATATGGAAAGTAGAGGCTAACGATCTTGTATTGTTGGCCTTTTTGAAATGAATATAATATTCATATACTGCTACACAGTATGTTCTGATAAAATGGAATAAAAGGGAATTGTTGTAAGGTGGTGGCAGATTGAATAAAAAAAGATTATTTGAGCTATTCATAGTAACGTTTGTTTTTCTATTCCTTCATGTAAGTACATTTACTAATGAAAAATTTAACGATAAATTGGGATCTTTTACTTTCATTGTGCTACTTCTTATGCTTTCTATTTACACTGCATTTATAGAAAAGTATTTTGATGATATACAAAAGTGGATTCGAAATATTACATGTTGCTTTGCTTTATTCGTAGTGGTTTTAGTAGCTCTATGGATAGGTTATTTTTAGTCCTTACTTAAGAGAATGAGAAATATGTGATTACACTACATTCGATCCGATACTATTACTTAGCTGCATCGGTTTATATTAATTTTTTCTCTCCTCAATCATGATAAAATGTACAATAGGAAATTTTATGTAACATAAAGAAGGAAGGTTTATGGTGAGCCTGAGTACTTTGCTAGCTTTTGCGCTTGTTTCACTTAGTATGGTTTGTTCACCTGAGCCTATTTTGATTTATCTTATTTCTCATTCCATTACGTAGGGGCGTATGGCAGGATTTATTTTTTTATTGAGCATCATGCTTGAATTTGTAATTCATATAAATGAAGCAACTTTAGTATTCACTCAAAAATCCATTGTCTATGAAACAACTAGATTTGTAAACGGCTTTAATAGAAAGATGTCTATTGTATTTTTTGCGGCAAGATTAAATAGCTTTTTTGTTACTTTACAATAAAGTATACTTAATATCAGTAATTCATGTAATTAGGGGTGGTTTCTATATTTAGAGAAAATACAAAAAGGATACTTCTGTCATTAGTAACAAATCCAATACTAATAATTGTATACGGAATTTTTTGCTATGAGTTGGCCTTATACTGTAAGTACGGAAGAATGAATTATAATATTTACATTTTGTTATTATGTATAGTACTTTTTATATCCATAACTACATTTACTACAATACGGATGATAAAAAATAGAGAATATGAATCTAAAAAATTAACTAATTCAATAGCATGGAGATCCATTTCTATTATCATTATTGTTGCAATTACATCATTTTATGGGATGCAGATTTATAAAAGTGCAATAAATTACAATGGTAAATTGGCATGGTTTATAGAAAAGTTAAAACATGAAAGGTCAGTTAAACTTAAACATAATAATATATATAAGTCTGGAGTAGAAGGTATTTTTGAAGATATAAATAAAAAATATCCTTTGCCAAAGAAATTGTATATGGCAACTGATTTTGATCTTACATTTCATTCAGATGGAACAATCATAGCGTTTGATACATTTGTTTATGGGAAAAATGATGATGGGAAAGAAGAAACTTATTTAATCTCTTATAATAAGAAGAAGTCAGAAGATATTACTATAATACGAGACAGATACGCAAAGCCTGATTATAATGATGATAAATTAGTAGAACCTTTAATTGAAACGGTTAAGGCGATTCCAGTTAAGCAAACGGTTAGAAAATGGAATGAAAGTAAGTATGGGTTGATTTATTATGGAAAAAGAAATTGGGGATCCAATACAGAGGGAATTATTAATATTACTGAGGATGGTAAGGGGCAGAGTCTTAAAAAAGCAGCTTCTGATATCATTGGATATACTGTATCTATATTTGTCCCTGGAAAAGAGCAAGAGCTAGTCCCTGCTAGATATAATTTAATAAGTGACGCAAGTTGGAGTAAATCAAAGACGCCTCCAAAAGAAGATATGCTTAAAGAGAAGAAACAACAAGATTTAAAGAATGAAAAAGAACAGTTTTTCCTATCGAAAGAAGTTGGTTATAAACTAAATATGACAGATAAAGCATTAGGGAGCGCCTTTTATTCATTAAGCAAGACTAGTGATGAAGGGAAAACATGGGAGGTTATCAATCCAGATCCATTTAATGGGGGGATTGGTAGTGTATCAGGAATCACTTTTATAAATGATAAACTTGGGTTTTTAGGAGCAATTAGGCCTTCTGGTAATGAAGGAGAGTTATATCGCACAGATGATGGGGGAGTATCTTTCAAAAAGGTAGAATATCCGCCGCATGAAGTGAAATTAGATCATACACAGTCCACAATAAGTCCTTTTGATTCACCTAGTATGCCATATGAGAAAGATGGGGTTTTTAATATGTTAGTTGGACAAGGGGCAGATGGAGACTACAATGGCGATAGTAGTGCACTTTATCAATCAAAAGATAACGGAGAGACATGGGAATTTGTAGAAGAAGTGAAAAAGAAATAATCAGAATGTTTTTTTTAAAATAAGGTAACTACTCAGCTATACATTTCATGACGGACAGGAAGAATTTACGAGTGAAATAATTAAAGTTCTTTCTCATGCTGGAGATTGGTTAATATGGTCTATTATTCTTGCATCTTCCATCATGTATACTGTTACTTTATATAAGAATCATCCAGATATCAGAAAAATTATACATGCTCGTTTTGAAGAAATAAAGCAACGAATAAAATATTAATGTAACTAATAAAAAACGTTATTCTTTCTAGTAATTTTGCTTATTTAGAAAGAATAACGTTTTTATTTTTTAATACTCAAGTAATAGTTTACCTGCAGTTCCTATCATATAATTTATTGAATTTTAATATACGTTATGTATAACAGATATTTACCTTATAAAATAAGGGGGGAATATTATGACTGAGACAAACGAATCTTCAGGAGTTAATTTGAAAAAAGATGTGAAGTTTTCTATTATAATTCCTGCGCATAATGAAGAAAAGTACATTAGAAAATGTTTAGATTCAATTGCAAAGGCATCAGAGGCATATAAAGAGCAAACGGAAGTTATAGTTGTTTTAAATCGTTGTACAGATAAAACAGAGGAAATAGCAAAATCTTATAATTGTGTTACATTGAAAAATAACGATAAAAACTTATCTAAAATTCGAAATGCAGGGGCTAAAATAGCTAGTGGAGAAATAATCGTTACTATAGACGCTGATACCATAATGACAGAGTCTATGTTGTTTAATGTAGATAAATATTTAGCTTCAGGTACATACATTGGTGGTGGGGTGAATGGTAAGTTTGAAAGAATATCTTTAGGAATATTTCTCTCCGCAATGTTAATCATAATCCCCTTACTTTTTAAGTACGGAGCTATATCTGTAGGGATTTTTTGGTGCTATAGAAAAGACTTTATGGTAATCAACGGATTTAATGAAAACATGCTTATGGCAGAAGATGCAGATTTCGCTAAACGTCTAAAAGAGTGGGGAAAGAAAAATAATAAGAAATTCGGTACTATTAAAAATGGAATGATAACTTCATGCAGAAGATTTGATACATATGGAGACTGGACTTTACTTAAAAATCCAAAAGTAATTTTAGCTTATCTAAAAGGAAATGATAGAAAATACGCAGATAAGACATATTATGATAACCAAGAAAGATGAAAATAGAGAAAATCGGCAGAGGATAGCTAGTACTTTTTTAGATATAATGAGAATCCAACTTAATTTAATAGATATTATAAGAAAACCATCAATTTGATTATCTTTTTTCAAATTGATGGTTTTTATTTTTGAAATAAATATGTATTTTTTTATGAAAATATTTTTTGACCCCCATAAAACTATGTATTCCTCCGAATATGTATAGTGAAGAAAATAAATAGAAGAAAAATGACTATGAAAGAATATAGAAGCATTAATAAAATTACTAGATTAAGTGGGCATCCAAAATGGAAGGATGAAATTACCAATTATATAAAGAAGAGTTATTCAAGGATTGCAGATAAAATAGAAAGAGAATAAGCAAAACGAACGGTAGAAAATAAGAAAGTAGATAAAAATACAAACTTAACTGTAGTGCTGAGAGAAAAGGAAAAATCATTAAGAAAACGTTAGACTCTAAAAATATAACTAACAGCAAGAAAACAAGACCGAAGAAAAGTACCAAGAAAATCTGGTTAAATGGTCACTTGTGTAGTGGCCATTTTGCTATTTGAAGGAGGCTGGGAGATTACAAGTGTTGAGTTTAGTAATGAAGATCTTAAGAAAACCGAAAATAGAAGATATCGTATGTAACATACAAAACAACGAAGAAGATAAAGAAGCATTTATCGTACAGTATCAGCCTTTTATTAGAAAATCAATCTCATCTGTCTGCCGCCGGTATATTACAGAACAGGATGATGAATATAGCATTGGATTGTTTGCGTTTAACGAAGCAATTGAACAGTATTCATATACAAAAGGAAAATCCTTTTTAGCGTTTGCTGATCTTCTTATAAAAAGAGATGTAATTGACTATATACGTAAGGAGTCTAAACATAACTTTGTCTTTTTAAAAGAAGATGAGCAAGAGGAAATGTTAGAAATGCAAGTGTCGCTTACAGAGTATATGAAAGAGATGGAAAATAGTAACCGTAAGGAGGAAATTCTTCATTTTCAAAGTGTGCTAGCTGAGTTTAAAATCACATTCTCAGAGCTTGCTAAAGAATCTCCTAAGCATCGTGATACGCGTGAGCACTTAATAGAAATTGTAAAAGTTATTATAAAAGAAGAGGAAATGATGGAAGAGCTGTTCCGAAAGAAAAAGTTACCGCTTAAACATATTGAACCGCGTGTTAGGGTAAGTCGTAAAACGTTGGAACGACATAGAAAATACATTATTGCAATGTGTATTATTTTTGCAAACAACTATACATATATTCTGGATTACATAAGAGGGGAAAAGCATGATGAATAAAGGAATTGTGATGGATATAAAAAAGCATAGCGTAGTTGTTTTAACACCAAATGGAGAGTTTATTACGTGTAAAAGAAAAGGGGATTCTTGCATGATTGGGGAGGAAATCTCATTTGATGAGCAAGAACAAAAAGCATCGCATTTTTCGATCCCTTCCTTTTTAAAACCTGCATCAATACTTGTTGCTTGTTTTCTATTTGCAGTGCTGTTTTTCTACAACCAACCAGAAGAAAAAGTATTTGCTTACGTCTCAGTTGATATAAATCCAAGTTTAGAGGTGAGCGTAACGAAGGATTTTCGTGTTATAGATTTACAGGCTTGTAATGATGATGGAAGGCGTATTTTAAAAGAATTGAAGCAATGGGAAAATAAACAATTGCAAGAAGTAGTACGTACTATTATACAGCAAAGCCAAGAGGATAAGTATTTAACGAATGATAAGCAAGTTATGCTAACAGCAGTTGCAAAGGACAAGGCGCTAGAACCACAGTTAGAAAAGGCAATGAAAGAATTGAAGAAAGAATATGAGTTAAAACATATTACAGTTGAATATCAAAGTAGCACGATGCAAGTACGAGAGAATGCTAGAAAAGCTGGAATTGGCACAGGTGTCTATATAAAGCAAGAGAATGAGAAAAACAAATCGCTTACGCCTCCTGCCACGCCGCCTAATCCGGTGGAAAATGAAGAAGAGGTGCAATCACAGCCGGAGTCATCTCCTGATGCATCAATGGATTTATCTCCTGTAGACGAAAAAAAATATGAAAAGCAAGAGCAGAAAGAACAAAAGAAAACAGAGGAACAGTCATCGAAGCAAATAAAAGAAAACAATGGAAGAGGATCTCAGCAAGAAAATAGAGGGAATCAACAGGAGAATAAAAGTAGAGAATCTCAAAAAGGAAATAATGGGAATCAGCAAGGGAACAACGGAAGAGGATCACAACAAGGGAATAATGGAAATGGGCAAGGAAGCAACGGAAGAGGATCACAACA